>JBBDPC010000157.1:0-12385 GCA_040876735.1 Phycisphaeraceae bacterium | reverse complement strand
GCGCCGGTGAGGATGGCGATGTCCTGGAGCATGGCCTTGCGGCGGTCGCCGTAGCCGGGCGCCTTGACGGCGCAGACGTTCAGCACGCCGCGCAGCTTGTTGACCACGAGGGTCGCCAGCGCTTCGCCTTCGACGTCCTCGGCGATGATGAGCAGGGGCTTCTTGGCGTCCTGCACCTTCTCCAGCAGCGGGACGAGCTTCTGGATCGAGCTGATCTTGTCTTCGTAGACCAGCACGAGGCAGCGTTCGAGATCGACGGTCATCTCGTCCTGGTCGGTGATGAAGTTCGGCGAGAGGTAGCCGCGGTCGAACTGCATGCCTTCGACGACGTCGACGTAGGTCTCCAGGCCCTTGCCTTCTTCAACGGTGATGACGCCATCCTTGCCGACGCGCTCGAAGGCGTCGGCCATGATCTTGCCGATGGCCAGGTCGTTGTTGGCGCTGATGGCGGCGACGTTGGCGATGTCCTTCTTGGCGTCGATGGGCTTGGACTGTTTGGCGATGTCAGCGACGAGGGCTTCGACGCCCTTTTTCATGCCGCGGACCAGGGCGTTGGCGTCGACGCCGGCGGTGATCTGCTTCAGGCCTTCCTTGAACAGGGCCTCGGCGAGGACGGTGGAGGTGGTCGTGCCGTCGCCGGCCTTGTCGGAGGTCTGGCTGGCGGCCTCCTTGACGAGTTGGACGCCCATGTTTTCGTACTTGTCGGCGAGCTCGATTTCCTCGGCGACGGTGACGCCGTCCTTGGTGACGGTCGGGCCGCCCCAGGACTTGTCGAGCACGGCACTGCGGCCGCGCGGGCCGAGCGTGCTCTTGACCGCGTTGGCGAGCTTTTCGACGCCCTGCATCAGGCGTGTCCGGGCTTCGGTTTCAAAGGCTAGCTGTTTCACCGCCATGTTCGTCTATCTCCAATGGCTATGGGGTGCGGGGAAGTCTGGTTCCGTTGCGATGCTGTGCGGCCGGGGCAGGGCAGATGCCTGCAACGACCGCCGGGGGTTGTGGTTGCAACTGGGATGCCGGGGTGGCACGCTTCGGGGCCGTTGTTTAAGTGGCGTATTGTACGGAGTTTGGCGTGCTTTGTGCGGGCAGGGGGATGGGGCGGCCGGGCGGCGGCGCTGCCAGTGTGGCAGGCGGAGGGGTGATGCCCTGACAGAACGGCCAGATGGGGGGCATGGTGGGGACCCACGGCTGGAAGCCGTGGGCTTCGGGTGGGGAATCGCGTATGCTGGCGGAGGGTTCGAGATTCACGGTTTAAGGAACAGGTGTGATGATAAGCAAAGCGATGAGGTGGGCGTCGGTGGTGTTGCTGGTGACGGCCGTGCCGCTGCTGGCGGGGTGCGGCGGGCGGACGACCAGCGACCGGGACCTGGTGCTGGTGGAATATGCCGACCTGGTGAAGATGCAGGCGGAGGCGGAGCAACTGGCGATCGTTGACGTGCGGCCGGCGGAGCGGTTCGCCGAGGGGCATATCCCCGGTGCGGTCAACATCCGCCTGGCCGAGATGCAGCGCGACGACCCCCGGCTGAGCGAGGCGACGCCGATCGTCGTCTACGGCCGGGACTGGCAGGACCCGCGCGGTCCGGCAGGGGCGAAGGAACTGATCCGGCTCGGCTACGGGCAGGTGTACGACTTCCGCGGCGGGTTGGAGCTATGGGAAGCCCGCGGCGGGGCGGTGGTCCAGGAGTAGCGATCGAGCAGATTCACTTCATGTGTCGCGTTTAGCCCCGCCGCCCCCGGAAGCCCTCCGGAAGCCCCCCGGCGCCGCCCCCGCGTGGGCGCGGGGTCTAAACAACAGGGGCGGAGTTACTGGACTGGATAGCGTAAAGCGTTGCCTTTCAATCGGCGGGCTCAGGCTCAGGTTCCGCCTCAGCCTCGGGCGTCGGTTCCGGTTCCGGCGGCGTGGGTGAGCCGGGGATGACGAGGGTCTGCGTGCCCATCGTGTACACGAGGTGGTTGTCCAGCAGCAGGGCGGCGGCGGCGTCCAGCGGCTGGGGCATCGGGCCCAGCTTGCGTTCGGCGACCAGCCGGCCGGTGCGGCGGTCGACGGTGAACAGGCGGTAGCGTGACGGGCCGGCGTCGCCGGGGAGGGCTTGTTGCACATCGGCGTTGGGCTGCATCTCAATGCGCTCTTCGATCCCGTCGCCGCCGCGCTGGATGCGAATCACCACCCGGCCTTCGATCTGAAGGCCCGCAGCGGCGCGTTCCTCGGCCTCGCCCGCTTCGCGGTGGAGCACGAAGGTGTGCTCGCGGCTGGTGAACTGGTGGATGAGCTGTTTGCGCGGCAGGTTGACGGCGTCGCGCCAGGCGACCTGCCCCCGGCCGTCGACGGCGACGAGGTTGGTGGGCGTGAGCAGATGCCAGTTGGGGGCGACGGCCTGGGCGGCGACGCGCGGGGCGCCGGTGCCGTCGCCGAGGCTGATGCGGTTGAGCAGTTGCCCGCTGCCGGCCTCGATCGCCAGGGTCATGCCCGCATTGTCCAGCAGCAGGAGCATGTGGTCGTCGGCCCAGCCGTGCCCGGTCAGCGGCGAGGCGTCCTGGGTCAGCGACAGCCGCCAGGCCACTTCGCCCGTGCTCGCGCGGTGGGCGGTGATCTGGTGGGTGGTGGCGACGGCGACGAGGTTGTTGCCGGCGAAGCCGACCCACTGGGGCGGGTCGTTTTCTTCCACCGCAGGGAAGCGGGGTTCGCCGGTGTGCATGTCGAGCACGAGCAGCGTGCCGCCGACCGCGTCGGTGCCCGCGCCGCTGACGCCGGTGAGCGCCACGGTGTCCGCGTTGGCGGTGACGGCGGTGACGGTGTCCAGCGGAGCCAGACGGGTCCACTGCACCCGGCCGGTGTCGCGGTCGATGCCGGCCACCCGGCCTTGGCCGTCGGCGAGGACGATGACCTGGTCGCCCAAGGCGTGGAAGATGGCGTCGCGATCGTCGCCCGCCTGTCGGTCGGTCAGCAGCCGGCCGCCTGCGCCGATGCGCACCGGGCCGTTCTCGATCATCTCGATGAACTCGCGCTGCTCGCGCGGCCGGGCGGCGTCGCGCCGGCGGGGGTCGCCTGCTTCATCCAGCACGGCGGCCGCTTCGACGGCGTCCCACATCGGCCGGCCGGTCTCGCCGTCGAGCGCCACCACCGCCTGAGCCTCTTCGAGCCAGAGCAGCACCTGCTGGTCGGTCACGCTCAGCGCCGCGGCGGCGCCGTCGGGCAGTTCGCGCTGCCAGGCGGTTTCGAAGTGGTCGCCCGTGTGCAGGCGCAGCACGGTCTCGTCCAGCGTGAGCAGCCGGTCGCTGGCCTGTTCACGTTCGGCCGTCGCCAGCGGCGGCAAGGCTCGGCCGGCAAGCAGTCGGGGCTGTTGCAGGGGCAGGTTGATGCGCGGCCGCTCACCGTCGACCCCGTCGCGCTGGGCCAGTTCCGACATCCACGGCCGCAGCGGCGTGGGCTGGCCGGCGCGGATCGGTTCGAGCTCCGGATACCGTTGCCGAACGCGCTCCAGCCATGCGGCGGCCTGGCGCGGGCGGTCGTGTTGTTCGTACAACTCGGTCAGTTCGCCGACGATCTCGGGCAACAGCTCCGGCTGCTCGCGGCGGGCATGGTCGTACGCCCGGCGGAACTGCTGCGACGCCGCGCCCAGCTCGCCCTCGGCCGCATACCGCCGGCCGGCCTCACGCAACGCCTCCGGCGCCGACCGGGCGAGCGGGTACTGCTCCGCCAGCCGTGCCAGCGCCTCGGCCTGGCCGTTCCGGTGACGCAACTGCTCGAGTTGCTGCCGGGCCTGGGTGTCGAACGTGGCGTAGATGTCCCGGCCTTCACGGTCGACCAACTCCACCAGCCGGCGCTGCGCTTCCAGACCCGCCTGCCGGGCGACCTGCGGCTGTTCGTAAAGTTGCGCCGCGAGGGTGGCGTCGAGCAGCACGGCCTGCAGATGCTCCACCGCCTGCCGGGGCTGGTCGATGTCAGCCTGGTGCTGCGCGGCCGAGAGGTGGTAGGTCACCTCCTGCTCCGGGCCGGCGGTCATGGTCGCCATGCGGTCGAACAGGTCGCTGCGCAGGCCGGGGTTGTCGGCGGTGGCGTCGATCAGGTCGCGCAGTTTGTCGAAGACTTCCGCCTGATGCCGGCGATGCTCGGCCGGGCGTTGGCGCAACGTGGAGTGGCGGAGCACGTCCAGGGAGGCGTCGACGCCTTCAAGGGCGACGCTGGCTTGCTCGGCGCGCATCGCCAGGTGCGCCAGTGCCAGGCCGGGGGCGGGATCGTCCGGCCGATCCTGGATCTGGTTGCGCAGATGCTCGGCGGCGCGGCGCCAGTCGAGGTAGCTGCGGACGGCGTGGCCGGTGGCGACGACGAGTTGACCGTCGTAGACGAGCACGTTGCCCGGCTCCTCGACGTCGATGATGCGGACGGCCTGGCCGTCATCGCGTCGAAGCAGGGCGATGTTTTCCGTGGTGGGCACGAGCACGTACTTTTCGCTCACCGCGGCGCGGCCGGCGATCTCCGGCGTGGACTCGCCTTCGAGCCGATGCGTCCAGCGGGGTTCGAGCGTCTCGCCGTCGAACAGCACCACGTCGCGGCCGATGGCGAGCACGCCGTCATCGGCGGGCAGCAGATGGTCGGCGGTCCGCCAGGGGCTGGACGCTTTTTCGTCGAGCACTTCGCCGGTGTCGGGATCGAAAAGGACGATCTTCCGCCCTTCCATGGCCGGGCTGGGCACGACCAGGCCGGCGGCGATGAGGATGGGCGGGCCGGTGACGCGATCGGCGGTGCCGACTTCGCCGCGAAGCACGCCGCGCTCGATCATCTCCCGGGCGGGCATGAACACGCGGGCCCAGCGGAGCGTGCCGTGGCGGGTGTCGACGGCGGCGACGGTGCCGATGTTGTCACTGACGTAGATCGTGCTGCCGTAGGCTGACATCTCCGGGCGCGGCCCGGTGGCGTAGCGGCTGGTGGTGGCGGCGCTGGAGAGGTGGCGACGCCAGCGCGGCGAGCCGTCCCGCTGGTCGATCGCGACGAGAAACGTGTCCTGGAAGCCCGAGGCCTGGCTGCGGCGGATCAGGGCGAACAGCGTGTCGTCGCCCGCCACCAGCGTACCCTGGAAGTTTGACCGCTCGAAGGCGTCGTCGAGGTCGCCCGGCTCGATCTTCCATGCCAGTTCGCCCGTGTCCCGGTCCAGGGCCACCAGCGCGGTCGGCGAGGTCTCCTGCTGCCACCGCGCCGGCCAGAAGGCGCTGTGGCCCATGACGGCGAAGGCGAACCGGCCGTGCAGCAACACCGGCTGCGGCTCGGCGCCGCCGCTGGCCATGCGGCCGAATTGCGGGAAGCCGGCCTGCTGCATCTCCTCCGGCTCCCAGGCGAACGTCCAGAGCGTCCACCCGGAGTTGCGATCCAGGGCGCGGATCTGCCGGCCTTCGTTGATGTACAGCCGCTGCTCGCCGGCGGTCGGCAGCACAGGCGGGTGGCCGTCCGTCGACCCGCGATTGCTCGGCCGGGCCTGGGCGACGCGCGGCTGAGGCTGCCGGTTGCCCGTGTTGCGCGCATCGGACGGACTGGCCGCGAAGTCGACTTCCGTCTCCCACAACGGCCGACGCAGCAACTCCGGCAGGTCGCCCACGTCCACCGCAATCTGCTCCGGCTGTTCCAGACGCAGCGGCGGATGCAGCCGGTGGGCCAGCGCTTCGAGGTCGGCCACCGCATCGTCGTGCCCCTGCTCGACCAGCGCGTCGCGATGGCGATGCAGCCGGTCACGCTCGCGCCCGAGCAGGCCCGCCACCGCCTGGAGGTAGTCGTAACGGTCACGGCGGCTGGCCAGGTCCGGGTGATGCTCGAACGTATCGAGCACGCTCGCCGCGCTGCGGCCGTCGGCCCGCTCGATGTAGTAGCCCGCCAGCAGCAGGCCCGCCTCGAAGCCGGCCTCGGTCATCGCGTACCGCCGGGCGACCGCCTCCAGCGCCGCGCCGTCCGGCCAAGGCGCTAGCGCCTCGTCCAGCCGGCGCTGTGCCGTGGCACCGTACCGGTCGCGGTAGGCTTCGCGCAAGGTGCGGTCGTCCAACAGCTTGCGGTATGCCTGCACCACGGCGTCTTCGTAGCCGCCGGCTTCGTCAGTCGGCATCAGCTTGTGCGGATACCGCTCGATGACCTCTTGCAGGTGCTCGGCGGCGTCGCCAAGGCGGTCCTGTCGGCGAAGGCTTTGTGCTTCGTCAAACAGCTCTGCCGCCGCGGGCGAGTCTTCGATATAGACCGTCGGACGGTTGGTTTGACCCACCGCCCAGCTTCCTCCCCAGCCCCAGCTCAGCAGCAGGACCAGGCACAACCGGCTGAATGTGCCCATGCTCATCTCCCATCCATTCTAGGCCGTCGCGGGCCCAATGACACCCCCCGCCCCGAAGCCGTGTGGCTTCAACCGCATGGCCTGCCGTGACCGCTTGATCGCCTCGCCACCCCCATCTTTGCTAATCTGACGCCCATGACCCGCGAACGTTTCACCATTGTCGGCCTCGGCGAAGCATTATTCGACCTCTTCCCCGAGTCCCAACGCCTCGGCGGCGCGCCGCTGAACGTCGCGATCCACGCCCACCAGCTCGCCCAGGTCCGCCAGGGCCGGGGCGTCATCGTCTCCCGCGTGGGCCAGGACGAGCTCGGCCGGGCCCTCATCGATCAGCTCAAAGAACGCGGTCTGAGCATCGACTTCATCCAGACCGACCCCGACAAGCCCACCGGCACGGTCTATGTCGACCTCGACAACCAGGGCCAGCCTTCCTTTGATATCGTCCAGAACGTCGCTTGGGACGTACTCTCGTTCGATTTCGATCTCGAAGACCTCGCCCGCACCTGCGCCGCCGTCTGCTTCGGCACCCTCGCCCAGCGCGACGCCCAGACCCGCAACACGATCTACCGCTTCCTCGATACCGCCCGCCAGGCCATCCGGCTGTTCGACGTCAACCTCCGCCAGGACTTTTACGACGCCCGCATCCTCCGCCGAAGCTGCGACCTGGCGACCATCCTCAAGCTCAACGAAACCGAGCTGCCGACCGTGGCGTCGCAGCTTCACGTGTTCGTGGATGGTGACGACCCGGACGCGCTGGTGGCCGGGCTGATGAAGCCGTTCGATTTCGACATGGTCGTGCTCACCCGCGGCAAGCGGGGCACCCGGCTGTACACGCCGCAAGGCACGGTCGACGGTGAGCCGGCCGACTACCCCGCCGCCGAGGGCGCCGACGCGGTGGGTGCCGGCGATGCGGTCTCCGCCGCCGTGCTGGTCGGCCGGGTGCTGCGCATGCCGGCCCAGCGGATCGCCAACCTCGCCAACCACGTCGGCGCCTACGTCGCCTCCCAACCCGGCGCGACGCCGACGCTGCCGGACGAAGTGCTGGCGATGGTGAAGGGGTGAGAAGCCCTTGCCGCAGGAAGGGGGGCGTTCAATGCGTCGACGTACGTGTTGTCCGGTGTGCGGCCATGCGTTTCGCTGGCCTTACCTGTTGATGCAACTGATCGGTGATGTCAGCGGGGGCAGATGGCAGTGTCCGGGGTGCCGTTCGATTCTGCGCGTGGGGATACCACCGTCCCCCACGGCGGATCATTCAGAGCCTCGCAAAGCCGGGCGCGGGCGACGCTGGTGGCCGTCCGCTGTGTTGATACTTGTGATCACGCTCAATCTCATCGTGCCGGAAAGTGATGTGCTCAAGCACGTCAGGGATGTGTCAACACCGTATCTCTTAGGAGCAGGCGCGATGGTCGGCCTTGGCTTCGTTTTCTGGAAGTCCAGCCAGCTATCGGTGGTCGTGCATCACTGGCTTGACCTGCGATTCTGCCGCCGCTGCGCTTACGATTTACGCGGCTGCAAGGTGGCGGAAGATGGCCGGCGGGTGTGTCCGGAATGCGGCATGGTGACGCATGTGCCGTCGGATCAGGCCGAGCCTTGATAGCGTGTTTCTGCCGGTCGCCAACGTTCACCCCAACCCCAGCCGGCGCATGGTGCGGTATGCGAGGACGATCTTTTCGACGTTGCAGCGGTGGACGAAGCGGGAGGCGCGGTCGTTGTCGAAGTAGCGGCAGGCGACGCGGTATTGTTCGTCGAACTGTTCGCGGTTGATCTGGCCGGACTTGCTCTCGCGGTGGACGCGGAAGTGGGCGAGCACCGCGTCGGGCAATGCCGGGTCGGCCAGCTTGCCCAGGCGGAGCCAGAGGTCGTAGTCCATGGTGTAATGCAACGACTCGTCGAGCGGGCCGACCTGCTCGCCCGCGGCGCGACGCCAGAAGACGGCCGGCTGGCTGACGAAGTTTTCCCGCAGCAGCCGGCGGTAGGTGTAGCGGGCGAGCGAGCGGTTTTTGTAGGCGGTGATGCGCGGGCGGACGGGCTGGCCCTGCTCGTCGATCATGTCGCATCGGCCGACCAGCCAGGGCGTTTCGGGCTCGGTGGCGAAAGTGCGGGCGACGCAGTCGAGCGCGCCGTCGGCATAGAGGTCGTCGCTGTTGAGCCAGGCGACGACGTCGCCGGTGGCGCGGGCAAGGCCTTTGTTGATCGCGTGGGACTGGCCGCGGTCGGGTTCGCTGGTCCACTGCAGGCGCGGGTCGTCGAGCGAGCGCAGCACGTCGAGGGTGTCGTCGGTCGAGCCGCCGTCGACGACGAGCCATTCGAGGGTGAAGTCGCCGCGCTGGCCGAGGATGCTGTCGGCGGTGGCGGGCAGGAACCGGCCCTGGTTGTAGCTGGGGGTGACGATGGTGATTTTCATGGTGCGGCGGTTTCGGCGGGGGCGTCGTCGGCGGCCGGGATGAGCGGGCGCAGCAGCCAGCGGCGGTCGTGGAGGGTGAAGGTATGCACCGGCTCGCCGCGCCGCCAGTCGAGCAGGTCGTCGTCGAGCAGCGGATCGTCGGCCGGCTCGAGCACGTAGCCGGGCGCGGCGGGGTCGGCGAGGTGGGACAGTTCGTAGCGTTCGACCACCCGTCGCCGGCTCTGGAACGTCATCAGCCGGCCCTCCTCGCTGACCACCCACGCGTCGGGCTCGACGACGTCCGGCAGTCGCTCGCCCAGGTGCAGGTAAGGCAGGTACGCGCCATGCTCGTAATGCTCGTAGAAGGGCGTCTGCCGCTGGCGGATGATCGTTTTGATCACGTGGCCGATGTTGGGGCCGAGCACGAGCGTCAGCAGCGCCACGGAGGCCCAGTGCGCCCCGCGCTCCGGCAGCCGGCGGGAGACGTAGAGCACCACCAGCCACCACGCCATCGCCATGATCGGGATCAACGGCATGAAGTAGCGCACCACCGGCAGGTGAACGAGCATCATCGCCAGCGTCGCCGCCACCAGCGCGCCCCAGAGCACGCGCCGCCGCGCCATCGCCAGCCCCAGCGCGATGACGACCAGCCCGCCGACGGCGTTGAGCAGCGCGGGGCCGAGTTCGATGGCCAGCATCGCTTCGATAGCATGGGCGTCGAGCAGGGCGGGCAGGCTCTGCTCGCGGATGTGCTCGAACAAGGCCATCGGATCGCTGACGTGGGCGAGCACGCCGCTTTCGTAGGAGTGGCCGGCGGCGGGCGATGTCGTTGATAAGGACGATGATGCGTCGGCTGTGCCCGGCCTGGCGTGCTGTGCCGCGGCGGCGGCATGGCGGCGCGGGTCGATAAGGTAGAACACGCCTAGCGCCGCGACGGTGAGCCCGCCGATCGCGGCATGCCGCCACCGCTGCGGCCCCAGCAGCAGATGCCACGCCGCCGTCGCCAGCAGCGCGGCCACCAGCGCCCACATCGTCGGCCGCGCCAGCACCGCCACCATCAATCCCCCGGCCAGCAGCAGCCAGTCGGCCCATTCGTGTGGGCGTGCCGGTGGAGCCGCCGCGCCCCCGTCGCCGCCGCGCTGGCGAATGCCCTCGTAGCCCGCCAGCACCGCGACCACGCCGAGGAAGAACGGGATATCGGTGAGGACATGGAAGCTGAAGTGGTGGACCAGGTCCGTCAGGGCGACCAGGGCCGTGACGGCGACCGCGTGGGGCCGGCCCAGGTGAAGCCGGGCCAGGCGGTAGACCAGCGCCAGGGCGAGCAGGGCGAGGGTGAGCATGGCCGTCGCGGCGGCGAAGTGGCTGACGCCGGTGATCTGCCAGAGCCCGCCCAGCAGCCACGGCAGCAGGGGATAGACGAGCGTGTGCGGCTGGCCGTGGTAGGTGTAGCCATGCCCCTCGGCGAGGTTGCGGCCGATGGTGGAGTAGAGCGCGCTGTCGGGTCCGATGAGCCACCGGCCGTTGTAGGCCGCCAGGTAGGTCAGCGCGATCAGCCCGAACACCCAGCGTCGCCGTCCGTCGAGCCACAGGGCCAGACGCTCCGCAGGCGAAGAGGAATCGAACGCAACCTGGCTGGCCATAGGTCAGTTCCTGGGTCCGCCGGATCGCTGCCGCCCCACGCGGGCAAAGCAGCGCGATCGTACCGGCTGGCCCGGGTTGTGCAACGGCACGGAGCGAGGGAGTGGGGATTGGGGGTTGGGGAATGGGGATTCGGGATTCGGGAAAAAACGCCCGCCTCTGAGCGAGTCCGCGAGCGAAGAGCGGGATGGGGGGGAGAGATTTCTAATTGCTGATTGATGATTTCTGATTTGAACAATCAGCCATCAGCAATGAGCCATCAGCCATTAGCCATCAGCCATTAGCCATCAGCAATTAGAAATCTTTTTCCCCTCATCCGGGGCTCAGCCCTCGGCTTCTAAAATTCTTTCCGATCCCCGATCCCCGATCCCCGATCCCCGATCCCCGATCCCCGATCCCCAGCCCCCTCACCGCGTCAGCGTGCGGCTGTCGCGGCGGGACGCGTTGGCCGTCGCGCCGGTCAGGTCCGGCTCATGGTCGGGCACGGCGGAGGGCGCGTCGTCCGCATCCGCCAGCAAGTCGGCTTCGTCCAGGTCCAAGGCCTGCATCTGGCGCAGTTGCGCCCGCAGTTGGCGGACCTTCTCGCGGCGGGCCTGCGTGGTGGGAGGACGCGGATGGAACCGCTGCTTTTCCTTTTCCAGGAGAATGCCGACCATCTGGGCGAGGCTCTGAATCTTGCGGTCCTGCACGCTGATGACCGAAAGCAGCTTCAACAGCATGAGGATCGTGAACGCGGCGAGGCAGAAGGTCATGAACGTGGCTTTTTCAATCCGCAGCCGGTCGGCGAAAAAGACCACCGCGTCGGGCCAGACCGCCAGGCCCAGGAAGGGCAGACCGATGAACAGGAACAGCAGCGTGTGCCGTTCGTTGAGCCGCATCGCGCGGAGCGAGCGGATGGCCAGCACGAGCACGAGCAGGCCGAACACCGCGAGCAGGATGGTGCGGAACTCGATCGGTCCGATCATGGCGCATGCACCTTTTCCGAGGGCCAGGGATTGCGGATGGTGTCCAGAATCAGGCACATCGCGACCTTGACCACGTAGAACAGGCCGTTGAACAGCGAAAAGGCCGACTCCCCCGTCGTCCGCTGCTGCATGACGGCGGGCACCTCGCAGACCTGGAACCCGCCGCGGTGCAGCAGCATGGCGACCTCCGGCTCGGGGTAGTCTTCCGGATACCAGTGCGCGAACGCCTGGATCACCCGCCGGTTGACCGCCCGGAAGCCGCTGGTGCAGTCGGTGATCTGCTTGCCGGTGAGCAGTTGGATCAAACCGCCGAGCACGCGGATGCCGGCCATTCGGCTGAAGCTCTGCTGATACCCGCCGGGCTCGATGAAGCGGGAGCCGATCACCATGTCTGCGCCGGTGGTGTGCAGGGCGTCCAGCAGGCCGGGCACCTGGTCGGCGGGGTGCTGGCCGTCGGCGTCGACCTGGACGGCGAAGTCGTAGCCGTGCAGTGCGGCATAGCGGTAGCCGGTCTGCATCGCGCCGCCGATGCCGAGGTTGAACGGGAGGCTGACGACGGTGGCGGTGCGCGGGACGTGGTGGGGCGTGCCGTCGGTCGAGCCGTCGTCGATCACCAGCACGTCAGCGAACGGCGCCTGGGCGCGCAGCTCGCGCACGACCTTGGCGATCGACTCGCGTTCATTGAAGGCCGGGACGATCAACAGGCATCGTCCCGCGGTCGTGCTGCCGGCGGGGCTTGCGGGCATGGGAATGGCAACTCCTGCTGGAGTGTTCAGCGTAGCGGCTGGGCCCATTGGCGTCCAGAGACAGCTATCGGACCCCGGCCACCAGCGGATTCGAATTTCCTCAAAACGCCCGCCTCTGAGCGAGTCCGCGAGCGAAGAGCGGGATCAGGGAATGACAAGTGACAAAATTCAAATGGCAAATGAAAGCAACGGAAAGCCGGTTCCATCATTTGTCATTTGAATTTTGTCATTTGGGCTTCACTCATCCCCCTCTTCGTCGCTGCGCTCCTCAGAGGCGGGCGTTATAAAATCTTCCCGATCCCCGATCCCCGATCCCCGATCCCCGATCCCCGATCCCCGATCCCCGATCCC
>JBBDPC010000156.1:0-12495 GCA_040876735.1 Phycisphaeraceae bacterium | reverse complement strand
CTTCTTCGGCAAGATCCTCTCCGTCCGCGGCGAGTTCGGCTACTGGGTCTTCACCGGCGAAGTCGACGACCAGCCCGCCCAGCGCCCGTCGTGGAACTACCGTGCGGAAGACGGCGGCGGCATGATGATCGACATGTTCTGCCACTGGGAATACGTGCTCGCCAACGTCTTCGCGCCGGTCAAGTCGCTGGTCGCCCTCGGCAGCACGGACCTCCCCGAGCGCGTCCGCGAGGATGGCACGCCTTACAAGGCCACCGCCGACGACTCCGCCTATGCCATCTTCCAGCTTGCCAACGGCGTGGTCGCGCAGTTCAACAGTTCCTGGGTCACGCGCGTCCGCCGGGACGACCTGCTGACCATTCAGGTCGACGGCACGCACGGCTCGGCGGTCGCGGGGCTGCGCGAGTGCTGGGTGCAGCATATGGCCGAGACGCCCAAGCCGGTCTGGAACCCGGACGTGCCGCAGCCGATCAAGTTCTTCGAGCACTGGCAGCAGGTGCCGAACACGACGGAGTATGACAACGCGTTCAAGATTCAGTGGGAGCTGTTCCTGCGGCACGTCGCGCTGGACGAACCGTTCCGCTGGACGCTGCGCGAGGGGGCGCGGGGTGTGCAACTGGCCGAGCTTGGCATGAAGAGCTGGCGCGAGAAGACATGGGTGGACGTGCCGGCGCTGGAGGGGGCGGCGGCCGGGGCGGGGGTGTGAATTGTGCGAGTGAATGGACCCTGAAGCCCACGGATTGAATCCGTGGGCTTCGGCAATGTGTTGTCGATGGACGAACCGATATGCCCGCAACTGAACTCACCGACCTGTCGCGCTGCGCGATTCACACGTTCACGAACAAGCCGTGGTCGCTGCGGCAATGCATTGAGGGTTATGCGAGGGCGGGTGTGCAGGGTATCAGCGTGTGGCGGAATGTGATTACGCCGGGGGAGGGCGGCGTCTCGCCGGATGAGGCGGCGAAGATGTTGCGCGACGCGGGCATGACGGTGCCGGCGTTGGTGCGCGGCGGGTTCTTTCCAGCAGTGGACCGTGCAAAGCGACAAGCCGCGCTGGAGGAGAACCGGCGGTGCATCGACGAGGCGGCGGCGATCGGGGCGGCGATGGTGGTGCTGGTGGTGGGGGCGGTGCCGGGCATGCCGTTGGAGGAAGCGCGGAAGCAGGTGGCGGCGGGGATTGCGGCCGTGCTGCCTTATGCCGAGCAGCGTGGGGTGAAGTTGGCGATCGAGCCGTTGCATCCGATGTACGCGGCGGACAAGAGTTGCGTCAACCGTATGGCCGAGGCCCGGGCGATCTGCGAGCAGGTGCAGCACCCGCTGCTGGGCATGGCGGTGGACGTGTATCACGTCTGGTGGGACCCGGACCTCAAGCAGGAGATCGCACTGGCGGGCGAGCAGGGGACGCTGTTCGCCTTCCACGTCTGCGACTGGCGGGTCGAGACGCGCCACCTGCTGACCGACCGCGGGCTGATGGGCGAAGGGTGCATCGACATCCGCACCATCCGCGGCTGGGTGGAGGCCGCCGGCTTCACCGGGTTCAACGAGGTCGAGGTCTTTTCAGAAGCGCACTGGGCGGGCGATCAGACGGCGTACGTCGATCGGATCGTCCGGGCGTATCACACATGCACATGATTCCCGAAGCCCACGCATTGAATGCGTGGGCTTCTGCGCTCATTCCTCCTCCGGCTGCGCCACCGCGGCGGCGTCGTGCTCCATGGCCGCTTCGAGCAGCCCTTCGTCGATCGGCTCATGCGTGAGCACGATGGTGACCGGGTCTTGCAGGTATTGCCGGGCCACGCGGTGGATCGCCTCGGCGTCGAGGGCCTGCACGGCCGCGCGGAAGCGTTCGCCGTCGGGATCGTTGACGCCATAGAGTTCGTCGAGCGCGGCGCTCATCGCCCGGTCGCCGTTGCTCTGCTGGGAGAAGAACTCGCCGGTGAGCACGCCGGCCTTGGCGCGGGCGAGTTCGTCGTCGCCGATGTCGCCATGCTTCGCCCGTTCGACGACGGCCATGGAGCGTCGCAGCGCTTCAGGCACGAGGTCGGGCGAGCTGTTGAAAGTGATCTCGAAGTAGCCGGGGATGAGGCCCGTGACCAGCCGTGCCCACTGGGCGTAGGCCAGGCCCGGCCCCTCGCCGCGCAGCGTCTGGTTCAGCCAGCCGGTGGGGAACTGGCTCATCAGCCGTGAGAGCACGAGCATGGCGGGGTAGTCTTCATGCGACCGCTCGATGGCCGGGCCGAGCCCGATCTTCACCGCCGCGATCTGCTTGCGCGTCGCGACCTGCTCCAGCGTCTGCTCCGGCACGGCTTCGGGCACGGGCGCGAACGGCGTCGCCGGCCGGGCGTCGATCCCCCCCAGCAGCGCCATCACCTTCTCACGCACCGCCTCCGGCTGTACGTCGCCCACCACGGCCACCACCATCTCCTCACCGCCCAGCCGAGCTTCGTGGAACGTACGCAAGTCTTCCACCGTCAACTGCTCGACCACTTCCCGCCGACCGAGCGGGCTTTGCGACCAGGGGTGGTTTTCGTAATACGTTTCGCGGAAGTTGTGGCTCAGTTCGCCGTACCACGAGTCGCCCTCGCGCGCGATGGCCGCGAGAATGCGCGGCCGCAACCGCTGCCACTCCTGTTCCGGGAACGCCGGCTCAAGCAGTACCTCGGCCAGCAGCTCCATCACCGTCGGCCAATCTTCGCTCAACGCGGATGCCTGGGCGTACGTCGTGTTGTTGCCCGCCTGCGTGCCCATCGACGCGCCGAGGTCGGCGATCGCCTCGGCCAGTTCCTGGGCGCTGCGCTGCTGCGTACCGCGCATGAGCATCTGCGCCGTCGCGTTGGCGACACCTTCCTTGCCCACTTGCTCGCCCAGCAGGCCGCCTTTCCAGAACACCTGCATCGACACGACCGGCACGACCGTCGACCGCTGCACCAGCAGCCGAATGCCGTTGTCCAACTCGTACTCCACCAGCGGGTCGACCTGCACGGGCGCGACGTCGTCCTCCCGCTCGGCCAGCGTCACGGCCATCCGCTCCGCCAGCGGGCCGTTGTCCAGGTCCACCGGCTCCTGCTCGAACGCGTCGACGTCCTGTTCGTCGCCGTTTCGGGCCAGCGGCGTCGGGCCATGCTCTTCGTCGAACGGCAGCAGCTTCACCGTGATCAGCCGGTCGGGCACGAGGTACACCTGCGCCGCGGCCTGAATGTCGGCGGGGGTCAGTTCTTCAATGGCGGTGACGTAGCGCTGGAGATAGTCCGGATCGCCCGTGCCGATCACGTCGCGCGCCAGGCGGGAGGCGATGCCCTCGGCCGTCTGGTTGCTTTGCGTCACCCGTGCCAGCACCTGCCGTTTGGCGCGGGCGAGTTCGGCGTCGGTGATGCCTTCGTCGCGCAGGCGCGCGACCTGTTCGAGTACGATCCCCTGCACGAAGTCGATCGCCAACTGCTGCCTTCTACTCTCACTTACATCCGGAACCCCGGCTGGTGCTCCTTGTTGCCTATTGAACTGATCGTGGGCTTCCGTGAACCGCAAGGTTGCCAACTGCTGAGCATGTTCGCTGATCTCCGCATCAATCCCGAAAAACCCTTCGCCCCACGGGAAGCTGAGGTTGTACGCGTCGATGCTGTTCACTAACCGTTGCTCGTCACGCACTTCGCGCACCAGTCGGCTGGTCTCGCCCTGGCCGAGGATCATGCCGAGCACGTCCAGCGCGTAATCGTGTTCGCCGGTGAGTCGTGTGCCCGGCCAGGCGAGGCGGAGGCGCGGCCGGCTGATGTCGGCCCGGCCGGTCAGCTCGCGCGGCTCGTCCAGCTCCGGCTCGACGGGAAAGCTCAACTCCGGCAGCTCGCGCGGCTCGGCGTCGGACCAGTCGGCGGCGATCTGGTCGATCACTGCCTGCCGGTCGATGTCGCCGGCGACGACCATGACCAGGTTGTTGGGCGCGTACATCCGCTGGTAGAAGTCGTGGATCTGGTCGCGGGTGACGGCCTTGAACTCGTCGATGTAGCCGATGGTCGGGTGCCTGGCCGGGTGGGCGGTGTAGCGGGCCTGTTGGGTGAGACGCCAGAAGATGCGGCCGGGGTCGCCCTCGCCCATGGAAAACTCTTGCAGGATCACGTCGCGTTCGCGGTCGACTTCGGACTGGTTGATCTGGCTGTTGCGGATCCAGTCGTTGAGCAGGTCGACGGCCTCGGTGGTGTGGTCGCTGGTGGTGTTGATGTAGTAGCGGACGTTGTCCAGGCCGGTGGCGGCGTTGGTCTGGGCGCCGATGCGGCCGAGGATGGCGTTGGACTCGGCTTCGCTGCGCGTGTCGGTCGTGCCGCCGGAGAGCAGGTGTTCGAGGTAGTGGCTGATACCGGCCCCGACGAACTCCTGCTCGTAGATCGAGCCGGTCTTGACCCAGATTTGTGCCGAGACCACGGGGGCGGTGGGCAGCTCC
The DNA here is from genome assembly GCA_040876735.1 of Phycisphaeraceae bacterium. Taxonomy (GTDB): domain Bacteria; phylum Planctomycetota; class Phycisphaerae; order Phycisphaerales; family Phycisphaeraceae; genus Natronomicrosphaera. The sequence goes on along the minus strand of JBBDPC010000156.1, from coordinate 8,063 downwards.
TGGGCGATGAGGATCATGCGGTTGGGCAGTTGAACGATGGTGCGGTCGTCGCGCTCTTGCAAGACGGCAGGCTCCGGTTGGGCGGGGTCGGCGGCGTGCGTGGCGGCGGGGGCCGTCAGCAGGCCGAGGATGAGCAGGGCGGTAGTGAGCAGGGCGGTGGCGGTGGTGCGGCGGCGGCCCTGGTGGTGGCGAATGAGCATCGAGCGTCCTTTCCCGGGGGGTGGGGGCATGGGGGTACTGTATCTGTACCACGGTGGCGGGGGAAGGGTTCGCGGGTGACGGATCTCGTTCTTCGCTTCGCTCAGAGGCGGGCGTGGGGGGATATTACGAGAGGCGGGTGTAGCGGTGGCGGTGGCGGTGGACGTAGCGCTTGTTGGCGGCGAGGTGTTCGAGCAGGTGGTGGAGGGTTTCGACCTGGTCGGGTTCGCCCATGGCGTGGGCGAGTTCGTCGGGGCTGTAGGTTTCGTCGCCGGCGTTGGCGAGATGGGCGATCAGCTTGCGCTGGAGGTCGAGCACGGCGGCGGCGGCCTTCTTGCCCGCCTCGACGCCGGGCTGGTGGTAGGCGTTGATGTTGACCAGGGCGGCGTAGAAGCCCACGGCCCGCTCGTAGAGGGCGATCACCGCGCCGAGCGTCTTCGCGTCGAGCCTGTCGAGCGTGAGGGTCATCGACTCCCGGCCGTTGTCATGCAGCGCCTGCCGGGTGCCCTGCCAGAAGCCGAGCAGGTAGTCGCCGCTGGTGATGCGCGGGTCGACTTCGAGCATGTTCTGCGCGCCGGGCCGGGGCACGTCCTGCTGGACGACGACGAAGGTGACGAAGAAGTTGTCGATGCCTTCGCGAAGCTGCTGGACGTAGGCGTGCTGGTCGGTGGAGCCCTTGTTGCCGTAGACGCTCAGGCCCTGGTGGACGACGCGGCCGTCGAGGTCGGTCTGCTTGCCCAGGCTTTCCATGATGAGCTGCTGGAGGTAGCGCGAGAGCAGGAGCAGGCGGTCTTTGTAGGGGAGGATGACGAGGTCTTTGCGGCCGACGCCGTCGGTGGCGTGATGCCACATCAGCGCCATGCGGGCGGCGGGGTTGCGCGGGGTCTGGGGGCGGCGGGTGAGGCGGTCCATCTCGGCGGCGCCGGCGAGCAGGGCGCGGACGTCCAGCCCCTGCAGCGCGGCGGGCAGCAGGCCGACCGCCGAGGTGACGCTGGTGCGTCCGCCGACCCAGTCCCACATGGGGAAGCGGTCGAGCCAGTGTTCCTGCTTCGCCTGCTTGTCGAGCTTCGAGCCGTCGCCGGTGATGGCCACAGCCTGCGGGGGGAAGGCGAGGCCCTGGGCGTCGAAGGCGGCGCGGGTTTCGAGCATGCCGTTGCGCGTCTCGGGCGTGGAGCCGGACTTGGAGACGACGAGCACGAGCGTCGACTTGAGCCGGGTCTGCATCGCGTCGAGCGTGCGGCGGATGCCGTCGGGATCGGTATTGTCCAGGAAGTGAACGCGAAGCTTGTCGCGCTTGGAGCCCAGGGCGTCGGCGACAAGCTGCGGCCCCAGCGCCGAGCCGCCGATGCCGATCAGCAGCATGTCGGTGAAGCGTGCGGCGCGGGGCGGGGTGATGCGCTTTTCGTGCACGTCACGGGCGAAGGCGACGACACGGTCGGTGGCGTCGGTGATCTGTTTGGCGATGGCTTTTTTCGGCGCCAGGTCTGGGGCGCGGAGCCAGTAGTGGCCGACCATGCGGTTTTCGTCGGGGTTGGCGATGTCGCCGGCTTCAAGCTTTTGCATGGCCTGGTAGGCCTGCTGCATGGCGGGCTCCATGCGGGACCAGAAGTGGGAGGTGAAGCGCATGCGTGAGATGTCGAGGCTGAGGCCGACGCTGGGGCAGCGGGTGAGGAACTTGCGATAGCGATGCCAGAGGTCTGCGGGGGCTGAGTCCAACGGGGGTGTCTCCTGCGAAGCGTGAGGCGTGAGGCTTGAGGCTTGCGGGGTGGGTTATCGCTCGCCGAGTTGCTCGCGATGTTCGGGCATGACGGTGAGGCGGTGGCGCTGGCCGGTGGCGGGGTCGTAAAGTTCGGCGGAGGTGACCGGCTCGGTGCGGTCGGGCGTGAGCGGGCCGGCGGTGGGGAACGCTTCCTGAAAGCGGTTGACCAGGCCGCGGAGGCTGACGCGGTTGTCCGTGCCGATGTCGATGCGGTCGAGCTCGGCGACGTACTGGCGGTTGACCCAGAGCTGCACGTTGTCGAAAGGTTGAGCGCTGCGGTTGATGATGCGGATCTGTCCGCCGTCGCGCTGGACGAGGATGTCGCGGTCGGGGGCGCGTTCGGCGTCATCGGGGTAGGGCAGGGCGGCAAGATGCCGGGCCCGGTCGGTGTCGACGAAGGTGCTCGTCGAGCAGGCGGGGAGCAGGGCGAGCGTGACGGTGAGGGCGGCGAGCAGGCCGAGCGTGCGGGTAGGCGTCATGTTCCGTTTCCATGGCGGGCGGCGGGGCGGCCGGTGCGTGGTCGTGTGTATGTCCTGTAGCCCCGTGTAGCGGCTCCATGATGACGGGCAAGCACGCGAGAGGCAAACGACCGAGGGCGTCGCGGGTATAATCACGGCTTATGCCGCAAGCCCATGCGCTGCAACTTGACGCCCCGTTTTTCCAGGCGGGCCTGGCGGGTTATTCCGACGCCGCGATGCGCCTCGTCGCCCGCCGGCACGGTTGCCCGTTCTGCGTCACCGAAGCGATGCTGGACCAGTTCCTCATCGCCGGCGGCAAGGGGCTCGCCGCGGCCGAACTGGACGATGCCGACCATCCCATCGCCGGCCAGCTCATGGGCTCGCACCCGGCGGAGATCGCGCAAGGTGCGAAAATCCTCGTCCAGCTCGGCTACGACGTGATCGACGTCAACCTCGCCTGCCCGGTGAAGAAGATCAAGAAAAAGGCCCGCGGCGGCCACCTGATGCAAGTGCCCGACGAGGCGGCGGCGATCCTCGACGCGGTGAAGCAGGCTGTGGGCGACGACCGCCCCTGCACCGTCAAACTCCGCCGCGGCAGCGACGACAGCGCCGAAGCGACCGCCAACTTCCACCGCATCTTCGCCGCCGCCATCGACCTCGGCTATGCCGGCGCGGTGGTGCACGGCCGCACGGTCGAGCAGAAGTACCTCGGCCCGTCGCGCTGGGCATTCCTGCGCGAGCTGGTGGCGAATTACCGAGAGGTAACCGACCGCTTCTTCATCGGCGGCTCGGGTGACATCTGGTCCGCCGCCGACATCTTCCGCATGATCGACGAGACGGGGGTGCAGCTTGTCAGCGTCGCCCGCGGCTGCATCGGCAACCCGTGGCTCTTCGAGCAGGCCCGCGCCCTGATGCGCGGCGACCGTGACGCCGGCCGACGCTCGCCCACCCTCGCCCAGCAGCGCCAGGTGTTGCGCGAACACTTCGAGCTTTCCGTCGCGCTGCACGGCGAAAAGAAGGCGGGCATGATGATGCGCAAGTTCGGCATCAAGTTTTCCCGCCACCATCCCGACGGCGAAACCGTGCGGCAGGCGTTCATCACCGTCAAGAGCCTCGCCGACTGGGAAGCGGTGCTGGCCCGGCATTATGCGGGCGACGGCCCGGGCGTGGCGGTGGAGCTGGCACAACCCGACGAAGCCGAGCATGCGACGTGCGACGAGCCGGTCGGTGCGGCAGGCGTTGGCTAAGGGCGGTACAATCGCGCCGCACGTTGAGGGACCGGTCCGGGGTGGAACGCGAACACGAGGAATCGACATGATGATGCGAGCGATGCGACTTTGGATGGCGGCGGGGATGACGAGCGCGGCGCTGCTGGCCGGGTGCGCCCCGCAGTACGTGAACATTCCCGAGCAGGCGGGCGACGTGGCGAGCAGCAACGTCAACGCGACGAATGTGCGGAACCTGGAGGCGCAGGCGTTGCGGGCGGTGCTGGAGGATCGGCCGGTCGAGGGGCCGGTGGGCATCACGCTGCCGCAGGGCACGGACCCGCTGACGTATGCGGCGGTGGCGTCGGCGGTGGGGGACGACGTGCTCACGCCGATGGATGACGTGGAGCCGGCGTCGATGCTGACCGTTGAGCAGGTGCGCATCCGCGGCACGCGGGCGGAAGTGGACGTGGTGCGTCCGCGCGGCACGGAGGGTCGGCAGTACGTCACGGTCTACCTGGACCGCAACGCGTTCTCGGGCTGGACGGTGGACCGCATCCGCCCCTGGCAGGGACAGGTCGAGCGGTGAGCGCGCCACAGGAAGGGTCACTTAAGTGACCAGTCCGGGGGAATCAGTCGACGCTTCGGGTTAAGACCCCTCCGGCGCGCGGACGTCGTGCCGCCGGGCGGTCTGTACGCGCAGTTGCAGGTCGCGCAGTTGCAGGTCGTCGACCGCGGCGGGCGCGCCGAGCATGAGGTCCGCGCCGGTCTGGGTCTTGGGGAAGGCGATCACGTCGCGGATGTTGCTCGTGCCGGTCAGGTGCATGATGATCCGGTCGAGGCCGAAGGCGATGCCGCCGTGCGGCGGCGCGCCATACTTCAGCGCATCGAGCAGGAAGCCGAACTTCTCCTGCGCTGCATCGTCGTCGATGCCGAGGATCTTGAACACCTGCCGCTGCACGTCGGGCCGGTGGATACGGATCGACCCGCCGCCGAGTTCCGAGCCGTTGAGCACCAGGTCATAGGCCTTCGACCGCACGCTGCCGGGGTCGGACGCCAGTTTGTCCAGGTCTTCATCCAGCGGGGCGGTGAAGGGGTGGTGGAGGCTGTCGTAGCGTTTCTGCTCCTCGTTCCACTCGACGACCGGGAAGTCGACGATCCAGACCCACTCCCACTGCCCGGGCTTGATCAACTCCAGGTCGCGGGCGATCTTCACGCGCAGCTCGCCGAGCACGCGGTTCACGACCGCCGGCTTCGCATCGACGCCGAAGCAGAGCAGGTCGCCGTCCTCGGCCTTCATCCGCTCAATCAGCGCCGCCTTGACCGGCTCGATGAACTTGGCGATGCCCGTGCTGAACCCGCCGGCTTCCACCTTCGTCACCGGCAGGCCGCCGGCGCCAAACTGCTTGACCCACTCGGCCAGGGCGTCGGTCTGCTTGCGGGTCATCTGCGCCCCGCCAGGCACGCGGATCGCCTTGACCACGCCGCCCGCTTCGATCGCGCTGGCGAAGACCTTGAAGTCGGTCTGCTTGGCAATGTCGGAGACGTCGACCAGTCCCAGGTCGAACCGCAGGTCCGGCCGATCGGAGCCATACCGGTTGAGCGCTTCGGCGTACGGCATCCGCCGCACCGGGTCGGGCACGTCCACGTCGGCGACTTCTTTCCAGATCCGCCGCATGAGCCCTTCGCACAGGCCCATCACGTCGTCGGGCTCGACGAAGCTCATCTCCAGGTCAAGCTGCGTGAACTCCGCCTGCCGGTCCGCCCGCGGGTCTTCGTCGCGGAAGCAGCGGACGATCTGGAAATACTTGTCGAAGCCCGACACCATCAATATCTGCTTGAAAAGCTGCGGGCTCTGCGGCAGGGCGTAAAACTCGCCCGGCTGCAACCGCGACGGCACGAGAAAGTCCCGCGCGCCCTCCGGCGTCGAGCGGCAGAGGAACGGCGTCTCGATCTCGTAGAAGCCGTGCGCATCGTAGTAGTCGCGCATGATCTTGGTGACCCGGTGACGCGTGCGCAGGATCTGCTGCATGCGCGGCCGACGCAGGTCGATGAAGCGGTAGCGCAGGCGGTGCTCCTCGGCGATCTTGCCGAAGTCGTCGGGCGTGAAGGGCGGGGTTTCGCTCTTGTTGAGAATCTCCAGTGCCGTCGCCTGCACTTCGATGGCGCCGGTGGGCAGCTTCGGGTTTTCCATGCCGGCTTCGCGGGCGACGACCTTGCCCTGGATCAGCGCGACGTCTTCGTGGCGGAGCTTGTCGGCGAGGTCGTGGGCCTCGGCGTTGTCGGGGTGGAAGACGATCTGCGTCAGGCCGTCGCGGTCGCGCAGGTCGATGAAGATGACGCCGCCGTGGTCGCGGTAGTTGTTCACCCAGCCGGCGAGGGTGACGGTCTGGTCCACGTGGTCTTGTCGCAGTTCGCCGCAGGTGTGCGTTCGTCGCTTCATGGCCGATTGCTCGCAGGGTGGGTCAAAGACGGGGGATGATACCACCGCAAGCCGATCATGGCGAAGCCTGGCGGCCGGGGGCGGGTCCGTTTGAATCTGTTTTCTCCGGTGGGGCGGGCTTTGGCGGCTGCCCCACTTTGATTCAAGCTGACCCATGACCTGGGGGGCGCATGGGGCTGTTGCGTCGCGTCAGTTCATTTACTTTCTGCCTCCTTCGCCGCTTCGCGGGTGTTTCCGGGCCGTGCGTTCCTCATTTGCCGGTTGCAACGATCGCGAAAGATGCGCCGGAGTGGGTAAACTGGATCATCTGATTCCAGCCGGTCGATCTACAGGGATCGACAGAGGCCGGTCGATAGGGAACGGGTCGGGCACCGGGTTTCCGGGACATGCACCGAAGGGTTCAGCAATATGAAAACGCCGTCGCGCTCCATTGCATTCGTTCTGGTCATGGCTTGCCTCGCGCTGGGCGTTGTCGCCCCTGTGTCGGCGATTGAGGTTGAAAGCCGGCTGCGCGAGATGATCCGCTCGGGCGACCTGCGGCAGACGCACGTCTCCGCCATGGTGGTTGACCTCGACAGCGGGGCGGTGCTGGCCGCGATCGACCCGGACGAGCCGATGATCCCGGCGAGCAACATGAAGCTGCTGACCACCGCCGCGGCGCTGGACGTGCTGGGCACAGAGTTCGTCTTCCGCACCACGCTCGCCCGGTTCACGCCGGAGAAGGGCGCCCCCAGCCGGCCGAGCCTGCTGATCCAGGGCGACGGCGACCCGGCGTTCGGCGACCCCGTGTTGCTCGGCCAGCACGCGCCGCCGCTGGTCGTCGAAGACCTGCTCGACCACTGGGTCGACGCCGTCAAGGCGACCGGGCAGACGCATTTCGACACGCTGCTGGTCGACGATCGCATCTTCGATCGCCAGTTTCATCATCCCGACTGGCCGGAGGATCAACTGATCAACCGCTGGTGTGCGCAGGTGGCGGGGGTGAACTTTTATCAGAACGTGATCGACGTGATCGCCACGCCCGCCAATCGGGCCGGGGCGTCGCCGCGGATCGAGATTTTCCCGCCCGCCCCGTTCCTGGAAACGCGCAACCGCGCCCGCACGGGTGACAGCGACGCGTTCTGGATCAGCCGGCTGCCGGAGACCAACCAGTACACCTTCCACGGCACGGTGCGCAGCCGGCCGCAGGGCGGCGTGCAGGTGACGGTGCACGACCCGCCGATCCACTTCGCCCACGTGCTCAAGGCCCGGCTCGCCGCCGCGGGGATCACCATCGACCGCGTCGCCCGGGCGGCGGACGACCAGGTGTTGCCCGAAAGCCAGCCGTTGCATGCGGTGCAGACGACGCTGCCGCTGGTGCTGACGCGGGTGAACCAGGACTCGCAGAACATGTTCGCCGAGGCGCTGGTGAAGCGCATGGGCCGGGCGATGACCGGTGAGCCGGGCAGTTGGGACAACGGGGCGGCGGCGATGCGTTTCGCGTTGCGGCGTCGGCTGGGGACGTCGGCGGCGTCGGTGTCGATCGCCGACGGCAGCGGCATGAGCCGGGAAAATCGCGTCACCACTCGGCTGATCGTCGACCTGTTGCGCTCGATGCACGAAGACGACGACGCCGAGAAGGCCGAACTGTTCCGTGGCAGCCTCTCCCGGGCGGGGGAAACGGGCACGCTCCGCCGGCGCATGGGCGACCTCGACGCGGAGATCGTCGCCAAGACCGGCTACCTCCGCGGCGTCTCCGCCCTCTCCGGCTACGTCCGCATCCCCACCAGCGAGGGCGAGCCGCCGCGCACCATCGCCTTCAGCTTCCTGTTCAACGGCTTCGCCCCCCCGCTGCACAACCACCACATGCAACGGTTGCAGAACAGCATGGTCGAAACCATCGAACAGACCGTCCGCGAGCGCATCGAACTGGGCGGGTGAGCGGCGTTTGAACTCCCCTCCTCCCGGCTCACCTCCCGACACTTTTCAAGAAGGCCCACCGGACGTACATCCAAGTGTGT
>JBBDPC010000155.1:0-12511 GCA_040876735.1 Phycisphaeraceae bacterium | reverse complement strand
AGCCGGGGGGCGAAGGCGCGGCGGACCAAGAGCAAGTCGCGCATCGACGCCTCGCACGGCCGGATGGATGAGCTGGCGGAGTTGAAGTCGCGCAACGCCCCGGCCCGCGCGGCGGGGGTGGACTTCACCGCCTCCGGCCGGCAGACGCAGAAGCTGCTGACCGGCACGGGGCTGACCAAGTCGCTCGGCGGCAAGAGGCTGTTTGAAGACCTGGACCTGCTGCTGTCGCCGGGCACGCGCGTCGGTCTGCTGGGCGAAAACGGCAGCGGCAAGACCACGCTCATCCGGCTGCTCACGGGCGACCTTTCGCCGGACGCGGGCACGATCAAGCGCGCCGAGAAGCTGCGCACCGTCGTCTTCACGCAGGACCGCGCGGAGCTGGACCCGACGCAGACGTTGCACGATGCCTTGTCGGGCGGCGGCGACTTCGTGACGTTCCGCAACCAGCAGTTGCACGTCAACGCCTGGGCCAGCCGGTTCCTGTTTAGTGCCCAGCAACTGAAGGTCAGCGTCGGCGACCTATCCGGCGGCGAGCAGGCGCGCATCCTCATCGCCCGGCTGATGCTCAAGCCCGCCGACCTGCTGATCCTCGACGAGCCGACCAACGATCTGGACATCGCCTCGCTGGAGGTGCTCGAACAGAGCCTGCTCGAATTTCCCGGCGCGGTGATCCTCGTCACGCACGACCGGTTCATGCTCGACCGCCTGTCGACCGACATCCTCGCGCTGGACGGCGAAGGGGGCGCGAAGTTTTACGCCGAGCTTTCGCAATGGCAGGCCGCGCAGGCGCAGGCCCGCAAGCAGGCGAAGAAGCAGCGCAACCAGCCCGCCTTCGCCAGCGGTGGTTCCGGCTCCACCACCGCCACCGCCGCCGCGCCCAAGCTTTCCTACAAGGAACAGCGCGAGCTGGACCAGATGGAGTCGACCATCCTCTCCGCCGAGGCGGAGGCGCAGCGGCTGGAGGCGGTGGTGGCGGACCCGGCGGTGCTGGCGGATCATGTGCGGTTGAAGGCGGCTTGTAAGGAGCTGGAGGCGGCGCATATGCGGGTGGCGGCGCTTTATGAGCGGTGGGGGGCGTTGGAATCGCGCGGGGGGTGAGGGGGTTGGGGGTTGGGGAGACCCACGGCTGGAAGCCGTGGGCTTCGGTGGGTGTGCGACAGATGGCAGTGTGGAGGGATGGCTGATGGTGTGGCTTTCAGTGGCGGTGGTGGTGGCGGGAGTGGTGGCGCTGGCGGTGGTGGTGTGGCGTGGGTGTTTGCGGCGGGACGCGCTGGCGGATGGGCCGGCGCGGGCTGTGGGGTTGCAGTGGTGGGATCTGCCGGCGGGGGTGGCGGTGATGATGGCGGGCGGAGTGGTGGCGGGGCTTGTCGGCGGGTTGGTGGCGGTGGTCTGGCCGGGTCTGGCGATGGATATGGAGGCGGGGGGGCCGGGGGAGCCGGGGGGACCGGGGGTGCGGGTGCAGGCGGTGTGGCTGCTGGTGGTGCAGGTGGTGAGTCAGGGGGCGGTGCTGGGGTACCTGGCGTGGCGGGTGATGATGGAGCCGGGGCGGCCGGGGGGGCTGCGTCGGCTGGGGGTGTGGCCGCGGGGGGTGTGGGTGGAGTGGCGGGATGGGTTGGTGGGGTTGGCGGCGGCGATGCCGTTGGTGCTGGGGACGTTGGTGTTGATGGGTTGGGTGGGGGAATTGATCGGCCAGCCGGCGCCGTCGGTGGGGCATGAACTGTTGCTGACAATGGCGTCGACGGACGACGCGGTGGGGCTGGCGCTGCTGGTGGTGGCGGTGGTGGTGGTGGCGCCGTTTTTCGAGGAGGTGATTTTTCGCGGGCTGGTGCAGACGACGTTGTTGAGCGTGCTGGGACCGGGTCGGCGGTGGGTGATCGTGGGGGTGTCGGCGGCGGGGTTTGCGATGATTCACGCGGGGGCGGCGACGTTCGGCGGCGAGGGGGCGGGGGGCGTGCCGTGGCATGCGCTGCCGGGGCTGGCGGTGCTGGGCGTGGTGCTGGGGTGGTTGTATGAGAAGACGGGGAGCCTGTGGCCGGCGGTGATCGTGCACGCGGGGTTCAATGGGTACAACGTGGCGGCGGTGCTGACGGGGGTGGCGGGGGGTTAGAGCCGCGTCCAGGGGAAGTTTTCCAGGTGGCGGCGGAGGATGGTGATGGTGGGGAAGCGCTGGAGCAGCCGTTTGCGTTGCAGGCCGGTGCAGATGTAGCGGATCTCGGCCGGCTGTTTTGCGTAGTAGCGCTGGCCGCCGAGGCAGTCGTAGAAGACGCGGATGGTGTCGACGATGTCCTGCTGCTGCTTGTAGCGGGCGGGCTTGCCCCAGTCGTAGAAGTCGATCAGCTTCAGCTCGAAGCGGACGCCGAGCGGGCGGATCAAAATGTTTTCCGTATGCACGTCGGCGTGGTACTCGCCCAGGGCGTGCACCGCCTCCAGGCCGCGGGCGAGGTTGTACAGCACATGCAGCGCCAGGTAGGGCGCCAGCCGACCGCGGTGGTGCTTGTCGATCCAGTCCTGAAGCCGCCAGCCTTCGCACAGCTCGGAGATCATGGCGACCACTTCGTCGCCCTTGACGCGGACGAACTCGCTGTGGTGGTACTGGAGCACGATCGGGCAGGCGCGGAGGGTGTTGAGCTTCTGGGCGTGGCGGATCGCCTGCTTGCGCTTGGGGTCGCGATGGGGGAAGTAGAACTTCGCCGCCCTGCGGATGCCGGTGTCCAGCTCGCGGATCTGGTAGACCTCCCCCTCGCTGCCCCGGCCCAGCGGCGATTCGATCACGTACCGCCGGCCAACCTTACGGCCCGGGAGGAAGCGGAAGCTGCGAATCGGCTGCGCCATGAGGCCAATTTACAACGGACAATGGACAATGCACAAAGCGGGGGCGGAAAACGCCTTTGCATTGTCCATTGTGAATTGTGAATTGCCTTATCATGCCCGCCATGCTCAAGCACCGGCTGATCTTCGGAACCGTCATGGTCGCGGCGCTGCTGGCGGTGCTCTACGCCGACGCCCGGCTGGACAGCCTCGACATCGAAAACACCTGGCTCCAGACGCTGTTCATGGGGCGCACCTACCTCCCTGCGGGGCTGCTGCTGCTGGTGCTGCTGGTCGGGCTGATCGCCCTGGCGGCGCGCGAGCTGGCGATCATCTTCCAAGCCAAGGGGATCGACGTGCCCGCCTCGACGCTGGGGCTGGCGGGCATGGTCGGCGCGGGGCTGATCTACGTGCTGCCCAAGGGGCTGGATTCGCAGACGGCCCTGGCGATTTATGCCACGGCCCTGGTGGGCGTGTTCATCTTCGCCCTGGTGCGCCACGCCGCCCCGGGCCGAACGCAGGGATCGGTGGGCGTGGCGGGCGCGGCGATGTTCGCGCTGCTGTACATGGGCACGCTGCCGGGCTTTTACTTGGCGATCCGGCAGTGGCACTCGGTCTGGGTGCTGGCGGCGATCATCCTCATCACCAAAACCTGCGACATCGGGGCCTACTTCACCGGCCGGGCGATCGGCCGGCACAAGCTGGTGCCTTGGCTGAGCCCGGGCAAGACGTGGGAGGGGCTGCTGGGGGGCATGGCCCTGTCGGGGCTGCTGGCGACCGGGCTGGTGGTGCTGGGCAATGCGATGGAGCTGACCGGGCATTGGGCGCGGGTCGAAGGCGAGCGGGTGTTCGTGCAGTTCGACTTCCCGCTGGTCTACGCCGTAATCGCCGGGCTGCTGCTGGGCGTGGTGGGCCAGCTCGGGGACCTGACGGCGAGCCTGTTCAAGCGGGACGCGGGGGTGAAGGATTCCGGGCGTTCGATCCCGGGCTTCGGCGGGCTGCTGGACGTACTCGACTCGCCGATCGCGGTGGCGCCGGTGGCGTACTGGCTGCTGCAGTTCGTCGCCCTGATGCACGCGCCGGGCGGGGGGAGTTAGGGGGTAACAGACGGCCCAATGCGATTCCTTGATTATTTCGGCATTAGGTGGCCGGCGGCCCGGTCGATATACTAGAATGGTTCCGTGTCACGGCATTTCGGCCGCCGCAAGACCGCCTGAGGGGGTGGGTGTGGCGAGGCCGGCCGGTTGCCGTGTTGTGTATTTTGACACCCCGATCCTTGTAACTGGAGATTCCACCATCGCTAGGGGACGTTTTCGGCCAAAGCCACGCGACACCGGCAAAAGCCTGCGCGTGAACGACATGATCCGCCTTTCTCCCGTCCGACTCATCGACGAGAACAACGAACAGGTTGGCGTCGTCGAAACCGACGAGGCGAAGCGGATGGCTCGCGCCGCCGGGCTTGACCTCGTCGAAGTGGCGCCCACTGCCAAGCCTGCGGTCTGCCGCATCATGGACTACGGCAAGTGGAAGTACCAGCAGCGTAAGAAAGAACAGAAGGCCAAGGCCCACGCGAAGCAGAGCGAGCTCAAGGGCATCCGCCTGCGCCCGGGCACCGACGAGCACGACCTCGAGATCAAGACCAACAAGGCCCGTGATTTCATCGAGGACGGCGACAAGGTGCAGTTCACCATGCTCTTCCGCGGTCGGCAGATGGCTCACCAGGACCTCGGCCTGCGTTCGATGCAGGAGATCTACCAGGGCCTGGCGGACGTTGCCAAGGTCGAGTCACCGCCGCGCATGATGGGCCGGCGAATGACGATGGTGCTCGCCCCGGACCGCAAGAGCCACCAGGCGCCGCCCAAGCCGGGCAAGCCCAGCGCCAAGCAGCCCGCGCCCGCGCCTGCCGAGCGCGAAGCCGAACCGGCCAAGTCGCCATAACCGTTCCGTCGCATGCCGAACCGTGAGCACCGCGGCGAAATGACTGAAACACAACCCCCGGGGCCGGGCGCCACGCCCCACCCTGCTCGGCAGAGCCGGGCGTCGTTCGATACCTTACGAGGCAGATGATCCGACTCCATCCATGGCTGGGACTGCTGTTGCTTCTGCTCGCGCCGGGCGTGGGGGAGGCGTCGCCGCGCGTGATTGCGGCGGGCGACGGGCGGCATGTCTGGATGGCGCAGGAGCTGGTGGACGACCCGCGTACGCTGCTGGCGCATCACGGGGCGGGCGATGCGGACGATGAGCTGGGCGAAGTGCGCCTGCTCCCCCGGCCGGTGGCTGGTCAGGGGCTGGCGGCGTCGGGCGACCGGCTGTACGTGGCGTACCAGGACGGGACGTTGCAGATTTTCCGTGCCCGGCGGGTGGGCGTGGAGCAGCATTGGGCCTACGCCTCGCAGCCGGGGCCGGGGCTGCCGCGCGGCGCTGCGCTGCGCAGCCTTGCGGCGGGGCAGGGGGGTCTGTGGGCGCTGGTGAGCGTTGACGACGCCGAGGCGCTGGCGCAACTCGACGCCGACCCGGGCGGGGCCGAGGGTGGCGGGGCGTTGAGCCACGAGAGGATGATGCGGAACCTCCGGCTCGGTTTGCCGCCGAACATGCCGCTGCCTTCGCCGGCTGACGGCGAGGCCGGCTCGGATGAGTCGGACACAGACACAGACAACGGCACTGACACGACCACGCGCGACGACAACGAGGCGGCGGAGGCCCGCCCGCCTCGTCGCCGACCGACACCGGCGGTCGAGACGGCGACTCAACTCGATGCTTTGAATGATGCGCTCGGCACCGTGCGCCGCCGACCGACGTCCGCAGCGGAGCCCGCGGTGGACCGGCTGGTGCATGTGCAGGGGGGGCGGTGGCGGTCGGTTCCGTTGCCCGACGACTGGCCGACGGGCAGGCCGGCCCGGCTGTTGGGAGCCCCGGCGGCGACGGTGCGGCTGGTGGTCAGGCCGGGCGGCGACGCGGCGGCGGGGCTGCGCGTCTACCAGTGGGACGAGGCGGGCGAGCAATGGTCGAGCGAGACGTACGACGTGCCGGCCGCGGCGCGGTGGGCGGTGGCGGCGGTGGACGGGCACGTCATGGTCGGCTGGCAGAGCTCGGCCCGCGAGCCGTTGCGCGTCGAGACGGCGGTGCTGCGGCACGGCCGGGTGCAGCCGGTGGGCGCGCTGGAGCTGGCTGGGCGTTACGGCACCTGGGCCCTGGCCGGCACGCAGGGTCGGTTGTGGCTGGTCGGCCAGCACACGAACCTGATGCACGACGCGGTGGAGGGTGACTTCGCGCCGCCGTGGCGGTGGACGTCGATCGACTTGCAGGGGCAGGCCGGCCCGTCGCCGGAGGCGTTGGCGTGGCGTTCGCCGGAGGCGTTGGGGCGGGCGGCGGATTATTTCATCATGGTCGGCGTACTGGTGTCGGCGGTGCTGCTGATGCTGCTGTTCTGGCGTCGGGACGCGGCGGCGAACCAGTTGGCATTGCCCGCGACGCTACGACTGGCGGAGCTTGGCCGGCGGTTCGCGGCGGCGGGGGTGGACCTGCTGCCAGCGGCGGGGCTGGTGATGGCGCTGTATGGGCTGTCGCCGGCGGAGTTGTTGATGCGCTGGCCGGGCGGGGGTGTGGCGGTGAGCTGGCAGGCGATTGAGCCGGGCGTGCTGGTGATCGGCCTGTTCGTCGCCTACACGACGCTGAGCGAGTTGCTGACGCAGCGGACGCTGGGCAAGGCGCTGCTGGGGATGCGGGTGAGCGACCTGGCGGGCGGTCGGCCGCGCGTGTGGCAGTTGCTCGTGCGCAACGGGCTCAAGAGCTTCGACCTGGTGGCGTGGCCGTTGCTGATCCTGCTCGTGCTCGGGCCCTACCGGCAACGGCTGGGCGACCTGGTGGCGCGGACAGTGGTGATCACGCGCGTCGAGCCGGAGGACGCGGACGAGGACGAGTCAAAGAAAGATGAGTAACCACAGAAGCCCACGTTTTCAAAACGTGGGCTCCGAGTGAAAACTGAGCGCGGAACGTTTCGATGCCTGAACCAAGCGACAACGCCCCCCCCGCCGTCGTGCTGGTCTCGGGCGGGCTCGACTCGGCGACCGTGCTGGCCATGGCGCGCCAGCAGGGCTATGCCTGCCATGCCCTGAGCTTCGACTACGGCCAACGCCACCGCGTGGAGATCGAAGCCGCCCGGTGCGTCGCGGCGCAGGTCGGCGTCGCCTCCCACCGCTGGGCCACCCTCGACCTGCGCGCCTTCGGCGGCAGCGCGCTGACCGCCGACATCGACGTGCCCAAAGACCGCGCCGACGACGCCACGCAGACCGCCATCCCCGTCACCTACGTCCCCGCCCGCAACACCATCTTCCTCAGCTACGCCCTCGCCCTCGCGGAAGTGCTCGACTCCGGCGACGTGTTCATCGGCGTCAACGCCGTCGACTACTCCGGCTACCCGGACTGCCGGCCCGCCTACATCGCCGCCTTCCAGCAGATGGCCAACCTCGCCACCCGCGCCGGCGTCGAAGGCCACAAGCTCACCGTCCACACACCCCTGATCGAACTGCCCAAAATCGAAATCATCCGGCAAGGCCTCGCCCTCGGCGTCGACTACGGCCTGACCCACTCCTGCTACGACCCCCAACCCGACCCTGCCCACCCTTTGGGCGCACGCCCCTGCGGCCACTGCGATTCCTGCCTGCTCCGCCAACGCGCCTTTGAACAACTGGGCCTGCGCGACCCGGCAACAGATAGGTAACGTACTGGACCCCGCGGACGAGTCACTTCAGTGACCCGTCCGGAGTACGAACGGTTTATGGATCCCATTGAACCCCATCCCGAACCGTCTCACAGCGTCATGCTCTGGCTGCTGCGCGCCCTGGCGCTGGGGGCCTTGGCCGGCTGCGGGCTGCTGCTGGTCGAGTCGCTGGCACAGGGGCCGGCCCTGCCCGGCTGCTCGCCGACGTCGGGTTGCGGCGCGGTGCTCGGCAGCCGGTGGGCCTACTGGCTGGGCGTGCCGGTGGCGGCGCCGGCGATGGGGGTCTACGCCCTGATGCTGGCGATGAGCTGGCAGGTCGGGCCCGGCCGACCGGTCGCCCAGCGGCGGCTGGCGGCGGCGGTGCTGGCGGCCGCGGCGCTGGCGGCGGCGGGGGCGGCGGCGTGGTTCGTCCTGCTGCAGGTGGCGAAGATCGGCGCCGTCTGCGTCTACTGCACCTCGACGCATGCGCTGGGGCTGGCGGCCGCGGCCGTGGCGGGCGTGATGCTCTGGCGGATGCGCGGCGAGGTGATGAACCGTGAGCGGCTGGGCGAGAGCGCGATGGTGGCGATGCTGGGCCTGGTGGCGTTGGTCGGCGGACAGGTGATGACGGCCCCGCCAGGCGTGGACATGCCGCGCGGCTGGGGCATGACCGGCGACAGCGGGCCCGGCCCCGACCGAGAGGTCGCCATCGCCGCCGGCGAGCATGGCATCCGCCTCACGCCCCACGACCAGCCCGTGCTCGGCTCGCCCGACGCCGACCACCTGCTCGTCTACCTCTACGACTACACCTGCCACCATTGCCGCACCATGCACCGCCAACTCGACACCGTCCGCACCGAAATGGGCGACCGCCTGGGCATTGTCATGCTCCCCGTTCCGCTCGACGCCGACTGCCACCCGCTCTACGACGACACGCCCCCCGCCCACCGCGATGCGTGCGAACTGGCGAAGCTCGCCCTGGCCGTCTGGCGGGCCGACGCCACCCAATACGAAGCGTTCGACCACTGGATGGTGAACACCGAGCAGACGCGCACCCTCGCCGACGCCCGCGCCAATGCCGCGCAGCTCGTCGGCGAAGCGGCCCTGCAAGCCGCCCTGGCCGACCCCTGGGTGCAGCAGCAGCCGGAGCGCAACACCGCCCTGCACGCGCTGAGCGGCGCGGCCCCCCTGCCGCAGCTCGTCGGCCCCCACCTCTGGATGCGCGGCCGACCGGAAAACGCCGCCGCCCTCCGCCGTGAACTGGCCGTCTATCTCCCCCTCGACCCGCCCCAGCCTTAAGACACCGTTACAATTGCGGCAGGGCCCGCCCCCGATCCCGAACCCCGAATCCCGAATCCCGAGACCGCCATGCCCGCAACCACCACCCACCAGGACCTCAAAGCCACCCTCAAGGTCGGCCTGGAAGTCCACGTCCAACTCGCCACGCGCTCCAAGATGTTCACCAGCGCGCCCAACGTCGCCCACCCCGACTACTACGACGCCGAGCCGAACACGCTCACCGACCCGGTCGTGCTCGGCATGCCCGGCGTGCTGCCGGTGATCAACCGCGAAGCCGTCCGCATGTCGATCCAGGTCGGCCTGGCGCTGGGCTGCAAGATCGCCAAGCGCACCAAGTGGGACCGCAAAAGCTACTACTACCCCGACCTGCCCAAGAACTACCAGATCAGCCAGTACGACATGCCGCTGTGCGAAGAAGGCGCGGTCGAGATTCCTACGTCCGACGCCCCCGACGCCCCCACCAAGACTGTCCGCATCATCCGCGCTCACCTTGAAGAAGACGCCGGCAAGCTGCTGCACGAAGCGCCGGGCGGCGGCACGATCGACCACAGCATCGTCGACCTCAACCGGGCCGGCACCCCGCTGCTGGAGATCGTGACCTACCCCGACTTCGAGACGCCCGAAGAGGTCGTCATGTTCGGCCAGACGCTGCGCAACATCTGCCGACACCTCGGCGTCTCCGAAGGCATCATGCAAAAAGGGCACATGCGCTTCGAGCCGAACATCAACGTCATCATCGAAAAAGACGGGCAGACGTTCAAAACCCCCATCGTCGAAATCAAGAACCTCAACAGCTTCCGCGCCGTCTACAACGCCATCGCCTACGAACACCAACGCCAGGTCGACGACTGGCTGGAGACCGGCAAGGTGATGGCCAGCGGCGCCAAGTCCACCCGCGGCTGGGATGACGTCAAGATGGTCACCATCCTCCAGCGCGAAAAAGAAGAAGCCCACGACTACCGCTACTTCCCCGATCCCGACCTTGTCGAACTGAACGTCGACGACGCCTGGCTGGACGAACTCAAAGCCATCCAGCCCGAACTGCCGCTGGAGCTGCAACGGCGGTACGTCCACGAGCTGGGCCTGAACCCCAAGGACGCGCAGGCGATCATCGACGACCCCGGCGTCTGCCGGTTCTATGAGCAGGTGCTCGCCACCGACGTCGACGCCAAACGCGCCGCCGCGCTGCTGTTGAACTACGGCGCGAAGCGCGCCAACGAGCGCGGCGTCCGCATCGACGACCTCGGCATCACGCCCGGCCAGGTCAAGGGCATCGCCGACCTGCTCGCCGCCGACAAGATCGGCTCCAGCGCCGCCGACGAGCTGTTCGGCCACTGCCTCGATTCCGACGACACCGCCGAGCAGCTCGCCGAGAAGCACGGCCTGCTCCAGGTCTCCGACACCGGGGCGCTCGACGGCTACATCGACCAGGTGCTCAGCGACCCCAAGAGCGCCAAGGCCGTGGAAGACATCAAGGCCGGCAAGCTCAAAGCCGTCGGCGCCCTGATGGGCCAGATCATGAAGCTGAGCAAGGGCCAGGCGAATCCGAAGCTCGTCACCGAACGCATCAAGGAAAAGCTCGGCGTCTAAATCATTTCGCCGCGTCGCTTGCGACGCGGCGAAATGCCCAAGTGCCAACCCCCACGGTTTGGTAGTGGGATACTTTCCTGGTGGGGCGGGCGTCTCGCCCGCCATTGGCCCGAAGGGCCAACAGCGTATTCGGTCTTCGACCGAACGGCGGGCGAGACGCCCGCCCCACCAGGAAAGCAAAGTACACCACTACCCACGGTTTCGCGATACACTTTTGGCCATGCTCATCCGCACCGCCATCGTCGTGTTCGCCCTGCTGTTGACCGGCTGCCAGCGCGCCGTCGTCGACGCACCGAACCCGCTGCCGATCGCCAGCGAAGAGTATGACCGCATGTATGACGCGAGCATCGCCGTGCTGCGCGACCACGGCTTCCGGGTCGATCAGCAGGATTACCGCTTTGGCGAAGTGGTCACCCGGCCGGACGACGCGCCCACTGCGATCGAGTTCTGGCAGGCCGACAACACCACCGCCGCGCAGGCGTGGCAGTCGACGCTCGACCACCTGCGGCGGACGGTCACCGTCTTCCTCGAACCGGCCGAGGCGGAAGGCGAAGGCGACTACGCGCTGCGCGTGGAAGTGTTGATGGAGCGTCGCGTGCAGCCGACGCGTCGGCTGACCGGGTCCAGTCGGCAGAACGTCTTCAGCACGCTCGACGCCGTGCCCGCCGAGTGGCAGCGTCGCGGCATCACCGCCCACTACTGGGAACCCGTCGGCCGCGACCCCTATCTCGAAGCCCGCCTGCTGCGCGCCATCGTCGCCGAGGCGATGAACGTGCGCTGAAGCCCACGTTTTGAAAACGTGGGCTTCGGGTGAAGTGGATGGAGACTCACAATGCCCGCATGGCACGGCTGGCACCACCTGATGGCCAACACCTATGGCACGTGGCTGCCGGGCGACGGCCGGGGGTTCCGCACACGGGATCATCGCGAACATGTGGAAGGCGATTACAAAAGCCCACCGCCCAAGGGCAAATACGACGCACGGCACGACCACGCGCGCGGCTTGATGAAGCGCGAGCCGGTGGTGTTGTCAGTGGAAGCGCGGGAGGCGGCGGTGCGGGCGATTCAGCATGCACTGGTGACGGTGCATGCACTGGAAGTGCTGGCGATCGCGGTGGGGAGCATGCACTTACATGTTCTGGTGAGGCTGCCCGAAAAGGGGAAGCCCATGTTTTCAAAACGTGGGCTTCGGACATCAGCGATCAACGATCCCCCGCGCCACTACATGGGCATTGCCAAAAAAGAATCCGCCAAATCCCTCGCCGCGGCGGGCTTGGTGCAACCGGGCGGCATCTGGGCCCGCCGCGGCAAGATCGTGCCGATCCGCGATCGGCCGTACCAGGTCAACGTGGTGCACTACATCCTGAAGCATTTTGAAGAAGGCGCGGCGATCTGGAGCTTCCGGGATCCTGATGTTGTCCATGTGCAGAAGCCCACGGTTTGAAAACGGGTAGTGGTATACTTTGAAATCCCGGCTCACTTCTGACCCGCCATGCCCGCCACTACAATACGGGCATGAACGCCAACCACCAGAACAGCAGCGATCCGAACCAGACCGGCCACCGCGTCGTGTCTGATGCCACGGCCAAGCACGAGCAGCCGCTACCCGCCGACCTGGAGCAGGCATGGGCCGAGTGGTCCAAGGGCGTGCAGCAGGTGGACGAGCGGACGCGTACACTTCTAAGAGCAGCGTTTGAGGCAGGGGCATCGGCGGCGGGCGAACACACCACCCAGACAAAATCCTAGCACGTCTCGATTACGCTTGGAGTATGTTCAAGTCTGTCGTACAATTTTGGCATGTCAAACAAAGACGACGCACACCCCAGAAGGCGCGGTCGCCCCAAACTGGCATATGGCACGGCCCCTCCGTTCCTTGGACTCATCGCCAAGTGTTCGCGCGAAGGGGTGCCAAGGCAACTGGTTCGCTCGGAACTGGGGCAGCCGAACAAGACGATGAACTCGCATTTGTTTTCGAGTTTGCGGGCTTTGGGGCTTGTCTCTGATGAAGAAGGTCACACAACCGACCGGCTCCACGCACTAGCGGAAGCCTACGGGACCGATGATACGCATCGCGAATAATTCGCAGGCGCGGTACGGCGCTTGTTCGGGTTGCGC
>JBBDPC010000154.1:0-12580 GCA_040876735.1 Phycisphaeraceae bacterium | reverse complement strand
TCGGCGGCTGCGCCACCCGCCCCAGGTCGCGGAAAAACGGCAACGCCCACGCAAACTCCAGCGCGATCCGCTCCGCCCCCGTCCGGTTGACATAGCCGTGGCCGTCGCCCTCCACGACCATGCCCAGCCCGTGGGCGAAGTCGGTCGCCCGGTCATACTGCGGCTCGACGACCATCTGCCCGGTTTTGTTGATATAGCCCCATTTGCCGTCGCGCCTGACCCGGGCCACGCCGTCGACGAAGTCGCCCGCCTCCTCGAACGCCGGCTCGATGTGGAACTGGAATCGGCGGTCGAGATAGCCCCACGCACCTCCGGCCTGCGCCCGTGCCATGCCGTCGCGGAAGTCACCGAGGTCGGTCAGCTTGCCTTCGAGGTCGGCGAAGACGAATTCGCCGCGCTTGTCGATGAAGCCCAGCATGCCCGACCGGTCGCCCGCGTCGGGCAGTTGCACCATCGCCATGCCGTTGAAGAACGACCGCGCCCGCGCGAATTGCAACGGCACGACCAGTTCGCCCCGGCGGTCGACGAAGCCGATGCGCTCGCCTTGCTGCACCGCCGCGAAGCCTTCGCGGAAGCGCAGCGCCCCGTCGAGTTCGATGGGCAGGAACAGGTCGCCGGTCTTGTCGAGATAGCCGAAGCGTTCGCCGTCGCCGACGATGGCATAGCCGTCGGCATAGCGGTCGGCGTAGGGGAAGATCGGGTCGACCAGCCACGCGCCCCGGCCGTCGATGAAGCCCGTGCGACCATGCTTGACCGCCCGCAGCCGACCCTCCCAGGCGTAGTCGGTCCAGTCGAAGTGGGGGTAGACGACCAGATCGCCCCGGCGGTTCATCAGGCCCCACCAGTTGTTGATGTTGACCGGGTAGAGCACGTCGTCCGGGCGCGGGTCGACCCATGTGACCGACTCGAAGATGGCTTCGTCCAGCGACAGATCCAACGGCGGCTGCGGTTGGCCGATCGCCGGCGTGGCGGACAGCGACAGGCACCCGAGCAGGCCCGCGATGGCGAACAGGACCGAATGGCGGAGCATTTTTTCGCCCATGGGGCATCCTGTCTAGAATAAACCGGCTTGTCCCGTGGTTCAGTCTACCGGTCAGCCGGGCCGTCGCCGCAAATGTTCCTTGTGAAAGCAGCCGTCATGTTGCAACCGACCCGACGCCTGTTGCCAGCCGTGGCCCGCCTTCTGCCTGTGGTGGTCGGCGTGGCGATGCTCGGCTGTGAGCCCGAAGCCCGCCAGGCTCCCCCGGTCCAGCCCGCCGCTGCCGCCGCGTCCGCCGAAACCGTTTACGACCAGACTTGCCTCCTTTTCATGGAGATCCCGCCCATGGCCCCCGAAGCCCGCGACGCTGAAACCGACGCCAAGTGGCGCGAGCAGCTCACGCCCGAGCAGTACCGCGTCCTGCGCGAAAAAGGCACCGAACAGCCCTTCACCGGCCGGTTCAACAAGCATGACGAAGCCGGCACATACGTCTGCGCCGCCTGCAGGGCCGAACTGTTCCCCTCCGACGCCAAGTTCGACTCCGGCACGGGCTGGCCCAGCTTCTACGACGTCGCCAACAGCGAAAACGTCGACCTCCAACGCGACACCAGCCACGGCATGACCCGCGTGGAAGTGCTGTGCAAACACTGCGGCGGCCACCTTGGCCACCTCTTTGAAGACGGCCCGCAACCGACCGGCCTGCGCTACTGCATCAACTCCGCCTCCCTCGACTTCAAGCCCGCGTCGGCCGAGTGAGCTGAAAGTCAGCCACGAAGACACAAAGGGCACGAAGAAAGGCAGAAGAAAAACGCCAAGACGCCAAGTTGCCAAGACGCCAAGAAGAAAAAGGCAGAGCCGCGAAGATACGAAGGCACGAAGATAAGCACGAAGAAGTGAGAAGAGAAGAAACAAGAAGAGAGGGTATGAGAGGAGAAGGTGTGAGAGTGTGAATCCAGTATTCCTACGCGGGAGCGTGGGGTTCAAGGCGTCCGCCGATCCAAAACCCCACGCTCCCGCGTGGGGCTATTGGACTGACGCTCTCTCCTCTATTGAGCTTTGAGCAGTTAGCCTTAAGCGATTAGCCAGCGATAAGCCGAACGGAGGGGGCATTCTGGCTGAAGGCTTATAGCTAACGGCTCAAAGCTCAATAACACATGCTTCTCTCTTCTTGGCGACTTGGCAACTTGGCAACTTGGCGTCTTGGCGTTTTTTGCTGTCTTTCTTCATGCCCGTCACGCCTTCGTGGCTGATCCCCCCGCTTGCCGTGCCGCAGTGAATCTGCGACAACATCCCGCATGGACGCATTCGTCATTCAAGGCGGCAAACGGTTGCGCGGCACGTTCCGCGTGCATGGCTCAAAAAACGCGAGCCTCCCGCTCATGGCCGCCGCACTGCTCACGGACCAGCCTGTCACGCTTCACGACGTGCCGGACCTCGCCGACATCCGCTCCATGGGCAAGCTGCTCGTCTCGCTTGGCTGCCAGGTGACCCGCACCGGCGACGGCCCGGAGCCGGAAAAACGCTCGCTGAAGCTCCAGACCACCAGCGACAGCCATTCGCAAGCCGACTACGACATCATGCGCACCATGCGAGCCGGCATTTGCGTGCTCGGCCCGCTGCTCGCTCGCCGCGGCGAGGCCCGCGTCTCCATGCCCGGCGGCTGCGCCATCGGCGACCGCCCGGTCGACCTCCACCTGCGCGGCCTCCGTGCGCTGGGCGCACGTATCACCCTTGACGAAGGCTACATCGTCGCCGAGGCCCCGCCCGAAGGGCTCACCGGCTGCCACCTGTTCCTCGGCGGGCCCAACGGCTCGACCGTGCTCGGCACCGCCAACATCCTCTGCGCCGCCACGCTCGCCAAAGGCACGACCGTCATCGAGTCCGCCGCCTGCGAGCCGGAGGTGGAAGACCTCTCCAACCTGCTCAACGCCATGGGCGCCCGCATCACCGGGGCCGGCTCGCCGCGCATCACCGTCGAAGGCGTCGACGCCCTGCACGGCGCGGAACACGCCGTCCTGCCCGACCGCATCGAGGCGGGCACGTACGTCATCGCCTCCGCCATCACCAACGGCGACGTCGTGATCGAAAACTTCCCCACCTTCGCCCTCACCGCACTGCTCGACCGGCTCAAGGCGGTGGGCATCGAAGTGGAAGCGGAAGAGACGGCCGAGCCAGTCTGGCCGGGCGCGGACGGGCAAGCCGAAGCCGCCGCCGCCACGCTTCCCACGCCATCCGCCATTTCCTCCGCACCTCAGACCGTCCGCGTCGCCACGCAGCGCCGCCTTCAGCCGGTCCACGTCGTCACCCAGCCCCACCCCGGCTTCCCGACCGACCTCCAGGCCCAGTTGATGGCCCTGCTCTGCCTCGCCGACGGCAACTCGATCATCACGGAAAAGATCTTTCCCGACCGCTTCCTCCATGTGGCCGAGCTTTCCCGCATGGGGGCCGACCTCGTCCGCACCGGCCCGACGGTCCTCGTCTCCGGCGTGCGCGAACTCATCGCCGCACCCGTCATGGCCAGCGACCTCCGCGCCTCGGCAGGCCTGGTGCTCGCCGGCCTCGCCGCCCGCGGCACGACCGTCATCAACCGCGTCTACCACCTCGACCGTGGCTACGAACGCATGGAACTCAGCCTCCAGCAACTCGGCGCCGACATCGAACGCGCCGACCGCGACACCGTCTAAGTCGCTTGCGGAATTCGTGGGTCCAAGGTGACCGAGTTTCGACCGGATCACAGGATCGGCGGGATGGGGAGGATGGGCATGACGGCATCTGACGTTTACGAAACACCCATTCATCACAAAGAACACGAAGGACACGAAGAACACAAAGCAGGCGAAGAAAATTAAAAACGCTTTTTTTGCTTCTTCGTGCTCTTCGTGCTCTTTGTGTCCTTCGTGATTTCCTGAGTCCTCCAGGCGCATCCCGTCGATCCGGCCCGATCCTGTGATCCGGTCAAAAATCAGTCCCTTGCGACCCGCCCCCGGCTGCACTACAACGGCGGCTCAAGTAGATCCTCACGCAATCAGAAAGGCATGGCAGAGCATGAGCGAGCAGCAGCGGCAGGCGATGGTTGAGCGGATGGAGCAGGCGGGGCTGGTGGCGATCATCCGCGCCTCCAGCAATGCCGGGCTGATCGAGACCTGCCGGGCGCTGGTCAAAGGTGGCGTCACCGTGGCGGAGATCACCATGACCACGCCGGGTGCGATCGAGGCGATCCGGGCCGCGTCGACAGAGCTGGGCGACGATTGCCTGATCGGCGTCGGCAGCGTGCTGGATGCGAAGACGGTGGACGCGGCGGTGGAAGCGGGGGCGCAGTTCGTGGTGTCGCCTGTGTTCAAGCCGGAGGTGGTGCAGGCGTCGCACAAGCATGGCAAGCCCGTGCTGGCGGGGGCGCTGACGCCGACGGAGATTCTCACCGCCTTCGAGGCCGGCTCGGACCTGGTCAAGGTCTTCCCCGCCAACCATTTTGGCCCGAAGTATTTCAAGGACGTGCTCGCCCCGATGCCGCACCTGAAGCTGACGCCCACCGGCGGGGTCGATCTGAACACGGTGGATGACTGGTTCGCCGCCGGTGCCCGCTGCCTGGGCGTGGGCTCGGCCCTGGTGAAGAAGGACCTGATCGCCGCGGGCGACTGGGCGGGGCTGACGAAGCTGGCCGAGCAGTTTGTCAAAGCGGTTAAAGACAGCCGCGGCGGGAATTAACGGGTATATAATTTCGGCATCAAGGGCGACAGGCTTCGTGGGCGTCTCCTTCGGGAGATCACACAGTGCATTGGCAGCGTGCCCGAAGTGGATGCGTTGTCCAGCCGATAAGGAGCCTGAGCGATGCTGAAGAAAGCGATCGCTTTGACGTTTGTGATGCTACTCGGCGCGGCGACGGTGGGGTGCGGGACCGTCGAAGGCGTCGGCCGGGACACCCAGTGGGTTGGCGAAGGGATTCAGGACGTTTCCCAGGAGTTTCGGCCGTGAGGCTGGACCCCGCTGCACATGGGCGTGCCCGGGCGGTGGCTGGCAGATGGCTGACGATCGGGCACGTCCATGCGTCATGGGCCAGGAGCGGAAGCGATGAACAGAGCATGCAGGTGGGGCGGCAGGCTGGCGGTGTGGACGGCAGCATTGGCGCTGGCTTTCACCCTGACGGGGTGCAACACGCTCGAAGGCGTGGGTGAAGACCTCGAAGCGGCGGGCGAAGCGATCGGCGATGCGGCGCGATAACCCCGCCCTGCAAGAGCTTCACCGCCCCAGTGCCACCGCAAGCTGCGCCATCAACCCCATGCCCGCCTGGCTGACCGTGCGGTAGCCCGAGCGTTGCAGGGCCTCACCGCCTTCGGGCTTGTTCGACTGCGACGCGCCGCCGAGCAGGCCGTCCGGCGTCAGGTGTATTTGCAACTGCTCGAACGCCCGCCATGCCGCCGCTTCGCCGCCCTCGGGGCCGAACCCGTGCCGGTCCGCCAGTGCCAGCGCTGCGGCGATCCCCGCCGAGCCGGACGTTTCCACCTCTGTCTCCGGCCGGTGCAGGAAGCAGTCCCACAAGCCATCCTCGCGCTGCCGCCGAATCGCCCACTCGCCCACCACCCGGCACTCGTCCTTGAACGGCTCCATCGAGCCGGCGTGCGTCCAGTCGTCCAGTTCGATGATCGTCCGCGTCAGCCCGAGCAGATACCACGCCACGCCGCGCGCCCAGTTGCGATAGCTGCGGCTGTCGTCGGCCGCATCGTGGCGAAGGTAGAGATCGTCCCCCACGCGCAGCCGGCGCTGCCGACCCAGCAGTTGCGCCGCGGCGAGCCGCGCCAGACGCCGGTCCTGCCGCAGGCGGGCCAGCACGCTGATGGGGTAGGCGACGGTGAGGTTCCCCTCGGCCGAGACGGTCTGGCCGTCGGCGATGACGTCGCGCCCGTTCCGCCGCTGGTTCCAGAACTGCAAGGCCAGCTCGATCGCCGGGTGCTCCGGGCGATGGCGTGCCAGCGGCGCGGCCATGAGCGTGGCTTCGATGGTGTGGAAGGCTCCGTCGGCGACGTTGCCGCGCGGGTCTTCGTAGACCATCTGCGAGCCGGGGAAGAACAGCGCCAGGTGGGCCTGCACCGCCGCCGCCGCCCGCTGCGCTCGCGCCGGGTTGGCCGGGCTGTTGGCGATCGCCTCGAGTCCTTCCAGCACACACCCCTCCATCCAGCCGAACTGCTGCACCGAGGCGAGCGAGGCGACGCGCTTGAAGAACGCGCCCAGCCGGTCTTCAGGCTCCGCCTCCGCGTCCGGCTCGATCAGCAGGTGCGGCAGCAGCACGGTGTGCCCTGTGCTGCGCGGCTCCGGGTCGTACAGCAGCCACAGCGGGCTCATGCCCTCGCTCAACGACAGTGCCAGCCCCTGGGCGATCGCCGCCGCCGTCTGCTCGGCCGAGAGTGCCAGCTCGAACGGCTGAAAGACCGTCCCGTAGCGGATGTCCACCGTGCCCAGCGTGCGCCCGTCGCCCGCCAACGCCACGCGCAACTGCTTGCGCTCGCGATCGTCGCTGGCCACCGTCACCCGCAGCCGGCTTGCCCGGTCGCCCGGCCCGCTGGCGGGCCAGCTTAGCCGGGCCGTCTCGCTCGCCTCCTCCGGCAGCACGGCGAACGCGCCCCAGCCACACGGAATCCGCCGCCGGCCGTCCAGCACCGCGTGCGGCGCGTGCGCCAGTTCGGGTCGTACATACTTCGCCACCGTGTGAAGAATTGTGGTGCTTGACATGGTGCATTCCATCATACCGCCTTCCCCCGTTTCCCCATTCCGCCATCTGTACATTTTCCCACCTGCCGCGCAAACCACCTTGCCAACGGCCAACTCGCCGCCTTGAATAAAAGATTGCTTCGGCCAGGGAATAGACCGACAATGTTGTGCGTTAAGCAAGCAGGGGCGAAAGTGCATCCCCGGCACCGTCACGAAAGGAAACCGCGATGCGACAGCGACCTTCGATTTGTCTGGTCAGCATGCTGGCCTTGTCGATGCTCGCCGCAGTCCCCGCTTTCGCCCAGAGCGGTGACAGCCCGCTCCGCACCGAACGCGTGCGGGCGACCGAGCGGCTGAACCCTGCCCGCACCACCATGCAGGCTTCCGCGCATGAGCGTGCCGTCCGATCGGTGCAGGCGGACCAGGACCGCGCCGCCGCGGCCGTGCAGGCGCTCCGCAACGCCGGTCGCAGCACGCCGGCCTACGAGTACCAGGTCAACGGCGAGCGCCGCGTCAGTGTTGCCCAGCCGCGCCGGATTCACCACGAGCCCGCTCGCGTGCAGCATCACCGCCGGCACGTCGACGAGGTGGAACGCAGCACCGCCCGGCTCGCCGCCAGCTACGGCCACGGCAGCGTGGTCATCCACGACCGCGAACCGGCGCTGCATGACGCCGTCAGCCATCCCGACCCACGCCACCGGCTCGCCTCGGCGACACCAAGGGTGTTTGTGAACCCCACCGTGCATGACCATCACCCGCCCGTGGGCGTGACCCAGGTCATCCACCGCCAGCACCGACACAGCTATGCCGGCTACCACCACAAGCCCGACTTCCCGCGCTCGGCCCACATCATCAGCCGGCACCACCACCGCTCACACCCCGCCTTCCACAACCGGCCGACAGTGCGCATCGAGCACTACTTCGACCACCACCGCCCCGCGCCACGCTGGCACCGCACCAGCCGACATCACCGGTTCAGCACCAGCTACTACTGCCCGCCGCCTGTGCGGCACCACCGCCACGGCTTCCACAGCAAGTCCAGCATCAGCTTCCACATCCGGTTCTAACCCAACCGGCCTCCAATGACATGCCCCCGAAGCCCACGGATTCTATCCGTGGGCTTTTTCACTCCCCTTCACCCCCGCCCCAGGTGCCGCCCCAGAAACGCCAGGCAATGCCCCGTCCACGTCGCCACCGCCGGCTCATCCTTCGCCAGCCCCAGGCCATGCCGGCCCGACTCATACACGTGCAACTCCACCGCCACACCACACGCACGGCAGGCCGCCGCATACAGCAACGCGTTGGTCACCGGCACCCCAGCATCGTCCGCCGTGTGCCACACGAACGTCGCCGGCGTCTGGGCATCCACCTGCAAGTGTGTGCTCATCAACTCCGCCAGCGTCGGCTCCGGAGCCGGCCCGAGCAGGTTCTCCCGGCTGCCCGCATGCGCCGCCTCGCCCGCCAAGTCGATCACCGGGTAGCACAACACCGCCGCTTGCGGCCTGGCGCTGTACGTCTCCCGCAACTCGTCCGCTTCACACGCGAACCGCCAGTGATGCACCGCCAGCGACGACGCCAGATGTCCGCCTGCCGAAAAGCCCATCACCGCGATGCGCTCGCCGTCCACGCCCCACGCGGCGGCATGGTGACGCAGCAGCCGCATTGCCCGCTGCGCATCGTGGATCATCGCCGGGTGGCGGTGCGTCGGCCCGAGGCGGTAGTGCAGTACCGCACCGTGGTAGCCGTGTTCGTTCAGCCAGCGGGCCACGTCATGCCCTTCATGCCCGGCCAGGTGCCCATAGCCGCCGCCGGGACAGATCAGCACCGTCGCGCCGCTCGCATCGCCGGCTGCAGGATAAAACGTCAACGTGGCATCGCCCGCCTCCGGCCACAGGTCGATCTTCTGCGCCTGCAGCGCCGCCGCGCCATCTTCTGAAGATGCCAGGGATTCGTTCATAGTCTGCAATCGTGTTTTTTTTTACTTAGCCGCGCAGCGCAGCGCAGCGGAGCGCGCTCCCACCCGCCGCCCGAACAACGTCAGCGGTGCGGCACGCTCCACGCGCACCTCCACGATCTCGCCGATCAGCGACGGGTCCGCCTCGAAGCAGACGATCAGGTCGCCGTCGGTTCGGCCGGTGAGCTGCGTCACTTCCTCCGGCTGCTCCCAGCCCAGTTCCACGCCGCCCATGCCGCCGTTGCCCGCCTTGCGTGCCTTGGCGCTGATCGACTCGACGAAGACGCGCACCGTCCTGCCGACATACGCCTGGTGCACCGCAGTGCTGATCTCGCTTTGAATGGCGAGCAGTTCGTTGTTGCGGCGTTTTTTCACATCATTGGGCACATCGTCGTCGAAGCGGTCCATGGCGACCGTGCCGGGCCGGGCGGAGTACTTGAAGATAAACGAGTTTTTGAATCCGCCGCGGCGGAGCAGGCCGGCGGTGGCCTGGTGGTCTTCTTCGGTCTCGGTCGGGAAGCCGCAGATGATGTCGGTGGCGATCTCCGCGTCAGGCAGATAGTGGCGGACCCGGGCGATCAGGTCGTCATATTCCTCCACGGTGTAGCCGCGGTTCATCAGTTTGAGCAGGCGATTGCTGCCGGACTGCACGGGGATATGCAGGTATCGGCAGAGGCGCGGCCGGTCACGCATGACTTCGAGGATGTCGTTGCCGAAGTCGCGGGGGAAGCTGGTGACGAAGCGCAGGCGTTGCAGGGCCGGCACTTCGTCGTGGATGCGGGCGAGCAGTTGGGCGAAGCTGGTGGTCGTATCGTTGAAGCGCGGGCTCGGGCCGCCGGTGCCCGTGTTGGGGGCAATGACCGTGCCGACTTGCGGCTGCACCGTGCCGTTGATGGTGACGGCCGTGGCGGTGTCGAAGTGGTAATGGTTCACCGTCTGGCCGAGCAGGGTGATCTCGCGGACGCCGGCGTCGACGAGGCGCTGGCATTCGTCGACGATGTGGTTCGGCGGGCGGTGCACTTCCCGGCCGCGTGTAAAAGGTACGACGCAATAGGTGCAAAATTTGTTGCAGCCGCGCGTGATGCGGACATACGCCGACCGGCCGGCGGCAAGCTCGTCGTCCGGGTTGAAGCTGCGGGAGAGGTCGATGCGTTCGAGCTGGTCTTCCTCCGCCGCGGCGAGCGTGGCCGATCGGCGGTGCGTGTTGCCCTGCAGCGCCATGCCCGCCGCCTTCACGCCGCCGCGCTCGGGCAGGGCGGTCTTCACGGCGTTGTCGATGAGCATGGGCACCTTGTCCAGCTCGCCGGGCCCGCAGAGCAGGTCGATCTGCGGATGGCGTCGGACCATGTCCGCCCCGTCCCGCTCGGCCATGCAGCCGATGACGCCGAGCACGACGTCCGGCCGATCGCTTTTCTTCCACAATCCCACCTCACCCACGCGGGACCAGACCTTCTGCTCCGCCCGCTCACGCACGGAGCAGGTGTTGTAGAGCACGACGTCGGCCTGTTTCCAGTCATCCACGAAACGGTAGCCGAGCCCCTGGAGCTGGCCGCGGACGAGCTGCGTGTCGAGCACGTTCATCTGGCAGCCGAACGTTTCCAGGTAGACCGCTCGGCCGGGGCGGCTTCCGGGGGTGGTTCCGGGGTGCGAATTGTCGGCAGGAGGGTCAGCGATCATGGGGGGTTGCCGCATGGGAGTGAGGCCAAAAGGACCCATCATAGCGCCGGGCCAGAGGCGGAACAAGCGATTGCCTCAGGCGGGGGAGGACGTTCGGGCATCCGGGGCTTCGCGGACTCAGCCCTCGGCTTATACACTTTCCTCCCACCTCCCACCTCCCACCTCCCACCTCCCACCTCCCACCTCCCACCTCCCACCTCCCAACTCCCAACCCCCAACCCCGTTCTCCTGCCGCGCCGGCCGATCTGCCGAGCCGGGAATGGGTGTGATCCCTGATTGGCGTCGGCGTGCTTTGAGGCATACAGATTGCATGGATGAATTCGACTGAGTGAGAAAGACCCGTTCGCCGGGGCGATCACGGGGCAAGGCAAGGGGAGAGAAGATGCGGCAAAGTCTGACCACGCCGCGCCGCATGCCCGCGGCGCTGTTCCAGAAACTGATAGGCAAGCGGTACGTGCTGGCTTGGGCGTTGAGCGTGCTGGCGGTAAGCCTGCACCCGGCCCTGGCCCCCACGCTGCCCGTTCCGCTGGGCGTGCCCGGCCTGGCCGGCGAGGGCAACGCCCTGCACGTCTGGGCCATGGGCGTCACCGCCATCACCGCCGTTTTGGGCACGCTCTGGCTGATCGAGCCTTACATCCGCTATCGCTACCGGCGACGCCGGTTCCGACGCGTTCTGCTCGCCGAGAACGCCTGGTCGCTCTGGACGCTGCACCGGCCCCCCCGGCCATGGTCGCCGCTCACGCCGCCCGCCTGGTGGCGGCGCCTGCCATGGACCCTCGGCCGACCCGCCCGCTCCGCACCGACCCGCCGCTCCCGACCGGCCCGCCCCGGCATCCACACCGCTCCGATGAGCTGAACCACTGCAGTCCCGCCCAGCCGCCCGTGACCGGTTGGCAGGGGGCTCCCTCTCCCGGGCCGATATGAGCCATCTAACTGCCAGCCAACACCAGCTTTACGCGCTGTCGAGCCGGGCCTGGCCGTTCATGCGACATGAACCACTTGTCAAAGGGCAGGTTCCAGCGGGCGACCGCGTCATCGCGGCTGACAGGGGGCGGCAGTCTCGCGTCTCCGTCGCCCGGCCGACGCCCGACCAGCACGGGAGCATCAGCGCGCCTCCCCCATATTGGGGCGTGCCGACCGACCGATGCGCGCGCCGCAGTCGTTTGTCCGCCGAAATCGAAAAAAAGAGGCATGAACTTGCAAATAGAAGGTGCTGGCGACCGCCCGCGCTGCCCGGCCAATCGCCACAATCGGCCGGCGGTCGACCGCCAGCACCGCCATGCTTTCCACCGGCGGGCGTTGGCGCCTGCCCCACTTTGAAAGTCGGCTTGCAGTATCATTCCGAAATGGCGCGGGATGCGGCACCGATAGGACTGATTGCCGGCGGCGGGCGCTTGCCGCTGCTCGAAGCGCAGGGCATCCGCGCCGCCGGCCGGCGTGTGGTCTGCCTTGGCCTGGCGGACCAGTACGACGCGGACCTGCCGCAGCATTGCGACGCGTTCGGCGAAGCGGGCGTGGTCCGGCTCGGCCGGTGGATTCGGCTGCTGCGGCGGTGGGGAGCGAGCGAAGCGGTGATGGTCGGCTACGTTCGCAAGGCCCGGATGTACGAGCCGCTGCGCCTGCTGCACCAGATGCCCGACCGGCGGGCGGCGTGGCTGTGGTACCGTGTGCTGCGGCATGACAAACGCAACCAGACGCTGCTGGGCGCGCTGGCGGATGAACTGCACCGCAACGGGATCGAACTGATCGACACGACGCGATACATCACCGAACACATGGCCGGCGAAGGCGTGCTGACGCGCTGCCAGCCGACGAGCGGGCAGTGGGCGGACATCCGCTTCGCCTGGCCGGTGCTGATGCGCATGAACGATCTGGACATCGGGCAGGCGGTGGCGGTGAAGGAGCGCGACGTGATCGCGGTGGAGGCGATCGAGGGCACTGACGCGATGATCGAGCGGGCCGGCCAGTTGTGCCGGTCGGGCGGCTGGGTGCTGGCCAAGGGCGCCCGGCCATCAAAGGACCTGCGCTTCGATGTGCCGACGGTGGGCGAGCAGACGGTGGAGAACGTCAAGCGGGCGGGCGGCGCGTGCATCGTGTTGACGGCCGGGCAGGTGATCCTGGCCGACAAGCCGGCGGTGATCGCCGCGGCCGACCGGCTGCGCATCCCGATCGTCGGCATGGCGGCGGACACGTAGCCGCCTTGGCGCTGGGCAAAAGAGTTTCGCGCAGAGGCCGCCAAGAGCGCGGAGATCGCAGAGAAGAAAAAA
>JBBDPC010000153.1:0-12676 GCA_040876735.1 Phycisphaeraceae bacterium | reverse complement strand
TGCTGGCTCAAGCACAAGACGCGCCTGGCGGGCGAGCGGTGTCCGGTGGGGAAATGGTAAGAGGTGTGGAACGGGCGGTTCGAGATCAGTTGATTGTTGGGTTGTGCATAGGGAGGGCTAGATCGGGCCAAGGAAAGCAACGGCGTTGCCCTTGATGCGGTTGGTAGAGGTTAATAAGGAGCACGGTGCTGGGTTGTTATGCGGCCACGCAAGGCGGGCGCCAGGAACCGCGAAGGCTCGGCGGTGTGGGTCAGGCTCAGCTTGTGCATCGCCCGGGTGCAGCCGACGTAGAGCATGTGCCGGTCGATGACGCTGTGGTACTGCTCATCGTTGCAGAAGGGGACAATCACCTGATCGAACTCAAGCCCTTTGGCCAGGTAGGCGGTGGCGATCATGACGCCGTTGCTGAAGGTCGTGCTGCGGGCGTCGAGCAGGTGGACGCGGTGGCGGTCGTCTCCGAGCGACTCGAAGAGCCAGTCCGCCTGCTCCTGCGTCTTGCAGATGATGCCCAGCGAGTTGTGCTCCGATTCATGGAAAGCTTCGATCGCTTCGCGGAGGTGGTCTACTTCCTGCTTTGCATCGGTGCAGGCGATGATGGCAGGCTGTTCGCCATGGCGTTCGATAGGGATCAGGTTCGGGTTGCGGTGGATGGTCTGCGCCAGCTCGGTGATCTGAAGCGTCGAGCGGTAGCTCTTGTGCATGTACATGCACTGGGCCTGGTGAAGCACTTGCTCGATGGCCTCGGCGGAGGAGGCGCTGGCCGGGCTGACGGACTGGTTGTGGTCGCCGAGGATCGTCTTCTTGCACGGGTAGAGGTTGGCGAGCACCTGGTACTGGACCGGCGTGTAGTCCTGCATCTCGTCGATGACGACGTGCTTGATGCGGTGGTTGGGCGTGGTCCCTTCCACGATCCGCTGGAGATAAATCAACGGGAAGACGTCGGCGTATTCGTATCGCCCGCCCTTGAGCTGCTTGAACATCTCCGGCTCGCCCAGCCAGGTGTAGAAGTGCTTGTAGACCGCCTTGAGCGTGGTGTGGGCGAACATCTGCTTGATCTGGGCGCGCACCTGGGCGCGCTCCGGGCCGGTGATCCGCTTCTGGTACTGCTCGTGGATGTCGTCCACGATGTCCGCGACCAGCCGATTGATCTGCTCGCTGATCGGCAGGGATCGATAGTGGATGAACCGCTTGGCGATCCACAGGGCGTTGTAGGTATACAGCCCGACCATGACGCTTGTGGGCTTGAAGTTTTCGCTGCGGAGGTGGGCGATATACGCGTCGAGCTGCTTGAGAAACGCGGGGGTGGCCTTGTGCTGAACCCGCTCGGCATACTGCGCATCGCGCTGGTGCAACAGGGTCGACACCTGCTCGGCGAAGGTCTGGAACTTGACCTGCGGGCCCAGCAGTCGGCCGGCCAGCTCCTCCATCGTCGTCTCCTGGATCATCTCCTCGCCCAACTCCGGCAGCACCTGCGAGATGTAGTGCGCGAACACGCGGTTGGGCGAGATGATCAGGATGTCCTGCGAACGGATGGTGTCCTTGTACCTGTAAAGCAGAAACGCGATCCGGTGCAGCGCGATCGACGTCTTGCCCGAGCCGGCCGCGCCCTGGATGATCAGTGTGTGCGCCTGGTCGTTGCGGATGATCGCGTTCTGGTCGCGCTGTATCGTCGCGACGATGTTCTTCATCTTGTCGTCGGACGCCCGGCTCAACTCTTTCTGAAGCAGATCATCCTGAATGTTCAGCGACGTCTCCAGCATGAACAGCAGCTCTTTGCGCTCGATCCGGTACTGGCGCTTGCGCAGAATCTCGCACGTCACCTGCCCCGCCGGCGCCTCGAAGCGGGCAGGGCCCAGCTCAAACTCGTAGAACATGCTGGCGATCGGTGCCCGCCAGTCGTGCACCAGTTGCGCCTCGGCTTTGGTGTCGTAGAAGGAGTGGATGCCGATGTAGATCGGCTGCACGTCGTCGCGGTCCGTCGTGCTGATGTCGATGCGGCCGAAGTACGGGCTGTCCACCAGCCGGGCCAGGCGGCGCTGCTGCGCCACGCCATGCTCGGTGACCCGCGTCATCAGCGTCACCGACTGCCGCATGTTCGCCTTTTCGACATGGTCCATATCCGCCTTGTTTTCCTGCAAGTCGACGACCAGATCGCGCGCTTCGGCATGCCGCGCGTTGACCTTCGAGCTGTAGTCGGACAGCTCCGAAGCAATCCTGCCGATCACCTGCTCGAGGTGCTTGCGTTCGTCGGCTTCGGTCGGGTTGAAGCAGCCGTCTGTTGTGGGGTAACGCATCGTCTCGCTCGTTGGAAGAAGGCCGGGCACACGGCAAGTCGCCGCGTGGACCGGCACATTCAGTGGTTGGCCGCGACAAGATCGAAAAGGCGATCCGCCAGTTCCACGAGGTGGCGGGAGGCTTCCACCTCGGCCCGCCAGATGGAAGGAATGCCTTGCTGGCCCAGGTAAGCGCCCGCCAAGGCTCCGGCCATGGCGCCGATCGTGTCGGCATCGCCGCCAAGGCTGATCGCGAACAGCACAGTATCCGCGAAATCATGGGGCGAACGCAAAAACGCGAACAGCGCCGTCGGCACCGAGTGGACCGCCTCGATGCCGTGCCCAAGCCGTGCGACCACCTGTTCCGGATCGGCGTCCACGGGAAGGTGCAGCAGCTCATCCAGGGCGTTGTGGAACGCATCGGAGCACAGGTGTGGGCGGATCGCCTCGATCAATTGCATTCGATCCGGCGGCTGGTTCGTCGCATGGTCTGTGAGCAGCCCGACGGCGCAGGCCTGCATGACCGCCCCGTCGACCCCACACGCGTGAGCATGCGTGATGCAGGCGGACTGGCGGGCGAAGTCCGCCACGACCTTCAAATCGTGCGATGCCAGCAATCCGATCGGCGCCACGCGCATGGCGGCGCCGTTGCCGTACGAGCCACTGCCGTTGAACAACGATCGGGCCGCTTCGTTCCATGCAGCGCCCTGTGCCAGAGCGGCAAAGATCTGTGGCGGCCCGGCCCCGTAACCCCGCCACGGTTCGGCACGGTACCGGTCGGCAAAGTGGCGAGCCATGTGCGCTCCCACGAAGCTGCCGCAGGCGATCAGCGACTCGGCGAGGCCGATGGTCATGTGCGTGTCGTCCGTCCAGGTCATCTGGCCAGGGTGCTCCAGACGCCAACGTAGTGCCTGTCGGCTGACGTGCGTGGCACCTTCGAACGGCGCGCCGAGGGCGTCACCGATGGCTGTACCCAGCAAAGCGCCGCGGAAGCGCTGTCGGCGTTGTTCATCTGTCGGCGGAAGTTGCTCGATCACGAGATCACCTTCTGTTGTGCTGCGGATGGGGCTTGCTTCGACGCAGAGGTCGAGGGAAGCTGCGATTCTGCGGTAAACACGCGACGTCATGCCCATGCCACCTCAGGAGCTTTGCAACTGTTGAAGCTCGTTTTCAATGCGAGCAATGT
Source organism: Phycisphaeraceae bacterium (assembly GCA_040876735.1). Lineage (GTDB taxonomy): Bacteria > Planctomycetota > Phycisphaerae > Phycisphaerales > Phycisphaeraceae > Natronomicrosphaera. The sequence goes on along the minus strand of JBBDPC010000153.1, from coordinate 9,217 downwards.
CCTGCTGCAGCCGTTCCACTTCGCCGGCGTCGTCGGGTTGCTTCTTCGCGCTGGCCAATTGTCGACGCCGGTTCTGCAGCTTGTCCTTGAGCAACTGAATACGTTTCTTTGCTTTTTTGTCCATGGCCGTTCCCATCACGCGTCATATCGCTACATGGTGCTTGATGAATAAGCTAGACGGGGCTGCTTGTGGCGGTCAGGCGCTTGGCGTTGGCTATGGCCGCTTCGTGCAGGCCTTGCAGGTACATCACACCCAAGGCGCGGTCGAACAGTCCGTAGCCTGGTCGCCCCTGCTCCCCCCAGATCATGCGACCGTGGTCGGGGCGCACCGGGCCGGTATAACCGATGTTCACCAGCGCGCTCATCACGTCGAGCATATCGATGCTCCCGAAGCGGGAGGGGTGCGGACATTCGTGGAAGTGGTGGTGGCCGGTGATCTTGACATTGCGCATATGCACGAAGTTGATGCGATGTCCAATGCGCTTGATGATTCGCACCAGGTGGTTCCGGCGTGAGGCGCCCAATGAACCGGTGCAGAACGTGATGCCATTGGCAGGGCTGTCGACGATGTCGATCACGCGTGCCAATGCCTCTTCATTAGTGATGATGCGCGGCAGGCCGAAGATCGACCACGGCGGGTCGTCGGGATGAATGCCCATAAACACACCCGCCCGTTCGGCCACCGGCACCACGCGTTCCAGGAAGTAGGCGAGATTCGTCCACATCGTGTCCCGGCTAAGCTGGCGGTAGTTGTTCAGCAGCGAGTCCATCTCTCCCGGACCGTAGGCTCTCGCCCAGCCGGGCAGGTCCTTCGAGCCCTTGCTCAAGTCGATTTCGCTGAGCGCTTCATAGCTGAAACTTAGGGCATGCGACCCGTCCTTGAACGGGTGCTTGAGGTTGGTGCGCGTCCAGTCAAAGACGGGCATGAAGTTGTAGCAGAGCACGGGAATGCCAACTTGCCCCATGTTGTCGATGCTCTGGCAGTAGGCATCGATCTTCTCGTCGCGGTCAGGACGGCCGAGTTTGATTGAGTCGTGGATGGGGATACTCTCAATGACCTCCAGCGACAGGCCGGCGGCCTCAATTTCTTCCTTGAGTTTAATCAGAGCATCAATCGGCCAGACGTCGCCGACGGGGATGTCGTAGAGGGCGCTGACAACGCCATCGACACCGGGAATTTGCCCGATGTTTTCCAACGGCACCGGGTCGTCCGTGCCGAACCATCGCATCGTCATGTACATGATCCTGATCCTTGCTTGTTTTGACAGGAGTCGGTTGTGCTATGCACCGGTGACCAGTGCGACCGGGGGCGCGCGATCCAGTGCATCTTCCTGCTGAGCATCTGCCAGTAGGTCGCGTAAGGATGGCAAATCAGTCGGAGTGAGGTTGTCGCACGTTGCGCTTCGACCGTGTCACCTTTGTGCAGATCTAACGACACCTGGCCATCGAGTACCAGTGACGCCGGAGCCTGAGCCCGCTTGATGGTGAGCGACACCGTGTGATCCGCACCAACGATCACCGGGCGGAAATTCAGGCTGTTCGTGCAGGTCGGCGTAAAGCAGAAGGCGTCGAGCGCGGGGTGCACGATCGGGCCGCCGGCTCCGAGGTTGTAGGCAGTAGAGCCGGTGGGCGTCGCCACGATGGCGCCGTCACCTCGGAAACCAACAACGGTTGAGGCACCTTGTGGCGGACGAATGCCTAGCTCCATGTCCATCATTCGATGCGGTGAGCCGCTCACCAGAACGGCCTCGTTCATTGCGATCAGATTGTCGTCTGTGATTGCTTTGCCTAGCGACCCGTCCGCACGGCGCACCAGGACCCGGAACATCATGCGGTCGCTAAGGGGGATTTTCCCGGCGGCGATTCGTGGCCAGTAGCCCACCAGTTCGTCCACGGTGAACTCTGCCAGAAACCCCAGCTTGCCGAAGTTGATGCCAAGCAGCGGAAGGCGCCGGCCGGCAAAAAGACGGGCCTGCTGCAGCATGGTGCCGTCGCCGCCAAAGACCAGGCCCAGGTCCGCCTCGGGAAGTTGCTCGGCTGCTGTGGCTGTGAGCTGGCGGATCATCGGCTCCGCGACCACTTGCGTGCATTCATCCAGCCAACGACGGATCTTCCGCAGTGCTGCCGTCACGCCGGGTTTGCCGTGGTTTGCCAGGATCAGGACGCGGAGTCGCTTCATGCCGACGTTGCACCATCCTTCGATGGCAGTTGTGCCACGACAATGGTGTTCGCGTCGTGCACATGCAGCAGCGAGTTGTAGAACTTGATGTTGTGCGAGTGCACTGAAACAAACGCCTCGTTTAACAGATCAAGCAACAATCTTGGTGGCGGATCCGCAGACCAGAGTCCGAAGATGCCGCCCGGCCGCAGGTGCGTTTTCAAATGTCGCAGGCCTTCTCGGGTGTAGAAACGACCATGCCGTGAATCAAGCAATGCCTCTGGCGAATGATCGATATCAACCAGAACCACGTCATATCTGCTTTGATCCTCGGCTGGTTCCTTTTCGACATAGTCGAAAAAGTCATCACGGATCAACTTGCACCGGGGATCATCCATCAGCTGGTCGGCGAGCGGCACCACGCGGTTGCGGTGCCAGTCGATCACCGGCTGAATATATTCGATCACGTCAACGCGGCGGACGTTCTTATGTGTCAGTGCTGTAGCGGCCGTGTAGCCGAGTCCCAATCCGCCGATGAGCACGTCGCATGATTCATCGTTCAGTGGGGCAAGGGCGAGATCAGCCATTGCTTTTTCGCTCGCATTGACCAGGCTGGACATAAGAAATTCGCCGTTGAGCTTCACCTCGTACACGACAGTACTTGGTAGCGAAACGGATTCTCGCCGTCGCAGAATCAATTCGCCCAGCGGTGTCTGCTGATAATCCAGTTCTTCAAAGCTGGCGTTCATCAATGCGTTCCTGTGATTGCCGTGCGCAACGTCATCTGTGGCTCAGGCGGTGTTCTGTTGTGCGATGAAGGAAGCGTGCAGTTCTTCGTCTATGAATAGCAGACGGGTGCAGTTGGGGCACTGCGTCAACTCGGTGCCCGACAGCAACTGGCTGACACGCTCCACCGGCACCTGGAGGAAGCAGCCGCTGCAACTGTAATCCAGGCTGCGGCGGTCCTGCTCCTCAATGGCCGCAAATGGTTCGCCATCGCAATTGTCGAAGAGACGGTCGTAGAGCGCTCGGTCGGAGGTCGACACCTGTTCTGCAGCGTCCTGCCGCTGGGCGCGAAGCTGCTCGATGCGGTGGCCGTGCTCTTCGTGCAGCCGGGCCAACCGTTTCTCGGCCATCTGTTCGCGGCGCTGCTGCTCGTCAAGGGCGTCCGCCAGCCGAGCGAGCCTCGCCTCCCGCTTTTCCGTCTCCGCCAGGTGAGCCAGCGCCGCCTCCTCGAATGCCCGCTTCTGCGAACGCAGCGAATCGACCTCCAGCAGCAGAGCCTGGTACTCCTTGTTGCTCTTGCTCACGTGCATGCGCCGGCGGCAATCCGCCATTCGAGCGTCAAACTCAGCCAGTTCCTTGTCATCGGCCGAAACCTTTGCCCGAGCCTTCTGGACCTGCTCCGTCAACTCGGCGCGTTCGGCGTGCAGCGACGCGGTGGCCTTCTGTTCCACCAGAGCGTCACGGCGGGCTTCAGCAAAGCGGGATTCGAGGCCGTGCATCTGCTGGTCGATGCGGTACAGAGCAAGCAGTTCGTTTCGTTGGGTCATAACGTGAGATCCTCCTGTCAGCCGGTGAAATCACAACCGCGATAAATCAGACGTGGATGTGCGTGAGCGGTCGATTGTCGAGCCCTCCAGATCGTCGGCACGCACCACGCCCAGCAGGCGTTCTTCCGCGTCAAAGACCGCCGGCACCCGCGCGCACCGCTCGCGCAAAAGAGCTTGAACCTGAGCCACCGTCTGGTGGGCATAGCAGGCGTCGATCTGTGGCACCATTAGTTGCTGGACGGACAGTCGATCGAGTTGGTCGGCATGCCGGTGCACCGCGGCCAGCAAATCCGCTTCATCCAGCCAGCCGACTGGATCGTCGGGCCCGCTCTCGCAGATGATCAACAGGCGTGCTTGAAGCACATGCATCGTCAGATAGGCCACGCTGGCCGTCGCATTGGCGGCAATCCGTGGCGCTTCGTGAATAGGAAAGTTGGCGAGTTTCATCACATCTCATATCCGCTTCGGCGTCGCTTGGTGAAGCAACCGCCGTACTGGGTCAACACACTTGTTTCGCGGAGATCGAAACAAGCAGGGCATATTGAAAGAAAACATGAGCCGGACAGGCGGCCCGACCGCGCCGGCGCCCGTTCAGGAGGAGTCTGGATACCCCAGGGCACTGGCGCGGATCAGGTCGGAACCGCCTGCGGAGCAGCCGTCAGCAACTCGTCAGACACGGCCATGAACTTGAGCATGTCGACAATGCGATGGGAATAGCCCCACTCGTTGTCATACCAGCCCACGAGCTTGAAGAAGCGGTCGTTGAGACTGAGCCCGGCGTTGGCGTCGAAGATCGAACTGTGCGTGTTACCGATGAAGTCGCTGGAGACGACCTCGTCGTCGGTGTAGGCGAGGATGCCCTTGAGCGAGTCTTCGCTGGCGACTTTCATGGCCTGGCAGATGGCGTGATAGCTCGTGCGGCGCGTCGTGCGGACGGTGAGCTCGATCACCGACACGTCGGCGGTGGGCACGCGGAAGGCCATGCCTGTGAGCTTGCCACGCAGTTGGGGCAGCACGAGGCTCACGGCCTTGGCGGCGCCGGTCGCTGCGGGGATGATGTTCATGTAAGCGTTGCGCCCGCCGCGCCAATCCTTCTTCGATGGCCCGTCCTGTGTCGGCTGCGTGGCCGTGACGGCATGGACGGTGGTCATCAGGCCCTCCTCAAAGCCGAACTGATCTTCGATCACCTTCGCCAGTGGGGCCAGGCAGTTGGTGGTGCAGCTTGCCAGCGACACCACGTTGTCCGAGGGCTGATGGAAGTCACCGAGGTTGATGCCGGGCACGAAAGTGGGCACCACGTCCGGGGTTCGGGTTGGCGCGCTGATCACGACCCGTCGAGCCCCCGCCTCAATGTGCTTGGCGGCGTTCGTGGCGTCTGTAAACAGTCCTGTGGACTCGACGACATACGCCGCGCCCACTTTGCTCCAAGGCAGACTGGCGGGGTCCCGCTCGGCGAAGCAGGGGATGAAACGATCATTCACCACGATCCCATCCTCACGGGCTTCAACCGTCCCGGTGAATCGCCCGTGCGTGGAGTCGTATTTCAGCAGATAAGCGAGGTTGTCCGGCGAGACGAGATCGTTGATGCCGACGAACTCGATGTTCGGATCGTGCACACCGGCACGGAACACCAGCCTGCCGATTCGACCAAAACCGTTGATACCTACCTTGAGCGCCATCGATTAACTCCCGTGAGTTTTTCGACGTGGGCGCTGCCAGCGGTGCGGTCGAGGGCATAGCCACCGTCGGACTATGTCAGTGAAGAAAGGTCACGTTAGCCACAGCGGTTTCGGCTGTCAAACCATGAGTCAACTTGACGTCACCCAACTGAGGGAAAGTACTGGAGATAGGCGTCGAAGGGCTGTTTCACGACGTGATATTCCGGATTACATCGGGCAAAACATTGTCCCGCCCCACGGAACCGCCTACGCTGCCAGTGACAACCCGTACCTCGCTCCCGCCGTCGAACATCGACCTGCCCAACCACACGGAAATGGGTTTCCCGGCTTGGAGTCATGCAGGTCGCGGTGCGGGTTGCTGGAGCTTTTCGCCGGTGCTGGATCGGCGCAAAAGATCTTGATCTTCATACAAGTGATGCCTGTGACCGAGATCGGACGCTGAGCCGTCGTTGTCGTGGTTGTTGTTGCGCCGGATGGCGGCACGCGACGGGAAGCAGGTTCGATCGCGGTTGACGGTGTGTCGCGCCGACGGCGCGGGCCTGCGCGCGTCGGAGACGGTGCCAGTGTCAGCACTGAGCCCGGAGGGAGCTTTCATGGATGAGCTTACAACGGCGGAGATGGTGCGGTTTTTCCGGTTCATGCATCGGCGGGTCGACTGGCCGGACATGGACCACCTGGTCGGCCGGGTGGCCGAGCGATGCGAAGCTCTGCATGAGTTGCCGGTGCAGATGCAGGACGGGCGCACGCTTTACCTGGACCTGCGCAACCCGGTCGCCATTCCCTACCTGCTCGAGGGCGAGTTCCCTTGCGAGCGATGGGAAACCGCGTTTGCCCGCTGCATCGTTCAGCCCGGCGACACGGTGATCGACATCGGCGCCAACGTCGGCTGGTACAGCAGCCTGCTGAGCGAATGCGTGGGGCCGGACGGCCGGGTGGTGGCGTTCGAGCCGAACCCGGAACTGGTGCGGCTGCTTCAACAGCTTGCCAGAGAGCATCCGCAACTGGAAGTAGTGGACGCGGGTGTGGCCGACCGCGACGGGGAAGCGGACTTTCAGGTGACGCCCAACTGGATCAGCGGCACGTTCGGGCAGGTGGACGACGCCATCGCCACACATCGTACGAAGCTGGTCACGCTCGACCATTTCCTTGCGGACCGCCAGCTCACCCCGCCGACGTTCATCAAGTGCGATGCCGAGGGCGTGGAGTTGCAGGTGCTCGCCGGCGCACGCGCGTTGCTGGCCAGCGAATGGGCGCCGATCTGGATGGTGGAGTTCTCCAGCGAGGAGGCCGAGAAGTGCGGCCAGCACCCGGCCCGGATCGCCGAGGTCTTCGAGAACGTCGCCGACCAGCGCTACCAGTCATACATCATCAATCAGCAAGACGGCACCCTCGACCCGCTGGCGATTCCTTCCGCCGGCCCGTTCTGGTTCAACGTCATCTTCACGCCCCCGCACCTCGGAGGCCGGCTCGACCTGTGGCGTGACCACCTCGCGACGGCGGACGGCGAAGATGTTGTCCTGATCGAGGAGTAGCGGGGAGAAGCCTTTGCTACAACAACGCAGCAGAGCGACCCCGACAAGGAGGGGTGACGTGAAGCACGGCCACGTCTATAATCGCTCCATCATGGTTGAAACCACGGCCATCCTCATCGGCACGCAACCTGTGATCCTCTCCGCCGGCTGCACGCCACCGTGATGCAAGCCTGGCCCGAAGCGCCGACGCATCCCCGCCTGCTTCTTCTGCCAGTTTTGCCTGATATGCCGCCCTTCCCGCGTCTTCACCTGTGAAGCGGTGAATGCAGCGGCAACATCGAGCGGACTCGCCAGATCCTTCCGTGAAACAAACCACATCCACGCTGTCTGCCGTGGCGGCTGTTACAAAGAGGCTGAAGCCCATGCCTGAAAAACTTGCTTTTGGCGTCGAACCTTCGAAGCGGCGTTACCACCTGCGGTTGGCCCGCTATCAGGGTCTGGTCGACGCGGTACGCTCGTACCGGCAGGCAGTTCGCCCGGCGCGGCCCTTGTCGCTGCTGGACGTCGGGGCCGGGCAAGGCCGGACGCTGCAGTACCTCAAGGCGGCGGGGCTTGATGAAGACATGACTTTTTCCGGCATCGACAATGCCCCGAAGCGCCAGCAACGCCTCTTCGAAGCCGATCGCTGGGACTATCGCCTGGCCGACGTCGAACAGGGGCTGCCTTACGACAACACAGCCTTCGACATCGTGGTTTGTGAACAGGTGTTGGAACATCTAAGCCGGCCCGAGTTCATCCTGGCGGAGATCGCGCGCGTCCTGCGGCCCGGCGGCATGGCGATCCTGGGCGTGCCCAGCTTCCCGCCCGGTGTTGCGACGGTGCGACGGCACCTGGTGCCCCGGCTCGATCACCTCACCGGGCAACGACGCGACCACGCCCAGGTGTTCACCCGGCACTCGTTCGTCGAACTGATCGGCGGAACCACTGACCTGGAGGTCGAGGCAGTCCAGGCATTCCGCTGCGTGTCCGGCGGCATTCTCGCGCCGCTGGAGAACTATTACTGGTGGTACCAGTTCAACCGATCCATGGCGACCGGGATGTCGAGCCTGGCCATCGAAGTTCAGGTCATTGCCCGCAAGCCTGAAGTCGAGGGAGCGGGAAGCACAACCGTTGATCCGATGCGCCGAACCCGGTTGTTTGGCGACGCCGACCAAAACGGGACCGGCTGCCGTTCGCGGATGGACCGGCTGCTGAACCTCAACTGGTTTGGAGGGACGGTGAGGGATCGGATCGCAAGCGCGCCGGCGCGGTCGACCTTCGTCGGGCTGGTCCTCACACTTCTGGCCGTAGCCCTGTCGGCGTCGCTGTTGAGTGATCCGACCCACCGCTGGCTGTATGCGGACGGCACCGGCCTGTTCGAGAAGTTCAGTGCCTGGCTCTGGCTGGCACTGGGCCTGGGTTTGGTCGCTTTCGTACGGAACACCCCGTGGTGGGCTGTCACCGCCGTGGCGGGAACGTGCCTGTGTACCGGTGTGATCGAAGGCGGCTGGTACAAGCCATTTATTGGCAACGGAGGGGCGATTATGGCCATCGGTGTGGCCTGTGGAGTGGCGACGACGGTCGCTGTCGTCTGCTTACTGCGCCGAAGCCAGGGGCTCCGCGAAGGCTGGGTTCGGGTGCTGCTGGTCTTTCTGGTCGCGATCGGTGTGGCAGAGCTGTTCGACCACCTGCCGGAGCTTCTGAACCCATCAATGGGCCTCGTCGTCGTGAAGGGGACCATTCACGACATCGTGCTTGCCTGCGAAGAAGGCGTAGAGCTGATCCTGCCGGTGCTGGTTGGTATCGCGGCCTTGGCGTGGGCTCATGCTCAGGCTGGCAAACCTGCCGCAGCGAAATCGATGAGGGTTTAGCAAGCGTGCCCCGTCTGTTGCAACACGACAAGGTTCACCATGAAACAGACCGACGAAATCGCCCGTCGGCGGACGTTTGCGATCATCTCGCACCCCGACGCCGGCAAAACCACGCTCACCGAAAAGCTGCTGCTCTATGGCGGCGCCGTCCAGCTTGCCGGCTCAGTCACCGCACGCAAAAACCAGCGAGCCACCACCTCCGACTGGATGGAGTTGGAACGCAAACGCGGCATCTCCGTCAGTTCCACCGTGCTCCAGTTCGACTATGCCGGCCACCGCATCAACCTGCTGGACACGCCGGGGCATAAAGACTTCTCGGAAGACACCTACCGCGTGCTCACGGCCGTGGATGCGGCGGTGATGGTCATCGACGCGGGCAAAGGCATTGAAGCCGAGACGCGCAAGCTCTTCGAGGTCTGCCGGCAGCGGGGCGTGCCGATCTTCA
>JBBDPC010000152.1:28948-60720 GCA_040876735.1 Phycisphaeraceae bacterium | reverse complement strand
GCGGTGAAATGACGGCTCGATCGCGAAATCAACCAACAGGGGCGAATAATGCGGGTTCAGAGTGTTTTGAATGAAGGAAACGCCGCCGAGTTCCTGCAAGCTGTCGATCCCTCAATGATCAGGCAGTTTGAACAGCAGGGTGTCTTGGAAGAGATGGAAAAGAGCCTTGCCACTGAAGGCTCTTCGTTCAGAGAAAGCGCTATGGCCGCGCTCGGCGGTGTTGCCAATAGTGATGATGTGGAGTTCTTCAAAGGTGGAGATATCGCCGTTGTCTATCCTGCCAGCTCCGGTTTTGTGGGCGAACAGAAGCCGGAGGTGTTTATCCGACATGACGGTGTTTGGCACATCTCAAACTAACGCGTGAGGATTATCTCGCTCACTTAAGCAGGAGGATACACAGTCCTCCTGCTTTTTTATTTGTCAAAGGTGTTATCTGTAATTTTGGCAGGCAAAAAGTTTGGAGAGTAAACATCCAAAAGATCCTTCCTCCCTGTTCAGAAACTCTGACACATGCAAATGGGGGCTGACAGCATGATGCGGAACCATTCGCTGAATCAAGGTGGCGCGGCTGACGGTGGGTGCGTACCGATGAACAGGTGCATTGCAAACGCTGATCGTGGCGGATGCACACGCACCACGCAGCGCCAGCCATCGCCGACGATACGGCGATGGACCTTTCGTTCGATACGACTTCGGTTCAGGCAGCCGGCCGGTAATAGTGGCGAAGCAACTCACCGAACCGTTCATGGCAAGCCACGTCACCTTGCTGATTCGGCGGTGGCAGTTTCAGCCCCACCGGCGGCGCATTGCCCAATGCCTGATGCGGCCGCTCCTCGTGATAATGCGTAACGTATTCGTCGATGATGTGGTTCAGGTGCTTATCCCCCAGCACGACGAAGTGATCCAACGCCTCCTGCTGGATCGATTGCACGAACCGTTCCGCGAACGCGTTCATGCTCGGCTGGGCCGGCCCGACGCGGTGCACCTCCGCCCCCTCTGATCGCAGCACCCGATCGAACCGCTCGGTGTACTTGGTGTCGCAGTCGTGGATCACGTGGCCCACGTCCAGCCCCTGATCCTCCGCCTCCATCACGAAGTTCCTCGCCTGCTGCGTCACCCACTCGTCGGTCGGGTGCGGCGTGGCCGGGCTCATGATCACCCGCCGCGTTTCCAAGTGGATAAAGAAGATGACGTAATAGTCGACCAAGCCGCCCAGCGTCCAGACCTTCTTGCTCAGGAAATCCGTGGCCCACAACGTCTTGGCGTGGATCTTGAGGAACTCATCCCACGTGCCTTCGCCACGCGTGGGGCCGGGATCGTGCCCCGCCTCGATCAGGATCTTGCGCACGGTCGTGCGGCCGACGCTGTGAATGCCCAGCTTCTTCAGTTCGCCGAGAATCCGCGTGTAGCCGAATCCACTCTCCCCGGCGATGCGGAGGATGATCTCCCGAATCTCCTCGGGCATCCGCGGGCGGCCAGGCTTGCGCTTGGTCGCCGCGGGCTTGCTGGCGCCACCACTCACCCACCGGGCGAACGTCCGCGGCGTCACGATCGTGATCAACTCGCGGATGGCGCCGCCGACCTTCCTGCCGAACTTGACCAAGCGGGCCCGCTCCGTCGGCGTGACCGTGATCCGCTTGGGCAGCTTGCTCCGGAGGATCTCGTTCTCGACCTTGAGGTACTGCACCTGCGCCGCCAGCTCGCGGTGAGTGGCGTGGGCGATCATTTTCAAGAGCGGATGGAACAGCCTGGGCATCGGGTATAATCCCCGTTGCCGCGTCCCTGCGGCGGGTGACAGAATAAACGAACAGCGCCGGAAGCGGCATGATACAGCGGGAGCAGAGGTGCGACGACGCGAAGCCGTGCGGACCAACGGCGGCAGCATGATGGGACGATGCAACGGCAACTATCGAAGGGCAACGCGCTCCGCAGCGACCAGCCCTGCCCACTTTGAGGACTCCAAAAAGTTCTCTGTTCGTCGTTTGACATGAAGGCGCCTAAGCGCAACCCACCGACGCAGGACATGCATTTCGTAGCGCTCGACCCCTAAGCAGGGCACGAACCAGTTCGCGCTTTTCTCGCGCGACAACGGCCGCCTCAAAAAAGTGTTTAACAGGGTCAACCGCTGTTTTCAGCGGTGGTTACGCTGCGCGCGAACTGGCGAAATCAGGGCCGTTTTGCTGTTAAAAGAATGCGCGAACTTTTCGAGAGAATTGCCGTTTGATGGGTTGCGCACAGGGAGTTAAAAACCACCGACAAACCGCCCCGGCACCCCGCTTAACGCGGACCGGGCGGGGAGATCGGCTGGCACTTCTGACGTAAATTCCGCCAAAAGCAAGATTTGCGGAATCACACCCTGCCGGCCGAGGCCGAGAGAGATTCGGCGAGAACTCCCCTGAGCGGCCTACGGCCGCTCATTATACCCGAGACCCGCCGAGAACTCTCTGACTCTCTGCCCGGGGGCGTCCAACTGCTTAACAAGCCGGTTAGCCAGAGACGCCTGAGCACAACCCACGACGGGTAACGGCGGACGCGATCGAGCAAGTGCCGGCGGAAGGCCTGCCGAAATTTCGCTCGACGCACACTGATCAGGAAGGTACTGTGATCCCATTCGCTGCCTGGTTTCGTTGGCTGCGGGAGTGCCATAATCAAAACACGTGGGGCGACGACCGGAGGAAAACTAGCAGTTATCCCTGACTTTTTGCTAAAAAATCATTGGCGTTCCCCTTTCTTCTGTTAGGATCTTGAACGGACCCCCAACATTCTTCAAAAGGAGCGACTGCCATGCCCCCAGGACAAGGAAACGAACCTCCGCAAAATCCCGGCCAAGGTGCCCCTAATCCTCCGGCTCAACCGCCGGCGAACCCTCCGGGACCACCGGACGACCGACCGGGGCCGCCGAGTCCACCGCGTCCGCCGAAACGCCGGGACGTCGCTTGATGTTACCTTGGTGGGAGCGGTTTCCGACGCGCCTGAAAACCGAGCTGGCGGCATTAGATGACGCTGGTATCGCGCATAAGCGTAATGAAAATGCGTTTCATCGTGGTCTGCTATGTCTCGACTTGACCGTCCCGCCGGAGCTGGTGGGCGAGGTGGTTCAACTCGAAGTGGCGTTTCCTGATCTGTACCCGTACTTTCGACCGGAAGTATCGGCTCCGACTTGGGACTTGCGGCACCACCAGAACCCGCTCGGTAAGAACCTATGCCTCTTGGCCCGCCCGACCGAGAGCTGGGACTCGAACTGGACAGCGGCTGAGTTGATCGTCTCGCAGTTACCGCTTGTAGTGCGCGCAGCAGCGGGTGCCGCCGACGTAGCGCCGGAGGTGCCGCAAGCCGAACCCGTCACCGAGTACTATCCCTATTTTTATCCTGCCTCGGTTCTCCTAGATGGGGCGTTGAAGCTGCTGCCCAAAGAGGTTGATTCCGGGTTTCTCAGCCTCAGGTACGAACTTCGCCGCACCAGCCATGGCGAACCGATCTTGCGGGCCCTTATTGACGACGTTTATACGAACGACCATCGGATTTTGGCAAGTAACGACGGAGCGGTTAAAGGGCTCTATTCGACCACAGGTACCGCGCGGTGGGTACGTCTGGAAGCACCACCACGCATATCCGACGTGGCAGAACTGTTCCAAATTGCTCGGGATCAGGATCCTTATCGTGAGGGCAATCTTCCGTGGAAGACACCAGGGGGTGAGTTGCAGATCTGGGGCTTGGTGTTTCCAAGCGAAATAGGACACCGGCGTGAGGGGCATGGCTGGCTGTTCCCCTACAAGTTCGATTCGATTCCCCAGTCAAGCAGCCAGCCAAGCCAAGTAAAGCAGGGAACAGTCCGCCAGAAGAAGCGAAAGAAGCGTAGCCGTTGAAATCGCACCGCCATTACCTTCCCAGAGCCTATTCCGTCAGACAGGAAGACATCGACGCTCGAACCCCCGAGCTGCTTCCGCTTAACGGGAAAGTGGTCACCATTTTCGGGCTAGGATCGATCGGCGCGCCGAGTGCCTTGGAGTTGGCCCGGGCCGGCGTAGGTGAATTGCGCCTTGTCGATTACGATTACGTTGACCCCGCAGCTTGCCGACGATGGCCGGTAGGATTAAGGGCGGCGGGGTGGCGAAAGACAGATGTAATTCAGGGGTTAGTGCAGGAGGAATACCCCTGGACGCGTGTACGAACGCTTGGACTGAGGCTCGGGCGAATCCGCGATCCCCGAACCGACAACCAATCGGATCAAGAACACCTCTACGAGTTACTGAAAAACTGCGACCTAGTATTCGACGCAACTGGCGAACTGGGCGTGACGCACCTTCTTTCGGACGAAACCCGAGAGCGGAATTTGCCATTCATTGGCGTAAGCGGAACGCTTGGTGGTTGGGGCGGACGAGTCTTTCGAATACTTCCCGGCCACACTGAGGGGTGCTGGTTTTGCTATCGACTCCGGTGCGATCCCAAGCACACCGACGACTCGATTCCGGACCCCCCATCCAACCCAAATGAAGAAGAGGACAAGGATAAGATTCAGCCGATTGGTTGTGCCGATCCAACTTTCACTGGGGCCGGGTTTGACATGTTCCAGATCGCATTGATGGGCGTGCGTACAACCGTCTCTACCCTGTGCGGTGGAGAGCCAGGAGGTTATCCAGCAATGAGTTGGGATGCCGTGCATATCGCCTTTCGTGATCAGGAAGGCAATCTAATTCCACCACAGTTCAATCCTTTTCACATTATGAAGCATCCCTCATGCCCGATTTGCCGGAACACATAGCAACAGAATCCACGGTATGGTTGTCTCGATCGGTACTGAAGTTCATAGTCCACAATGCCGATCATCATCACCCCGAGGAGACCGGCGGCGTCCTGCTTGGCTACTGGATCAATGATGGTACAGATGTGGTAATCACCAAGGCGGTTGGCCCCGGCCCTGAGGCCGGACATCGACGGTATGGCTTCACGCCAGACCACCAATATCAGGAGCAGGAGATCGCTCGATTTTACGAGGCGTCTGGTCGCCGACTTGGCTACCTTGGCGACTGGCATTCTCACCCCGAGGGACCGACGAAGTTGAGCCGTCGTGATTGCAGGACGCTGAAGCGCATCGCTAGGTTCGGCCCTGCCAGAAATCCTTGGCCAATCATGCTGATTTTGGGGAATCATTGGAACGTCGGTCTGTGGCAAGCTAAGCGAAGCGCCAGTTGTCTTCCTTGGCGGACGATCAGCCTAAAGCGTGCGCAATTGCGATATTTTAATTCCAAGAACCCCGAGGCAGATGGGAGAACTCGTGGGGATTAACCGGAGAAACCCAGCCGGTGCAACGCCGCATCGATCTGGTCCCGATAGTTGTCCTTGCTCGTCCAGCAGAACGCCACCGTGTTCGTCGTATCCTTGGCTTCCCAAAGTTCGCCAAGCTCACGTTTGGCCTTGTCATGCTCCTCAAGGTGGCCGCCCTTGTGCTCGATGACGAGCTTGTATTCGCCGACCAACTCGACCACAAAGTCCGGGTAAAAGTAGCCATCCGGCATGCGGAACCGGAAGAAGCCCGGCTTCTCCAGGTTGCGAACCCAGTAGTCCACATGCGGGCAACTGTCGATGTATTTGGCGACCATCAATTCTTCGCCGTTCATCGCCGCCACGTCCTGGTAAAAGTGCTTCTGCCACTGGAACGTGCCCTCGTGCAGAGCATTGGCCGGATAGTTGATGGGGAACTCGATGAAGCATTCGAGGTCGACTGCCGCATCGTTGAGCAACTGCTGGTAGTGCGTCGCCTCGACATGTGTGCGGTGCGCGGCGATCTTCGCCGCCGCGGCGTCCTTGAGTCGGTGTCGATGACGACTCAGTTCCTGCGGTGTCAGACCGCGCTTGTCGATCAGGTACTCGACCATGTGCCGCAGGAACAGCATTTTCTGCGACGGGATGATCATCGGGTCGCGAATCTGTCGGTCCAGCCACACCGCCAGGTCCACCGCTGTCTTCGGGCCAAGTTCATCAAACGCGAACAGTAGCTTGTCCATGTCATCACGAAAGCGCATCGCGATGCCCGTGCGCGTCCGCTGATCGGCGTCGATCTCCGCCACCTGCTGTGCATCCCGGACGATCCGGAACTCCGACTCGCTTAACTCGTGGTTGCAGGCTGACAGGTCCCAATCCGCTTCGATGGGCTGGTCTTCGAGCAACTCCGCCTGGCCATCGACTTTGACCGCCAATCCCGGCACGCGGAACTGCGTCCCCAGCGCGGCCGGCGAGCTGTCGAGCTTCCGGCTCTTACGCCGCAGCACCTCGACCTGCTGCTTGTCCTTCTCGTTGGTGAAGATTGCGGTCATCGCCGTGGCGTTGGCTTTTGACATCGGCCCGCCTGTCCACGCCAGTTTCACGCCCGAAGCCGACTGCTCGATCTTCACATGCTCGCGTACCTCCTCGGGCAGCTTCGCCAGTGCTGGCGCCTCGGGTGACGAGGAGACCGCCACCGTTACATCCTCCCCAAGCTCGAACAGCGGCATTTCCTCGTCTTCACTCGGGATGACCGCCTGCTTCGCCTCGTACTTCGTGAACCCGCTGTGCACAATGGCATCCTGCAGGTTCTCCGCCGCCTGCTGAAAGTCCTGACTCGCGGCGTACACGTAAGCATTGTTGAGCGCCTCGTCCCGCTGCCGTGTCGCGTAGGGCATGCGAAGCACGCGCCCGATCAACTGCTCCACCGCCCGCTCGCTTGACAGGCTGCCCACGCTGCACAGCACATACGCGAACGGGCAGTCCCACCCCTCACGAAGTTTCTGCACCGTGATCACATGCCGCACCGAGTTCGCTTTGGCGAGCATCGGCACATCCGGCAGTTCATCCTTGCCGCCGACGCAAATCGCCACCTCGTGCTCGGGAACCTTGAAATCCTTGATCAGCAGCGCCTTGAGCACATCCGGCGTCAACTCGCCCCCCTTGGATTCCGCCTGGTACAACACCACCGGCCGCACGTACTGCCCACCGGCCTGCTCTTGGTCTTGGGCCAGTCGTTCCAGTTCTTTCCGCTTCTCCACAGCCTGCGTCACCGCGTCGCGGGCGATCTTCCGCGTCCGCAACAGCACCGGCAGCTTGATCATCTCGTCGGCCTTCAACTCCGCAGCCGTCACACTGTGCAGCACGTTGCTGTCGTCATGTGGCGTGGCCGTCAGTTCCAGCACGCAGCCGGGGTTGAATCGTCGCAGCGTCTCGAAGCTCAGGTCCGTGCGGAAGCCGTGCGCCTCGTCGACGATCACCGCCGGCTTGTTCATCCGAATGACGTTTTGAAGCGACGGATACGTCGGATCGTCCCCATCCTCCGCTTCATTGAACAGCGCCTCCCGCTGTTCCTCGGTCAGACCATCGAAATGGTGCTTGAGCTGCCCGTTGTCACGGAACACGCGGCGCCTGTCCGTCTCCTCACTACGCAGCGCCGCCATGGTGGTGACGATGATTGTCACGCCCACCTCCAGCGTCGACCGCTGAACGTATAGCGCCGCATCGAGGTCGAGCAACTGCACTGCCTTGAACTTCTCGTCCAGCGCCTCTCGATACGGGTGCTTGCGGTCACGCAACGCCGCCATCGTCTGGTCGACGATCTTCGTCGAGGGCGCCAACCACAACACCAACCCGGCCTCGCGCTGCTGCCAATCTTCCAGCAACGTCCCCACCGCATACGAGGCCATCAACGTCTTCCCGCCACCTGTGGGCACGCGCAGGCAGACGTATGGCATGTCCTCCAACGGTCCGATCACCTTGCCCTTCGCGTCGTGGGCCGGGTGATACAGCCGGTTGGTGTGCTCGTAGAACGCGGTCTTGGCCTTGCCCAGTTCGCGTGCCCGCCGGAGAAACGTGGACAGATGCCCCAGGCAGTCGCGCTGATATTGTTTGAGAATCAGCGTCATTCAATCCACCTTGATTTCATAGGGAAGCTGCTTGAACCGAATGCCCAGGGCCTTGAGCCGGTCCGCACCAATGCGGCAGGCCTCACCGTAGATGATCCGCTCGCCCGCACCATCGCCCCCGGGGTGTGGCGGCAGCGATTCGAGCAGCTTGTGAGTCAGCACGTTTCCGCCGTGAGGACGCTTGTCGCCCAGCACGCCGTTGAACAGCAGGTAGATGGCTTTCCCGTCGTGCACGCCCAAGAGCGGACAATCCGCACGTGCCCGCTTCGGGATGGGAAGGCCGGTCTCCGTGAAAAACACGTGCGCCGCCAGGTCGGTGAACCGCACCTCGTCTGCAATCTCGCCTCGCTCGTCGAACAATGGCTTGCCGAGTACGCAGTAGCGGAAGCCACCACCGAGCGGTTCAACTTGCGAAGCCTTGTCGCCATTCTGCCGCTCATAGCCGTTCACCACGCGGGTTAAGCGTTGAGCCGTCACCTTCTGGCAAACATCGTCGTCCATCTCCACGAGGATAAAGCGACGGTTGCCACCATCGACTTTGTTTAAGTCGAGTACTGCTTGCCCAGTGGTCCCGCTTCCCGCGAACGAATCCAGTACGAGAGAATCTTTATCTGCAGCAATTTGGAGGACACGCTTGATCAGTCGCGTCGGTTTCGGCGTGTCGAAAATGTCACCATCCAAATTGAGTGCCAGTATTTCTTTTTTCGCTTCGTCAGTGTGACCTACCTCATCGTGAGGCCACCACGTCCATGGGACGAAGCCCGGCACTTCATCGAGATAACGAATGATGCCGGGAGCACTGTCTCCCTTTTTGCCAAACCAAATACGACCCTCTGCGCGAAGTTTTTCGAATTCGGGTTCGATGGTACTCCAGCATCGTCCTTTGGGAGGTTTGATCACCTTACCCGATGGCGTTGTGATCGAGTACATCTGGTTCGGCCGATATCCTTGGGCTGTCATCGGAATCGCGCGCCACCTACCACGTGGGTCACTGTTGGGGTTCTTGTAAACCTTCGCCTGCTTTTCGTCGATCGGAACCCGATTTCTAGTCTTGGCGAATAATTCTGGATTTTTCGCATAGACCACCAAATACTCGTGAACATCCCCGATCGCACCCCGATTCTCACGTGAGTACCGCTTCTGCCACGCAATCGTGGCGACGAACTGTGTTACGCCGAACACCTCGTTCATTAAAAGCCGGAGGCTATGTACTTCGTTATCGTCGATGCTGATGAAAATCGCTCCGTCCTCGCGCAGGAACTCTTTCAGCAGGGCCAGGCGCGGATACATCATGCACAGCCATTTGTCGTGGCGGCTGAGGTCCTCAGCCTCTTTGCCCACGGTCTTGTCGAGCCACTGCCGAATCTCGGGGCTGTTGACGTTGTCGTTGTAGACCCAGCCTTCGTTGCCGGTGTTGTACGGCGGGTCGATGTAGATGCACTTGACCTGGCCCGCATAGTACGGCAGCAGCGCCTTGAGCGCTTCGAGGTTGTCACCCTGGACCAGCAGGTTGCCGGCGTCCTTGTCGCCAGCGGAGAGCTTGCCGTCGCAGTGGAGCAGACGGTACGGCACGTGCCGGTGATGGTTTTTGACAGCGGATTTGCCAATCCAGTCGAGCGTGGGCATGAGTCAACGATCCTCGTGCATTGGCGGGCGCGGGCGTCGAGGGCAAAACGATGGCGCCGCAGCCGATCGGCGAGGCGCGTGGACCTGAAACGATGGCCTCGGTTGCTGGTTGCGCCCCCGCCCCGTCGAATCCGGATTGTACGCGAAACGCGGCCAGCTCGCCCCAAGGCTCTGCTGTGGCCGATCATCCCCCTGCGATGTCGTGGTGAGGACATTGCGGTGCTGGATGAATGTGGCGACGAATTCTCATGCAGCGAGCCGTAGCATCGCATTGATCTCGCACCGAATGGCAGCAGCATAGTCTCCAGCATCAATGTGTTTGATTGCCTGAACTACATCCGAGCCTTCTATCGGCTGGTTCCGAAACCACTCAGCAATATGCAACCTCTCCTCGTCTTGTTGTTGAATTACGGCAAGATGATATCGCACCATCATCTCAATATATTGGGCGTAAGCATCACCAGCCCCCAGTTGGTCGGGTAGCATCTCTCTAGCACGTTTAGCTTGCCCCTCTCCCACATAGGTAATTGCGGCAGCAAGACGAAGAAGGGCCCGCTCTTCCCCCGCCAATACCTTCGCCTCTAAGTTTTCGAGCAATTGCTGACGCGCCTCCGCAAAACGCTGTAGCTTCAATAGCAAAAGGCCGCGACAGTAGTGCCGAACCCATTCGCCAACAGCTGTCAATTGTCCTCGGTATGGCAGCGAAGCAAGCCCTTCCTCCTCTTCATCAAAGAGGCCAAGGAGTGACGCCCGTATGACCCGAGCTTGCATAGCGAATGGTGCATCTTGTACTACTTGGTCGATTACCTCGAATGCTTGTTTCGTATCACCCATCCGTTGCAAGACGTTGGCAAGCGCGCAGTGATATACAACGCGAGACCGCTCGTCCTCCTGCCCTCTACGAAGTAGTTCGCGATACGTGTCGTGCGCCTCTTGCAACCTGCCGCGGCACTTGGCGATTTCTGCCTTGCCCGCCGCTGTCCGGTCAGAGGCTAGTCCATCTGCCTCGAGTTCCTCATATAGTTCCAAGGCCCGGTCATGATCGCCAAGCCGTCGAAAATTGTCGGCAATTGCGGTCCGGATGCTCGCCTCATTACGCCAGCCGGGGATGCGCCGGTAAGTATCCAGCGCTTTCTCAATTTGGCCTTGATGTGCATAAACATCGGCGAGCGTGGATTCCGCCACCGCGCTCTGCTCCCCTTGTATCCGTGACAAGACATCAATGGCTTGATCATACTCACCAGTACGCTTGAAATGATCTCCCAACTGTGCCAGTGTCCACTCATCGCTAGGGGCAAGCTCTAAAGCGGCGTAGAGACATTCTCGTTCGAAATCCGACCGGAACATATCAGCACATTGTTTCGCAATATTACATAGGGACTTCACAGCGCGCGAATCACCTTCATGGCTGCCCATCTGTAACTCAACAAGCTGCTTCAAGAAGCGCCGTGCCCGGCTGTCGTTGCCCTCGGCTATAGCATCCGTAATCGCATTGATCTGGGACATTACCTGCACATATTTGGCATGATTAGAGCGAGCGTCGTTTTCAACCACACCATCATCGTATTCTTGGTCAGATAGCATTAGTTTTTCGAGGGATCTAGCCATCCCGTCGTTGGCGTACAAAGCCTTGGCAATAGCCTCGCCGATGGCCACAGTTGCGGCACGTTTAGGAGGGGTCGACATGCTGAACGCGAATTGATGGAAGATTCGTCGCAGGTGGTCGCGCGAGGTAGCATTTATAATCTGAAGATTAAGCCCCTTGTCGACCAGCTGCTCCCATACCGCACCTTTCGTCGTATGAAGGGGCGTGAAGAGCGTAAGCGGCAATCGATCCCATGCCGACATGAATCTTCGAAGCAGGGGCTGCGAGCTAACAACCTGATCTAAAATATTGGCAACTGCATTCAAGCCTTGTGCAGCAGCAGTTTTTGACAAACCCGCCCACTGGTGTGTGTTCTTGAGTGGAGCGATTAGCATTCGAGCGATCAGTTGATCCGGTGAAATTGCCGACAACTCATCTTCTACGTCCTCTATAACCTCGATGCTAATTTCTGGATCGTCGATCTGAAAGGCCAGTTCAAGCATCGAACCTGCCCGTTTCATCCGGTATACCCGCGAACCGTATTCAGTAAGCTCCGTAATTGTTGGCTGCTCGAGCACCTCCCAATCGGGGACGGTACTAAGGACGCCGGCGTCGGCGCAAATCTGAGTTATAGAGCCGCCAGCGAAGGATAGAACTAGCGGACTATCCTCACCATCTTGGTCAACGATGCACAGACCGGCAGAATAAGAGCATGTTGCCTTCATGATAGTGCTCCGGATTGCCCCAAGTGTTTTTCGAATGCCTGTTGCAGCACCTTGGCTTCGAGCCGCTGCGAACGAGATAAGCGCGAATGGTCAACAATACTGATTGCCTCAATGGCGTGAATGTTGAAGCCTCCATACAAGTGGGCCTCAATGAACTCATCGTTATTACGCTCTTTCCCGTCGGAAGAGATCAGCAACCGTTGCCAATCGCTAACCGTCTGTCCGCTATGGATCTCGTGCCCCAACTTGGCGCTAGCGAGGAGATGGCGTGTCTTCCAAACGGCGCGATGGCCGGGTGGCCACGAGTCATAGTTGCCAATATTATGTTCGTCGATAAAGGCGTAGGAGTTCTTCTCAAGAAATGAAACTCGATCCGCAACGGCGACTGGACGCAGCCTGCAGAAAACATCACCATAAGTGGGGAGTCCGCGACTATCAAGGGAGAGGGCGCCGTATGTGATCTCGGACCCATAGCTTCCGAATAGTGCTCCTTCAACAGACATCCGGTGCCGATCGTTTGCGTACGCTGCTGCTATCCGTACTCCTGCCTGCACGAGAGTACCGTAGGAGACATATAAATTTCTGGGATCCTTCACAAGTTCCCGAGCAACTCCGAGCGGCATAGCAACCACTACGGATGAGTTCTGCTGAACGAGTCGGTGAAAGCAACGGTAATCTCCCAGGCAACCACGCTTTGCCGCGTCGCACTTCGCTTGCGCACATCGTGTCGCCAGCATCACTCGTTCTTGGTGGCCGTTACACTCACGAACATTCGGCGGACCGCAATCATGCCCACAACTCGGACAATGACGTTGCCCAGGCGCATCGGGTGCCCTGCAGTTCGGGCATTTTGAGGATGTATCCGTTTCCGATGCATTCGACACGGTTCATCACCCCTGTGGTCCAAAATCTTTAACGAACTAACCCAGTCTAGCGCCGATATGCGGGAATTGTGATATATTACTCAACCATCAATGGTAATGGCGGTGCCTTCCGGACGCAAGATATTGTTGTCACCTTGCTTACGTCATTACGATCAGGCGGCCTCATAAGGACCGGCAGCTTTCGGACGGTTTGAGGCGATCGACGAAAGACAGACGGAGGACATGCTGGGGAACTGGACGTTTAAGCTAGGATCGCGGTCCACACGGATTTCTGCCGCCCCCACCGCACCTCCCTCAGCACCCCCCGCACATGCCGCTCCCGCACTGGATCCCGCCCCTTCACCGTCCGCGGCAGATCCAGTATCGCCTCCTGAATGTCCGGCGCCAACAGCGTCAGGTCCAAGATCTGCGTGACACGCGCGCGGCTGACGTGGCCCAGTCGGGCGAGGTCGGCGTAGTCGTCCACGATGCCGTCCTGCACATAGCTCTCCAGCTTGATGGCCAGTGCCATGAGGCGGGTGATACGCGGGATGCGGCCGACGGGCGTGGTTGGCGTTGGTGCCGGCGTTGACCTGCCCGGCCGCCCGACGCTCTTCCGTCCTCGGTCCACTGTGCTCATCGTGAACGATCGTTCCACGGTCAGGCTCATGCGGCGGCCTCCTGCAGGTCAGGTTCGGGTTGTTCAACGTCATCGGCTTCCGGCGCCCCCAGCGTGGCGATGCCGGTCGGGCGGAAGGTGATGGACACGCGGTCGTGGGTGACGTCGAAGGCGACGCGCTCTACGAGCAACTGGATGAGTTGGCGCTGTTCGCCCGGCGAGAGTGCCTGCCACAGGTGCTCGAACTCGGCCAGTGCCGCCGTGGCCGCCCGGTGGTCCAGCGGCGCACCGTTTCCGTCCTCGGCCAGCCGTGCACCCGCTTCCGCCAGCACCCGGTCGCGAATGTCCGGATCGCGCCCAATACCAGCAATCTCGCTGACGACGAACTGCTCGATCTCCCCGGCAGGCAGCGTCGGGCACGGGCACTTCGCCTTGCCCCGCTTGTTCGCCCGGTGGCACGTGTAGTAGCGGTAGCGCTTCTTCGCCCCGTCGCTCGTGGTCTTCGCGGTGTACGTGGGCATCATGGCGCAGCCGCACGACTGGCAGGTCAGCAACCCGCGCAGGAGCGCATCGTCGCGCCGCGTGCCATCGGCGCCGTGCCCGCCCGAGCGGCTGTTGCGGGTGAGCATGCTCTGCACCGCCTGCCACAACTCCGGCTCGATGATCGCGTCGTGCTCACCGTCGTACACCTTCCCCTTGTGCGCGACCTTACCCGTGTACGTGACGTTGGTCAGGATCCGCCAGAGGATGGCCTTATCAATGGGCCCGCCGCCGCGCACGTTCCCCGCCTTCGTGGTCCAGACCTTGTTCGTCCAGCCGAGACGCTGCGCTTCGGCGACCACCGGCATCATGGCCTGGTGCTCGCGGTAGAGTTCGAACAGGCGCCGCACCCGCGCCGCTTCCTCGGGGTTGATCACCATCCGCGACCCGCGGCCGTCACGTTCCACGTCGTAGCCCAGCACCGGGTGCCCACCCCAGTACTTGCCCTTGCGGCGCATGGCGCCGATCTTGTCACGCGTGCGCTCGGAGATGATCTCCCGCTCGAACTGGGCGAAAGAAAGCAGGATGTTCAGCGTCAGCCGGCCCATGCTGCTGGTGGTGTTGAACTGCTGGGTGACCGAGACCAGCGACACGCCGTGCTTCTCCAGCGTTTCCATGATCTGGGCAAAGTCCATCAGCGACCGGGAGAGGCGGTCGATCTTGTAGACCACGATCGTGTCGACCTTGCCCTCCCGCACATCCTGCATGAGCTGCTGGAAGGCGGGCCGGTCGGTGTTGCCGCCGGTGAACCCGCCATCGTCGTAGCGGTCGGGCAGCGCGACCCAGCCCTCGGCCTTCTGGCTGGCGATGTACGCCTCGGCGGCATCGCGCTGGGCGTGGAGGGAGTTGAAGCTCTGCTCCAGGCCTTCTTCGGTGGACTTGCGTGTGTAGATGGCGCAACGGACGGTCAAGATCGCTTCTCCTTGGTCTGGTTCAGTCGGAAGAACGCCCGGCCCGACACGTGCGTGCCGGTGACGGCCTCGGCCACCGCCGTGAGCGAGCGGTACTTCTGCCCGGCATGCTCGAAGCCGTCGGTGAGAACGGTGACGACGATGGTCTGTCCCTTGTACGGCCTGGTGATCTGCGTGCCGGGCGTGAGTTCGTCCGCAGCAGCGAAGCGGGCGGTGCGTTCCACGGTGCGGGTGTCGTTGGGCTCAACGGGCGGCTGTGGCCGCTTCGGCGCCGTGGTGCGGAGGTCGCTGTCGCGGGCCAGTTCCATCGCCCGCGCCCGGATCCGCTTCATGCGCTGCTCGATGTCGCCCTCGGCGTTGGCCTGCATCCGCCAGGCGATCCGCTTGATCATGAACCGCCGGTTGCCGCTGCGCGTCGGTTCGCCGAAGACCTCGAGGTATTTGGCGCGGAGCTGCTTGGGCTTCATCCGTTCCATCGCGGCGAGTTCGGCGTTGATGTTCAGTTCCTTCTGTGGCTTGGGCATGCTGCTCATCTCCTGGAGTCAACCGTGGTGTCGTTCCGTGACACACTGAGCGGCATCTCGGCGGAGGAATCAAGGCGAATCCCGGCATCCGGCGCCGATGTGGGCAACTCGTGCAGAGCCGATCGGCGATGCAGGCGGACGAGGGCCCGGGCCAGCAGGTCCGCGATGGCGTCGCGGCGTTGGGCGGGGGTCATCCGGCCTGCGGCACGCTTCCGACTGTTCGTCCCAGGCGGAGTGGCGATGTGCGGGATGTCGGTACAGGGTTTAACAGGCATCTATTGGTCATATACGCAATGCGGTGAGCCGCTACTGCCCGGCACCATTGATCAAGAAATGAGTAAAGGGCACCCTTGATGTCTGCCGATCCTATTGAAGTGAGATAACCGGGAGTCGGGGCAATGGGGCACACCCTTCTTGGATCCTTACCGGACACGCATCCGTGGCAGCAGGTCACATCGTTTCTGGCATCGGATGCGTCGGTAGATCAGATCGCAGACGTTACCACTCGCGCCGCAATCGAGGGCCTGCAACTGGCCAAAGATGATGCGGGTTACCACCACGCTGTTTCATTGCTGGTGGAAGTCGTACGCGCATCTGATGCTGATGACTTCGCGAGCGCGTTGAAACAGGTAGGGGTGGAAACCAGCCCAAGCCCATCAGTGCTGGAACTGACCAGCGCCGTGGTCGAGGCGGGTGATCGGTATCTCGCGCATAAGGGAAACCGCACAGATTTCGGGGAAATGGCACTGCTTGCCGCAGCAGAATCGATCACTGCACTGGCTGCTGGTGGAACAAGCGGCCTGTTCGAGCATTCGCCACCGGCAAAGTATGCGGTCGCGACTCTTGCCAATGAAAAGGGGTTCGCTCGATTAGGTCAGGATTTCTTCGCGCGGTTTATGACCCGCTTCCTGAACTACCACCTTAGCCGCGAACTCTCGAACCATGTCGGTGCCTGTCGACGATTCATGGCGCCGAACGCCCAGACCGATTTTGTACAGCAGATGGAAATCCACTGCCGGCAAGCGGCGAGGCCGATTCGGGAGTATGCGGGCAAGTGGTATGGCAAGCATGTCTACCAAGGTGACACCGCCGAAACCACCGCCGGATTTGCTGCTCACGCCCTGACCAAGCTACAGGACCTGATGATCGTGCGAGGGCATCGCGATGCCTGATGCTCACCTGATCCTCTGCGGTGGAGTGGCGCGACCTGGTGCAGGGGACGGTCGACGCGGGCCACGACCGATCCGGCTCGACGCACGGGAAGAGGGCAATGTACGCCTGCGAATAAGCGACATCACAAAGCCGATGACGGCGAACCTGCCTCCGATTGCCGCAGATCTTCTGAATGTGGCGACGTACATCTACTGTGCCGATCAGAGCATTTCACGAGGCCATCCCAACCAATTCAACTACCGCGAATGGAACCGTCGGCTTCATTTTGTAATTCCTGTAAACCATCCCCAGGTGTGGAACCAGCCGGCGGTCATGGAGGCGTTGGTCTCGACGTTGTCCTTCCTGTCCGATGACAACTACGAGTTCCAGTTTGTGCAGGATCCGGATCCCGAGCCATTCCCCAGTTTTTTGGAATTCCTTGAGTGTCAGAACGCAATTGAGCCGGAGATCGATGAGGTCGTGCTGTTTTCCGGCGGCCTGGACTCGTTGGCTGGGGCGATCAAGGAACTCAAGACCGATCGGCATCGAGTGGCGCTCGTCAGCCACCGTTCTGCGCCCAAACTTCATGGCCGCCAGCGCCGGCTTGTGGATCTGCTGACGGATGAACTGCCCTCGGACACGCCCCGGCCGTTTCCGATTCAGGTCTGGATCAACAAGAAGGAAACACTCACCAAGGACTACGCACAACGGGCACGCTCATTTCTTTTCGCATCGCTGGCCGCTGTCGTGGCGCGGCTGTTTGACCGGGACCGGGTTCGTTTCTACGAGAATGGTGTGATCAGTTTCAATCTCTCGCTGAGCAGTCAGGCGATCGGCGGGCGTGCGACACGCACCACACATCCGCGTACGCTTGATGGCTTCGGGCAGCTTTTCAGCCTGCTGTTCGATCGGCAGATGGTGGTGGAGAACCCCTTTCTCTGGAAGACGAAGACCGACGTCATTACCGAGATCATGGATGCGGGTTGTGCGCATCTCTGCCCGGTGACCGTGAGTTGTGCCCACACGATCAAATCATCACATGAGAAGCCTCATTGCGGCCACTGCTCGCAGTGCGTGGATCGGCGGCTTAGTGCTCTGGCGGCGGGCTTGTCTCCAGAGCACGATCCTGTTGAAGGCTATCGCAAAGACATCTGGCGACAGACGCTTGATCCTGCTACCGACCGGACGCTGGCCGAGTCGTACATTCGCCTCTGCACCGAGCTAGAGAAGATCGATGATGTTATCGATTTCGCCACGCGCTTCCCAGAGGCATGCCGCGCGTACCGCTACCTGAACGAATCACATGACGAAGCGGCCGAGCGAATTCTCAAGCTTTACAAGCGTCATGCGACGCAGATCAACGGTGCGCTCGATCGAATGGGGGCCGACCTCGCCCCTGAACTTCGGCGGGGTGCGATTCCGCCGTATTCACTCGGCGGCATCCTGTTCCTTGCAAACGTCAGTTACGAACGGGACCGGGCCCCGGCCCTCGTCACAGCAGGTTCAAGCCATCGAGACATGCCTGGCGTGCGAAAGCGCAAGCGCGGCAAATCGGGTACCACGACCGAACGGGCCCTTCGTCCCTCGGTGGCGGCCGCAATCGCCAAACTTGAAGCAGAAATGTCCGCGCACCTCAAATCGGCGAAGGACCACGCCTACGAGACCGGGGCCCGAGGTAACTGCAGGTTGCTGCCTCGCCCGCTGCAAAAACAGTTGGCAAAACAAACCGGCCTCCACGTCTCAACGGTGACCCGATGCCTGAAGCATCCACACGCCCGGATGCTCAAAATCCTGTGGAACGCGGCCCTTGATCTGGATCAGGTTAAGCATTTCAAGGGCTGACCTGATCATGGCCTGGTAGCCGAGAACAGGTCGCCAACCTGTCGAATTGCAGTTGCGCCTTGCAACTGCAACTGCAATTGCCAGCTTTACGTTTCATAAGTCTTTGTGCCGCAGCCTGGTACGAAAGGGCTGTGGGTTTTTGCTGCGCCCAAACTGCAATTTCCGCGGGGGGCAACCGGCGCGACGTGTGCCGGGTTTAGCACCCCCAATCGGAGATCGCAGTCATGCGACCAACTCAGTCCAAGCAGGTTCGGAAGCAGTCACAAGCCAATGAGGACGTTCTCTGGCGACGTGTTGACGGCACCATAGCCCCGGCACACCTACGCGATTCGAAGACCGAGGCGCTCATCCGAGGCAAGGCCGCAGCGTATGCACGAAGCATGCGGCACGTCGGGGTCGAGGTGAAGGACACTCGACAGAAACTGTGGTTGCTGCTGACCAAGCGTGAGCCTCAGTTCGATCCGCGCCTTGCCAGTTTCCCGACCTTTGCCGAACAGGCCGTCAACAACGAGATCATCTCAATGGCGCGCTATGACACGGCTGCCAAGCGCAACCGTGCTCGGGAGGAGATGTCGTTGAACCAGATGGTCTGTAGCGGCAATGGCAACGGCGACGATGGCGAGATCGAAGCCAGCCAGACCATCGCTGACCCCGGCTCACCTGCCCCTGATGCCAACGACCTCCAGCACGACCTCGATGCGGTCGTGTCAATGCTCACACCTCGACAGCAGCGCATCCTGAAGCTGCTTCCGCAGCGGATGGCGAAAGCCCGTCTGGCGGAGGCGGTCGATCTCACGCTCGACGAACTGGAACAGGAACTGGCTGCGATCAAGGCGTGCTTCACCAAGCACGAGATGCAGTTGTACCTCGCCTGATCGGAGAGCGAATTGCGTCTGCGTATATGACCAATAGGACCCGATCGTTTTGTTGCTGACCAAGGAGGTGCCGCCATGGCGCTCTCGGGATATCGCTACATCTTCGACCGTGGCGTGTGCTTCTCTGAAGTGTGCGACACGCTGCACATGGCGTTGCTGGCCGTGACGAGCATGCACGGTCAGACGCGGGTGCGGCTGGAGTGTGCGTTCGATTGTGACGAACCCGCGCATGCCGTGGTGATTGACGCGGCGTCGGAACTGGGTCGGCAACTCAATGAGATTTTCAGTGGCTTCGTCGCCCGCGAGTTCGGCGACGACGCCTTTGTCATTCAGCGACCGTCTGAACACCCGATGGGACAGGCGCTCGCGAAAGCCTCGTAAGACAGGAGTGATCGCGCATGGACCGCGGATCACGGAATGGAACATCAACAGCGGCCGAGCCTCTGCGCCCGGCCATCACATGCAGCCCTGACGCCGTGCCCGAAGCGCTGCGCCAGCGCCGACAGTGGGTGGCGTGGCGCTATGTGCTGCGCGATGGGCAACCCACCAAGGTGCCCATCAACGTCCGCACCGGGCGGGAAGCGGACTGCACGGATCCGTCAACCTGGTCGACCTTCGCCGAGGTGGTCCATGCCCTCGGCGAAGGCTCGACCTTTGCCGGCATCGGCTTCGTGTTCGCGCCTGACGACCCGTTCTGTGGCATCGATCTGGACGATTGCCTGCACGGCGATGGGACGCTGGTCGACAACGCGCGGCAGATCGTCGACACGTTCAACTCGTACACCGAGGTGTCCCCGAGCGGCCAAGGCGTCAAGATCTTCATCGAGGGCACGAAGTCGCCGTGGGCGAAATGCCGATCGAAGCAGATCGAAGGCTTCAAGGAGACCGAGGTCTACGACCAGAAGCGATTCTTCACGATCACCGGGCACCCCCTGCCCGGCACGCCGGAACAGATCTCGAATCGGCAACATGAACTGAACGACCTCTGCCGACGGCTGTGGCCGCAGCGGGAATCGCCTGCCCAGTCGCCTCCATCGTCCACCAACGGTGAGCATCCCGACGACGACACGCTGCTCGAACGCATGTTCGCCTCGAAAAAAGGCGACGTTCTCCGCCAGTTGTGGGGTGGCGACACGAGTGGGCACGATGAGGACGACAGCGGCGCGGATCTGGCGCTGTGCAATCACCTGGCATTCTGGACCGGGCGTGACAGGGGTCAGATGGACCGGCTCTTTCGTCGCTCGGGCCTGTATCGCGAGAAGTGGGAGCGGGACGATTACCGCACGTGGACGCTGGACCGCGCGATCGCGGATTGTCGGGAGGTGTATGGCGGTGGCTCGAACAACGGTCGCCATTCCCCGCAGCGTGATGCAGCACCGAAACCAGCCCACGACGAGGCGCACAAGCCCACCATCTTCATCGGCGTCGACGAGCACCGCGTCATCGATGAGACGGTGATAGCGCTGACCAGCGACCCGGATCTGTATCAGCGAGGCAACGTGCTGGTCCGCCTGCATCGCGACCAACACGCCAGCGAAGCGGTGATTCGGCCCGAGGGCTCGGCCACCATCGTGCAGGTGCCGACGCCCAACCTGCGCGACCGCATCACCCGGTACGCCCACTTCACCTCCATGGACCGCAAGGGCAACCTCGCCGCAGCACATCCGACCGACTGGCTGGTGCAGGGGATCGACGCGCGGGGGGCGTGGCCGGGCATCCGGCACCTGATGGGCGTGTCCGACGTGCCGGTGCTGCGGGCCGACGGTTCGGTGTGGCAGACACCCGGCTACGACGAAAAGACGGGGGTGCTGTTCCAGCCGTCGCGCGACATGGTGTTTCCGCACGTGCCCGAGCAGGTCAACGAGGACGATGCGGATGCCGCGCTGCATGAACTGCTGGAGGTCGTCTGTGATTTCCGCTTCGAGGACGAGGAGCACAAGTCAGCCTGGCTGGCAGCGCTGTTGACGCCGTTGGCGCGTTTCGCCTTCGGGGGTCCGACCCCGCTGTTCCTGGTCGACGCCAACGTGCGCGGCGCCGGCAAGGGCCTGCTCACGCAGACCATCGGCCAGATCGTGCTGGGGAGGGAGATGCCCGTCTCCGGCTACGCGGCCCAAAGCGAAGAAATGGGCAAACGCATCACCGCCATGGCCATCGCCGGCGACCGGATGGTGCTGCTGGACAACCTCGAGGGCAGCTTCGGCAATGACGCGCTGGACCGCGCGCTGACCACCACCCGCTGGAAGGACCGCATCCTGGGCAAGTCGAAGATGGTCGACGTGCCGCTGCTGGCCGTGTGGTACGCCACCGGCAACAACGTACAGGTGGCCGCGGACACGACGCGCCGCATCATTCACATCCGCCTGGACGTATTGGAAGAACACCCCGAGGACCGCTCCGACTTCCGCCATCCTGACCTGGTGGGCTGGCTGAAACAGGAACGCGGACGCCTGCTCGCGGCAGCGCTGACGATCCTCTCCGCCTACATCCGATCCGGGAAGCCCAAGCAGGACCTCACGCCGATGGGCAGCTTCGAAGGCTGGTCGCGCCTGGTGCGCGAAACCGTGGTGTGGCTGGGCCTGCCCGATCCATGCCTGACCCGGGTGAAACTGGCCGAGTCGGCGGACACGACGGTGGACACGCTGACGCAGCTCATCACCGCCTGGAGCAACTACGACCCGCACAACAGCGGCATCGTCATCGCCGAGATGCTTGCCCGGCTCTATCCCAGCGATGGACAGTTCCA
Source organism: Phycisphaeraceae bacterium (assembly GCA_040876735.1). Taxonomy (GTDB): domain Bacteria; phylum Planctomycetota; class Phycisphaerae; order Phycisphaerales; family Phycisphaeraceae; genus Natronomicrosphaera. The sequence goes on along the minus strand of JBBDPC010000152.1, from coordinate 38,826 downwards.
GCCGCGCGACGAGGCGGCGGAACAGATGCGCGCCGCCTTGGAGAACGCGGTGGGCTGCCCGGGTGGCAAGGCGCCGACGAACCGGCAGGTGGGCAACCGCCTCAAGCACTTCCGCCGGCGGGTGGTGGAGGGTCAGTACCTCGACTGCGATCCCGGCAAGTCGAAGCGCGGCAAGGTCTGGCGGGTGATGCGAAGCGGGGGTGAAGCATGATGAACGGCCATCTTTCCACGCCAGAGTCACCGATTTGGGGGTCAGAGTCACAGAGTCACCCGCAGAGTCACCCCATCAAACCACGCTGGAATAAGCACTTAAGTCCAATTGGTGACTCTGGTGACTCTGAAAACAACCCCAAGCGGCAAATGAATGGGTTTGGGGTGTGTTTCCAGCGGGAAACGAGCACAGCAGAGTCACCAGAGTCACAGAGTCACCCGGGCTGGTCATCCCGTTGGCCCACGTCGCCACCCGTTGGCCCGTGTCCGCGAGGGCGCCGTCATGGCGAGCGTCATCCGATCGCCCCGCCCCACGCCACACGGCGGAACGTCGCCCACCGGTGCGGGTCGCGCGCGTTCTGCTTAACAGGCTCACAGACGCCGCTGAAGCCCGTCAGAGGCCGAGCAGCGTCGGAGGTCCAAAATGTGTACCCGGCCCCTTGGAGCGTAACCACAGGCCGAATAGGTACTTCGGAGGCCCCCTCCCTCTCCGACCCGCAGCGGGAACAGCCGCGCCATAGGTTTGATTCGTTCGCCGTTGCACAATGACGCAACCATCGCCAAAACATGCACTTACAGAATAACCCTGCCGGCTCCGCGTGAACGCATCACCAGGCCGGTCAACACCACGTGAATCACCCCCAACCTGGAGAAACTTCCAATGAAAATCGAAATGCTCAACGTCGATGCCATCCGCCCGTACGAGTCGAACCCGCGTGACAACAGCGCGGCCGTGGACCCGGTGGCCGACTCCATCCGTGAGTTCGGCTTCAAGGTCCCGGTGATCGTCGATGGCGACGGAATCATCATCGCCGGGCACACCCGCGTGCTGGCGGCGCAGAAGCTGGGCATGACGGAGGTGCCGGCTATCCGGGCCGACGATCTGAGCCCCGAGCAGGTCCGCGCGTTCCGCCTGGCCGACAACAAGCTGCACGAACTGTCGAGTTGGGACATGCAGCTGTTGCCCATTGAGTTAGGCAGCCTGCAAGAGGATGGCTTCGACCTCGGGCTGATCGGCTTCGACGAGCAGGAACTGGCGAAGCTGATCAGCGGCGACGTGAAGGAGGGCCTGACCGATCCGGACGACGTGCCGGCGCCGCCCGATGATCCGGTGACGCAGCCGGGCGACCTGTGGATCCTGGGTAACCACCGTTTGCTCTGTGGTGATAGCGGCAGCGTGGAGGATCTCGACCGCCTGCTGGACGGGAACATGATCGACCTGGTGAATATGGATCCCCCGTATAACGTGAAGCTTGAGCCGCGCAGCAATAACGCCATCTGCGCCGGCAACTCGTCATTCAAAGCGAGCGGCAAGGCGCAGACCCACCATCAGAAACTCGACCTCGCCCGTCACCCGGGCAAGGCCAAGGGCACGCATAAGCAGATGCGGGCCAAGGACCGTCCGCTGGAGAACGACTTCGTCACCACCGAGGCGTTCGACGAACTGCTGCTGGCGTGGTTCGGCAACGCGTCGCGCGTTCTCAAGCCCGGCGGTTCGTTCTACATCTGGGGCGGCTACGCCAACCTGGGCAACTACCCCGGGCCGCTCAAGGCGAGCGGCTTCTACTTCAGCCAGGGGATCGTGTGGGACAAACAGCACCCGGTACTCACGCGCAAGGATTTCATGGGCGCGTTCGAGATCGCGTTCTACGGCTGGAAGGAAGGCGCCGGCCACCACTTCTACGGGCCGAACAACGCGACCGACCTCTGGCACGTGAAGAAGGTCAACCCGCAGAGCATGGTCCACTTGACCGAGAAACCCGTCGAATTGGCCGTGCGGGCGATGCAGTATTCGTCGAAGCCCGGCGAGAACGTGCTCGACCTGTTCGGGGGATCAGGCTCCACGCTGATCGGAGCCGAGCAGACCGGTCGGCAGGCATACCTGATGGAACTCGACCCGGCCTACACCGACGTGATCGTGCAGCGCTGGGAGCAGTTCACCGGGCGGAAAGCGGAGCGGGCAGCAGCCCCGGACACAACGGCCGAGGTGTCCTCGTGACCACTCTCTCAGGCATCACGAAGCAGATCGTCGACCGCGGCCTGCAGGGCCGGCAGGTTGTGCTCGACGACGTTCCACACCCGACGAAGGTTGACGCCCATGTAGTCGTGGATCAGGACATCGCGAAAGCCTGCGATCTGTCGCCAGGGGATGTCGGGATGGCGCTGTTTGCTGGCGTCGCTGAGTCGCTTGGTCGCTTCGCCGATGATCTCGAAGTTGCGGACCACCGCGTCCTGGGCCATGGGATTGTCGATGAAGGCATCCCAGCCCTTGGCGGTATAGCTGCGGATGCGCTCGATCGATTCGTGGATGTGCTCGAGGTAAGGCCGGTCGTCCTTCAAAGTTCCACCGCCTCTGCGAGGATCCGATCCTTGAGCGAACGGTACAGCGCTTCGTCTTCGACCACATCCACGCGGCAGCCGAGCAGGTCTTCCAGTTCCTGCTTCAACGCGACGTGGTCCAGCAGCGAACGGTCGTCATCGAACTGCACAAGCACGTCCAGGTCGCTGTCTGGCGAGGCCTGCCCGCGCACCACCGAACCGAACAGCCGCACGTGGCGGGCGCCGTGCTGCTCGGCCAGATGCAGGATCTGGTCGCGTTGTTTCTGGATGTCGGCCAAGGCCACCATGGTTCATGCTCCGTGTCAGGGTCGCTCTATCGTACCGTTCGATCGGCTGGCGGCTCAACTGAAAAGCATGTGGTCGACCCTTCCGCACGAGAAACGCCCCGTCCGAGTGGTCGCGGGCCGGGGCGAATCGGAGTGGGTTGTCGCTACGTCAATACGGCGCTTCGGCCAGGAACAGGTACTCGACCATCGCGTCCTCGTAGAGGCACGTCGAGGCGGGGTAGCTGCGTCGACCTCGGGTGACGACACATCCGCGCGCTTTCATGAACTCAAGTGCCACGTTGACCTGCGTGAACGGGGCGTCGAGTACCTCGACCAGCGAGTCGAGGGTGACGCCTTCCTTCGTCCGCTCCTGGATGGCGTAGGCCACGTCCTCGTAGACCTTCCGCGTGCAGCGATGGATGTAGCCTTCGCGATCGCTGAAGGGGAAGGCGACGGTGCGGACGAGCGTGTCATCGATCACGTCGAAGATGACGGCGCGTTGGCGTGCACGGTCCCGCATGGCTCACCCCTCCTTCTTGTCAGCGGTGGCCGCGACGGCGAGGGCGAACTGCCCCCGCTCGACCTTGGTGAAGCGGGAGGCGTCGCCTTTCTTTTTCATCTCACGCAAAATGGCCGAGTAAAGCGTGGCCGCGGGCGTGGCCGCGTCGGTCGTCCAGTAGCCCTTGCTCGCCATCGCCTCGACCATGGCCTTGGTGTTCATCGGTTTGTCGGCTTCGGCGAGCACCTTGACGGCGGCGTCGAGGCAGGAGAGGCCGTCGCATTTCTTTCGGAGCTTCGCATCGGCTTTGGTCGACTTGCCATCGTTGGCGCTCTCGGCCATCGCCCGTTCGCTTTTCGTCATGCCGTCGTCGCTGGCTTTGCGTTCGTCCCGCAGGCGGGCGTTCTCCTGGTCGGCCTTGTTCCGGGGGTGGCGGGCCTTCAGTTCCGCGGCGCTGAGCTTCTTCTTCGCGGGCTTCTTTGTCTTGGCCCGATCCGCCGTGGTGGCGGGCCCGCGCAAGCGCTGGGCCGACTTGATACGGACCTGCTTACCGGTGACCTGGTTTATCGCCGTCCACCCGCCACTGGGGTGCTCCGCATCGATGCGGACGGGCACGACCTTGTCGGTCACCTTCGCGCGGTACGTTTCGCCGATCTTCACGTCGTCTTGCTTCATCGTTTGTCTCCTGTGGATGAAGGTTCACTGGCGGCCAGCCGCACGGCCGGCCTCGTAGGCTTGTTCGAGCGCCTGGCGGATCTGCCAGACGCCGACCTCGGGGAAGTCCAGGTGATCGCGGCCGCGAGCTTCGAGCGTTTCGAGGTCGAGCACCTCGCGGGCGATACGTTGAACGGTCTGTTCGCGGTGTTGTTCATCGCGCTGGGGCATGGCGTGGTTCTCGCTGGTGATGCGTTCCCAAAACAAAAAGAGCCGAGCTTACAGGCCCAGCTCTTCGCACAGTTGGTTGAATTGTTTGGTGCCGATCGTCTCGATCAGCCGGTCGGCGAACCAGGCCGCCTCCCGCTCGGCCTGCTGGCCGGTCTCGCCTTTCGCGTAAGCCGGTTGAAGCTTGGCGGCGATCAGCGCCACCGCGTGCGGCGAGAGGCATTCCTTGATGGCGTCGGTCATGGCGTGGGTATCGTCGTCGTGTGGCACGGGGTGCTCCTTGGGGTGGGTGGTGTGCGTGGGGTCCGGGGGCTCAGTCCGCGAAACGCTGCAACTCGCGGTGATATTCATGGATCATCGAATGCGTTCCACGGAGGCCGTCGAGCGTCTGCTGCAGGCATTCGGCCATCGACCGCAGGTCGTCTTCGCAGTCGGCCTGCACGTGGTGCGTCCGTCCGTCGGGCCTCCGTGGCGTGAGGATGGTCACCACGATGAACTCGCTCGTGGCTGGCCGGGTGATCGTGGCGTAGTGGCCGGGGCGTCCTTCGAGATCGACGCGTGTGGTTCGCATGGCGTGGTCCTTTCGTTTTCGACAGCACCATCAGGGCAAGATGCGGCCGAAACATCAAGGCGAATCTGTCAGCAAATACAGGTTTTTCAGGGGCGAACGGAACATGGGAAGGCGAACGTAAAAGACCGCCGCCGGCGAATGGTGTCACACGGCGGCGGCCCGGCGCTGTGGTAGGCGTGCCACGCACAGGACTACCTCAACGGGCCCGCAAAGCAAGGGCGAATGAACGCATGACTGCAAATGATGGCGACCCAATCCAGCCGACGGTGAACCCGCTGGCGCTGTCGATCGAACAGGCGGCCAGGCTGCTGAAGCTGCCCGAGGCAACGGTGCGCGAGCACGTCAGCGACGGCGCGCCGACGGCCGCGGACGGGACGTTGAACCTGATCCACTACGCCGCCTGGCTGAACCAGCAACTGAAGCGGAGAAGCGATGGCCCCGCGGAACATTGACCCGCTCAACCTCAAGCCCACGCAGCTCGTGCGGCTGCTCAACTCCACGCCGCTGGGTTCGGTGATCGATGCGACGGCGCTGCACCGCCAGCGCAACGCCGCCGGCCTGCGCATCGCTTCGGACCGCGACGACCAGCGCGTGCATCTGGTCAAATACGTGGCGTGGCTGGTGCGGGAGCTGGATAAGCCGGCGCCGGCGAAGAGCGATTACACCGATCGCCTGCGTCGCGATCTGCAGCGCAAGCTGGAGATGTCCAGACAGGGACGCGACATCGGCCCGCTGCCGGACGTGGTGGACATGGTACGCCGGGAGCGCTGCGAGCAAAGCTTCCGGGGGTTCTGCGAGACCTACTTCCCCGCCGCGTTCCATCTTGAATGGAGTGACGATCACCTGCGCATCATCGAGAAGATCGAACGGTCGGTGCTGGAGGGCGGCCTGTTCGCCTTCGCGATGCCCAGAGGCAGCGGGAAGACGAGCCTCTGCCGCGCCGCCGGTATGTGGGCGATCCTCTGCGGTTACCGCGACTACATCTGCCTGATCGGCTCAGCCGAAGACCAGGCGAAGACGATGCTGGAGAGCATCAAGCGCGAGATGCTGGGCAACCCGCTGCTGGCCGAGGACTTCCCCGAGGCGATCTATCCGGTGCGCAAGCTGGAAAACAACGCCCGTCGCCAGGCCGGCCAGCTCTGCGAAGGAGAACCGACGTACATCACCTGGGCATCGGACAAGCTGGTCCTGCCGACGCTCGGAAGTGAGCAGTTGCCGTTGGCACTGCGCAACCGCGAGATGGAGGCCAGCCCGTCCTCCGGCTCGATCATCACGGTCGCCGGCCTGGACTCGAACATCCGCGGCCAGCACCACACCAAGCTGGACGGGCAGGTGGTGCGCCCGTCGCTGGTGATTCTGGACGATCCGCAGACCCGCCAGAGCGCCGCCTCGCGCACGCAGACCAAGCATCGGCTGGACATCCTCAACGGTGACGTGCTGGGCATGGCCGGGCCGAACGTGAAGATCGCCGGCTTCATGACCTGCACGAAGATCCACCACGACGACCTGGCCGACCAGATCCTCGACCAGCAGAAGCACCCCGAGTGGCAAGGCGAGGCGACGAAGCTGGTGTACGCGTTCCCCACCGACGAGAAGCGATGGGACAAGTATGCCCAGCTTCGAGCGGAGGGGCTGCGTGAGGGGGACGGCGGCAAGCGGGCCACGGCGTTCTACGCCAAGCACCGTGAAGCCATGGATGCGGGCGCCGAGGCCGCGTGGCCGCAGCGCCACCACGGCGATGAACTGAGCGCCATCCAGCATGCGATGAACCTCAAGCTCCGCGACGAGGAAGCGTTCTTCGCCGAGTACCAGAACGAACCGCTCAGCGCCCAGTTCGATGAGGATGTGCTCACGCCGGACCAGGTGGCGAATCAGGTCAGCGGCCGGCTCCGGGGGCAGGTGCCCAAGCCGGCGACGTGCCTCACCGCGTACGTCGACGTGCAGGAGAAGATGCTCTTCTATGTGGTGGCGGCGTGGGAGAGCGACTTCACCGGCCACGTGATCGACTACGGCACGCTGCCGGACCAGCAGCGGCGGTACTTCACGCTGCGCGACAGCACGAAGACGCTGGCGGCCGAATACGGGGGCGGGATCGAAGGCGCCGTGCAGGCGGGTCTGGAACGCCTGGCCAGCCAACTGCTGGCCCGCGAGTGGTCCGTCACCGGTGACGGTGGTGTCATGCGCATCGAGCGTCTGCTCATCGACGCCGGTTACCTGCCGGGCATTATTGAAAACGTCTGCCACAAGGTCGGCGCGGTGGCCATGCCGGCCAAGGGTGTGGGCATCAAGGCCGGCAACAAGCCGATGCACGCCTATCGCCGCAAGACCGGCGAGCGGCATGGCCACCACTGGTACGTGCCTAACGTGTCGCGCACGGCCGAGCTGCGTCACGTCCGCATCGACACGAACCACTGGAAGAGTTTTGTGCACGGCCGGTTCGCCACGGCGCCGGGCGATCGTGGGGCGCTGACGCTGTTCGGCAAGTCGGCCGCCGAGCATCGCCTCTTCGCCGATCACGTGGCCGCCAGCGAGACCTGGACCCGTACCGAAGGCCACGGCCGGCTCGTACAGGAATGGACGATCAAACCCGGCAAGCCGGACAACCACTGGTTCGACTGCCTGGTGGGTTGCGCGGTGGCGGCCAGCATGTCCGGCGTGCGCTTCGGGGTGGAGCGGCGCGAGGTCGAGGCACCTCAGATGATCCGGCTCTCGGATCTGCAGAAAGCGAGGCGGTAGTGCGGCTATCGGAACTGACAACCCCGCGCGATCCCGAACGTGGTCTGCGCTGTCCGCGTTGCGGTTGCGGGCACCTGCCTGTGGTCTACACGCGGCCGAAGCCCGGCTGCATCCTGCGCGTGCGGGAATGCCGGCACTGCGGGAAGCGGCTGTCGACGCGGGAGTCGATTTAGGTGTCCAGCCACGTGCGCACTGCGTATCGCACGCCGACGCAACTGGGCCTGCTGGAGCGGTTCCATCGCACGCTCAAGCAGGAGGAGGTGTACTGGCGGTTGTACGAGAGCCCGGCCGACGCCCGGTAATGCTTGGCCGAGTTCCGCGAGCGCTACAACACGCGTCGGCCGCACTGGGCGTTGCGCCCCGAGGCCGGCGGCGATCCGCTCACGCCGCTGCAGGTGTATGCCGAGGGCAGCAAGACGCAGTTGCCTGCCTGGCAGAAGTGGGCGCAGCAGGCGAAGGCACAGTTGGATCAGATGATGCTCGAAGACGCGGCGTAGCGCGTCAGCCGGTCTCTCACGAAAACCGGCCCAGCGATTCCAGTGGAAATGCGTGGCAAGATACTACGGTGTTGCACGGCGCCAGGACGCCGACCAATGCTTCCCCACGCCTCCCAGTTTCACACATTTCGTTCGAGGGGCCGCCGTTGTTTGATTGAAAGTTGCGGGCGGCGCTTCCATCGGGCGCATCCGTGAGGTAGACTCGAAAGCAACGAGCAAGCCTTGGGGGACCCTGTCTTATTTGCGACGCAGCCGCTCGGGGTGCTCCACTTTCCAACCCGCGAGGGTGTGGCGTTATCGCCGTCGACACGGGCGCGGCAAGTCGTGAGGGCCATTCAATTGCCCCCTCGGTGGATCGAGGCATCAATCCGAGCCCCGATCGGCCGAAGCGGTCTTGCGGCGAATCACGAATCGGGGCTCAACATAGACCTCAAGCGTCCACTGATCATCCATGCCACGACGCGACAAGGCGTTTTCCACCGCTCGGCGGGCACAAGCCACTTGTTCCATTTGTCGAGCCATCGAGACCGAGTTGTCATGCACACGGTAGTCGTACAAGGGTTGCTCGATCCGTTCGATGCGGGTTGTCTCAGACAGACGCAGGCAGCGGTCGTCGTCCTGCGCGTACCGAAAGGTCGGATCAAACCCGCCAACCGCGTCGAACACGCATCGGCGAACGAGCTGGAAATGGAAGGTGACTTCCGCCACGAAGCGTTCGCGATTGAACGCCGACATGATCAGCGAGACCTTGGGGGTCATCCAGATCAGACCTTGCCATCTCATGGACGTCACCGAAACGGGGGATCCCGCCTATGCCACGGCTGACCATTGCATGGAACCGCGGTCGCGCTTCGCTCCGCCGCCTCGTCGCCGCGCTTCGTGACTCTCGCCGCACCGGTGCAACGCCTCCGCGCGCGACGCAGCAGATCCTGCCGCACTTCGAGCCGCTGGAGCCACGGCTGCTGCTCAGCGCCGACCTCACGCCGCTGGACGCGGATGTGAGCGATGCGCAGAAGCAGGCGGCGCTGGAGCTGTTCGAGTCGTCGCCGGCCCTGTTCGTCGAGAACCATGGCCAGTGGGCGGACGAGGCGATCCGCTACGTGCACGAAGGCGACGGCGTGAACGTGGCGATGACGGATCGCGGGCCCGTCTTTCAGCTTCTGCGCGAGCTGGGTGGGGAGGACGCCGAGGCGGGCGCCGACACCATCTTCCCCGAAGACCGGCTCGATGCGGAAGGCCGGGAGATCGAGACGCGCCAGTTCGCCGCCTCGTTCGTGGACGCCGACGCCGTGACGCCGGTGGGCCTGGAGCAGGCGGCCAGTTCGTTCAACTACTTCACGGGCGATCCCTCGCAGTGGCAGAGCGACGTGCCGGGCTACGAGGTGGTGGCCTACGAGGGGCTGTACGAGGGCATCGACCTGCACACCTGGGGTCGGCGTAACGACCTGAAGTACGAGTTCCATGTCGAGGCGGGGGCGGACCCGGACCAGATCGCGGTCGCCTACGACGGCGTGGCGGATCTTTCCGTCAACGATGCGGGGGAGTTGGTGGTCGATCCGGGCCAGGGGTGGGCCCCGCTGGTCGATGCCGCGCCCTACGTGTACCAGGAGATCGACGGCGAGCGCGTGGAGATCGACAGCCGTTACACGCTGATCGACGAGACAACCTACGGCTTCGAGCTGGGCGCCTACGACCCGACCCACGAACTGGTGATCGACCCGGAGCTGGCCTGGTCGACCTATCTCGGCGGGGGGCACAATGACCATGGCTTCGACATCGCGGTGGACGACACGGGGGCGGTGTACGTGACGGGGTACACCTCCAGCAGCGACTTCCCGACCACGGCCGGGGCGCATGACACGAGCCACAACGGCGGC
>JBBDPC010000152.1:0-28848 GCA_040876735.1 Phycisphaeraceae bacterium | reverse complement strand
AGCAGCGACTTCCCGACCACGGCCGGGGCGCATGACACGAGCCACAACGGCGGCGCCGACGCGTTCGTGACGCGGCTGAACGCCACGGGCGAACTGGCGTGGTCGACCTACCTCGGCGGGGCGGACTACGACACCGGCTACGGCATCGCGGTGGACGACGCGGGGGCGGTGTACGTGACGGGACGGACCGGCAGCAGCGACTTCCCGACCACGGCCGGGGCGCATGACACGAGCCACAACGGCGGCGACGACGCGTTCGTGGCGCGGCTGAGCGGTACGGGCGAGCTGGCGTGGTCCACATACCTCGGCGGGGCGGACTGGGACTGGGGCTACGGCATCGCGGTGGACGGCGCGGGGGCGGTGTACGTGACGGGGTACACCCGGAGCAGCAACTTCCCGACCACGGCCGGGGCGCATGACACGAGCCACGACGGCTTCTCCGACGCGTTCGTAGCGCGGCTGAGCGCCACGGGCGAACTGGCGTGGTCGACCTACCTCGGCGGGGCGGACTACGACACCGGCTACGGCATCGCGGTGGACGACGCGGGGGCGGTGTACGTGACGGGACGGACCGGCAGCAGCGACTTCCCGACCACGGCCGGGGCGCATGACACGAGCCACAACGGCGGCGACGACGCGTTCGTGGCGCGGCTGAGCGCCACGGGCGAGCTGGCGTGGTCGACCTACCTCGGCGGGGCGGCCAGCGACGGCGGCCGAGGCATCGCGGTGGACGGCGCGGGGGCGGTGTACGTGACGGGAGGGACCGACAGCAGCGACTTCCCGACCACGGCCGGGGCGCATGACACGAGCCACAACGGCAACGCCGACGCGTTCATCGCGAAGTTCGCCGGCAGCGTCGCCGACGCCACCTATCACGCCTGGGTGGCGGGCACCGGCGCGGCGGGGCTGCGGCTGCGCGCGGGGGCGAGCTTGTCCGACGATGTGCTGACCGTGATGCCGGAAGGGGCGCGGGTCGAGGTGCTCGACGACGAAACGATCACCCAGGACGGCTACGACTGGCTGCCGGTGCGGTACAACCAGTGGCAGGGTTGGACGGCTTTGCAGTACCTCTCGACCGAGGGCGGCACGGAGGCTGATGCGGGTGATGGGACGTTCGTCTTTCCCCTCGGCGATGGGGCGATGGCGACGCCGGCGAACGATGGTGACGGCTGGTACGACGCGCAGGGGTTCGGGGCGTGGAACGCGAACTTCGGCAAGTACCACCTCGGCGAGGACTGGAACGGCGAAGGCGGCGGCAACACCGACCTCGGCGAGCCGGTGTACGCCATCGGCGACGGTGAGATCGTCTTCGCCGGCCAGGGCACTGGTTGGGGCAATGTGACGATCGTGCGGCACACGCTTCCGGACGGCAGCCAGGTCGAGTCGCTCTACGGGCACCTGGACGCGTTCACGGTGACGACCGGTCACGTGAGCCGGGGCCAGCAGATCGGCACGATCGGCACGGGCGGCGGGCTTTACGCGGCGCACCTGCACCTGGAGGTCCGCACACCGGATGCTTCCGCGTGGGGCCAGCCCGGGCCGGGCTATTCGACGACGCCGGAGCCGGCGGGGTGGCTGGAGCCGTGGGCGTTCATTGCGTCGCGTCATGATGCCGGCGGGCTGGATGGGGGCGAGGCCGAGGGGCGGCCGGACCTGGTGCTGGACGACGCGGACCTGACGCTTGCGGCTGAGGACGGCGACCAGCGGGTCTCGGCGGTGGTGCGGAACACGGGCAGCGCCCCGGCCGAGGCGACGGTGGTGCGCTTCGTGGACGTGGCCCGCGACGAAGTCGTGGGGACCGTGGCCGTGGAATCGCTGACGGTGGGCGAGACGGCGGCGGTGAGCGTGCTGTGGGATCCGCCGGCCGATGGCGGGCGGATCGAGGCGACGGTGGACCCGTGGGGCGAGGCGCGCGAGCGGTCGCGGTCCAACAACCGGGCCACGGTGCAGTACGCGCCGCAGAGCGGGAACGCCCCGTATGTCCTGTCGGTGACCGGCGAGCACGACGGCAACACCGACCCGCGTGCGTTCGGGCGCTATGTCGAGGGGGTGTCCCTGCTGAACGAGTTCACGGCGATGGTGGTGCCGGGCGGTTCGGACGCCGTGATTGACCGCGTGGAGTTTTCGCTGGGCGATCAGCAGCGGACGGTGGACGGGTTGTCGAACATCATGCTCGGGGGCACACCGTGGTCGACTATGTTCGACATGGGCGATGTCAGCGGCACGCAGACGCTGGAAGTGGTGGCGTATGACACCGACGGGCTGGCGTCGGACCCGTGGACGGGCACGGTGCATGCGGTGTCGTTCCCGAGCTGGCTGGGCGAGCCGGACGGCGACGACGTGTTCGCGGACGGGCACTACGAGCTGCGGCGGTTCGAGGGGCTGGACTTCTCGCACGAGATCGAGTCAAGCTCGGCGATCATCGACGGGCTCGACAGTTCGTTCCGGATCGGGGCGGAACTGGGGCTGACGGCGGGGCTGGACACCGAGGGGCCGATGCTGTCGGTCGATGATCGGCTGGTGTTCGAGAGCACGGTGCTGGGCTACGAGCTGTTCAACTACAGCGGCGACAAGAGCGCGTTCGAGTTGAGTGATTCGATCACGCTGGACGTGAACGCCACGGCGGACCCGCAAGACCTCATGCTCAACGGCCTGAGCGGGGCGTTCTCCGTGACGGATCTGTCGCTCGGCGAGTTTGAGACGCCGAAGGCGTCCTACTCCGGGGCGATCGGCCCCGTACCGGTGAACGGGAAGCTTGGCCTTTCGGGCAGCTTCGTGCTGGATGGGCAGATCAACTATGGCTGGGATGCTGTGAACAGTGTGGTATCGCTGGGCGAGGGCTCGTACCTTGAGCCGAGCATGGGGGTGTCACCGGAGGTGACGGGGACGCTGGGGATCCCGTGGGCGCTTGAGGGCGGCGTCACGCTGGAAGGTGATGTGGGGCTGAACTACCGCACCACCTACGACACGAGCGAGCCGGACAATCTGGACAAGCAGTGGGCAGGAACGTTCAGCATCGATGCCAGCCTGATCACCGTGACAGTGGGTTATGAGCACGAGTGGGCTTCGCAGACGATTCCGGAGGACGGCCCGTGGACGATTAGCAATGAGACGGGCACGACCTCGACCATGACGGCGTCGTCACCGCTCGTGGATGCCACCACGACGACTGTCGAGGACGCCGCGCTTTGGCCCGAGCCGCATCTGACGGCGGATGCCCACGGCAACGTGCTGCTGACCCGGGTGATCGACGCGGATGCCGATCCGGATGCGGTGAACGCGAGTATCGGGTATGCGGTTCGCGGCAGTGACGGGGCATGGTCGGGGCTGAGTCCCCTGGCCAGCAGCAACGAAATCGAGACGGGGTCCGTGGCTGCCTACACGGGCGAGGGCGGTGCGGTGGCCTCCTGGATCGCCAATACGAGCGATCCATCACAGATCGACACGATTGGCTACGAGGACTATCTGGCCAATCAGGAACTGCGGTCGGCCTACTGGGATGGCTCGACGTGGGCACAGCCGCAAGCGGTGACCGACAATGGCCGGATGGACGGCCGACCGGCGCTGGCGTTCCATGACGGGCAGGGTCTGATGATGTGGGCCCGGGCCGGTGACACCTCGCCTTCGGACCCGAGCGGTCACGAGATCTATTACGCAGTCTGGGACGCGACGCAGCAGGCATGGGGCACGCCATCGCCGCTGAATGTTGACCCGGAACCCGGCAGTGCGCCGCATGTCGCCTACGCCCCGAACGGGACCGCGATGGCCGTGTGGACGCACGAGGATGATGGCGACCCGGCGACCGCCCAGATCCGCTATGCGACCTGGGACGGCAGCGCGTGGTCGGACTCCGCTGTGGCCGCATCCGCCGATGAAGGGGCGGAAGGTCTTACGCAGTTGCGGGTCGGCTTCGACAGCACGGGGCACGCACTGCTGGCGTGGGTGGAGCGAGGCGACGACGCCGATGTGATCCGCAGCATGCGATGGGATGCAACCGATGGCGCATGGTCGGACGCCGAGACAGTGCTTGGCGGCGCGAACTTGATCGAGGGACTGGACCTGGCGATCAGTGATCAGGACGAGGCTGTACTTACCTGGCAAGGCTGGGACGGGCAAAGCGATCTGTTCTCCAGCCGGCGGGACTTGAGCGGGGACGGCGGCTGGCAGGCCGTCCGACAGCTGACGGATACGGTCGATCGGGAATGGCGGGCCAGCACGACCTTCGACAGTGACGGTGAACGAATCACGGTCTGGTCGAACGAGTATGCCAGTGGCGTCTTTGGCGAAGGGGCCGGGAGTGTCGAGCTTTCACCGGTGCCAGACTTGGCGGCGTCGGAATTGCGGATCCTGGACGATCAGCCGCTTGAAGGGGGTGACGTCAAGCTGCGCGCCGTTCTGGCGAACGAGGGTTGGGCGTCCAGCGATGCGACGAACGTCACCTTCTACGAGGGCGATCCGAACGAAGGCGGTACGGTCATCGGCTCGCCGGTTGAAATTGGTGCACTGGATGCCGGTGAGTCAACCAGCGTGCTCAGTGATACGTATGCCCTCCCGGCCGGCACGACCGAGATCTACGTGCAGGTCACCCCGTTGGTTGAGGAAGCGGACACGTTGAATAACATTGCTTCCGCCACGGTTATGCCTGCATCCCCGGATCAGACCGGGCCACAGGTGACGCTCACTTCCGATGACGCTCAGCCCGCCGGCGCCGATCGGCTGGCACTTCAATTTGATGAGCCTGTGCGCGTGCTCGGCGAGGCCGACCTCGCGATCGTGGAAGCCGACCGTGGCTTGGTGGTGCCGGACCAGGTAACGCTCTCTCCCGATCAGAAGACGGTCACCGTGCTGTTCGAGGGAGGGTTGCGGTCCGGTTCATACAGCCTGCGGGTGATCGACAGCGTTACCGACGAGGCAGGCAACGCCCTGGACGGTGATGAGAACGGTCAACCGGGCGGAGATTTTGTGAGCGAATTCGTGGTGGACGGGGTGCTGCCGGAGGTCCGAGCCCGCCACGTCTTCTACAACGATTCATCGTTCGACGGTGATGATGCGTCCGCGAATGCATCGGATGATGGTGCGATTGCGTCGGACAAGGAGGCGCTGCTGCCGGGCGAGTCGGCGAACTTCGCGAACTACACGAGCTACGCCGCGGGGCTCAACGGCATCATGGTGGACATTGCAGGCTTGGCCGAGCCGGCGAACCTGTCGGCCAGTGATTTTGCCTTTGCCACGGGCAACGATGATGCGGCGGGGGACTGGTCGTCGCTGACGGGGGACGTGGCGGTGTCGGTGCGTGAGGGGGCGGGTGTTGGTGGCAGCGACCGGGTGACGCTGATCTGGGACGAGGCGGACGCGGTGAAGGGGGCGTGGCTGGAGGTGACGGTGCAGGCGAATGCGACCACGGGGCTGAACGAGGCGGACGTGTTCTACTTCGGCAACGCGATCGGCGAGACGGGCAACCTGGCGGGCGATGCGCAGGTCAACGCGCAGGATGCCGGCGGGGTGCGTGAGAACCTTCGCAACTTCCTGAACCCCGCGCCGATCGACGACCCGTACGATTTTGATCGGGATCAGAACGTCAACGCCAGCGACTACGGGCTGGTGCGTGAGAACCTGACCAACTTCCTCAACGCCCTGCACCTGATCGAGGTGCCGGAGGCGGAGATAAACAGCAATACGGAACTGATGCAGCAGGAGTCGCTGGTGGTTGCGACGTCGTTCGACGATGAAGTGACATCATCGGACACGATGACGTCTTCAACATCGGATGAAATCGATGAACCACGCCAGGGTTCGCTGTCGGGCGAGACGTCTGCAATGGTGACCCCGTCTGATTCAGACCGTGACACGCCGCCTTCCAAGCCGGGGGCGTCGTCCCGTGCTGTGGCCGGTTCGCCTGTCGTCGTGTATCAGGGCGCGTGGCTTGCTTATTCGGCATGGCAAGGCTGGTTCGACAAGGCGGAGCACCGCCAACCGTCCGCTGCGCGATGGGTAAGTGTGCTGGACAACGCAAGTATCAACGACCGGGACGATCCGGAGGCTTCGGTGCCGCTGGACGTCATTATGTTGGAGTACCAAGAGAAGAAAGGATGAATCAAGATGAATGCAACTTGTAAGCGATCGAAAGAATGTGCGAAGTGTTGGTTGGCGGCGGTGCCGTTGGCGCTGTTGATGACGGCATCGACATCGGCGGCGATCATCGACGTCGGCGATGTGGATGTGACGGTGGGCGACAGTTCGGTCGACGTGCCGATCACCATCACCACGGACAGCAGTGAGGCCGTGGCCGAGACGACACTGCTGGTGCAGGTGGCCGATGGCGGGCCCGGCCTCGGCTCGATCACCGGGCCGGCGATCACGGGCATCGACTTCTCCAACTCAGTTTGGGAAGCGACGACCTATTCGACCGTAGCCTCGACAGGCCTGGCGGTGGGCGATTTCCCTCAGCTCATCCAATATGAAGTGCTGCTGGACATCAGCACGGGCGAGGCGGTGCCGGCCGACGGCGAGATCGCCACGATCACCCTGGACACGTCCGGTATGGAACTCGGCGACAGTTACGACCTCCGGGTGGTGAACACCAAAGGCGGCGACAGCAGCTTCTCCGGCCTGAGCGAGCCGACGGTTGAGGACGGCAGCGTCACCGCCGTGCCCGAGCCGGCCACCGTCACGTTGCTGGGCTTGGGCGCGATCGCGCTGCTGCGGCGTAAACGATAGGCCGGGAACCTCGTGTCGTTGGGGCGGACGTGCCACAGATGGCATACCGACCGACGACGATGCTGATTCGAGATGCTGATTCGAATTGCTCGGGAGAGACGTTATGTGGTGGAATCGCCTCCGGCGCTGGCTGAGCCAGCGAGACACAGCAAGTTCCGACGCGCCAGTCCGGCCGCACTTCGAGGCGCTGGAGCCGCGGCTGCTGCTAAGTGGCAGTGTGTACGAAGCCAGTTTCTCAAACGTCGCCATCCCCGATGCTGGCAGTTGGGTCTATAGCACAATCAACATTGATGATGCACCGGCGGGGGCCACGATCACTGACGTCGACGTCTTTTTCGACATCAAGCACACGTACGCCTCAGACCTTGAGGTTGATCTGGAGGTCCAAAACAGTTCGGCCAATTATCGCGTGTGGAATCGTGAAGGCGGGAGTAGCGACGATCCATCACGCACCGTGAATGGGATCGATGCTTTCGACGGCCTTGATCCAAACCGCACTTGGTACCTGTATGCTCGCGATAGAGTTGCGGGCGACGCGGGCTACATTGACGACTGGTGGATTGAAATTCACTACGATGAGCCGATCGCTCAGCCCGGCGAACCCACTGGCCTTGACCCGGACAACGAGACGATCTCTGACCTCACTCCCTTCTTCGACTGGAACAGCGCCAGCAACGCTGACAGCTACGAAGTCAATATCAGCCAGTACCCCTACGGCTCGTCGAATATCGTCTACACCAAGAGCGGGATCTTCAGCAGCAGCCACACCGTCTCCAGTGGCTACCTGGAATACGGAACCCAATACCGCTGGGATGTGACGGCAGTGAATAGCGCGGGGGAGACGACCTCTGACAACGCCTACTTTAGCATCGCGGGGGCTGTTCCCTCCACACCCACGGCCTTCAGTCCCGGCAGCACATCTTCGCCAGGCCCTGTCATTAGTGATCTCACCCCCAACTTCGATTGGAGCAGCGAATCCGGCGCCGATTGGTACGAGGTCAACATCCGCAATCTCGACACCAACGGCCTGATCACCCAGCAGGTCTCGAGTTCGCAATATACGCCGTCTTCCCCACTGGCGTCTGGCACGCCATATCGCTGGGACGTCACGGCAGGCAACAGCAGTGGCGAGAGCAGCCCGACGACCGATCTGTATTTCCAAACGGCTGCGGTCACGCCTAGCATCACCGGCGTCAGTCCGGATCCCGTCTCCGGTTCCGACAGCGCCCAGCCGTTCACCATCAACGGCTCGAATTTCGACGACGACGCGACGGTGAACCTGTATGACCTGCGCACCGGCGAATCGTTCCTTGATCGCTCCGTCAGCTCGCGCAGCAGCACGCAAATCACGATCAACCCGAACTTCACGAACAACACCGCCGACTGGCGCGTCGAAATGGTCAACCCCGGCGGAGCCAGCGACACCTACGACTTCCAGGTACAGGCCACCGCGGTCACGCCGAGCATCACGTCGGTATCGCCGGATCCGGTGCCGGGCAAGAACGGTGATCAGCCATTTACGATCACCGGCTCCGACTTCGCTCCGGATGCAACCGTGAACCTTTACGACCTTCGGACGGGTGAGGTCTTTCCGGACCGGGCCATTACCTCCCGCAGCAGCACCAGTCTGGAACTCGAGGTCAACTTCACCAACCAGACAGCGGACTGGCGCGTCGAGGTTGTCAATGGGAGCGCTGGCTCGGACACACACGACTTCCGCGTTGAGGCCACGACGTCCAGCGCACCAGACCTGACGGTGAGTGAGATCAGCGTGGACAAGTCGGAGGTAAGCGCCGGCAATATGGTCCAAGTTGACTATACTTTGGAGAACCTCGGCAGCGCGGCGGGTGAGAGCGTCACCAAGTTGAGGCTGGTCAATCCCGACGATGTGACCGACGTGCTGGTTTCCGACATCTACACTGAGCCAGCCATCGATGGCCACAGTTCAGAGCAGCGGTCGCACAGTCTCACCATTCCCTCCGACGCCGCCCCTGGCACCTACCGCGTCCGCCTGATCCTCGACGACGAAAGCGAACTGAACCAGAGCGACGAAGACAATGACCTGCACTGGGGGCCCGATGTCGACATTGATGATGCCACAGATCCGCCTGACGGGAAGGCGGACGTTTTCGTCTCAAGCCCGAATTACGGCCCTCGCCCTTCGGATGCGGTCATTGACGCGATCGTCATTCACACGACTGAAGCAACTTATACGCAGACCATCAACACCTTCACGAATCCGGACTCCGAAGTAAGCTCGCATTTCGTGATTGAGTCGGACGGCCGTATTACGCAGATGGTCGATGAGACGGATCGTGCGTGGCACGCCACCTACTACAACGACCGCTCGATAGGCATCGAGATGATCGGGTATGCGGAGGACCCTAACACGTGGAATGACGCCAACATCTCGGCGCTGGAGCAACTGGTCGCTGACCTCGTCGCGGATCAGCCGCACATTCCAGTGATCAATCCAGATGAAATAGCCAATGACTACGGTGATGGCCGCCTTGATGCACCCGGCATCGTCGGACACAGCCAGGTACAGCCCTTCGAGGGCGAGTTTCACGGCAAGTCTGATCCTGGCGCGTACTTTCCGTGGGACAGCTTCATTCAGAATGTGAACCAGATTCTTTTCGATGATGCGGAGCAGAACTCTCTCGCACGTGTGGCGAATGCCAGCGATGGCCTGAATCTGCGGTCCGATCCCGACCTTTCGGCCGAGAGTCTCACTGTCGCGCCTGAGGGGTCGTTCATTCAGGTGCTGGACGACGAGCCTGTGCACGCGGATGGCTTCGATTGGCTGCCGGTGCGGTACGAACGCTGGCAGGGCTGGGCGCCATCGCAGTATCTCTCGACGGAAGACGGGGTGGACGGGTCGACGAACCTCGCGGACGATCTGGGGCTGTTCAGCGATGGCGACGAGGCGCAGGTGGAAGCGGCGCTAACGGCGGAGGCGGCGCACGTCTATCGGCTGGAGGTGGTCGAGGCGGGTGAGCTGGCACTGGAAATCGAGGCGGAGCAGGTCGGTTCAACGCTGGATGGCTACCTGCGGCTGTTCGACGCGCACGGGAACGAACTGGCGTGGGCGGACGACTCGATCGGGACCGATCCGCAGCTTGTGCGGCACGTGGCGAGGGGGGTCTACTATGTCGGGGTCTCCAGCTACGCCGGCCGATTCTACGACCCGCGCCAGGATGACGCCGCCGAGGGCGATTCCGGCGAGGCGTATGCACTGGGCGCGGCGCTGACGGCCCAGTCGCTGCCGGACCCGGGAGCGGGCGACACGGCGGGGGCCCTGGATCTGGATGGCAGCTTTGAGCGCAACAGTCAGGGGCTGTGGGTGGCCACGGGGCAGGTGGAGATCAACGACGTGCTTCAGGTGCAGGGCCAGGTCAGCTACGACGCGCAGATGAACGTCTCGGGCAGCGGCGAAGTGTGGATGCAGGATGTGGCCGGATTGGGCGACGTGCTGCTTTACGAGGGCGCGTTTGATTTCCCCAGCGGCGACGTGGCGACGAACTGGATCGACGGTGCGACATCACAGGCGCTCGGCGCGGCGGGGCTGGACGTGGGCGTCTCGCGGTTGTCGCTGATCGAGGGTGGCGTGCGCGTCGAGGGACACCTGGAGCTGCCCGAAGCGCTTGGCGGCGTCAAGGTAGACTTCGCTGATTCGCAATTCATCGACGTGACGACGGAGGGGGTGGTTTACGACTTCGGCGTCTCGGCCTCGGACCTGTCGATGGCGCTGCCGTGGGCGGGCATCGAACTGGCGACGGAGAACGTGCAGTTGCAGGTGTCCAACACCGGCGGGCCGGCGGAGGCGCTGCTGACCGGCGCGTTTTCGGTGAACTGGCCGGGGGTGGTCGAGGGCGTGACGGTGAATCTTTCCGAGGCGGAGGACAACTATTTCCGCGTCGACAGCAGCGGCGACTGGGATCTGGTCGGAGCGCTGGAGGTGGGCGAGATTGATCTCGGCCCGGCGTTGACGCTCAGCGATGTGGTGATCGACGTGGACACGACCGAGGAGCGATTCTTCGGTCAAGGGACGCTGGCATTGCCGCTGGGCAGCGGGGTCACGGCCGCCGCCGAGTTCGGGATCGTGGCGGGGCACTTTGACACAGTGGGGCTGACATTCGAGGAACTGGGCGTGCCGATCTGGTCAACGCCGCCGGTGATGCTGGACACGGCGGGCGGGACGGTCTCGCACCTGACGCCGGACGAGATTGACCATAAGCCGGTGAAGATCGACGTGGACCTGGGTCTGCAACTGGGTCCGAGCGTGGCCGATTACCGGCTGCTCTATCTGGATCTGGACGCGGTGCTGGAGCGCGGCGGCGACCTCGGGGGCGCCGCAACGCTGACGGTGGGTGATCCGGACGATCCGCTGGCCGCGGGCACGGTTACCGCGAATTGGCGGCCATCATCGGATCGGCTTTCAATTGCGGGTGACCTGACTCTGGGTGAAGAGGGCGACGACATCCAGGTGAGCGGCTCGATGTTCTTCGACGACGGAGACATGTATGGCGACCTCGCCGGTTCGGTCCGCGCACCGTGGTGGGTCGGCGGCTGGGAAATTGCCGAGGCCCGGGCATACGCCCAGATCGTTGATGGTGAGGACAATTTCCTGATGGCCGGTGGGCAGGCGTCATGGGTGCCTGCATGGGCGGGCGGCGAGCAGGCGGTTCGCGTGGACCTGGACACGGGCGAATTCGACTGGGACGTCGCCTACAGCGAACTCGACAGCTACAGCGTCCCCGCCCTGAGTGGCATGACGCTGATGACTGCCAGCGATGACGGCGTTTCGACCAGTGATCATGGCGGCGGCCAGCACTTCGATCTGCCGACGGGTCTGGAATCCGCGCGGCTGAAGGTGAGCTGGAACGAAAGCGACAGCGATTTCGACCTCGTCGATCCGCTGGGCAACACCTATACGTCCACCGACATGGATCAGGACGATGCCTTCTTTTACGGTAAGCATCCCGACGGGGGCCAGGCGGTCATCGAGATCTTCGAGCCGGCGGGCGGGGAATGGGAGTTGATTCCCACCGATGCCGAGGCGATCGGCGGCTACGAGCTGAGCGTCAAGGCGCTGACCGACGCGCCGGTGTTGTCGCTGGTTGAGCCGCAGTATGACGTGGGCGGCGGGCCGGTGACGATCGCGTGGACAGCCGAGGAAGGCGATCACGACGCGGTGATCGACCTGTACCGTACGCCGGACCGTCACGGCAGTGACGGCACGCTGATCGCGGAAGGGTTGCCCGTCGAGGGCTCCGCGGGCGAGTACGTCTGGGACACCAGCGATGCGCCGACGGGCGAGTATTACATTCAAGCAGTGATCCGGGACGGGCATCACGCGCCGGCTGTCAGCTATTCCACCGGACAGGTGACGGTGCTGGAGGACGGCGGTCCGGAGCAGGTAACAGGCCTGCATGCCCCGCAGGGAAATGACGGATCAGTGGCGCTGGCGTGGGATGACCTGGCGGACGTGGATCGCTACATCGTCCGCGTGGCCGACAAGGCCTGGGCGGAAGGCTACGACCACACCTACACGGTTCACGATCCGCAGCTTCTGCTTGAAGAACTTTCAACAGGCGCAGCATACCGCGTGACCGTTGCGGCGGTGGACAGTCAGGACCGCGTCGGCCCCGGTAGCGAGCCGATCGTGGTGGTCGCGGGCGGTGCCACGGCCTACGAGGGACCGGATGACGCGCAGGCTTGGTCGGTCTTCGCCGCGCCGGGCGAGACGTACACGGCCCAGGTGCCCGGTGACGAGGGGTCTGACTTCGAGGCGGTGAATCTGCCCGCCGGTGCCGCGGTCGATGAGACAGGTTTGTTGACCTGGGAGGTGCCCGAGGCCGCAAACGGCTGGTTTGAGGTGCTTGTCCACGTCACGGACGCGACCGACGAACACCAGGTGCATCGCCATCACCTCCTAGCTGATGCGACGACGCCAACATTGGCGGAATCGACCACCGGTGTGGAGTTGCTCGATGCGACGTCGGTTCGCCTGAACGCGCCGGCGGGGCTCGATCAGGTCGGGCCGATGCAGTATCAGTTGCAGCGCGACGGGGAGATCATCAGTGCGTGGCAGAACTCGTTCGACTTTGTCGACACGGGACTCTTCCCCAACACGCCGTACGAATATGCAGTGCGCGTACGTGACGCGTCGCCACACGTCCAGACAAGTGAGTGGTCCGGTTCGGTCGAACTGCACACGCCAGCCCGCACACCAGGCACCCCACGGTTGACAGAGGTGACCGCCCATTCTGCGGTCGTCGAGGAATTGAACGCCGTCGACAATCCCGGCGACACCCAATACGCCTTTTGGGATCTGGCGAGTGGCCAATACGTTGACGCGGATGGCCAACTCGGAGTGACACCGGTTTGGCGGACGGCGGACGCGTGGCCTCAACAGGCGATCAATGGGCTCGACACGGCCACGACGTACCGTTTCGCTACGATTGCGCGTAACGAGCAGGGGCTGACCACGGAGCCCGGGCCTGCCGCGACCATCATCACGCGGGCGACGGACCAGCCCCTGACCTTGCTGGAGGTCGAGGTGGACGAGGTGAATCAGCAGGTCATGCTGATCTTTGATCGACCCGCTTCCCTGGCTGTCAAGGACCTCAGACTGCTGGACTCAAATGGTCAGCCCGTGGACCCGACGCCACTCGAACTGCACCACACCTCAAGCGATGCCGTGGTCAAGGTGGCAGTTAGCCTAGCGCTCGACACCGGCCAATATACGCTGGTCGTTTCCGGAGACGGCGTACAGGACATCCACGGCAATCCGCTCGACGGGGATGCGGACGGCCAGGCGGGCGGTGATTTTGTGGCGGAGCTTGCACTGGAGGGTCTCCTGCCTGACGAAAACCTCCAGGCGGCAATCCGTGAAGCGCTCGATCTCGAAGCGGACGCGCCGATCACGGCCGACGCCATGCACGAACTGACGGTGCTCGAAATTGACGAGGCGGATGTCGACGATCTGACAGGCCTGGAATTCGCGGTCAACTTGAGCGAACTTCGCGCCGAGGGCAACCGCATCGCGAACCTGAGCCCGCTGGCGGAGTTGACGAGTCTGACGGATCTCCGGCTCGCCCACAACCAGATCAGCAACTTGGCTCCACTGGCTGGTCTGACCGAGTTGCAGTTGCTCGACCTCGACGCCAACGACATCGCCGACCTGAGCCCGCTGACTGACCTGACAGGGTTGACGGAGCTAAGCATTGCCGACAACGATGTCGTCGACCTCGGCCCATTGGTCAGTTTACCGGCACTGAACCAACTGCATGTTTCTGATAATCCGCTGGACGATCCGGGCCAGCTTTCCTCTCTGGATGGCCTGACGTCATTGACCGCCAGTTCCATCGGCCTTGAAAACTTCGCCCCCATTGGTGCGCTGACGCAACTGACCAGCTTGTCGCTGAGTGGGAACCCCCTTGGTGATGCCGAGGATGGCGACGAACTGGCAGCATTGACTGACCTGAGATCCCTCGCGCTTAGCGACACCGGGCTGCATGACCTTAGTATCATTGACGCAGTTGTGCCGCAGCTCGAAACGTTGATCCTCTTCAGCAATCGGATCCACGACCTGATGCCACTGGAGAACGCCCAGTCACTGAGGGAGCTTGTGCTGGTTGGCAATGTGGTGCAGGACCTGCAGCCACTGACCGATCTCGACAACCTTCTTGAACTTCATCTTTACGACAATCGGGCGGAGACCATCGATCCGCTGCTGGATCTTGACTCGCTCGCCTTTGTGCACCTCGGCTTCAACTTGCTTCCCCATCCGTCGAACGATCCCGCCGCTGTCGACACCGCCCAAACACTCCAGCAACAGGGTGTGGAGGTCTTGGGAATTCCGTGGGGGGCGCCAGTTGAGTTTTGGGACCGCTACCAGTATTTGCCGCTCTCGATTCCGGACGCGGGTCTCGCGGCTGCGGTGCGGGATCAATTACAGATTCCCGACGAGGTGCCGTTGGTTCATTCGCCGCCACATCTGCCGGAGAGAGGGGATACAGCGAGCCTGATTGCACTTGACGCTTCCAGCCGGGATATCGAGAACCTGGATGGAATTGACGCGTTTTCGAAACTCCAGACCCTCGATCTCAGCCACAACCTGATACATGACCCGTCGCCGCTGGCTGCGCTCGAGGATCTACACACCCTGCGTCTTACTGATAACGACCTCACGCGGATAGACCACCCGGCGCCCGATGATCTGTCGGGCGATGATCTGTCGGGCGATGAGTATGAAATGAATTGGATGGATCCGTTGGTGGGATCCGGGTGGGATCCGAATGCTGGCGAGTTGCATGAGTTATGGCTCGATGAGAACTACCTCGATCTTCGGCCGGAGATGTTGACGAGTTATCTCATCGACTACCTTGAACAAGAGGATGTCGTGGTGCATGTGGGGGAACAGAGCGAACCCGATGGCCGGCCGATCATTCACAGCACTGATCCGGCCATACTGGACGGTTTCTCCGGCGTACAACGCATCACGCTCCACGGAGACAACTTTGCGGATCACGTTGAAGTTGGCCTGATCGGCTACACGGATGCCGACGTCACGGGGTATGACGTCACCGGCCCGGACGACATGGTATTCATTCCCTGGGACATCGTTGAGCAGGAGGAGCACCGGCTGATCATCGAGGCCGACTTCGAGGAGGTCACGGCCTACTGGCGGCTCACGGTGTACAACACGGAACTCGGCTGGGCGGACTGGGTGGACTTCCAGTCCGACGCCAAGATCGTGGATCGTCACGTCTTCTACAACGATTCGTCGTTCGATGGCAATGATGCGTCAGCCAACGCACAGGACGACGCGGCGATTGCGCCGGACAAGCAGGCGCTGTTGCCGGGCGAGCAGGCGAGCTTTGAGAACTACACCAGCTATGCCGAGGGACTCAATGGCATCATGCTGGACATCGCGTACCTGAAGGACCCGGCCGGTCTGTCTGCCTCCGATTTCAGCTTCCTGGTTGGAAACAGTGAAGATATTGCAAGTTGGACGACAGGTCCGCAACCGGCTGAAGTGGCAGTTCGTGAGGGCGGCGGCGTCGATGGCACGGATCGGGTGACACTCATCTGGAGCGAGGCGGATGCGGTGAAAGGAGCCTGGCTGCAGGTAAGGATGATGGCGAGTGACGCAACGGGCCTCGAGGAGGCCGACACGTTCTACTTTGGCAACGCAATAGGTGAGACGGGCAACGCGACGGACGACGCGCAGGTCAACGCGCAGGACGCCGGGGGCGTGCGGGAGAACCTGCGCAACTTCCTGGACCCGGCACCGATCGACGATCCGTACGACTTCAATCGCGACGGCAACGTCAACGCGATCGACTACGGGCTGGTGCGTGAGAACCTGACGAACTTCCTCAACGCTCTGGAATTGATCAGTCCTGGCTATGACGCGGTGCTGACTAGCGATGGCTTCGGGACGGTTATGGTAGATGTGCCGGGATTTGCCGGCCGCATGGGGATCGAGGTCAACCAACTTATCAGTCAGGACGCGAGCCCTTTCAGGCCGGATGACGGTCTTATGGGACTGGCTGCTCACCGAAACGTCGCGTGGGAGTTGCGCGTGTTCGAAGATTCCTTGGGGGGGCCGCTGGTGAGCTATATCAGCAAGATTGATCTTCGTACCGGGCATGTGATGGAGCAGTTCGAGTCCGATGTTGCCCTCTCGGATATCGCCCAAGCGAATGGTCAGCTTTACGGTGTCGCCGAGCAGAATGCCGGGCTGAAGATCGTCCGGTTCGAAGCGAACGGTGTCATCTCCACAGTGTATGACGATGCGGACCCGAGTCTGCCTGGTGGGTGGTGGCGGCTCAGCGCCTACACCACAGACGATGGCGATGCTCGCCTCGTCGCGGCCAATACAGATGGATCAGGCACACTACGTATTATTGATGAGGTATCCGGTGCCGACCTGACCAAAGACGATAATTTCATTAATGGTCTGGACGATATCGTGGTTCGACGCGATGGCCAATCTTTTGTTGCGGTCGATAGGGGAGGCCAGCAACTGGAGTTTGAGCTTCCGAGCGGAAATATGTTGGGTGAGGTTGAGGCGGAGGAACGATACGATGACAACGCGTGGGTCTTGAGCGATGAGTTCGGCTGGGCGTTCTCTGAAGGTGCCAGGGCAGTAGCGGAAGTCGATCTTACTCGTACCACCACCAGTCTGCCTGAGCACGGCTTGGTACGGTCCGGAGTGATTTCGAACGAGTATGACTTCCAGCTGAGCAACGGTGCTGTTCCCGATGGCGTGTTCCTGGATAATGTTGTCGCTACGGCCATCGTGAGCCAGTCCTCTGGCCCGACGGCGGTCGAATATGCCACAGATTTTGCAGCGCCGGGCGATTTCTCTGAGCGGGCGCTGGGGACGGCCAGTTTTCTCATCAATGCTGATGATGCCGAGCGTGGCGTGTACCGTCTGCGAGTCAATCCCGAACTCTCCGGCGATTACACGCAGGATGCACAGACGCGCACCCGGGCCATCAATTCGGTGAACGGCACGCACCTACTCGAATTCGCCATTGATCCAGCCGGCGAGAATCTAGTGGGCAACGGGGACTTCGAACTCGACCACTATGGCTGGCTCGACGAACAAGGGGACAGGTCTTCAACTTCCTTCCGAGGCCAGGATGGCGATGCCGCGTGGTTAACCGGCGGCACGGATCGCGTGGCGGAACTCGAGCAGTCGCTTGCCGCCACACTGCCGGAATCACCGCTGAATCTGCGCTTCGCCTACCGAGTGTATGACTTTCCCGACGACGCCAGCGTCGATTTCGAGGTGAACCTCGGTGACCTGAGGGTCGGCTACCTAGACGATGTGGCTCCTTCAGAAGACTACGCCACATTCGAAACCACCATCGACGAGTCTGCGTTGCACGGCCTTGAGAACCCGACACTCGGGTTCGAGCTGACAACCACTGCGGAAGACAGCGACTTCTGGGCGTACATCGACAACGTGTCACTCTCGGTGGACGAGTCGAGTTCGATCACGGCAGCTTCCATCACAACCACCTCGGTGGTCGAAGAACCGGAAGACGAGGAGCTGACGACACTGGCTGTTTCAACTGAACCGACCGGTTCCACTGTTGAGGCGGAGGCGACAGCTTCGTGGTATCGGGGGCAAGGCTGGGGGCAGCGTATCGTGATGCCATGGCAGAACTCGTCGCGGCCCGATTGGACCGTCCTGGAGCCGGAGAACGACGAGGAGGATCTGCTAATGACTCTGTTGCCGACGTCGTATGAGCGCGGAACCGGCTAGCCGCACACGTGTTGATGACCACTTGAACACTCGGGAGATGGACGGTGGCGGTAAAAGGAGCAGTGTGGCAACGGGGGGCGTCCGATCGCGTCATTGACACATGGAACTACCCGCCGTGCCATGTGTCTATCCAGGGCCGAGCCTGGCCCACTGGAAGTACTGAGGCGGTGGCCTGTTGCTGTGCAAAAGCGGAGCGTCGTTTTGTTGAAGGTTGGACCATTCTGTGTGACGGCAAGGAGCTGCGATTTGTCCTGTGCAACAGGATTGCTTGTGATTGTTCTGGGGCTCGCTGTGCTCCCCGCCGCCCTCGCCCAGTCGCCTGCTGAAGCTGTCGACGAAGAAGAGGCATGGGGCGAGTTGCTCCGCTCCGAGCGGCTGCGGGGAGCCGCGATGCCCAGCCGGCAGGTGAAACTCGGCGCGCCGTTGAGTGGCGTGCTGGCCGAAATCGCGGTGGACGAGGGCGAGACGGTGGAGGAAGGGCAGGTTATTGCGCAGATGGACGAGAGCGTGCAGGCCTTGGCTGTGGAGGCCGCGGCGTTGCGGGCGGAACTGACCGGGCGTCTGGACGAGGCACGCCTGCTGCTAGAGGAGGCCGAGGAGGACCTGGAGCGAATTGCCACGTTGCGGGAGAGGGATGCGACAAGCAGTTGGGAACTGCGTCGTGCACGGCTCGAGCGCGACAAGGCCCGGGCGGCGGTGCGACAGGTCGAGGAGCAGCGGGACCTGAGTCGGGCCGAGCACCGCCTTGAGTCCGAGCGGCTGGAACGGCACCGCCTTCGCGCGCCGTTCGGCGGCATCGTGGTACGCCTTGAAGCCGAGCCGGGGGCGAGTTTGAATCACGGCGACGAGGTGGCGCTGCTGGTGGGGCTGGATCCGCTGGAGGCGGAGCTGGACCTGCCAGTGACGTTGTATGGTCGGTTGTCGCAAGGGCGAAAGTACCGTCTCCAGGCCAGCACGCCCGTGAACGACGAACTCGTCGGAACGCTGACGTACACGGAGCCGCTGATTGACGTAGGCAGCGCGACGTTTCGCTGCGTGCTGCGGATCGAAAACCCTGAACGGCGTTGGCCGGCAGGCTTCAACGTGCGCCTGGCCTGGCCGCCGGTGCCGGTGGACGAGGGCGACACGGCTGATGATGACAATTCGCCATAGCCCGATGCCCGGGACGCTTCGTGAATCAACGGTCACGAGCACATGCCCGCACGGTCAGAACTCGCGGCCGGCGAAACCCAGGAACTCGTTCAGCCAGTCATCGGCATCGAGCACAGCCTTGCGCTGCTGGAGCGACAGTCGTTGCGCACGCTGCTGGGCACGATGAAAGACCCATTTCGCCAGCAGCCGTCGGCCGAAGCCGAGGGGGCGGTCGTCGGATCGTCGGGGCATGAGCAGCCGCGCCAGGCGCGGGGCGTGACGACGAAGCAGTTCGTCTTCGAGACTGACCATCGCCACCGCACTGCCCGGGTCGCCTTGGCGAGCGGCACGACCGAACAACTGACGATCGACCCGGCCTGACTCGTGTCGCTCGGTGGCGATCACGTGCAGGCCGCCAAGCTCGGCCACGCCGGGACCGAGCTTGATGTCCGTGCCGCGGCCGGCCATGTTGGTCGCGACTGTGATCCGCCCGCGTCGGCCGGCCTCGGCGATAACGGCGGCCTCCTGCTCGTGGTGGACGGCGCTGAGCATGCGGTGAGGCAGCCCCGCTTTGGTCAGCATCTCGCTGAGGCGTTCGCTGGCGGCCACGCTACGGCTGCCAATGAGGATCGGCCGGCCGGCCTCATGCAGCGGGCGGACGTGCTCGGCCACCGCCTGCCACCGGGCGTAATCCGTGCTGTAGGTGCGCTGCGGCAGGTGGCGACGGATGCACGGGCGGTGCGTGGGGATGCGGACGATCCGCCGGTGGTGGATCTGCCACAGTTCGCTTCGCGCTTCGGCGGCAGTGCCCGTCATGCCGGCAAGCTGCTCGTAGAGTTGAAAGAAACGCTGAAAGCTGATGCGCGCCAGGGTCTCTTTCGCGCTTTGGAGGGTCAGGCCTTCCTTGGCCTCGAGGGCTTGGTGCAGGCCGTGCCGCCAGGTGCGGTCGGGCATGACCCGCCCGGTGAACTCGTCGACGATCACGATCTTGCCATCCTGCACGAGATACTGCTTCCCGGGGAGGTACAGCTCGCGGGCGGTCAGGGCCTGCGTCACCAGTTCGTCACGCCGGCGGGCCCCCGTCCAGATTCCCCCCAGCTGTTCACATAGTTCCTGGATCCGCTGTTGGCCTGTGTGCGTCAGACGCACCTCCTGGTAGCGCGGGTTCACCGCGTAATCCCGACCCGACTGCAGATCGGCAGCGACTTCAGCCGCTTGCTGGTAGGCCTGTTCCTGCTGCGCGTTCGCCGACTCGCCGGCGATGATCAGCGGCGTCACTGCCTCGTCGATGAGAATCGAGTCAGCTTCGTCGACGATCGCGCAGGCCAGTTCGCGCAGGACCAGGCGATCCGGTCCTTGTGAGCCGTTCCCCGTCAATCGGTGCAGCAGGACCTCCGGCAGGCCGTGCTGCCCACCCATCACGAGCTGGTCACGCAGAAAGTCGCCAGCCACCTCCTTGTGCGTGGCGTAGGTGATGTCGGCGGCGTACGCGTTGCGGCGCGCCTGCGGGGGCATCGACTGTTCGATCGCGGCGACGCGGAGCCCGCAGAAGTCGTAGAGCGGCATCAACCAGTCGGCGTCGCGGCGGGCGAGGTAATCGTTGACGGTGAGCACGTGGCATCCGCGGCCGCGCCACCCGGCCAGCACGGCGGCGAGGCCGGCGGCCAGCGTTTTGCCTTCGCCCGTGGCCATTTCGGCGATCATGCCGCGGTGCAGCGCCAGGGCGGCGGCGATCTGCACGCGGTACGGCCGCATGTCCAGTTGCCGGCTCGCCGTTTCGCACACCATCGCCAACGCGCGATCCAGGTCGGCGGGCGTTTCGCGGCCAAGCCGGAAGCGCTCGCGCAGGGTTGCCAGCTCTTCCTGCAGTTGGCCGTCGTCGAGGCCGGCGGCGGATTTGGTGCGTTGCTCGATCCGCTGCGCCTGGCGGAGCAGTTGACGGCGTACCGGCCACAGCGCGCCGAGCCGGCCGGCGGCACGGTTCCACATCGCGTCGAGACCCTTGAGTCGTGTGGGGTTGTCGGTCGGGGTGGCCAGCCGGCGCCACCGGCCACTGGGCACGATCGCGGGTGGGGATGAGGGAAGCGTCTGCGGCGTCTGGCTGGCCATGGCATGTGCCTTCACATCTGGAACCGCTGCTGGATCATCTGGCGGATGGCCCGAACGAGCTGAACGGCCAGGGGCTTGGGTTCGGTCTCGAACCGCGCGACCACCCGCTGGCCACTGAGCAGCCGTCGGGCTGCGGGCGAGTCCTGGGGTTCGATCCAGATCTCGAAGAATGGTTCGGCCGCCCGTGTGCCCTCGCGGTCGGAGGGGTCGATCTGCAACTCGCCACCGGCATGGTAACCCAGGGCCGCGGAGGGCAGCCGACGCTGGCCAGCGGGCAGCACCCGCGTGATCGTGCCCGACAACCGCATGCCGGGGCGGCCCTGCACGCGCATGTCGACCACATCGCGCCGGCCGATCTCCGGCTCGATCCGCGGGCCGAAGTGCTGGTCGGCCGTCACGCGTATTTGGAGATTATCCAGATTGACGATCCGGCCGACCGGCTCGCCGCGCGGCAGGTAGGTTCCGCGGAGCCGCTGCGGATCCTCGAGAATCCAGAAACCGGCCTGCGGGGGTTCGATCTCGAGCCGCCCCAGCCGGCGTTGCATCTGTTCGATCCGCCGGTCCAGAAGGTCCAGTCGGCCTGCGAAGGCCTCGGCGACGGCGACATCTTCGCTCTCGGCTTGCCGCCACCGTGCCAGCGCGCCGCGACGGTCGGCTTCGAGCGCGGCGATCTGCATTTCCAGTTCCCGATTGCGGCCGCTGAGAAGCGCCGGGCCGCCGGGATGAACCTGCGTACCGGTCGGCAGGATGCGGTCGATGAACCCGGCTTCACCCATGTGGACCGTAGTCATCTCCAACGGCTCGACCACGCCGTGGGCCCGGGCGCGGTCGGGGAACGGCACGGCTCCGATCGCCGCACCTAACGCAATTACGAAGAACAGCGTGAGACCGACCGCCCGGTATCGCACCCGTGCCAGTTCGGCGTGCGTCGCCAGGTACTTGACGAAGGCGCCCACGGGCAGGCACACCCACGTCACCACTGCCGCGATCGCCAGGAGCATGCCGATCACGAAGAAAGCGTCGGCGATAAACAGCAGAATCGCGATGCAGATGAACACGCGGTAGACGGTGGACGTGACGAAGTACAGGATCAGCCAGACCCGCTCGCCCATGCTGCGGGCCGGGTTGCGGGGGTTTCGCACGCCGTAGACGTAGCGCTTGACTAGGTAATAGCAATATTCCTTGCCGCGCTGGCTGAGGTTGGGAATCTCCAGGAGGTCCGAAAGAATGTAGTAGCCGTCGAACCGCAGCAGGGGGTTGCCGTTGAACAGGAGCGTCGAGACGCTGGCGATGAATAGCACGTTGTAGGCCAGTGCATGGACCGTGCTCGTTTCGCCCGTGCGCGCCCAGACGATAGCGGCGACGGCAGCGACGGCAAGTTCAACGTACATGCCCGCCGCACCGACGATCGCGCGATGCCATCGGCTGCGAAACGCCCATGAACTCGAAGCATCCACATAGGGCACGGGCATGAATACCAGCAGCATGATGCCGAGGGTGTGCACCTCGCCGCCGCCGGCGTAGCGGCCGAATCGTTTACAGGCGAAGCCGTGGCCGAACTCGTGAACGAGTTTGACGCCGGCGAACGCGAGGTAGAGCAGGACAAGATTGTCCACGTCCAGAATCTGCCGCGCTCCGTGCAGCAGTTCGCTCGTGTGACCAGCCAGGTGCGCTCCGCCCACCGCCAGGAGGACCACCCAGAGGGCGAAGCCGACGCTGCTGAACACCCAGCCGAACACCGGCAGCCAGCGGTCCAGGATGTGGTCCGGGTCAAACAGGGGAATGCGGATGAACAGGAAACTCTTGAGGTAGCCCTGAATCTCCCGGCGGACGCGTTTGCCGTAGCGCTCGAACATCCCCCGCGCATCGGCGGGCAGCTCGCCCTGAAGCAGGTTGGCGGCGTACAGCTGGCCGAGTAGCTGGATGGCCTCACCCTGGGTGGGAGCATCGTCGCCGAGTTGCTGTTGGGTCGCCTCCCAGACTTCAGCCACGCTCCGACGACTGTCGAGCAGGCCCACAAAGTGGTAGGCCGGTTCGTTGAGGCGGAAAAACTGGTTGCTCGCCTGGTCCTGAAGAACATGCCACGCCTGGCCGCGGAAATGCTGGCGGAAGCTGTGCACCGTCGACCGCAGCCGTGGGCGCAGATCGGCCACGCGGTGCCAGGATTCGCTGAAAGTCGGGCGGTCGATGGCCATGGCGCAGAGTGGTCCGGAAAGTGGTTGCTGTGCCGTTCACGGCGGATTACAGCCAGAGCTTCATGCGCACCCAATCGATCAGGTCGCGGCTCCAGATGGCCGCGTAGCTGCGGCGGTCAACGTCGACCTTGCCAATCCCCTCCATGCCGGGACGCAGCCACGGCTCGTGCTCGAGCAGCCGCACGCGCACCCGGAACACATTGCGCTGGTCGGCGACCTCGGCAACGGGGTTGATCCACTCGACCTCGAACGGCAGGTAGGTCCCGGGATAGGATGCGGATGCCAGTTGGCCCCGCTGCCCGACCTGCACGTCGGCAATGCGGTTTTCCGGCACGGCCAGCACCGCCCGCAGTGCTTCAAGCGGCGCGATCTCAAAAAGCATTTTCCCCCGCTCCACGGCGCTGCCGAGATCCTGGCGATGCTCGCCTGCCACGACCACCCCCTCAATCGGGCTGACGAGCCGGGCCTGTTCGATCCGGTGCGCGAGCAGGTCGATGCGCGCCTGCGCCCGATCTGCCTGGGCGAGGGCGATCTCCTGATCGGCGGTTTCACCTTCACGGCGGGCGATGGCCGCTTCTTGCAATGCGCTGGACAGCTCCGCCTGCTCGGCCGCCTGCTGCATCTCGAGTTCCGAGGCGTCCAGGTTCGCCAGCACCGTCTGCCCCGCGACGACGCGATCGCCGGGCTCGACCGCCGCCGTCGCGAGGTACCCCTCGAACGGAGCAGGCACGACCCGCAGTTCTGCGGCCTCGATCGTGAACGGTGCTTCGACACGGTACTGACCCTGCAGTAGTGTCACCAGCAACACCGCCGCCAGCACGGCCAGCGCCAGCAGTTTGACCCAGGTGTATTCGGGCCCCACGAGCTTGCCTGTGTGCTTCCGCACCCACCCGGCGGCTCGCGCCCCCGCCCAGCGGTCATGTTCGTAGAGGTCCAGCAGCCGCGGGGTCGCCAGGTCTGCCGTCAGCCGCAGCGTCTCCAGCTCTTCCAGGGCGAAGGGGTGCTCGGCGTCTCGTTCCAGTGTCAGCACCGCCCGGGGCTGCCCTTCCTGACGCAGCGGCAGGCAGGCGACGGCGCTCGGGCCGTGGTCGCGCGCCAACTCGCCACAGGCGCGGCTGACGCAGGTGGCCTCCCGGGCCGGCGGGTGGATCACCTCGGCGTCTTGGTCCAGCGTCTCTTCCATGGCCGACTCAACCGCCTGGACAAGTTTCATCTGCCGAGTGAATTTCTCGGTATGGCTCAGTGCTTCGAGCTTGACGTACCGGCCCTCGAGCACACCCAGGCCGACCCGATGGGCGCCGACCTGCGCGGCCAGCTGGTTGCACATCGCCATGGCCGCCGCCTTCCACCGCCGATGCTCGTTGACCGCGACCAAGAGTTCGCACGCCTGCCGCATCCGCGCCAGGTCGGCCTCGCGTTTCTGAGCCGATTGCCGCAGTTCATAGAGACTCAGCAGCGTTGAGGTCAGTTCCAGCCGCTGCCGGGCTTCGTCGGTGGCTGCGCGATCACGCTCCGGGACAAGGAACACCGCGACGAATGGTGCTCGCGTCTGTTGCTGAAGTGACAGCACCACGACATGGTGCCGGGGGGCGCTGCCGTAGAGCGCGCCGGGTGGATGGATCGGCAGCACTTCTGAACGGCCCGACGACAACACCGTCGGCATCACCTGCCCCGCCTCGCGCAGCCACGCCGGGTCAGGGTCGGCCGAGTCGTCGTCGGGATAGCATGCCAGTGGCCGCCAGCGGTCGTTCCCCTCGTCGCTGCAAAGGATCGCACCGCGCTCGGCCGAACCGGTTTCGCACTGGACGGCGAGCAGGCTGGCGAGGAACTGCTCGCTCGAACCGTCGAACCGCGACAGCTCGGTCACGCGATCGGCCAGATGCGGAAGATGGGTTTCGGCGGTGGACTGGCTCATGGCAACGCCTGTCTCATAAGACCTCTCGCACACCCCGGATGTTCAGCGTTGCAACCCGAAGGCGGTGGACATGGAACCACCCGCGAAGAAGCGTACCTGCGATGAGGGGAAGTCAGCCGCCCTCAGGGGTGCTGCGATCGGCACTCGGCAGCTTGATCTCGCCAATCTGCTGTTCGTAACGCTGGATGATCTGCGTCAGCGTCAGTGCCAGCCGCTTGGCTGTGGCGTAGTTCATGATCAGCCGGTCGTTGACCTGGAAAAGCATCTCCGTCGCGTCCGTGCCGCCCCCCTCCGTCCCTGCGGTGTCGGCGTCGGTCTTCCGGTGTGCGGGCTGAACGAGATTAAGCCCGAACTCCAGGATGACTTCCTCAAGGCTCGTGCGGGACCGAAAGGCATTTGTGTAGCTCGTCGAAAGGTTCCGCTCGTCGATGCGCAGACGCACCCGGCGTCCGCCGCTTTGCTCCGTGTTCGCGGACGGTGCATTTTCCATCTGTCGTGGCTCTTCTCGCATGGTGGTCTCCTTGGGATCCGGACAATCAGCCGCCGTACCGGTCGCTCCACAGGGACCAAAAGCAAGATCGGGCTGTGAGTGCGATAACATACATGGCGTCGCTTTGCCTCAGGCATGGCAGCGCTGGCCGGTTCATCAATGAATGGCTGTTGCTGATGAGCAAGATTGTAAAACGTAATGCGGCCTGAAACAACCAATTCGTGCGGGCATGACGCCGTGCGGCAGCGATGTTGCCGGCTTATTGTTCGGCTTCGATGAACTCAATTTCGTTCTCGTCGAGCAGTGTACCGGTTGCCTGGTGCAGGCGCGCCACCGCCACCATGTAAGCTGCCTCCGCCTCGGCTTCGTGGATCTGGGCCTCGGCCAAACGCTCCTGCACGTCCAGCTTCTTGTCCAGCACGAACGCCGGCGTCAACGCCACCCCCAGTTCCTCTTCCTGTTCCAGCGTGTGCAGCACGCGGGCCACGGCCCGTCGACCCTCCCGGGCGACGTCGATCAGCCGGTCCGCTGATTCGACTTCGCGCTGAGCGTCCTTCACCTCCATCACCACGTCGTGCACCCGGGCGCGGTAGGCGGCCGTCGCCTGCTGTCGTTCGCGTCGACTGCGCTGATGCCGGGCTCTGGCCGCCCGGTTGCCGATCGGCACCTCGACCTCAAGGCCAACCAGGTAGTTCAGATAATCAAACTCCGTGGCGCGGCGAGCGGCGTGACCCGGCGCGTCCAGGTCCAGTCCGCTGCTGCCTGCTTCAGCGATGAGATCGGCCACCGGCAGCCGACTCCGCCTGGCAACCGTCTCGCGGATGTCCGCATCGTCGATCTCCAGCAGCGCCACCGCCAGTGCGGGGCGGTTCCGGATCGCCTGTGCGACCAGTTTGTCGAGTCCCAGCGCCTCGCCGCCCGCAACGGGTTCGTCGCGCGGCCGCAACACCACCTTGTCCATGAGAGGCAGGTCGGGCGCGTTGAGTAGACGCTTGAGTTCATCGGACGCGCGACGCATATCGCGGCGGGCCCGGATCCTCGCTCCACGTCGCGTTTCCACGAACCCGTCCACCTCGGCACGTTCGATTGGCGTCACGTCCACATCTTCGCGCTGCCGCAGTCGTTCCCGTTCGGCGATCGTTCGCTCAAGCAGGCGCGATTGAATCCGGTAACGCCTGTGAGCAAGAAAGAGCGACCAGTACGCCTCTTCCACCTCACCCGCCAGTGCGATCAGCTCCTCACGCAGCTGCTCAGTCTCGGCCTGCTCGAGGTTGCGGATCAGCCGAATCTCGGCACGGTTCATCGCATGGCCGAAGCCTCGCAGCAGCGGCTGACGGATGCCCAGACTCAACTCGCTCTCGTAGTAGCTGCGGTCGGCGAAGACGCTGGGGTCTTCCATCTGACGACGAAGCCGGCCCTGGAGCGTCAGTTCCGTGCCGATGTCCAGCGGCACGCGCAGCCCCGTGCTCAGCTCGAACTGCTCGCTGCGCTGGTCACCGGTCAGCCCGGGAATCGTGCCGGAAGGCCGAGGGCGGTGGGCATCCGACCATTGCGTTTCCAGGAACAGGGCCGGGTCGAACGCTGCCTCAGCCTCTCGCAGACGTTCGCTAGCGATCACGGGGGCGAAGCGGGCCACCTGGTAGTCGAGGTTGTGCGCCAAGGCCATATCCAGGGCTTGCGTGATCGAGATGTCAACCTCCCGATCGGACTGATCGGACATCCCCTCGCCCGGCTCGAGGTTCCCTTCGCCATCGACCTCTGCGCCGTCATCCCCGCTGCCGCGATGGTCCAGGCGGCGGTCACGGTCCGCTGGGAAATGCGCGTAGAGTTGCTCGACGGTGGCATGCTCGTCAGGTGGTTCCGTGAGCCGCTCGCGATATTCGGCCACCAGCCGATTTCTGAGGCCGTTCCGGTCGTCCGAATCCAGCGGGCCGTGGCAGTTGGCGAGAATGACCAGCGGCAGACTCCAAGCCGCCGCTCGCCAGAGACGTCGGCCGCTGCCGGCAATATGCACCAAATGGATCATTAGTCTGAATCCCCCCATGGGTTGGCATGTGGCGAGTGAGCCAAACGTAAGAACGTTCCACCGGCGTTACCGAATCACCTCGATCTGCGGATCCGCGACCGCCTCGTTGGTGATATCGGCCACAACCGGCTGTCAACGCCGGTTTCTAACGGTCGTGGTCAACGTGCTTCTCCATCCGACGTGCGCGGGCGGCCCGGTTTGCGCCTCGGCGTCGCTGACTTGCTGTTGCCACCGCCCCCGCTCACCGACCGGGCGAACGTCCGCGGCGTGACGATCGTGATCAACTCCATGATCGCCTGCCCACCTTCCTGCCGGACTTCACCAGGCGGGCTCGCTCGCTCGGCGTCACGGTGATCCGCTTCGGCAGCTTGCTCCGGAGAATCTCGTTCTCGATCTTGAGGTACTGCACCTGCGCCGCCAGGTCGCGATACGTGGCGTGAGCGATCATCTTGAGAAGCGGATGGAACAGCCTGGGCATCGGGTATAATCCCCGCTGCCGCGTCCCTGCGGCGGGTGACAGAATAAGTGAACAGCGCTGGAGGCGGCCATGATACGGCGTCAGTCAGGGCCGTGCGATTCTCCGCGGCAGCCTGATGGGCAGAAACAACAGCCACGCCGCGGCCGGCACCGACCACTTTGAGGACTCAAAAAAACTCTCTGTTTCGTCATTCGACATGAAGGCGCCTCAGCGCAACCCACCGACGCAGGACATGCATTTCATTGCGCTCGACCCCTAAGCGGGGCTCGAACCAGTTCGCGCTTTTCACGCGCGACAATGACCGCCTCAAAAAAGTGTTTAACAGGACCAACCGCTGTTTTAGCGGCACTTACGCTGCGCGCGAACTCGGAATTCCAAGCCCATTTGGCTGTTAAAAGAATGCGCGAACTTTTCGAGAGAAATCCCGTTTGATGGGTTGCGCACAGGGAGTTAAAAACCACCGTCGAACCGCCCCGGCACCCCGCTTAACGCGGGCCGGG
>JBBDPC010000151.1:0-12780 GCA_040876735.1 Phycisphaeraceae bacterium | reverse complement strand
CCAGTGCGAGGGCTACCTTCCTTTTCATAAAGTGCGAAAGAAATCGTACGTCATCACCGACTCGCCAACCGCGTGCAACTCACCAGCGACGGGCACACGCCTTATCTGGAAGCGGTTGAAGATGCGTTCGGCGGGAACATCGACTACGCCATGCTCATCAAGCTGTACGGCAAGGATCGGCCCGACGATGCCCGTGCCCGCCAACTGAGTTGTAGTTGATTTCGCGGAAGAACCGGGGAACGTGCTTCTTGAACTCAGCCGGATCGTGAATGACGGGATGGACGTCGCAGTCGATGATCTGCATGAGAATGTTGTACCGGGCAAAATCCGCAACGGCACGCACATCATCGGCATGCGCGACAGCGTAAACATCGCATCATCCAATAATCTCACAATATGCTCATCCGGCTTTCGCCAGCGACCATCGCTGGATCAGGTCCACCTATTTGCTGGCCGGGCATGTTCATCCACGTGGCGAGGTTGTCCGAGTGAACAAGCCCATTGGCCCTCAGATAATCGAGCGTTGGCTGGATGTCGTCCACTGGTCCGCTTCCACTGGTGAAACCAGCGTGTGCCTTAAACGAACCGGTTGCGCGGCGAAGCGTCTCTGCCACTTGGTAGTCGCCGCCTACCGTACACCTGCCAGATGACTTTACAGCCCGCCCCTGTATTTTCGGCGATAGCTGGTCGGTGTCTGGCCGGTTTCGCGGTGGAACGTCTCGCTGAGTTGGCGCGCTGAGGAGAAGCCCGATTGCTCGGCGATGACCGGCATCGGCTCGTCCGTGGTGCTTAGCAGGTGGCGGCATCGCTCGATACGGGCGCGGCGAACCTCGGCGGCGACACTGCGGCCAAGCATCGCCTGGAACTTCGTGTTCAGCGTCGTCCGACACACGCCCATATGGGCAACCACCTGCTTGGTTTCCACGCCATTGCCTAAGTGTTCACGGATGAACCGCACGGCTTGGCCGACTTCGTTGTCGGCGCGGCCAAGTACGTCGCTTGACTCGCGTACGATCAACTCGCCGGGCGGAACGAGGATCGACCACGGCTTGCGGGCCGGCTTGCTGATGATCTGCGCGAGCAGGTCGGCCGACTCGTAGCCGATCTGATACATCTGCAACGGCACCGTGCTCAGCGGTGGCGACACGACACCGACGATCCGATCATCATCATTGACACCGACGATCGCCACGTCCTCGGGAATGCGCAGGCCAAGAGCCTTACAGGCGGCCATGACCTTGATCGCGGCGCCGTCGTGGACCAGCATCAGGCCGACCGGCATCGTCAGCGTCTGCAGCCACTCGCCGACCTGCTCGACGGATGACTGCGGGTGGAGCGCGCAAACCACGACTTCGCCATGCCCCGTCGCCTCAATGCGAGCAAGAAGCCCCTCCCGGCGGCGGTCCACCCAGATGCCGGTCAGATCGGTGAAAAATGCGAAGCGCCGCAGCCCCATCTCCATGAAATGATCGGCGGCCAGCCGCCCCACCGCCAGATCATCGGGCAGCACCCGGGGCCAGTTGACTTCCGCCAGCGTTGCCGACCACGAGACGGCCGGGAGCGTCGTGCGAGTCAGCAACGGGTCGGATTCAAAGAGGTGAGCCCCCAGCAGTAGCGCATCAGCGTCCCGGATCGCTGCTTCCAGCCCAGGGCGGTCTCGCACATGGTGCTGCATCAATTCCCACCCGTGCTGCCGGGCATAAGCTGCCGCGCCGTGGAGCGCGCCACGGTTATAGCAATCCGCAAAGTTGCCTAGGACCAGAACGCGCACGTGACTCAACTCCAAGCGTAAAGCACCAAACTGTTCAAAAAGCGAAAATGCAACGGCAAAAGCGTATATTGACTTTTCCCGCCCGTCAAGTACATTCAATCCTGCCTGATCGCCGTCCAGCGTGTGGACTTCGGTTGCTGAGAGACGTGGTCCTGTACGTCGGATCCACTCGCGTCCTACCCGTGCTAA
Source organism: Phycisphaeraceae bacterium (assembly GCA_040876735.1). GTDB lineage: Bacteria > Planctomycetota > Phycisphaerae > Phycisphaerales > Phycisphaeraceae > Natronomicrosphaera. The sequence goes on along the minus strand of JBBDPC010000151.1, from coordinate 10,820 downwards.
AAACAGCTTTAGCATTCATCTTCGTTCACGCCACCTGAAGCAGGAGGAATCATTTATGAAATTTCTTACACCGATCTTGATCGTTTCCGCGCTGGCCGTCACGGTGTCAACCAGCGCCCATGCGGCGATGCTGACGCAAGCCACCGCGAACAACAGCCCCGAAACCTTCGACGCGGTGCCGCAGGACGGGGCCGGCACGCTGGGTTACGCGTTCATCGGTGCGATCACCACGACGCCGCCGAACAATTACCTGGACCCCGCTCCGGTCGTCAGCGACCTGCCCAGCTCCTTTTCGGTGTCATTCTCGGGGAGTTCTGTCTGGAGCCATTCAAACAACAGCACGTTGACCATTGCCGGGGAAGATCACACGACCGGGCAGTACGACGGGAACATCACCATCACGCTCGGCGAGGGAGCGCCATCGTCCTTCAGCTTCGGCGTGTTGACCAACAACGGCGTGGACATCAGTTGGAACTTCGACGTTGCCGCCGACAACAGTTTCACGATCCAGAACCAATTGTACTCCACAGGCAACAACCACTTCTATTTTGTGGATGTGACCGACGCCGCGGCGGGCGACACGATCATGATTACCACGCCCAGCAATGACGGTCGGGTCAGCGGCGTGGTGTTCGTTCCCGAGCCGGCGTCGCTGGCGATGCTGGGCGCGGGCGGGCTGCTGATGCTCGTCCGGCGGCGGCAGCCGCGGCAGGCCTGATCCTGATCCGCACGGCATGACCGTTTTCCGCCTGGCACTGCTTGACGGCGGTGACAGGCTTTCACAACTAAGCATGCACCGATCGCCTTCGGTTCCGACCGACCATCGAAAGGCTCTTCATGCCCATCACCTCCCGCCACTACGGTCAAGCAGGCCACGGCTTCACGCTCATCGAACTGCTGGTGGTCATCAGTATCATCGCGCTGCTGATTGCCCTGCTCCTGCCCGCCCTGCAAGGCGCCCGGCTCCAGGCCCAAGCCGTCCGGTGCCTGAGCAACCAGCGGCAGGCGGGCATCGGCCTGGCGACCTATGCCGCCGACCATAACCAGCAGGTGTCGTATTTTGCGAACGTCAACTACCCGGGCATCGGCGATCAGCACTACCGGTGGGCCAGCTTTCTCGCCGGCCGGATCAGCGATGAACACTTCGGCGTGCCTCCCACCAATGCCGGTTACATCACCGCCTCCGATGCCTTCGAGTGCCCGGTGATCGGCGTCGAAGTGACGAACCGAATGAGGACCTTCGGCATGTATCATGCCTATCTCGACTGGCGGCGCGGCCGGTTCGACGCGGAGTTTTTTTCCAGAGTCCAGAACAGCGGCAGCCACCGCGGGGGCACGATCAAGGACTGGCAGACCTACGAACTCGACCGCGTCCCCCAGCCGTCAAACTTCCTGCTGATCGCCGACGCCACCCGGACGGACGGCAACAACCTGGGCATGCCGAATACCAGTTTCATCCCCCAGTCGGACCACGGCGGCTCGGCCGGCTACGTCTACTACGCCCATCCGGCGAATACCGCCGGCTCGCTGATGGCTGACCTGCACGGCGAAGCCCTGAGCGTCGAGGAAGGGCAGACCAACACGAACGACCTGCTCTGGTGGATCGAAGCCACGCCCTGACCCCGTGCGCCCGACTCCCGCTCATCACGAATCCCCGCACACTCCCGCCGAGAGAACCCGATGAACTTCAGCCTCACCTGCACCGCCCTGCTGTCACTCGCCTGCCTCGTCACTCCCGCGGCCCATGCCCAGAATGAAAAGGATGATGCCACGATCTACGAGATTCAAAGCCGGTGGATTCAGGAGCGGCATCTCTATCTCGACGGCGGCCGCGTGCAGAGCGGACCGGCCGAGGGCGAACAGGCCCGCTGGGTGCTCGAGCCCGGCGACAGCGGCTACCACATCCGCAACGTCGGCACCGACGACTACCTTCACCTTGAGGCAGACTCGGATGTACTCGCCACCACGGCCGAACGGCCGGAGGGTGACCGCGGCCAATGGCTGGTCGAGTCAGTCGACGCGTATGTCACCATCCGCAACACGGCGACCGGCAAGTACATCAACATCGAGAACCAGGACGGCCCGGTGGACAGCGGCCTCGACAACCGGCCCGACGCGGACAACTGGTGGTCCGGCCTGTGGAAGCTCGTTCACGTCGCCGGCCCGAAGCCGGAGCGCATCTTCCAGGCGGGCGAGGTGATCGTCACGTCGCCCGCCTACGGCTCCAAGATCGACGGCGACACGACGCTGAACATCCGCGCCCCTGGCCTGGAGCGTGCGGTGGTCAAGTCGCGGCTGCCCGGCGGCCGTTTCGGCGAAGATGCGACTATCGGCGAGATCGACCTCGACGACGCCGGCGAAGGAGTCCTCGTCTTCCCTGCCGACAAATACCCCCATGGGCCGATCGTCATCCGCGTCCACGGCACCGGCCCCGCCGGCCCGAACAACTACTACCTGATGGTCTACAACACCGGCGGCGTGTCGTGGAACGAGGGCCTGCCCGACAACCCCCCGCCGCAGGCCGAGGGCATGCAGCTGGTCTTCGCTGACGACTTCACGGACGAGGACCTCTCGATCTCCAGCGACGGACAGGGCACGACCTACACCTCGCACAAGCCCGGCGGTGGCGACTTTTCCGGCATCCCGTTCAGCGATCATGAGAATCCGGAAACGACGCCGTTCGCGCAGATGGACACGTATCTGCGCATCCGCGCCGACCAGTCGAAGAACACCACCGGACTGATCTCTGCGCTGCGCATGGACGGCACGGGCATCACCGCCAACGCCCCGGCCTACTTCGAGTGCCGGTTCGTCGCCCAGTCCGCCCCCGGCACGTGGCCGGCGTTCTGGGTCATGACGCAGGACATCCACAAGGGCCTCGACGTCCCCGTCGACGAACTGGACATCATCGAAGCCTACGGTGGCGAAGGCCCGGGCAATCCCAGCCAGACCGGCTACTGGATCCACGCCCATTACTGGAACCAGGGGCCCGACGGCGAGAAAGACACGACGCAGGACCGCTTCGCCGGCAAGATCCCCATGACCGAGATAGAAGGCACGGGCGGCGCAAGCTGGTTTGAAACCTTCCACACCTACGGCGTGCTCGTGGGCGAAGAGCATACCGTCTACTACTTGGATGACATTGAAGTCGCCCGGCACGAGACGGCGAAGCTCTCCGGCGATCGGCCCCTGTTTTTCCTTATCAACTTCGCGATCGGCGGCATCAGCGGCTGGAAGATCGATCTCGCGCAGTACGACGGCGTGGTCGATATGTACGTCGACTACGTCCGCGTCTACGAAGGGGGAACGCCGTGACGGAGCAGATGGCATTTCCGTTGTGGTTGGACGACAGTTCTGCTCTACAGACGTTGCAGGAACGAGCCGACAGAGCAGCCCAGGGGATCACTGAGACCGGACTGGCCGACCGACTGGCGCGGGAAGTTGAGGCCTCCCGGCAAGGTGGAATTAAGGTGTTCCGCATCGGCAACTCATTGCGAAGGTTGAGCGAAGAGCTTGCGGTGCTGGCGGTGGCCCACTGGCTGGGGGCGCAGATCGCAGCCGAGGTGTGGGAAACGACACGGCGCGATTATCTGCCAGCGTTGCTCGCGCTGGACGAGATTAACTTCCAAGGTCGCAATCATACGCCGCCGTGGAACGCTGACTTATGGACAGCCGACATCGGCATGAATCTGGCGGTGGCGATGCATTTCAATTGCCCCGCGATTGATGCCGACGAGATTGAAGCGTTCCTCCAGGAGAAGTGCCTGGCCCCCATCATGGCTGACTGGGTGGACAACCGGACGCGAGTGCACTCGCTTGACTCGATGGGCCACAACTGGTGGTCGGTCATCGTCGGGGGGGCGGGAGTCATGGCCGCGGTGTTGGGCGACCGCTCGGCGGCCGAACGCATTGCCAATAGTCTACGCGCCTGGGCCACCTTCGCTGGCAACGCATTGTCCCGCAAACGATCCAATTTCGGCTGGGAGGGCGACTATGTCGAAGGCGTGAACTACGGGCAGTATGCCTTAGTTAACCCTTGTGCTTTCGCTTATTTCTATCCCGACCTGCATCTGGTGCCCGACCTGCTCGACGATGCCCAGGCTCACGGGTTGGCTGACTGGCTCAAGGCCAGCTTCTTGCCCACACCGCATGGCTACCATCCACAGCGTTTCGGCGACGTGGGCCTGCATCCGAGCCCGCGCGCCGAAATCTGGCACAGCCTCGCTCGGCTTCTTGACGATCAGCATCTGCTGGATCTAGCTCATCAAATCAAATCCAAGCCCCATGCGGCCATGGAGTTGCTGCTTTGGCAGCCTCGCCCAACCAAGTTGCCGACACCGTCGCCTGCTCTGCCACTGCGCTGCTACCCGACCAGCGGCCTTGCGCTGCTTCACCGGGGTGGGCAGCGTGTCAGCGTACGTGCGGGTGAGGCTTGGAACCATAACCACTTCGACGCTGGTTCGTTCATCTACCACGAAGATGACATCGTCTGGATCGACGATGGCGGCACCTGCACGTACAGCCGGCCGGAGTACCGTGACCATTATGTCACGCCCGCGGCGCACAACGTCGCCTATGCCCCGGAACTAGTTCCACCGATCAATCGTGCGATTCATGAAGGCCTCCCACTGGTCGGCCGGTACCTCTGTCACGTCGCCGACGGGGACCTCTCTATCTTATGCGCCGACACCGGCGTGTTGTGCGGTGGAATGCTCCTGCGCAGCTACCGATGGTTTTTTCACCTGGCTGGCGAGGTACTGATTGTCTGGGATGACCTGGCTGCACACCACGAACAGCGATTTGAACACAGGATACACACCAACTGCGATGTCGATCAGACCCGCGACGATCATGTTGTGCTCCACCATGCGGGACGACGGTGCTCAGCTTATACCTATAGCGATCTGCCGGTCGAAGCCTCGGTCCAGCCGGCCCTGATGGGCCAGTTGAAAACGGGCGAGGACCTCGAAGGCCGTTGCTTGGCGTGGCGCACTAGCCTGGCTCTTCGGGTCAAGTTCGGTATGGCAATGGGTGTCAAACTGCGATCGGCACAATGGTCCACGCTGGACGGCGAAGGGGGCTGGCAGTGTGAAGCTGGTTCCGAGACGGGGACGTGGTGGGTGTGGTTGAATCCACTGGCCGACGGGCGCATCATGCACACCAACTGCATTGCACGGTGGCGCGGGTTGGAAACTGACGCCTACGCGCTGATCTTACGTCATTGCGCCGACTGCACCACACTCTGGGCAGTACACAGCTCATTTGTTCGCCGGTGCGACACCGTGTTAGACGCCAGCCTGACACGGCAGCCGCTACGCACGATTAAACTGGACGATCCGCATGGTGCATGTATTGACCGTGGGGATTACGTCTGATGCATGCAGTGGCTTATTCGACGTTGCTTGAGAACGCGAACGAGATGGGACAAAGGCGCAGCGCCGGAAAGCATGGCTTCCTCTTGAACAGCGTGACAAGGGGCGCGGGAGCGTAGTGACATTCCAAATGTTGCGCGGCGAGATTTTGCCGGCGAAAGTACCTACATGAAGTGGATCCGATTCACACCGCAGGTCGGTGTTCGCCCACGCATAGCCATGGCAGCGATCATCGTGGCCCTGCTCGTACTTGACGCGCCGAGATCCGCGATGGCCGATGGGCCGTTGCGGCCCGCGTGGCCGATTGATGTCTACAACGTGGACGATCAAGCGTCGGCCATCGAATGGCGTGACGGCTGGCACAACACCGCTGAAGCGACGCGCGAACGCTGGCAGGAACAATTGCAGGGCGTCGACCCGCGTGGAGATCGGTGGGACGTGCGCATGGTCTATCTGGCGCATCGGCTGGCTGAGCGGTTCCCGGCCCAACGTGAGCGGAAGCTGGAAGCATTTCGGGATGCGGTCGACCGGCTTGAACGGATCGACGAACGGCGGCGCGGCGAAGCGAACAGCGCCAACACGTGGCGGTGGCGGATTGTGCAGACGTTTGCAGATGAGCCGGCGGTCGTGCACGAAGCGCTGGCGGACCTGCTGCGGAATACGACGGGGGGCTGGCAGTGGCGTGAGTGGGTGCGGCTGGCGGCCGGGCATCTTGACGAGCGCCGGGCCGCTGGCGCGGCGGTGCCGGACGAACTTGAGGCGGCACTGCTCCGGCGGATGGCGGACGTGCTGGCCAGTGAGGGGCGGCACGCGGAAGCGTCGCTGCATATCGCACGCCTTGGCCAGTTGGAGGCGGACCCGTGGCGGTACGCGCTGCATGTCGCTACGCAACTGCGCAACCGCGATCAGCCGTGGGTGACGCACCGGTATCACCGGCAGGTGCTCGATCGTCTGCCGGCGGACCACCCCGAACGTGAAGGCGTCGCGGCGACACTGGCCGGGATACCGGCTCTGGACGAAGTCGATGTCATGGTCAATCTGCCGGGCAGCGGCCTCACGGTGGCGCAGCATCGAGAGTTGTGGGAAACGGCGGACCTGTCATCGGCGGAAACGGTGCGGCGCCTGCTGCAGTCCTTGCCGAACAACAATGGGTTGGCAAAAGACGGGGTGGATCGGGTCACGACAGTGTGGCCGGTGGTGTTCGCAGTGATGGCAGACCAGCCCGCGGCGGTACGGACGGTGGTGCAACAGGCGCAGCAGGCCGAGGCGGAACGGCTCGCCGACCGTGCTGCGGCGGAAGACGACCCTGTGCTTTCGGCGATGAAGTTATTCCGTGCTGCGCCGTGGGCGGTGTTGAGTCATCAAAGTATGCTGGCGGCCGCGGAGATTGAATGGCGGCATGGTGGTGCGGCCCTGGCCGAGCGGCTGTTGCGCGATGTGCAACGGTACAGTCCGGATGAGGCCCTGCGCTCGCGTGCGGCCGAGGCGCTGGCGACGTTGCGGTCAATGGCGGACGCGACGCCTCCGCCGACCGAGGCGACACCACAGGACGTGGCGTGGCAGTGGTTGAAACGGCCGGCCATGGCCCTGTGGCCGGAGACCTTTTTTCGCGGTGCCCCGCGCCCGATCCAGACGGCGATGGAGACGATGCCCAGTCGGCTGGTGACCGCGGCGGACGAAGGGGCGACGTTGCTGGCCGGGCCCGAAGGCATCCTCTGCTACGACTCGGCCGCCGGCACGCTGCGCTGGGCGCGGACGCCGACGTGGAGCAGCGCGTCGCCCGACCATGAGCCGATTTCACGTGACGAGTTGCCGGCATTCGGGCGCTTCGAGCCTTCGGTCGACACGGGCGTCGTCTACAGCCGGTGGGGACTTGATCCACATCGGCGGTTTCCGACGGACCTGGTGGCGCTGTCGCTGGACGACGGCTCGGTGCGCTGGAGCACGCAGGGTGATGCGGCGTGGAAGGCATGGGTGCCGGTCAACGATCCCGTGGTCGCCGGCGGCCGGCTGTACGTGCTCACCGCCGCATACACCGGGGAGCAACGGCAGGTGATGCGCGACATCGCGGTGCACTGCCTCGACGCCGCCACCGGTGAAACAATCTGGCACCGCACGCTGGGGCATGGCAATCCCAACTTCCACTACAGGCTTTCACTTGGCTGGCACATCGACATCCAGATCAACCCGGCCACGTACGGCCACCGCCTGCTTGTGCATAAGGGGGCGATCTACTGCCAGACCAACATGGGTCTGCTCGCCCGCCTCGATGCCCGTGATGGTCAACTCGAATGGGTTCGGCGATACGAGCGGTCGGACCGTGGAAGCTGGCGACGGCTGTTCAAGCGATTGGGGTCGCACCCCGTCGTGGTCGATGATGTCATACTCTTCGCGCCACGCGACGGGATGGGAGTGACAGCGGTCGATCGTGAAACGGGGGCATTGCGGTGGTTCGAGCCGCTGCTGCCCGCCGAACAGATGACGCCGTTGAATGATCGCCATGTGATATTGGCGGAAGGCGCGAGCCTGGCCTGTATCAATTCGGACGACGGCACGGTGCGCTGGGCCTTGACGTTTGACAGTGACATCCGTGGCCGGGCGCACCTCCTTGGCGCGCAGGTTTGGCTGGCAACGGCCGAGGGCGTCAAGGTCATCGACCCCACGACCGGCCAACTCGTGCAACATCACGAAGCCGACCTGACGGACGCGTTTGATATCACGCCTCTGGAACGGGGGCGCGTCGGCGTCGTCGGCCACGGCCCCGAAGCCTTTGCCGGCGATCACCAGTTCGAGCCGGCGCCGCATATGGGCTTGCTCACGGGCGATCCCGAACCGACCTGGCATTCCGCAGGCGTGCTGCGCCGGGCCGTGCCGCGGCTGTGGTCATCGGACGAAAGCAACGCCACCGGCAGCCTGGTCGTGCTGTCCGACGGTCTGATCGAACGACTGAGCGACACCGAGCCGGGCGAGGTGCAATGGACGCGCCGCCTGCGCCCCGGCATGCTCGGCCGGCTGTGGCATGAGGACACACTCGTGCTGATCTACGCCGACGAAGTGATCGGCATTGATGCGGACACGGGCCAACGCAAGTGGGACATTTTCCGCACCGACTTTGAAGTGCATGTATGGCATAACCTCGGGTCCTATCTCCTGCTCCAGAATTCCGATGACTTCCCTCGCTACGGCCACCTCGCGGTCATCGATCTCCAAACCGGCCAGCCGCTCTGGCAACGTCACCTGCGCACCACCTTCTTCGACTTCGCTCAACAGGTCCGCCCGGTTTTCAACGACGGGTTGTTGCACCTCATCATGTTCAGTGTCCGCCCCTACGAAGGCCCCGGGCAGACAACCCACGTGCGCCTCGATCCCGAGACCGGCCTGCTCCGGCAGATCGACCGCATCAGCCTCGGCGAACAGACAGGGTTGATCCGTGAAGCGGAAACCGATGGCCGAGCTTTGTGGACGCGTCGTTTCAATCCCGTCCGGCTTCTGCGTTATGTTCCAGGGGATGAGCCGCAACAGACGCGCTTTGCAGCATCTGACGCGTTCGACGATGTGCGGCCGCATCGTGTCCAATGGCTGGACCATGCGCCGTGGCGATTGCTGCGCCATCCCGAGCAGGGCACGCTGATCTATCATGCGAACAAGCCGGCCACGGTGCACTTCCGTGATCGGAATCACCTGCTCCGCCTCGTGCATCCGTACTACTTTGAGGCAGACGACGGTCGCGTGCAGCGTTTCGACCTGCTCGACGGTGCTTTTGATGCCGAACCGGTGACCTATCAACTAACGCCGCCGGCGAACGGGCACGACGACGTGCAGGCCACCGCGGCGCATCGGGTCGATGATCAGTTGCAGATCGTCAGCGGCATCGAGCGTCCCCGCCATCGCGGCCCAGCTTATCTTCAGATCGACCGCTTCAACTTTCAGACCGGTGAGGCAGTCGCCCACCAGCAACTGCCGGGCGTGTACCCCTGGCATGTCGAGGCGGGCACGATGGTGCATCTGCGGGACGATGCGCTCTTCGTCGCCACACCCGAAGCGGTGTCCCTGTACAGGAAAACAGGTTCGTCCCCGTCCCGCCTTCGGCGGAAGTCGTCTGCCTTCGAAGGGCTGCGCATCAAACGCATGGATGACCGGCTGATCATTCGTCTGCGTCAGCCTGCCCATGCCGCCACGCCCTTGCGCGGCGAGGGCGGCTTCCTGGCGGGCACTGCGCTGGAACTGGCGATCGACAGCGGTGATGCGGCGCATCGCTGGATCCTGGGCATTGATCCGGCAGGTCGATTGATCTGGCGATCGCATACCGACGCCAGCGTGCCCGATGGCGCCCTCGGCATTGCACGGCATGACCCCCACGACCAGACATTCGACATCCGTCTCGAACTGCCACTGGATGCGGTCACCCATCGTGACGGGGAGAACTCGATCTTGTGTTTCGCCGTGCGCTGGCACGAGGACGCAGGCGTGCAACGCCTCCGGCCAGCCATCGGGCCGACCGTGGGAGGAGGCGTGACGAACTGGTCCGTTCATTCCGGTGGTTTTAGGCGTATCGTCCTGCCCGCGAGCGGCGGCGTACTCCCTGAGCTTGACGGGAGGGGCCGCACGCATGACGGCTCGGAAAATTAACAAGTAGATTCCCGCGGCCGCCAGCAGGCATCACCCTGTTCCCAACCTCTGACACAGGCAACTGACGGTCCGGCACCGGATGGCGAACCATGCTGCGCCATTGATTCGGCGCGGCTCAACTCTGCGTGGCGAGCCGACACCGGGCTGGAGGTGGCCCGAAGGAGCGAATCGCGCCAATGGATCATGCCGCGATCTCCCTCGCGCGTCACGTAATCCCCGGTTTTCTCGCTTGCTTCACGCCGCCTGCCGGTGGTAATGCTTAAGCAGCCCGCCGAGATGCTCTTTGCACGTGACCCCGCCCGTGTTCGATGGCGTCGGCAGGGTCATGGTCAGTGGCGGCCGGTTCTCGAGACTTTGGTGCGGCCGTTCCTCGTAATAATGCACCACGTACTCGCTCACAATATAGTTCAGGTGCTTCTCGCCCAGCATGACGAAGTGGTCCAGGCACTCGACCTGAATCGATTGCACAAACCGTTCCGCGAATGCATTCATGTTCGGCTGCGCCGGCCCGACGCGGTGGACGTCCACGCCGTCTGACTCGAATACCCGATCGAACCGCTCGGTGTACTTGGTGTCGCAGTCGTCGATCACGTGCCCCACCTCCTGCCCCTGATCTTCCGCCTCCATGACGAAGTTCCGGACCTGCTGCGCTACCCAATCATTGGTCGGGTGTGCCGTGGCCGCGCTCATGATCACGCGACGCGTCTCGATATGGATGAAAAACACCATGTAATAATCAACCAGCCCGCCGAGCGTCCAGACCTTCTTGCTCAGGAAGTCGGTCGCCCACAACGTCTTGGCGTGGATCTTGAGGAACTC
>JBBDPC010000150.1:0-2316 GCA_040876735.1 Phycisphaeraceae bacterium | reverse complement strand
AGGTGGGCCTGTTCAACGTGCTCGAAGAGCGCGACGTGCAGATCCGCGGCTACCCCGTTCGGCTGAACCTCGACGTCTGCCTCGTCTTCAGCGCCAACCCCGAGGACTACACCAACCGCGGGCGCATCGTCACGCCGCTGAAAGACCGCATCGGCAGCGTCATCCGCACGCACTACCCGCGCACGACCGACGAGGCGATGCAGATCACCCAGGCCAATGCGTGGATGCAGCGCGAGGGCGAGCCGGACGAGGCGGTGGCGTTGCCGAAGGTGGCGGTGCCCGACCTGATGCTGCGGATCGTGGAGGAGGCGGTGTCGCAGGCCCGCAGCAGTCCGCACATCAACCAGGCGTCGGGCGTAAGCGTCCGCACGAGCATCGCCTGCGTGGAGAACCTGGTCAGCAGCGCGGAACGGCGGGGGCTGGTAACAGGCGAGTCGCACGTCATGCCGCGCATCTGCGACCTGCAATACATCCTCTCCAGCACGCGCGGCAAGATCGAGTTGATGCTCGCCGACGACGGCGACGCCACGGAGGACAAGCTGGTGACGTCGCTGGTGGGCGAAGCGATCAAGTCCGTGTTCGACCAGGTCGCGGACGTGGACGAATACGAGCAGATCGTCGAGCCGTTCGAGCAGGGGTTGAAGCTGACGGTGGGCGACGACGTCTCCGCCGCCGAGCAGGTGGCGAGCATGAAGCACGTGCAGGGGCTGCTGCCCGCGGCGGGCAAGCTGGCGAAGAAGCTGAAACTCGATGCGAAAGACGAGCAGGCGCTGGCGTGCGTGGGCGAGTTCCTGCTCGAAGCGCTTTACGTCCACAACCGCCTGAGCAAGCACGGCGGCGCGGGGGAGAGCAGTTACAGCCGGTGACTGCGCGTCGGCGTGAAGCCGACGGCTAATGGCGGCGCGCCTTACCGCAACTCGGCGACTTCGCTTTCGACGCTGCCGTCGAGGAAGCCTTGCAGCTTGCGGCTGCGCACCGGGTGCTGGAGCTTGCGGATCGCCTTGGCTTCGACCTGGCGGACGCGTTCGCGGGTGACCTTGAAGATGCGGCCGACCTCTTCGAGCGTGTAGGTGTAGCCGTCGCCGATGCCGTAGCGCAGCTTGATGATCTCGCGTTCGCGATAGGTCAGCGTCTTGAGCACCTGCTCGATGCGCGAGCGCAGCATGTCGCTGGTGGCGCTTTCGGAGGGGTTCTCCACCGAGTCGTCCTCGATGAAGTCGCCGAAGTAGCTGTCTTCGCTTTCGCCCACCGGACGGTCGAGCGAGATCGGGTGGCGGGAGATCTTCATCACCCGCCGAGCCTCGACGACGGGCATCTGCGCCGCCTCGGCGATCTCCTCGATCGTGGGCTCGCGGCCGAGGCCCTGGAGCAACTGCTTGGCGATGTTGCGCAGCTTGCTCATGGTCTCGATCATGTGCACCGGGATGCGGATCGTCCGGGCGTGGTCGGCGATCGCGCGGGTGATCGCCTGGCGAATCCACCAAGTGGCATACGTCGAGAACTTGTACCCCCGCTTGTACTCGTACTTGTCCACCGCCCGCATCAGGCCGGTGTTGCCTTCCTGGATGATGTCCAGGAAGCTCAGCCCGCGGTTGCGGTACTTCTTGGCGATCGAGACGACCAGGCGGAGGTTGCCGCCGGAAAGGTCGCGCTTCGCCTGTTCGTATTCGTCGAAGACGGTGGTGATCTCTTCGACGCGGGCCTGAAGCGACTCGGGCTCTTCGAGCACCAGCGAGCGCAGGCCCGCGAGCTCTTCGCGCATCACCATGATGTCTTCCGGATCGTACCGGTCCGGGTGCTGCTCGCTGGCGGCGATGGTGTCGCGCAGCTCGGTCATCTTGTTCGCGATCGAGCGCAGCTTCTTCAGCAGCGGTTGAATCTTGCTCGTCCGCAGGCTCAGCTCTTCGATCAGCGTCGCCATTTTTCGCCGACGGACGAGGATCGCCGCCCGGGTCTGTTCGATGGCGGCCTTGCTCTTGCGGCCACTCTCCTCCAGCGCGTCCCAGTCGTTGCGGTTCAGCTCCATCAGCCGCTTGATGGTCTTGAGGTTCACCGGAATCCGCGCGGCGATCTTGCCCTTCGCGTCTTCCTCGGCCGTGCTGATTTTCATCGTGCGGTCGAACGGCAGGTCGCCCTCGTCGACCATCTCCAGCGTCTCGACCGCCTGCTTCACCGAGTAATCGCTTTCGAGCACCTTGCGGCGGAAGATGTAGCGGGTGGTCTCGATCTTCTTCGCCAGCCGAATCTCCTCGTCACGCGTGAGCAGGCTGATCTCGCCCATCTGCGTCAGGTACATCCGCACCGGATCGTCGATCC
>JBBDPC010000149.1:0-12855 GCA_040876735.1 Phycisphaeraceae bacterium | reverse complement strand
TCTTGCTCAGGAAGTCGGTCGCCCACAACGTCTTGGCGTGGATCTTGAGGAACTCGTCCCATGCGCGTAGGAAAGTCACGGTGAACAGAATGCCGGCCGACTGGCAGCCAGCCGCCCTGACCCCCGGTCCGTGGGCGGCTGAGCGGCGGCGGGGTGCCCCCCGGTCTTCGAACCCTGAATCTTTTTGGTCGACACACCCCAACTCCAATCTAGGCTTCTGTGTAAGGAGCGTTCGCCGTCGCCGACCGCCTCTCGCGTCGTATGGTGAACGAAGATGAACCCCGCACCCCGGAAGGACGACCTCCATGGCGCCGCAATTTCAAGGAAAGATCGGCTTGGACGTGCGCAACTCGACCCCCGACTGGTCGGCCTACGCGCCGGTTCGGGCGCCAGAGGGCGCACCCAACGTGCTGTACATCGTGTGGGACGATGTGGGTTTCGGGGCCTTTAGCTGTTATGGCGGGCTGATCGAGGCACCGAACATGAAGCGCATCGCCGACATGGGCCTGCGGTACACGCAATTCCACACCACGGCCCTGTGCTCGCCGTCGCGCGCCTGCTTCCTCACCGGCCGCAACGCCACCAGCAACGGCATGGCGTGCATCACCGAGGGGGCCACCGGGTTTCCCGGCAACAATGGTCGGGTGCCTGACGAGAACGCCATGATCAGCCAGGGTCTGGTCGAGAAGGGGTACAACACCTATGCCGTCGGCAAGTGGCACCTGACGCCGGCGGACGAGTGTCACGCGGCGGCGACGAAGCGGCGATGGCCGTTGGGACGCGGCTTCGAGCGGTTCTACGGGTTCCACGGCGGCGAGACCGATCAGTGGTTCCCAGACCTGGTCTACGACAACCACCCCGTGGCTCCACCCTACAAGCCCTCGGAGGGCTACCACCTCAGCCACGACCTCACCGACCAGGCGATGCGGTTCATCCGCGACGCCAAGAGCATCGACCCCGGCAAGCCCTGGCTCATGTACTACTGCCCCGGCGCGGCCCACGCCCCGCATCAGGTCTTCCGCGACTGGGCGGACAAGTACAAGGGCACCTTCGACATGGGGTATGAGAAGTACCGGGAGGTCGTGCTCGAGAACCAGAAGAAGATGGGGCTGGTCCCGGAAAACACCGAGCTGCCGCCTCTGAACCCCTATGCCGACGCGACCAGCGCCGACGGCAAGCCCTGGCCGGCGCTGGATACCGTCCCGCCGTGGGACACCCTGAGCGAGGACGAGAAGCGGCTGCATGAGCGGATGGCCGAGGTCTACGCCGGGTTCGTGGACTACACCGACGCCCAGATCGGCCGGCTGCTGGACTACCTGGAGGAGTCGGGCCAGTTCGAGAACACCATCATCGTCGTGGTCTCGGACAACGGGGCCAGCGGCGAGGGTGGGCCCACCGGGTCGGTGAACGAGAACAAGTTCTTCAACGGCATCCCCGACAGCCTCGAAGAGAACCTCAAGCTCATCGACGAGCTGGGCAGCGAGAAGACCTACAACCACTACAGCACCGGCTGGGCGACCGCCTTCTGCACCCCGTTCAAGATGTACAAGCGGTACGCCGGCTACGAAGGCGGCACGGCCGACCCACTGATCGTCGCCTGGCCCAAGGGGATCGCCGGCCGCGGCGAAGTCCGCCACCAGTACCTGCACGCGATCGACATCGTGCCCACGCTCTACGACTGCCTGGGCATCGAGCCGCCGGCCACGGTCAACGGCTACACGCAGAGCCCGATCGAGGGGGCGAGCTTCCGCGCCAGCTTTGACGACGCCGAGGCCCCGGCCCCGCGGGACACGCAGTTCTACAGCATGCTCGGCTCGCGCGGCATCTGGCACAGCGGCTGGCACGCCGCCACGGTGCATCCGGCCATCGCCGGCTGGAGCAACTTCGCCAAGGATCGCTGGGAGTTGTACCACTTGGAGTCGGACCGCAACCAGCTTCATGACCTCGCCGACCAGCATCCGGACGTGCTTGAACAGCTCAAGAACCTCTGGTTCTACGAGGCGGGCCAGTACCAGGGCCTGCCGCTGGACGACCGGACGCCGGTGGAGATCCTGACCGCCGCGCGCCCGGAGGCCGGCAAGCCGCGCGAGCACTTCGTCTACTACCCCAACACCGCCGCCGTGCCGGAGTCCGTCGCCGCCGACATCCGCGGCCGGGCGTACAACATCGTCGCGGACATGGTGATCCAGACCCCGGAGGCCGAAGGCGTACTCCTCTCCATGGGCTCACGCTTCGGCGGGCACGCGTTGTACATCAAGGACCGCAGGCTGCACTACGTCTACAACTGGCTCGGTGAGGACATCCAGCACCTGGTCTCCGATCAGGAGCTGCCCACGGGCGAGCAGCGGCTGGGCGTGCGGTTCCGGCCCGATGACAAGGAGGGCCCCAGTGCCGTCGGCGAGGCGGTGCTCTACTTCGACGGCCAGAGCGTCGGCTCGGCCCGCATCCGCACCCAGCCCGGCTACTTCGGACTCTCCGGCGGCGGCCTGACCGTCGGACGCAGCGAGGGCCAGCCGGTGACGGGAGACTACGAAACGCCCTTCGCCTTCCGCGGCGGGATCCTCAAGCACGTGCTCGTGGACGTCAGCGGCGAGCGCTACCGCGACCTGGTCAAGGAGGCCGAGGCGATGCTGGCCCGGGATTAAACCATGCCCCGTGTGGGGCGACCCGACGCCACAACACGAGGCGCGTTGGTCCCGATCAGAACCTTGCCGGGTCGCTGCGAAGCGCGAGGCGACAGGCTGTGACCGGCGAAATGCGTCAGATCATGGCGCGGCGATGAACCAGGACAAGAAAGGGTAGTCCGTCAAGGACCGCAACTACTGACCATACATGAACAGAGAAATCGAAAAGATCATGACTGAGTTAAAGGAAGCCACGCTCCATGGGGATGAAGTGATCGACTCGCCCTATGGAACCGTTGAGCTTCAACACAGCTTCATGACGGAGAAGAGCTCTCGAAGGCTCTTCGATGCCATGGATTTCCAGCGCGCCTGCCAGGCTTACCTGTGGTCAATCCCGCTGGTTGGCATGGCTACCTGGCAAAAGGAGCTGGACAGGAACTACGACACCGGTGAACTGGGCGTATTCGCCGTACTGGTGTCTCTCAAGGAGAAACGTGGCCTGGTCACCGCCAACCTGACCACGCCCTACATCATCCTGTTCTACGACCTTCGTAAAGGTGCCCTGGTGATCGATCTTCCAGCCGGAGCGACCGCCGGCGCGGTCCTCGATGCTTGGCAAAGACCGGTGGCCGATTTGGGGCTTACCGGCCCTGACCAGGGCCAGGGCGGAATATACATTCTGGCTGGACCCGAAGGGGATAGGGGCAATTTGGCGAATGAGGATGCCTATGTCTCCCAATCCCCAACCAACTATGTCATGGTTGGGGTGCGCATCTTAGATCCAAGCCCGGAATTTGCGAAACATTTCAAAGACACGATCAGAATGGGAAGGTATGGAGAGCCGATGGGAAATTGCAAGTTTAACGAATACCTGGATCGGGAATGGTCGGGAACACCTTCCAGGGGACTGGGCTATTGGAAGACACTGCACGAGGCCATCGATCGCGAACCGGTACGAGAGCAGGATAAGGTATGGATGGCAATGCTCGAGCCGCTCGGGATCAAGAAAGGTAAATCTTTTCGTCCCGATGAAAGGCAGACCAGAATTCTTCTGGAAGGCGCTGCCATGTGCGAGTTGATGACCCGCAACATTCAGGTCAACCCGCGATACACAGGGCCGTATTGGGCAGGCACGAGTTGGTACAAAAGCTTTGACTTCACCGTTCCGCAGAGCACCGACTACAAGGTTGAACTTGATGAATGGGCGACCTGGTTCTATGAAGCCATCACCAGCAGTGAGGGCATGGTCAATCCTGTGGTGGGCAAAGGGCAGGTCTACATGACCACCAAGAGGGACAGCAACGGTGACCTCCTGCAGGCCGATAGAACCTACAAACTGGCTGTGCCAGCAGATGTCCCTGTGGCACAGTTCTGGTCACTGACGCTCTACAGCGAAAGTACCCGACGGCCCTACGACAATGGCGGGACCGAGATCCAGAGCACCAGCCTGGACAGTCGCATGGAGCAGCTCCAACATAACGAGGATGGCTCAATCGATCTTTACATCGGTGCCACCACCCCCGAGGGGCTCAAGGGCAATTTCATGCGAACTGTCGATCAGGATGGTTGGTTCGTTTACTTTCGGCTGTATGCTCCGACGGAAGCATTCTTTGATAAATCGTTTTCGCTACCTGATTTTCAGAGGATCGAGTGACTGTAGGATTTCAGCCCGAAATAGCCGGCCCGATTGGGCAAAGGAAGCGGTTGTCGAGCGATGCTGGGTACCGACACGGGTTCAGAACCCGTTTTGATAACCAGGAATGACCAAGTGATGGTGAACGCCCGAACACGGGCGGAAAGGAGTTCATGATGGCTTATCAAGCACCGGCACTGGGAACCATTCCGCCGGCGGGGCTTGACGAACTGCGCCGCCACTGGAGTTGGTTTGTTGGAGTTGGGATTGTTTTGCTGGCGGTCGGATTGGGTGCGGCGATATACGCCGGACTTACCACCGCTGTCTCCATGATCGTCCTTGGTTCGCTGCTGATCGTCGCTGGCGTGGTCGAGGGTGTGCACGCATTCGGCGAGGCGCGATGGGGCGGGTTCTTCATCGACCTGTTCACGGCTGTGCTCTACGTGACGGTGGGTTTCCTGCTGGTGGCGAGCCCGCAGGCCTCGGCGGTGGCGCTGACGCTCGTGATTGCGATGTTTCTGATCGTCTCGGGGCTGTTCCGCGGCGTCGCGGCGGTCGCCGGCCGGCCGCCGCACTGGGGCTGGCTCCTCTTGAACGGAGTGGTGTCGTTGCTGCTGGGGATTTTGATCTGGCAGCGGTGGCCGATCTTCGGCCTTTGGGCAATCGGGCTGTACATCGGAATCGAGGTGATGCTCAACGGCGTGTCGTTGATCGCGATGGGTATGGTCGCCCGCAAATTGCCTCCGGGTGAGAACGTCGAGTTCCGCGCGGCCGCCTGAACACCGGGGCCGCCGACTCGACGATCCGGGTTGATTCAAGGTAGTTGAAAGCGCGCCGCGGTCGTTCTCGGTCGCGGCAGCGCACTTCTGCCAGCAACCGGAATAGAGCACTAATGCTGGTTCCCCAATGGGACGTGCTGAAGAGATCATCATTCGTCTGGCGTCCTGGTTCGAGCTGACGGCCGAGGCGCTGGCCGCCCTGATGGTCGGCATCGGACTCACGGTGGTGATCTACCACGCGGTGCGCACGTGGTTCACAAGGCATCAACGCAGCTACTGGTGGACGCGCGTACAACTTTCGCAATACCTCGTACTGGCGTTGGAGTTCCAACTGGCCGCAGACATCCTGGCAACGGCCATCGCTCCAAGTTGGAACGAGCTTGGCAAGCTTGCGGTAGTCGCGGCGATCCGCACGGCGCTGAACTACTTCCTTGAGCGCGAGATCAAGGCGATGAAACCGGAGGGGGCGGCACCCGATCCAAATCGGGCCCGGGGTTGAGAACGCTTTGCCGCAGCGCCTCTGCGGAACGAGGAAATGGCCGATGCCCCACGACGAGTCCGAGCGGTCGGAGACAAGTTCAGGTCCGGTTAGCCAGCGCACCGTGCTGGCCACGCAACGCACCGGGATGGCGTTTGAACGCACGCGCTTCGCCGCCGACCGCACGCTGATGGCATGGATGCGCACGGCCGTGGCGTTGATCGGCCTGGGCTTTACGATCTACAAGTTTTTTCAATACCTCTACCAGTCCGGGGCGACGGCTGGCGGTTGGCAACCGCACGCACCACGCGCGTTCGCCATTGCACTGATCGGGCTGGGGTTGGTGTTCCTTCTGGTCGCCTTGATCGAATACACGCGCTTCCTTCGGGTTCTGAGCCGGAAAGCAAAACGACGGTTTCCCGTGGCGCCACCGCTGATCGCGGCAATTCTGCTGTGGATCGTGGGGCTATTGTCGCTGGCAGCGGTGATGTTTCGCGCAGGACCGATCTGACGATGCACGTGATCAGTCGGCAACGGGAAACTGAACGAGCACGACCAACCCCACCACGAACAACAACACACCGATGCCCAGCGTCGCCCGGCGCATCGTCTGGCTGGGCAGTTTAGTACAGATGCCGGTGAAGAAGAGCACCGTCGTAAACAAGACGGTCAGCATCACATAGTTGTCGCTGTTGGTGTTTGCTTTTCGCGCGGTGATTTGATGGTCGCTGGCCTCGGCCCGAAGTTCCTCGGCTCGCTTCGCTGCGGCGAGGCGATACTGTGGCATGACGAACGGGCTCGAAGGCGCATCCGGGTTCACGTCCGGGTCGGTGGCCAACCATGCCGAGGTAGCGACCTGGGCCTCCGGCCGAAAGCGTTGGCGCAACAACTCGGCAACTTGTTCCTCGCCGCGTGTACGGGCCGTGAGGTACTGCACGAACAAGGCAGCGTCCACCATACGCAGTTGATTGACCTGCACTTCTTGTTGTGCGGCGGCTCGTTCCGAACGGTCGGTCTCGTGGAGCGCGAACGTCTGGATGCCGCCCCACAGCGCCGATTGATATCCACACCAGGCCGTGGCGATCGTCGCCAAGGACAGGACCGTAATGGAGCCAAGCTCGGTCACACCGTAGAGCTGCTTGATCCGATGCAAAAAGTGTTGCGACAAAGCCATGGCGAATTCCTCGGGCGATCACGACCGTGTTCGGCGGTCGCGCAGCAGGGTAAAGAGGAAAAACAGCATGTTCGGCGGAATCATCAGGGCGCTGAAGGCAACCAGCGGCACGTCAACTGCCTCCCCGGGAAAACTATACCTGGCGATGGCCAGGCACAGGGCCACGTTCCGCATGCTGCTGGTGGCGGCGAGAACCCGGCGGGTCGGCCGGCCCGGCCCGCCGAGCAGCCAGCCGATCGCCATGCAGGTCACGACAAACCCGAGCATCGCCAGCATGGCCTGCGTTTCCAGCGCCCCGGTGGCGGCTCGACGCTGGGCCAACGTCAGGCCCACGAACCCAAAGAACGCGAGCGTTCCCAACCAGGTCACCGGTTGGGTCAACCGCTCGGCCATCGGCCGCGCCATCGATCGCAGCACGGCGCCGATCCCCAGCGGCAGCACCAGCAGAAGCAGGACGATGCCGAACGTCCGGGCGTAGGGCACGACCAACGGAGTGTCGGTGGGCAAGGCCAGGCTCATCAGCAACGGCGAGAGGAACACGGCCAACAGCGACAGCACGAAAGCCGTACTCCCCGCGTACGCCAGCGCCGCCCGCTGCTTGCTGGTGAACTGAAGCGCGCTGGGCCCGCCCGCCGCGCAGGCCAGCAGCACAAACGCCGACACCGATGTTGAATCCATCGGCACCCATCGCGCCAAGATCACGCCCACGAGGGGAATGATGAGGAAGTTCGCGGCCAGCACACGCCCCAGAAAGCTCCGAGCACGAAGGGCCTCTCGCAATTCGCCCAGGCTCACCTGCAAGCCGATTCCCGCCATGGAGGCCACGATGAAGAGGATGCCAATCGCAGTAGCTGTGGCGGTCATTCAGGCACGCACCTTTCGCTACCGTCGTGAATCGGGTCGGACGATGCACCGGAAGCCCACGTGGCAGGTCGAGGTATCGACCGGCTCGGGATGACGCGCGGCGGGACGGTAGCGTCGGCAGTAGTTCGGCGCGCATAGGTGAGAGCCACCCTTGAGTACCTTGCGCGGGATCGTCATATTCGGGTGTGCCGGATCGTAGCTTTCCGATTCTTCCCCGCCGCGCGGATTGGTGGGAGTACAACAGCTCTTTGGGGCTTCCCGCGGATGCTCCTGACGGTACCAGTCGACCGTCCACTCCCAGGTGTTGCCGATCATGTCGACCAGGCCGTAGCCGTTGGGCGGGAACGAACCGACCGGTGAGGTGCCCGCATAGCCGTCAAGTTTCAAGTTCTGCCACGGAAACCTTCCCTGCCAGGTGTTGGCCATCCACCGCCCACCGGGGTTGAACTCGCTGCCCCAGGCGTAGGGCGCCCCCTCCAGCCTGCCGCGGGCGGCGTACTCCCACTCGGCCTCGGTGGGCAGGTCTTTGCCGGCCCAGCGGGCGTAAGCCTCGGCATCGGCGTAGCTCACGTGGACGACGGGATGCTCCTCTTTGCCCTCGGTCGAACTGTCGGGCCCGTAGGGGTGGCGCCAGTCCGCCCCGAAGACGTACCGCCACCAGTTACGGAAGTCACGCAGATCGACCGGCCCCGTCGGCTTGATGAAAACCAGCGAACCGGGGCGGAGCATTTCCGGCAACGCGCCAGGATAGTCGGCGGGGTCCGGCGTGACCTCGGCTGCCGTGACGTGACCGGTGGCCTCGACAAAGCGAGCGAACTCGGCGTTGGTCACCGGCGCGCGGTCAATCCAGAAGTCACTGACATGCACGTGATGCGCCGGCGCCTCCTCGGCGTAGTGCTGGTCCGAGCCCATCAGGAACCTGCCGCCGGGGACCCAGACCATGTCGTGCCGCAAGTCCCCTGTCACGGGAGTCGCTGGCTGCGGCCGCTTACGGCAGCACTCGTCCGATGCCCTGTGCTCTCCAGCAGTCCGGTCCGCCATGTGAGATACCTTGAGCGGTTGCACAACTGTACGGATCGCCGCGCCGCCGCCACACACAGCAACCAGCGCCACATCCGCGCCCGTTGACACGATCCTACCGTCGCACGCTTCCCCCTCGCGCACAAAACTGCTCACGCCTCACGTCATCTTGCCGGGCGCCGTCAGCTTCTCGAGCACTTGGTCGACGGTGAAGCTCGCGGCCCGCTGACGCGGCGGGAACTCCTGGAACGTCTTCAGAAACTCTGACACGTAGCCTTGGGCCGGGATGAACAGGAACAGGTGGTCCAGGTACCAATCGTAATACGTGTTCGAGGTCACATCCGCACGCTCGAACGGGTCGGTGCGCAGGTTGAACAGTTTCGGCACGCGCAGCCGCACGAACGGCTCGGCCCAGACCCCAAGCGTTCCCGGCAGGCGTTGCTCCATGAACACGAACTTCCAGTTGTCGTAACGCAGTGCGAGCAGGTCCCCGTCATCCGAGAAGTAGAAGAACTCCGTGCGCGGGCTCTTCTGCTCTTCCCCCGTCAGGTAGGGCAGCAAGTTGTACCCATCCAGGTGGATGTGGTACCGCCGACCGTTGACCTCATGCCCGTGCCTGAGCCGTTCCTTGATGTTCGGGTCCCCTGCCGCGGCGAGGAACGTGGGAAGCCAGTCCATGTGGCTGACGATTTCGTTGGATACCGTGCCCGCCCTGATCTTTCCGGGCCAGCGCACCAACTTCGGCACACGGAATGCGCCTTCCCAGTTAGAGTTCTTCTCGTTGCGGAACGGTGTCATGGCCGCATCCGGCCAAGAGTTGATGTGCGGCCCGTTATCCGTGGAGTAGAGCACGATCGTGTTATCAGTGATCCCCAACTCGTCCAGCAGGTCGAGCAGCCGCCCGACATGCTTGTCGTGCTCGATCATCACGTCGTGGTATTCCGACTGCCAGCGGCCGGCTTGGCCCTCGATGCCCGGTTTAGCATGCGTGCGGAAGTGCATGTGCGTCGTGTTGAACCATACAAAAAACGGCACATCGGACTCGACCTGTCGCCTGATGTACTCGATGGCCGCGTCGAGAAACTCCTCGTCGCAGGTTTCCATGCGCTTTTTGGTCAAGGGCCCGGTGTCTTCGATCTGCTGCGTGCCGTCGCCGTTCGTTTTGGAGTGGATTACACCACGCGGGCCGAAGCGTGCGCGAAACTCGGGGAACTCGGCGGGGCCGGGATAGTCGCGGAGTTCGGGCTCCTCCTCTGCGTTGAGGTGGTACAGGTTGCCGAAGAACTCGTCGAAGCCGTGCATCGTCGGCAAATGCTCATCGCGGTCGCCGAAGTGGTTCTTGCCGAACTGGCCCGTCGCGTAGCCATGTGGTTTGAGCAGCTGCGCGATCGTCGGGTCCTCCCCCTGGATGCCGAGCTTTGCGCCGGGGATGCCTACCTTCGTGAGGCCGGTGCGGAAAGGGCTCTGGCCAGTAATAAACGACGCCCGGCCAGCGGTGCAACTCTGCTCACCGTAGGAGTCGGTGAACAACGTGCCCTCGTCGGCAATGCGGTCGATGTTGGGCGTGCGGTATCCCATCAGCCCCTTGCTGTAGCAGCTGAGGTTGGTAAGGCCAATGTCGTCACCGAAGATGGCAAGAATGTTCGGCTTCTGCGACATGGAGTGGCTCCTCAAGAACACGGCGAGGGCAGATAACCTGCTTCAAAAAGTCAGCGCGCCCCGCGTTCGCCTCTGACCAAGGTACGGTGAGGGGCGGTAGCATTTCGATGTAACGGTACATCGACGCGCAGCACCACCCTTCATTCAAGCCTAGGTGGTCGCTGTGCGTTATCGATCGCGGAGCGTGCGGAATCGTGGGACGGGAGGGCACCTCGCCACCGCTCAGCCGATCCCGGACCGGCGGTCGGGGCCGCTGGCCCCGGGCGTGGTTGACGTGTGAGGCCTCGACACGCAGCGTTCTCTTCTTGGCGTTGCGCCGCCCGCTTGTCCGGCCCAGTACGAAGTTCCCTCGCATAGGTTTGGTGGCACGCACTACGCGCCCCGCGGAGACTGCGCGATATGCTCGAATGATCGGCTAAGACAACTGGGCGGACAATTAACCGAAGGGACCTGAGATGCGGCAAGCCTTCTCCATCATCGTGCTCGGCCTTACGCTTCTTCCGATGGGGCTGGCCCCGGCCTCGCTTCACGCCCAGGAGTTGGACGAACTCGATACCCCCACCTTCGACAGCGACTGGGAGTTCCAGCTCACGCCCTATCTCTGGCTCACCAGCGTAGACGGCGAGGGCACGCTCGGCCCGCTCCAGAGCGACGTGCAGGCGAACTTCGGCGACATCGTGGACGATTTCGACGTGTGGGGCGTGATGGGCCGGCTGGAGGCACGCCGCGGCCGCCTCAGCCTCTTCCTTGATGGGATGTACATCTCGGCGGATAAGCAGGAAACCTTCACGCGGGGCCCCGTCGCCGCCGAGTTCGACGCCGACTTCGAGCTGAGCACCGTTGAACTCGGGGCCGCCTATGAACTGTTCGATCACCGCTTCGATGACGGTCCCGGCGGGATCGCCTTCGAGGCCCTCGGCGGCGGCCGCTACACCCACTACGAGCAGGCCCTCGGCGCGACCGGCCTTGGACCCTTCGGCATCACCGAGAACCTCGGCGGCAACGCCGACTGGGTCGATCCCTTCGTCGGGGGGCGCATCCGGCTCGACCTGACCGACACTCTCTCCCTCCGCGCCTACGGCGACGTCGGCGGCTTCGACGTCGGCGACGCGGAGTTGTCCTGGAAGGCCCGCGCCCTGCTCGACTGGCGGGTGAACCAGAACATCTCCCTGCTCGGCGGCTACCAGGTCTACGGCCTGGACTTCGAGGAGGGCAGTGGCCGCGGCCGGATCGGCTTCGACGGCCATTTCCATGGCCCCATCTTCGGCGTTGGCTTGCGGTTTTAGTGCACCGCCTCCTTCACCGATACGGTCATCGGTCGGCATGGTCATTGCCCCCTCTACGGGACTCGAACCAGCTCGCGCTTTTCGCGCGCGACAATGACCGCCTCAAAGCAGTGTTTAACAGGGACAACCGCCCTACCACACGACACTTACACTGCACGCGAACTCGCGATTTCAGGCCACTTTCGCTGTTAAATGAATGCGCGAACTTTTCGGGAGAAATTCCGTTTGATGGGTTGCGCCCAGGGAGGGTGAACCGTGAGTTGCAGCGGCTCGGCGGCTGGTTGAAGGCGCGGCGTCTCCGGCCGCAGGCGGAAGAGGTGGATTCGGATCATGCCTTCCGCGCGCTGCGAAACGCCTGTCGATCACAAGACGTGGTGCGTGGTGTCGCTTACCCATTTGGCCGGTCAACTCGACGCGGGTGGGAGCGAATCGTCACGCGGCGGAGGCGGTGATGGGGCGTCGATCGAGTCACCTGCGGCGTCCAAGCCTGGACCGCTCAGCAACTCGTTCATCCACCTGGGCGCGACGACATGGGCACGTGGATCGCGTTGCAGTTTCTTCGGATGCTCGGCCACCGACAATCTCTGTGCGTAAAAGTGCACCCGCGCAGCGGTCGGACCACCGACAACCTGCCATCCCCCCTGAGTCTGCAACACGGGCCGTCTGCCCCCCGGCGGCGCTGTGACGGTGCACGTGGGGCCAGACTTGCCAAGTCGGCTCAGGGGGTGCGCTGCCGCTGGGTCCAAGCCGGCAGCTGTTCGGCGTGGCCGACCCGGATCTCGGTTGTTTGCTGGCCGTCCTCGCCGCCGAACGCCCCATAGCGATCGGACCAGCCCATCTCGCGGCGCTCGTCGCTGATCCGGACGACGACGCGGAGGTGGCGCGCCGTCTGCTCGGGGAACGTTGCGGCGGCGTAGTTGTCGGGTCCGACAAAGCCGGCGTAAATCGGCTCGCCCCACGTCTGGCCGTCCTCGGACACGTAGACGTGAAACTGCTGGGCCGGTGCGAAGGCGCCGTACGGCTTGAGCGCATCGCCGACCTCGGCGACCGGCGAGTCGAGCAGCACGGTGTTGAAGGTCTGCGGCTGCTGCATATCGATCGTCAACACGTTCTCCGCGCCGCCCCCCGAAGCCATCACGGGCGTCGAAATATCCCCGTCGAGATAGACCTCGGGGTTGCCCAGGTTCGATTCGATGCTCCAGCCGTCACGTGCCAGCGGCTCGATGGGCGTGGGGGCTTCCGGGGCGGGGAACCAGGTCGGCTCGGGCTCGGGGATCGGCTCGCTGCCGGGCACGATCTTGAGAAACTTGCAGCCGTGCGGGGGCACTTGCGCCGCGT
>JBBDPC010000148.1:0-12986 GCA_040876735.1 Phycisphaeraceae bacterium | reverse complement strand
TCCTGCACGTGCGGGGCGATGATGACCTGGCGGACCAGCTTCTGGTAGCCGAGGATCTTCGCCGCATCCAGCACCGGTTCAATAGCCGGCTGCTCGGCCCGGGTCGTGCGGTTCATGATCTCGTGCAGCTCCTCGCGAGTGGAGTAGCCGACGTCGAGTTTGAAGAAGAAGCGGTCAAGCTGGGCTTCCGGCAGCGGGTACGTACCTTCCTGCTCCAGCGGGTTCTGCGTGGCCATGACGAAAAAGGGCGGGTCCATTTTGTAGGTCGTGCCCGCCACGGTGACGGACTTTTCCTGCATCGCTTCGAGCATGGCGGACTGCGTCTTGGGCGTGGCGCGGTTGATTTCGTCGGCGAGCACGATCTGGGCGAAGATCGGACCTCGCTGGAACTGGAACTGCCGGCTGACCGTGCCGTCGTCGTTGCGACCCTCGACGACGATGGTCGTGCCGGTGATGTCGGCGGGCATCAGGTCGGGCGTGAACTGCACCCGGCTGAACTTCAGCGACAGCGCTTCGCTCAGCGAGCGAATGAGCAGCGTCTTACCCAGGCCCGGCACGCCTTCGAGCAGCGCGTGGCCGCCGACGAAAAGGCAGGTGAGCACGCCGTCGACGATGTCGCCGTGGCCGACGATCATCTTGCCGATCTGTTCGCGGACGGCCTTGTAGTCGCTGCGGAAGTGCTCGGCCTGTTCGAGAATCTGCTGTTCGTTGAGTTCGGTCATGGTGCGTTCCTTACGGTGTGCGAAACTACGGCGGTATGCGGGTTACTGGGAAAACGCCAAGTCGCCAAGTCGCCAAGAAGACAAGACAAACCGCGAAGAGGCGAAGGGGGCGAAGAAAAAGACGAGGAAAAGAGAAGAGAGGGAGCATGTAGAGAAGAAACGAGAGGAGAAGGTGTGAGAGCATGAATCCAACAGCCCCACGCGCCCCCGGGAAAGCGTGGAGTTCGTGGCGTCCGGTGATCCGGAACCCCACGCTTCCGCGTGGGGCTACTGGATTTACGCTCTCTTCTCTAATACATGCTTTTTTACTTCTTTCTCCTTCATATCTTTCTTCGCCCCCTTCGCCCCTTCGCGGTTTGCCTTGCCTCTTCTTGGCGTCTTGGCGTCTTGGCGACTTGGCGTAATTCCGATCCGTGTGCATCCGTGGTTCCATCACTCGTCCCCCTGGATGCGTTGGGAAGCGCGGCGTTTGGCGGCGAGCAGGCGGTTGGTGGTGTCGCCTTCTTCGTCGGCGGCCTGTTCGCGGTTGGACTGGTCGCGGGCCATGCGCACGCTGCCGGGGGCGGGCTGGTCGGTGGCCCCGCCGACGGCGTCGCGGATGTCGGCGGTGGGGGTGACGTCGGGGGCGGCGTCGAACTTTTTCTTTTTCGGCGGCGGCGTGGCTGGTGAACCGGTTTGGCCTGCGGCGGCGGCGGCGAACTGGGTCTGGGCGGTGGCGCGGCGTTTTTTCAGCGCGGCCATGCTGGCTTCGGCCTCGGCTTCGTTGCGGGTCTGGAATGCGCCGAGCATGGCGGCGACGTGGGCCTTGCTCCAGGCGAGCATGGCGAACGGGTCCCAGGCGATGCGGCGGCAGGCGACGTCGAGCAGGAACAGGGCGATGAGCCAGACGAGCAGGGTGCGCCAGAGCGGGCGGATGGAGCGGGACTCGAACTCGCGGGTGCGCTGGAACAGGCCGGCGGTCTGGCCGTCGGCGGTGACGGCGTCGGCGGGGTCGAAGACGCGGCCGCCGGTGAGGTCGGCGACCTGCTGGAGCAGGGCGGTGTTGGACTCGAACCGGCGCAGCTCGCCGCCGGGCGGGCGGTTGGCGCCGCTGTAGACGCTGCTTCGTTCGCCGTCGGGTCCCTGGACGAAAAGGGAGACGACGTAGCTGCCGGTGACGTCGGCGTCGGTGACGGCTTCGTAGACGCCGGGGCCGGTCTGTTGGAGGGTGATGGTTTCGGTTTCGCCGTCGGGCTTGAGGATGGTGCCCTGGACGTGGTGGAAGTCGTTGGTGGCCTGCCCGGCCGGTGACCCGGCCTCGGCGGCCACGTCGAGGCGGAGGTGGAGGTTTTTGCCGCGGACGGCGGTGACGAGGTCGGCCTGGCGGCTGGCGGTGGGGCGGGCGACGGTGCGGGCGGTGCGTGCCCAGAAGTCGGCGTAGCCGCTCCATTGGAGCCAGTTGACGGCCCAGCGGTTGGTGGCGTCGGAGGTGAAGGCGGCGGCGCGGCCGAGGCCGACCTGCCAGTGTGCGAAGACGGGTTCGCCTTCGGGCCCGAGGATGGGGGTGAAGACGCGGGGGTCGTCTTTTTCGCCGGTGAGGACCAGGCCGTGCAGTTCCGGCACGCCGGTGACGTTGGCCATGATCGGCGAGCCGGTGGCGCGAAGCTGGGGCTGGAAGGTTTCTTCCTTGACGAGGTTGCGTCGGATGGTGCGGGCTTCTTTGATGAAGATCTGGGGCAGGTCGGCGGGGTCCTGGACGTGGTGGAACTCGCCGCCGCCCATGCTGGCCAGGTGCTGGAGCAGTCGGCCGTCCACCGCCTGGGTGTCGCCGACGCCGATGGTGGTGAGGCTGATGTCATTGCGGACCATGTCGCGGACGATGTTGATGTAGCTGCCCTGGCCGCCGCCGTCCATGCCGTCGGTGAGCAGGACGATGTGCTTGACTGCGGCGTCCTGGGGCCCGAGCTGGGCCAGTTCGTTGACGGCCTGCGCCAGGCCGGGGCGGATGTTTGTGCCGCCGCGGGGGTGGACGGAGCGGACGCGCCGGGCGATGCCCTGCTGGTCGGCGGCGGGCTGGATCTGGACGACCCAGTCGGCGGTGGAGTCGAACACGACGACGCCGACGAGGTCGTCGGGGAAGAGGGTCTGGATGGCGAGCACGGCCGCTTCGTTGGCGACTTCCTGCTGGTTGTGCCGTGAGCCGGCGACGGGCGAGCTCATTGATCCGGAGCGGTCGATCACGAGCACGAGGGCGCCGGAAGGCATGACGCGCTGGCTGGGGATCTGCGACTCGACGGGGAGGATGCGGTCGATGGGCGTGTTGGCCCAGCCGCCGGCGCCGAAGCTGTCGGGCCCGCCGACCATGACCAGCCCGCCGCCGAGGTCGTGGACGTACTGGGCGAGCATCCGCTGCTGGGGCGTGGTGAGCATTTCGGAGGGCACGTTCTGCATGATCACGCCGTCGTAGCGTTGGAGCTGGGTCAGCCGGGTGGGCATGGCCTGGGCCGGGATGACGTCGATCAGGATGCCCCGGCTGGTCAGGGCGCGGGGGAGGACGGTGCCGCTGTCGCCGCCGACGTTGTCGACGAACAGGAGCCGGCCTTCGCCGGCGACGAGGGTGAAGGCTTCGGCGCGGTTGTTGGCGGTGATCTGGTCATGGTCGGCGGCGGGTTCGAACAGGGCCTCGAAGCGGTTGACGCCGGCGTAGGAGAGGGGGAGCTCGACCTGGGTGACGGAGACGTAGCGGCCGGGGGAGGCGGGGGATCCGGGGGCTCCGGGGGTGTTTTGGGTGTCGGGCCCGGCCGCTGAAGCGGCCTCGGCCGGGGTGTCGTCGGATTCGAGGGTCCAGTCGTCGGGGGTGATCGGGACGCCGCTGCGGTCGCCGTCGGCGGTGAGGTCGATCGGCTCTTCGTCGTGGAGGATGTGCAGCGTGCCGCGGGCCGGGTGCGTGGCGCGGAGCACGACGCGGAGGGCGACCGTCTGCCCTTCGCGCACTTCGGTGGGGCTGTAGATGCCGTCGACCATCACTTCGCGGTCGACGCGGTAGCTCATGGGCATCACGTCGATGGCGATGCCCGCGGCCCGCGCTTCGTAGGCCACGTCGAGCACCGCGGAGGCGTCCACCCGGCCCGAGGCGTCGGTGAGCCCGTCGTTGCCGTCGCTGACCCAGAGCATCCGCTGCCCGGTGTCGGGCGGGAACAGGGCCATCGCGGTGCGCAGGGCTGCCGCGGCGTCCGTGCCTTCGACGGGATCGTCGATCGTGCCGGGGTCGAAGTTGGCGAGCTCGCCGGGCATGGCGCGGACGGTGGGCCGGCCGTCGTAGGTGACCATGCCGAAGCGGTCGTCCTGTCGGCGATCCGATGCGGCCTGTCGCAGCCACTGCTGCTGCCACTGCTCGACGCTGCGCTGCAGCGGGGCGTTCGGGCCGACCAGGTCGGCGGGGTCCGGCGGCGGAGGCTGAGCGAAGCGTCGCACCGATTCGGACTGGTCGATCACCGCCATGACGGTGAGGTCGCTGTGCCGGCGTTCGAGCTGAAAGCCGGCGAGCATCAGCACGAGCACCAGCAGCACGGACAATCGCAGCGCCACCGCCGTCCACCGCCGCGCCGGTTCGAGTGATGCCAGGCTGCGCTTGCCCAGCCAGATGATCGGCAGGGCCAGCAGCAGCAGCCAGAGCAGTTCGGGTTGGTCAAACCGGAAGTTCAACAGGGTTGATCATTCGTCGCAGGCTGGTCGAGCCGTTATGTCGTTCGTACACGTCATCGTTATTGTCACCGCGGTGCGGCCGGGGCGCGGCGGGCCTCGTCCGGGGAGTCGGGCAGTTGCTGGAAGTAGTCGCGGATCGCCCCATGGTAACGCCGGGGCACGCGATCTTCGCTCACGGCACGTTCGGCGTCGCTGCGGGCTTCGGTCACCGCCTGGTCGAACTCGATGGTCGGCGCCCCGGCCGCCATCTCGCCACCTTCCTCGCTCCACGAGGCGATGATGCGACCCTGGCCGTCACTGGCACGGTTCCGCGCCTGCGTCTGGTACTGGCCGATCTGGCGTTCCTGGCCCAGCGGGTTGCCGCCCGAACCCGTGCCCGCGCCTGGGCCGGTCCCGCCGCCGCCGGCCTGCTGCTGCTGTCCCTGCTGGCCCTGCCCCTGCCCTTGGCCTTGTCCCTGGCCTTGCCCTTGGCCCTGGCCCTGCTGCGACAGTTGCTGCATCGCCTGCTGCACCTGCTGCTGGCTCATGCCCATCTGCTGCATCGCCTGCTGCATCTGCGCCATGTCGCCAAGCTGCTGCTGGCCCTGCCACGCCCCCTGGTTAAAGCCGCCCTGCCCCTGTTGACCTTGCTGGCCTTGTTGACCTTGCTGGCCTTGTTGTCCCTGTTGGCCTTGTTGGCCTTGTTGTTGTCCCTGCTGGCCGAGCGACTGGGCCATCTGGCCCATCGACTGGCCGAGGCCTGACGAGCACTGGCCGGCCTGGCCCTGCTGCTGGGCCTGCTGCTGTTGCTGCTGGACCTGCTGGGCTTGCTGCTGCGCCTGTTGTTGGGCCTGCTGCTGGCTCATGCCCTGTTGCTGGTATTGCTGCTGCAACGCCTGCTGCACCTGCTGCTGGTTGAAGCCCTGCTGCTGAAGCTGGTCGATCTGCTGCTCGCTGAGGCCCTGCTCGCGCAGTTGGTCGCGGATCTGCTGCTGCATCTGCTGCTGCTGCTGTTCGTGGCGCTCGGCCATGCGGTTGAGCTGGTCGGCCATGTTCTGAAGCTGCTGCTGAAGGGCCTGCTTCTGCTGGTCGGTGTAGTCGCCGTCGCGCACGGCCTGGGCCATCGCTTCCAATTCGCGCTGGGCGGCCTCGAAGTCGCCGCGGCGCATGGCGTCGGCGAAGCGGTCGGCCGGGCCGGACTGGCCGGTGTCGAGCTGGCTCATCGCGTTGCGGATGGTGCGCAGTTCCTGCTCCTTCTGCTCTCGCTCGCCGCCGAGGCGTTCTTCCAATTGCGAAAGCTGGGCCTGCGCCTCGCGGCGAAGCTCGGGGTTGCGCAGGTCGCGCTGCGACAGTTCGGCAAGCTGGTTGAGCAGGTCTTCGGCGGTGGCGTCTTCCGCGTCGTCGGTGAGATTTTCGATGTCGCGCATCTGCGCCCGCGCTTCGACGATGTGGCGTTGCGCTTCCTCGGCCTGTTCCTCGTTCGCCTGCTGCTGCCCGTCACGGCTGCGCAGGCCGAACGGGTCGGCGTCCTCCGGCACGAGCACGAACAGCAGCGCCACCATAGCGGCGCCCACCGGCACCCAGCCCCACGTCCGTCCGGGGGTGAGCGGCACGGCCTGGGTCACCGACAGCGTCGCCGCCGTCTTCTGGGCGTCTTCGACCACCTGGTGGGCGAACGGTTCGCTCTCGATCGACTGCGCGTACAAGGCGGTGCCCAGCCGGTCTTTCAGGTGCAGCCGGTCGTCGAGCAGGCTGGCGGTCTGCTCCACGCTCGGCCGACGCCACCACGCCAGCAGCGGGGCCGCGACCAGCACCACGCCGGCCACGATCAGATAGACCCACGCGGGCGTCGACGCCAGCAGCAGCCGGTCGGCAAGCAGGATGAGCACCGCCGCACCCAGGCCGATCAGCGTCAGCCAGCCGAGCGCTCGCAGCCAGCCGTGCAGAAACAGGCGGAAGCGGGCGCGGGCGATGACGTTCTGGATGGCATGCATGGTTTTGCTCCCGGCGTCTGGATTAACGGTCTACCCCATCATATCGGGTGGTTCGGAGCCGGCCCACCTTTTCTCTGGGAAACCTCGGAGGGGCCGAGGCCAGCCACACGCCCCGGGCGGTGCGATTTAAGTCGCCCGGCCTCAGGAATGCGGCGTCTCCCGCTTGTCGGCCGTGGAGCATTGCCTTACCGTGATCGCCATTTGCACCGACCACACGAGGGAGGCAGTCATGGCAGACTGGATCGAACGCATCCGCGTCGCGCTGGCGGACAATCATCTGGAGTTGCGCAGCTTCACCGCTGGCAGCGGGCAGTTGCTGGTGCTCGACCATGGCGCCCGCGTGCTTGGCTGCGCGCTGCCGGGCGTAGAGGGCAACCTCTTCTGGCACAACCGTGCCATGGAAGTCGGCAGCGATGCCGGCACCGTGCTCAATGAGGCCGGGGGGAGCATCGGTGGCGACCGGCTGTGGATTGCGCCGGAGAACGGCTACATGTGGCCCGACCTCGAAGCCGCCCGCACCGATCCGCAGGGCACGTACCGCCTGCCGCCGCAGATGGACCCCTCCGAATGGGGCGCGATCGAGGAAGGCCCCGACCGCGTCGTGCTCGGCACGACCATGAGCCTCACCGACAACCGCACGCAGCGGGACATCGCGCTCAACCTCTCCCGCGAGATCACCATCATCGACCGCCCCGTCGGCGTGCCCGAGTCGCTGGCCTGCGCCAGTTTCGCGATCCGCAACGACCTGTCCTTGATCGAAGGCGATCCCGACGCCGTCGCCGGCACGTGGGACATTCTCCAGGTGGTGCCCACCGGCACGCTGATCTGCCCCACGGTCGCCCCGGTCGAAGGCGGGCCGCGCAGCTACTACGATCCGTTCGGCGACAAGCATGTGCAGGTGGACGAGCGCTGCGTGCGATTCCTCATTGACGCCGGCCGGCGGATCAAGATGGGCCTGCGGGCCGAGCAGACCACCGGCCGGATGGGCTACTACCGCGCGCTCGGCGGCGGGCAGTCGTCGCTGATCGTCCGCATCTTCCTGCCCCAGCCCGGCGAAGCGTACATCGACCTGCCACGCTCGACCGACGAACTGTTCGGCGGCGACGCCCTGCAAGCCTACAACGACGACGGCAGCGCAGTCGACGGCGAGCCGGCGGCGAGCTTCGGCGAGATGGAATACCACGACCCGGCGGTGGTGGTCGGCGCGGGCCCGATGCTGCGCACCGGCACGAGCGTCACGCACGTCATCGCCGGCCCCGACGCCGCGGTGCGCCAGGCCGGCCGACTGCTGCTGGGCGTGGACGTGCAGCCGATTGCGTGATGACACATCGTCAGACGTACGGGCGGGGGCGATTCGGTGAATCACAACGGACACGAAGAGCACAAAGCACACAAAGAAAAGTGCAGGGTGATGGTTGGGATGCATCTTCCATCAATCCCTTCCCTTTCCTCTTTGTGTCCTTCGCGTCTTTGTGTCCTTTGTGATTCCTCAGTGGCGATGACATGTCGCGTCGTTATTTGACATCGCTCATCTTCACCCACGTGCGGTTGCGGGCCGAGAGCGTGGCGGCTTCGAGGACGCGCTGGGTCTGGTAGGCGTCGTCGAAGTCGGGCATGGGCACTTCGATTTTGCCGCCGCCGAGCTGGTTGAACATGGAGGAGGCGAGGTTGATGAAGCCATGCTCGTAGCCGAGCACGTGCGCGTCGGGCCACCAGGCGTGGGCGAACGGGTGGTGGTCGGAGTCGGTGACCATGACGCGCTGCCAGCCGGCGGTTTCGGGGTCGGCGTCGGCGTTGTAGTACCAGAGCACGTTCATGTCTTCGAAGTTCCAGCGGATGGCGCCCTTTTCGCCGTGGATCTCGATCTTGTTTTCGTTCTGGCAGCCGATGGCGAAGCGGGTGGCCTCGAAGCTGGCGACCGCACCGCCCTTGAAGCGGGCGAGGAAGAGCACCGCGTCGTCGACGGTGACCTTGCCCATTTTCTTCGGCCCGCTGCCGGCCTTGCCCTTGATGTTGCCGCCCTCGTCGCCGGGCAGGGGGCGCTGCTTGATGAAGGTCTCTTCGATGCCGCCGCAGATGTCGGTGATCTCTTCGCCGGTGATGAAGCGGGCGGTGTCGATCGAGTGCGCCCCGAGGTCGCCGTGCGAGCCTGAGCCCGCCACGTCCTTGCGGAACCGCCAGACCAGCGGCGTGCCGGGACCGGCCCAGCCCTGGAGGTAGTTGGCGCGGACGTGGTAGATGCGGCCGATCTTGCCTTCCCGCACCAGTTGCCGGGCGAACGACACGGCCGGGCAGCCGCGATAGCTGAACCAGACGAAGGTCTGCGCCTTCTTCCGCTTGGCCTTCTTCGCGGCGTCGCGCATCTCGCGGGCTTCGTCAAGCGTGTAGCTCAACGGCTTCTCGCAGGCGACGTGCTTGCCCGCCTCCAGCGCGGCGATGGCGATGTCCTTGTGCATGTTGTTGGGCGTGCAGATGTCGACGAGGTCGATCTCGTCGCTTTCGACCAGGTCCTGCCAGCGCGTGGTGGCGTTGGCCCAGTTCCACCGCTTGGCGAACGCTTCGGTGCCCTGCGGGTCGCGACCGGCGACGGTGTGACGCACCGGCTCCAGGGGCAGGTCGAAGAACCGGCCGACCTTCATGTAGGCGTTGGAGTGGGCCCGGCCCATGAACTTCGTCCCCACCATGCCGACGTTGATCTGCTTGCTCGCTGCCATGATGTTTCCCTCACGATGCGTTGAGTTGAATGGATCGCTCGACTTCCCCGTCTGACAAACGTGCGTCGAGTGTACCACCGCGCCCTGCGCTGGCAAGATGACCGGCCCGCGCGATTGCTCTACAATCCACGCTTCATCCAGACCTCACCCAGAAGGATTTGAAGGAGTTCGACCCATGGCCAAGCAAGTCAAATATGCCGTCCTCGCGTGCGGCGCGATCGCCCAGCGCCGCCACCTGCCCGAAGCCGCCGCCAACCCGCGCGCGAAGATCGTCGCGGTGATGGACCCGCTCGAACATCGCGTGCATGAAGTCGCCGCGAAGTATGACTGCGCCGCCTACACCGACTACAAGAAGCTGCTGCGCGAGGTCGACTGCGACGCGGTGGTCGTCTGCGGCCCGAA
This sequence comes from Phycisphaeraceae bacterium, assembly GCA_040876735.1. Taxonomy (GTDB): domain Bacteria; phylum Planctomycetota; class Phycisphaerae; order Phycisphaerales; family Phycisphaeraceae; genus Natronomicrosphaera. The sequence continues at coordinate 3,491 of JBBDPC010000148.1, read as the reverse complement.
CAAGTTCCACGCCCCGCAGGCGATTGATGCGTTCAAGACCGGCAAGCACGTGCTGGTCGAAAAGCCGATGGCCACCACCCGTGCCGCCGCCAAGAAGATGATCGAGGCGAGCAAGAAGGCCCGCAAGCATCTGATGATCGGCCTGAACCAGCGCCTCATGCCGCCGCACGTCAAGGCCCGCGAAATCCTCGACTCGGGCAAGCTGGGCAAAATCCTCAGCTTCCGCACCGCCTTCGCCCACGGCGGACCCGACGGCTGGTCGCTCGACGGCGCCAAGAGCTGGTTCTTCGACCCCGACCTGGCGGTCATGGGCGCCACCGGCGACCTCGGCGTCCACAAGGCTGACCTCATGCGCTACCTGCTCAACGACGAGTTCACCGAGGTCGGCGGCATCATCGAAACCCGCGACAAAAAGGACAGCCGGGGCAAGCTCATCGGCCTCGACGACAACGCCTTCCTCACCCTCCGCACCAAGAAGGGCGCAGTCGGCTACATCGTCGCCTCCTGGACCAACTACGGCCGAAGCGAAGGCAACTACACCGCCATCTACGGCGAGAACGGCGTCATGGAACTGGCCATGGACCCGCAGTTCGGCGTCGTCGTGAAATACCGCAATGGCAACGTCGAAAAACATGCCGTCGGCAAGGTCGCCAGCAACGAAAACCAGACCGGCAGCGGCATCATCGACACCTTCACCGACTGCATCCTCAAAAACCGCAAGCCCACCATCGACGGCACGGAAGGCTACCGCTGCCTCAACGTCATCCTCACCGCCATGGACGCCTCCAAACGCGGCAGTGTGCTGAAACTCAAGGACTGATCGCCCATCCACCCGGCCACACGACAGAAGCCCACGGAGATTCTCCGTGGGCTTCTGTGTTGGGCCTTGCACTTATGCTGACTCACGGCGTTTCGTCAGCGTCCGCGATCGGGCCGATGTAGCGGTTGGCGATCACGAGATTGTCGAAGTAGACGATGTTTTCGTCGACTTCCGCATTCTCGTACGAGCGACTCGACACGTACCACTGCAAGCTGGCCTTGTTCACCTTCAGGCTCGGATGCGTGCGCCAACTGAAGCCTTCAAAGGGCTGCGGGTTTTCGTAGTTTTCGAAGTACTGCCCCTGCGTGAAAAAGTTCTGGCGCAGCCATCGGCCGACGGGCGAGCCGGGGCGCCAGTGGCCGTACTTCACGCCGTCGATCCAGAAGGCCATTTCGCCGTCGCGTTCGCCGATCGTGTTGAGCTTGATCATGTACTCGACGCAGACCCAGGTGTCCCGCTCCAGCGGGGGGGTCTGTCTGGGCGAGCGGAAGTTGTTGCCGTAGTAGGCGTTCGGCCGGCCGTCCGGCTCGCCCTCGGGCGTCTGCCAACTGCGCATTTCGTGCCAGTAACTGTAAAACTTCCACGCGTCGTTGGGGCCCTTCGGCGGCTCGAGCGTGGCCTTGAAGGCACCATCTTCATCGCCCGGCGGGCGCAGGCCCGCTGCGCCGCCCCAGCGGTATGCGTAGGTGGGCGTGTGGCCGCCGACGTTGATGAAATGGTGCGGCATGACCGTCTGCTCGTCGAAGCGGATGTAGACGCGGACGAAGACCTGCTCCTCGCCTTCGTCCCACTGGATCGCCAGGTCGCCGCCCTGGTCCTGCCCGCGCGTGGCGACGATCCGCGCCGCGGCGGCGCCGGTGTGTGCCAGTTCCGCATCCTCCACCACCGACACGCCCTTGCGGTGGGGGGCCAGGGGCGCTTCGATGCCGTCTTCAAAGCCGCTGGCGTAGATGACCGCCGGGTCCGCCGCAATGCCCCGGTCCGCGGGATACGCGGCGGCCAGGCCCGGGCCCGCTTCGGGCGCCTCGGCCTCAGCCTGCGCTCGGCCGGTGAACGCGCCGCCCAGCAGGCAAAGCGCCACAACACCCGCCCCGATCATCGTGCCCGGTTCCAGCGACAGTTGCATCATCTCGTTGCCCTTTCTCGGTTTCATGCAAAATCCCCACACAGCCATCGCCCCGCAGCGGTCCGCCTGAAGCTTCGCCCAAGGCCCAATATACAAATAGTAACAGAAAGTTAAAATAATCGTTCTGGAAACGGACCCGGCTCCCGGTTGTTAAGGGTGGGAGGCCGTACAGGATCGCGCAACGTCTGGGCCGGGACCGCGCTGGACGACTGTGCACGTTGTTGGGACATGAAAAAACCCCGAGGCGTGGGCCTCGGGGTTCTTGATGGTGCGTGTGTCGCAGGTTCGCGTGGCGTTACCAGGCGAAGTGGGCGAACGCCTTGTTGGCGTCGGCCATGCGGTGGGTCTGGTCGCGGGTCTGCACGGCCTTGCCCTCGTTCTGCGCCGCGTCCAGCAGCTCCCGGCTGAGACGCAGGTGCATCGGCCGGCCCTTTTCGCCGCGGGCGGCGTTGATGATCCAGCGGAACGCCAGGCTCTGCTGACGCTTCTTGTTCACCTGCATCGGCACCTGGTAGTTGGCGCCGCCGACACGCTTGGAGCGGACTTCCACGTCCGGCCGAACGTTCTCAAGCGCCCGGTGGAAGATTTCGATGCCGGTGGGATCGCCGCCGGTGCGTTTTTCGATTTCGTCCATGGCGTCGTAGACGACGCGCAACGCGACCGACTTCTTGCCGTCGCGCATGATGCAGTTGATGAAGCGGGCGAGCGTCTTGTCGCCGTAGCGGGGGTCGGGCTTGAGCTGTTCAGCCGACTTGGTGATGCGTCCAGCCATGGTGGGGTCTCTCTCGTGTGACGGCTCATCCATCCCGATCACGTTGCCGGGACCGTTCTGTTCACCACCCGCCGACGCGGTGGGCGATTACTTGCCGTGGTGTTGTTCGGTGAGGAGCCCCGCATGTATATGCGGGGCATTGGGAGTTCAGCCCTTGGCGCGCTTGACGCCGTACTTCGACCGACCCTGCTTGCGGCCGTCGACGCCGAGCGTGTCCAGCGAGCCGCGGACCACGTGGTAGCGCACACCGGGGAGGTCGCGCACCCGGCCGCCGCGGACGAGCACGATGGAGTGCTCCTGGAGGTTGTGCCCTTCGCCGCCGATGTAGGCCGTGACTTCCTTGCCATTGCTCAATCGCACGCGGGCGACCTTGCGGAGGGCGGAGTTGGGCTTCTTCGGCGTCACGGTCTTGACCTGGAGGCAGACACCGCGCTTCTGCGGGCTGGCGTCAAGGTCCTTGACCTTACTCTTGGCCTTGGGCGTCGTGCGCGGGTTGCGAACCAGTTGATTAATCGTCGGCATAGCTGCTCTCAGTGCTTCAGGCACAGAATTCCATCGTGGATCCAGTCGACAGAGCCGAGCAGTATAGCAGCACACCCGCCCGCATTGCAACCAGCGTTTCCCGGCCGCAGGATCCGAAAAAACGCCCGCCCCTGAGCGAGTCCGCGAGCGAAGGGCGGGATGAGGGGATGTGCGATGTGGGATGTGGATCGATCATCCTGATCCGGGGCTTCGCGGACTCAGCCCTCGGCTTAAAATTCTTTCCGATCCCC
>JBBDPC010000147.1:0-13079 GCA_040876735.1 Phycisphaeraceae bacterium | reverse complement strand
TGCCGGGCATCCACATGGCGTTGCGGCCGAGCATGCGGTGGTAGCGGGTGAGCACATCCTGGAGCGTGTTGTTCAGCGCGTGGCCGAGGTGGAGCGCGGCGGTGACATTCGGCGGCGGGATGAGGATGCTGTAAGGCTCTTTGCCACGCTCACCGTTCGGCCCCGGCTGCGAGGCGGCGGGGTCGGCGTGGAAGGCGCGGGCCTGGTTCCAGCGGGCGATGATGTCAGGCTCGATGTCGGCGGGGTTGTACGTCTTGGGCAGTTCGGCAGCCATGGCGGGACTCCGGGGCGGGTCGCCGACCGATCAGGACGGCCGGGACAAACCTTCAAGCAGGCAGGGAGAGAAAAGGAAAACACGAGGCGCAACGGCGACGACGGCGGCGGCGGCGCAAGGCGGATGCGGGTCGTCCGCTCAGCTAACCAAGGGGCCCGGCATCGCGTCGCCGGCCGGCGGCAGGTGGTGGGGCAGCGCGTTCATGATCGGGCAAGTATATCGACCGGAGCGCGGCAGGGTCAAAAGGGCGTGAGGCCTGAGGCGTGGGCGTGGAGCGAAAAGCATGACAACGCCCTACGCCCCACACCTCACGCCCCACACTCCCCCTCCTCTGGCGGAATCCCCGGTTTCCGCCCGCCAGCCACCGCAACTTCCCCCGCCGGGCCTACAGTCAGCGCAGGGCAGGGCCGCATCATCGCCACCTCCGTGGCCACGGATAAGGACTTCGCCATGCGTCACGCCGATCTCAAACCGCTCAGCGAGCAGGTGCTCGTCATCACCGGCGGCTCCAGCGGCATCGGCCTCACCACCGCCCGCCTCGCCGTCGAGCATGGCGCCCGCGTCGTGCTCGCCGCCCGCAACGAGCAGGTGCAGCAGCGCATCGTCGACGAACTGAACGACCTGATCCCCGAGCATGCCGTGGCCGTCATCGCCGACGTCAGCCAGGAAGCCGACGTCCGCCGCATCGCCGACACGGCCGTCAACCGCTTCGGCGGCTTCGACACGTGGGTCAACAACGCGGCCGTCTCCATCTACGGCCCGATCATGGAGATCCCCCTCGAAGACCAGCGCCGGCTGTTCGAGGTCAACTACTGGGGCTACGTCTACGGCTCACGCATCGCCATCGAACACCTGCGCGACCGCGACCATGGCCGGGGCGGCGCGCTCATTAACGTCGGCAGCGTCATCGGCGACCGCGCCATTCCCGACCAGGGCCCTTACTGCGCTTCCAAGCACGCCATCAAGGGGTTCACCGAAGCGCTGCGCATGGAGGTCGAGCAGGAAGGCTGGCCGGTGTCGATCTCGCTGATCAAGCCCAGTTCGATCGACACGCCTTACAAGGCGCACGCGAAAAACCTGCTTGAGCGCAAGCCGAAGAATCCGCCGCCGGTCTATGCGCCGCAGACGGTCGCTAAGGCGATCCTGCATTGTGCGCAGTATCCCCGGCGGGATGTGTTCGTCGGCGGCGGAGGGCGTGCCGTGGCGGCGATCGGCTGGCTGCTGCCGCGCCTGACCGACCTGGTCATGGAGCGCACCATGCGCAACCTCCAGATGACCGACACGCCCGCCGAGCCGATCGACCGCGAGCACCACAGCCTCTACAAGCCCATCGAAGATGGCGACGAGCGCGGCCACTATCCGCATTACGTTCACGAAACCAGCGCCTACACCCTCGCCGCCCTGCACCCCTACCTCACCGCCGCCGCCACGCTGGCCGCGGGCCTGGTCGCCCGGCAGGCGTGGCAGATGCTGGCGGGCGAACACGATCGCGGCCGACCTGTCGGCTCGGCTGAGCGCGAATCGCGCGCCCGACATGCCCGCCGCCCCGTGCCCGCCCGCGTCGGGGCCGCGCGTCCGCCCGTCGGCATGCGGGCCGGCGAACCGCTGTGATTGACCCGGCATTTGCGGGCCGAATTATTGAGCTTTGAGCAGTTAGCTTTAAGCCTTCAGCCAGAATGCCCCCTCCGTTCGGCTTATTGCTGGCTAATAGCTTAAAGCTAACTGCTCAAAGCTCAATAGATCACGTTGGAATAAAACAGCCCGTCGGCTGGTCGACCCCGCAAGCGGACGGCCCGTCGGCGGGCTGTGTGGTTCTGCTACACTCCCACTTTCGCCAAACCCGCGAGCCGTGGCCTGCGTAAGCATGGGCTGCGGGTCACTGCTCGCACGATTCCTCACTGTTCGATTCGCCCAAGCCGAGGGCTGAGCGATGCGAAGCCCCGGATCACAAAGGAGCCACCCATGACTTGCCTCACGATGCTCTCCCCCCTGGCCCGACGCCTCGACGCCTTCGCTCTGCCCGCCACCGTGCTGGCGGTGACGCTCACGCTCGTCGGCTGCGGCGATGCGGCGGAAACTCCCCCCGCGCCGACGCCCCCGGAAATCACAGAAGCCCCGGAAACCCCGGACGCCACGGACGCCACGGAAGACGAAGCGGACGCCGCCGTCGTGCTCACCGGCGCCGACGCTGCCGCGGCCGTCGAAGCCGGCGAGGCCACGCCTTACCCGCTGAACGTCTGCCTCGTGGCCGACGGTGAACTGGGCTCGATGGGCGAGCCGGTGTCGCTGGTCTACAACGGGCAGGAGATCAAGTTCTGCTGCGACGGCTGCCGGCCGATGTTCCTCGAAGACCCCGACAGCTACCTCAGCAAGCTCGAAGAAGACGACGAGCAGGGCTGATTTTCTTCAGTGAGGCGGCGTCCCGCCCACCGGCAGGCGAGACGCCTGCTCCGCCAAAGACCGAAGTGAACCACCACCCCCTGTCGCGCCAGCCCGCCGCCTCGCCGGTAAACTTGGCGTCATGGCCACGCCCCCGCCACTCCGACGGATGCCTCCACGCGATGCCGCGGTGACCGTGGTGCGCCGGCTGCGTGAGGCGGACCATGTGGCGTATCTCGCCGGCGGCTGCGTGCGCGACGCCCTGCTCGGGCATGAGCCGAAGGATTACGACGTCGCCACCGACGCCACGCCGGACCGCGTCCGCGAGCTGCTGCCGCGCAGCCGGGCGGTGGGCGAGGCGTTCGGCGTGGTGCTGGTGTATCTCGGCGGGCATGCGATCGAGGTGGCGACATTTCGCAGCGAGTGGGGCTACACCGACAAGCGCCGACCGGACAAGGTGATCTTCACCGACGCCGAGCACGACGCAAAGCGCCGCGACTTCACCATCAACGGCCTCTTCGCCGACCCGCTTACGTCTGACGAACACAGCGGCGGCGACCGCATCATCGACTACGTCGGCGGCCGGGCCGACCTCAAAGCGGGTGTGGTGCGCGCCATCGGCGATCCGTCCGAGCGGTTCGCGGAAGACTACCTGCGCATGCTGCGCGGGCCGCGCTTCGCCGCCCGGCTGGGCTTCACGATCGAGCCGCGCACCGCCGCCGCCATCCGCCCGCTGGCGAAGTACCTCGGGCAGATCAGCCGGGAGCGCATCGGGCAGGAGGTGCAGGCGATGCTCACCGGACCGCGACCGGCGGCGGCGGTGAAGCTGATGCAGGAATTGAAGCTCGACGGCCCGGTGCTCAATGAAGATCACGCCGACGTGGCGCCGACCACGCTCGAAGCGCTCGGGCCGGGCGGGCCCTACGCGACGGCGCTGGTGGCGTGGCTGATCGACCGTCAGTTGCCGGGTGATCGCAGTCTGCCGCGCGTCGCCACGTTCGCCGGGCACGACGGGCCGCAACGGCTTCGCCGCTGGCGAGCTGCGTTGTGCCTGAGCAATCAGCACCACGACGAGGCCCGGGCGCTGTTTTCCCTGCTGCCGCTGGCCGACCGGTGGGCCGACCTTGGTGTAGCGCAGCGCAAGCGGCTGCTGGCTGCGCCGGCGTGGCCGGAGACGTTGCGGTTGCTGCATGCGTTGCACGCGACGGAGGCGGTGCGGCGGATCGAGCGCGAGTCGCTGCCGTTGATGGTGGAAGGCGTCGCGCCGCCGGCGTTGATTGGTGGTGAGGATCTGATTGCGATGGGTCTGCGCCCCGGACCGCAGTTCGGCCGACTGCTGGAGGCGGTCTACGACGAGCAGCTTGAGGGGCGGGTGCAGACGCGCGACGAAGCGATCGCCTGGGTGCGTGAGCATGTGACCTGAAGGCAGTGCGACTTAAGTCGCACTGCCTCGGGCGCCGGGGATGCGTTTATCGGCAAGCCTCATCGAGCACGATCACCTCGCCGGGCCGGTGGGCGCGCAGCAGCACGTCGAAGTCGAACGCCTGGTCGCGCACCTGGTCGCGCTGCCGACCGTCGCTGAGCATGTCGAGGCTCAAGGAAAGATACCCTTCCTCGCCCAGCACATAGATGTTCGCCGCCGTGGCGATGCGCGGCCAATGCTCGCGCTCCACCGTTTCCATCCGCACTGGCTCATGCCGCCACAGCCGCGCCGCCACCACGCTCTCGCCTTCCTCGTCGAGCATGTCGACGCGCAGCGGATGGGCCGTCTCCGGATCCAGCCACATCCGCACGCCCGCGCCCGGCGGATCGATGCGGTAATAGTTGCGATCCACCACCACCTCCGCCTCGTCCGACGGCGGCAGCGGCACCAGCCCCATCAGGTAAGGCATCGCCCGCGGCGACACCGGGTACGGCAGCGGCCGGGCGCACGGCTGGCCGACGAACTCATGCCGCCCCACCATGGCCGTGCCGTCGTTCTGCAAGTCGAACAGCCAGTACCGCTGGGCGTCTGAACCGGCCCAGAGAATGGTCTGGCCAAGCTGCCCGACGGTCATCGCAATCTCGTGCGGCCGACGGTAGATGAGCTGCCCGTCGCCCTGCTCGAAGCGTGACTGGCCGTCTTCGTCGACCCAGCGCATCGCCACGCGCGACGCCGACCAGAACTGGTCCAGCCGTTCGACATGCGCGTTGTACTGTTCGATCAGCGCGTTGTAGCTCGGCGGCGCGGCCGGCCGGTCGCGCGCCGGCTCAAGGATGTCGTCGCCCGGCGTGATCGGCCGTTGGCAGGCGGCGGTCACCAGCGCCGCGGTGAGCAGCGCGATCAGCGATGCAAGTCGAACGCCGGCTGGCCATGTCCCATGCATGCTCACAACTCCGCTTCGAGGATCTCGCCAAGCTGCTGTGTCACCTGCTCGATCTGCGCTTCGTCGAGCTGCGGGTCGAGCAGGTCGATCGTCTCCTGTTCGTTCCACTTGCTCATCGGCCCCTTGTTCACGTCCAGCTTGGGCGTCAGCTTCCACCACTCCTGCTCGGCCGGCTCGCCATCCACCTCCACGCTGCGCCGCTCGGCGCCGTCGAAGCGGAGCAGCCGTTTGCGCATGAGGATCAGGCCCAGCACGTAGCGGAACGCCTGGCGCTGCGGCTGCGTGGCATCCTCCAGCCGGCGGAAGAGGTTCATCAGCACCGCGTCGTCCACGAACAGCTTCTTCTTCTCGCTCGGCTCGGGCACGGTGGACTTCCAGAAGCTGAACAGCCGGTCCGGCCGACGCCCCTGTTCCCACGCTTCCTGCGACACGTCCAGCCGCATCATGCCCAGCGCACTGGCAAGCGACGGCGCATCGGCCGTGTCGGGATCGACCTCGACCAACGTCGCGTAATAGGGCTCGCCGGGCTGAAGCGTTCGCCCGGTGAAGGTACAGACGCCGGTGGTGCGGGGGACTTCGTAGTTGGTGGCGTTGAACTGGCTCAAAGGCGGGGTCCAGGGATGTCAGAGGTCAGAGGTCAGAGGTCAGAGGTCAGCATGTTAAGCCGAGGGCTGAGGAGCAACGCGACGAAGCCCCGGATCCCCCCGGATCCCCCCCGGATTACTCTTGGATCATCATCACCCGTCACGGCTTGACCCCCGCCGCCCGCGCTGCGGCGATCGACGTCTGCTCGACCAGCACGGCCAGCGTCATCGGCCCCACGCCGCCGGGCACGGGGGTGATCAGCGACGCCCGCTCGCTCGCCGGCTCAAAGTCGACGTCGCCGACGTTGCCCGCGGGCCCGGGGTTGAAGCCCGCGTCGATGACCACCGCCCCTTCCTTGACCCAATCGCCTTTCACAAACGCCGGCCGGCCGACGGCGGCGACGATGATGTCCGCCTGCTTCACAATGCCGGGCAGGTCGACGGTTTTGGAATGGCAGACGGTGACGGTCGCGTCACGGTTCATCAGCAACCCCGCCATGGGCTTGCCGAGGATGGCGCTGCGGCCGACGACCACGGCATGCTTGCCGCGAATCGTGACATCGTAGGCGTCGAGCAACCGGATGATGCCGCCGGGCGTGCAGGACTCGTAGCCCGGCAGGCCGTAGAACATCGTGCCGAAGCTGTGGAACGTGACGCCGTCGACGTCCTTGTGAGCGGGGATGGCCTCGAAGGCGGCGCGTTCGTCGATCTGCGTGGGCACGGGGTGCTGGAGCAGGATGCCGTGCACCTTTTCGTCCCGGCCGAGCTGGGCGATCTTGTCGACCAGTTGCCCAGTGGTGGTGGTTTCGTCCATCTTGACAAACACGGAGGTCAGGCCCAGCTTCTCGCACAGCCGCCGTTTGGCGCCGACGTACTTGGCGCTGGCGGGATCTTCGCCCACGAGCACGGTGGCGAGGCAGGCGGTGACGCCGGTGGCCTGCTTGACGCGCTCCACGCGTGCGGCGGTCTGCTGCTGGATGTCCTGCGCGATGCGCTTGCCGTCGATGAGGGTGGCTGTGGTCATGGGCCGGATTATAGGGCATCGCGAGCCGGGAATTCAGGATCGCTACAATCTGCCGATGCACGCGATCATTCTTTCCATCGGCGACGAGCTGGTCCTGGGGCAGACGGTCGACACCAACAGCGCCTGGCTGGGCGAACGGCTGGCGACGCGCGGCATCTCCGTCCGCTATCACCAGACGCTCGCGGACGACCAGCCGACCCTCGTCGAGGCGATCCGCCACGCCGCCGACCGGGCCGAGCTGGTGCTCATCACCGGCGGACTGGGGCCGACGGACGACGACCTCACCCGCCCGGCGCTGGCCGAGGCGATGGGTGTCGAGCTGGTCGAAGACCCCGCCAGCGTCGAGATCATCCGCGGCTACTTCACCCGCCGCGGCCGGGAGATGCCCGAGCGCAACCGCGTGCAGGCCACCCACCCCGCCGGCAGCACCGTCATCGAAAACCGCAACGGCACGGCCCCCGGCATCGACGCCACGCTCGGCCGGGCACGCATCTTCGTCATGCCCGGCGTGCCCCACGAAATGCGCGCCATGTTCCGCGACGCCATCGAACCGCAACTCACCGCCATCACCGGCGACCGCCACATCATCCTCACCACCAAGCTCAACACCTTCGGCGCCGGCGAGTCCACCATTGCCGACATGCTCGGCGACCTCATGGACCGCCAGCGCAACCCCAAGGTCGGCACGACCGTCACCGACGGCATCGTCGCCATCCGCCTCCGTGCCGAGTTCCCCACTGCCGACGCAGCGCAGGCTCAACTCGACAAGACGCTCACCGAGGTCCACGCCCGCCTCGGCGCGCTCGTGTTCGGCCGGGAGGATGACACGCTGGCCAAGGCGCTCGTCGCCCTGCTGCAAAAGCGCGGCCGTCGGCTGGTCACCGCCGAGAGCTGCACCGGCGGACTGGTGGGCAAAATGCTCACCGACGTCGCGGGCAGTTCGCAGGCCTACCTCGGCGGCTGGGTGACGTACAGCAATCTCTTCAAGCTCGAACAGCTCGGCGTCTCCCGGGACGACCTCGACGCACACGGCGCGGTCAGCGAGCCGGTCGCCCGCGCGATGGCCGAGGGGGCGCTGCGCCACGCCCGGCCCGCCGACGTGAGCCTGTCGATCACCGGCATCGCCGGCCCCGATGGCGGCACGCCCGACAAACCGGTCGGCACCGTCTGGCTGGGCATGGCCATGCGCGACGAACGCGAACCCGACACGCTGCGCACCCGCGCCCTCTGCCTTCAACTGTCGGGCAACCGCGACGGCGTCCGCGACCGTGCCGCCAAGTGCGCCCTGCAACTGCTCCGCTTCGACCTCATGGGCGAACCGGTCGACATGCTTCAGTGGGCCCGCCAGCCCACGCACCAATAACCTCCATCCAAGGCAGTGCGACTTATTGAGCTTTGAGCCGTTCGCTTTAAGCCTTCGGCCAGAATGCCCCCTCCGTTCGGCTTATCGCTGGCTAATCGCTTAAAGCGAACGGCTCAAAGCTCAATAAGTCGCACTGCCTCCGCGCCCCCTGTTACCATCATCCCCATGCCCTCGCTCGTCCTCGACCAGCTCGACACCTACGGCCCCGACCGCTGTCAACCGCTGACCTACCAGCAGGCCACCGCCTACACCGCGCAGCTCACCCGCGCCCAGTACGAAAACTTCACCGTCGTCTCCTGGCTGCTGCCCAAACGCCTCCGCGAGCCGTTCACCCACGTCTACGCCTTCTGCCGGTGGGCCGACGACCTCGGCGACGAGACCGGCGACCGCCAGCGCAGCCTCGAACTGCTCCACTGGTGGCGCGACGAACTCGACCGCTGCTACGCCGGCCAGCCCCGCCACCCGGTCTACATCGCCCTCCAACCCACGATCGAACGCTTCGACATCCCCCGCCAACCCTTCGACGACCTCATCGACGCCTTCATCCAGGACCAGACCGTCACCCGCTACCAGAGCTGGGACCAACTGCTCGACTACTGCACGCGCAGCGCCAACCCCGTCGGCCGACTGGTGCTCTACCTCTGCGGCCACCGTGACGAGCAACGCCAACGCCTCAGCGACGCCACCTGCACCGCCTTGCAACTGGCCAACTTCTGGCAGGACGTTCGCCGGGACATCCTCGAACGCGACCGCGTCTACATTCCCGAAGCCATCGCCCGCGAGCACCAGCCCGACATCGAACTGATGGTCAAGGCGGTCCGCCTCGACGCCGGCCGGGCCGCCGAGCAGCAGGCCTGCCCCACCTGCGCCACCGCCGGGCCCACCGCGGGGCTGCGCGCCCAACTGCCCGCCTACCGCGCCACGCTCCGGGAACTCGTCGACCGCACCTGGCCGTTGTTCGAGCAGGGCCGGGCGCTCTGGCCCCTGCTCGCGCCGGACGTTCGGCTGGACATCAAGCTCTTCACCCTCGGCGGCGAGCGCGTGCTCCGGCGCATCGAACGCGCCAACTACGAAACCCTTCGCCACCGCCCGACGCTGGGCAAGCTCACCAAGGCCGAGCTGATGCTCCACGCACTGGTGGGCAAACTCGCCGTCCTCGGCCGGTCGCCAACCGCCCCGGATTGACTTTCCCCGCCAATCCCGCGACAACAGCAGCGCCGCTTGCGGCAGAGCGTAGTACCGATGCAGCGGAGCAGTGGATGAACGCAGGCAGTCACGACCTCTCGAACCCACAACCCCCGGCCCCGGCGCGTGCGGCGATGACGCCCGCCGTCCGTGCATCGTTCGACCATTGCCACCGCGTCACCCGCAAGCACGCCCGCAATTTCTACTACGGCCTCAAGCTCACCCCCGAGCCCAAGCGCTCGGCCATGTACGCCATCTACGCCTTCATGCGCGCCTGCGACGACCTTGCCGACGATGCCGACCCCCGCCAGCGCAACGCCGACGACGTCCTCGCTCGTATCGAAGCCTACCGCCGCACCATGCAACAGGTGCTCGACGCCCCGCTCGACGCGCCCCTGCCCCCCGGCGCCGTCTGGCCGGCGTTCCAGCACGTCACTCACCACTACCCGATCGACCCCGCCCACCTCCACGCCATGCTCGACGGCCAGCGCTGCGACGCCACTCGCGACCGCTACGCCAGCTTCGACGAGCTTTACCAGTACTGCTACAAGGTCGCCTCCGTCGTCGGCTTCGTCTGCCTCGCCGTCTGGGGCCACGACGGCGGCAGGCAGGCGATGAAGCTGGCGGAGTATCGCGGCATCGCCTTTCAGTTGACCAACATGCTGCGCGACGTCGCCGAGGACGCCCAGCGCGGCCGCATCTACCTGCCCATGGACGAACTCGAACGCTTCGGCTACCCGCCCGACGCCCTGCTCGCCGGCCGCGCCGACGCCCACTTCGACCGCCTGATGGTCTACCAGATCGAACGCGCCCGCAGCTATTACCAGATGTCCGCCACGCTCGAACGCCACATCGACCCCGACTGCCGGCCGACGAGCTGGGCGATGTGCCAGATCTACGAAGGCCTGCTCGACCGCATCACGCAGCAGCCCCGCCGGGTGCTCACCACCCGCGTCCGTCTCAGCAGCTTCGCCAAGCTCCGCATCGCCCTCGCCGCCGCCTACCGCCGCCGCCGCACGCCCTGACTCCCCCGAGGCCGTGCGGCTTCAACTGCACGGTCCCTCCCCCCGCAAATTCAGCCTTGAGCCGTCAGCTTTCAGCCATCAGCCAGAATGTTCCGTCCGTTGGGCCTGTCGCTGGCCAATGGCTGAAAGCTGACGGCTCAAGGCCGAATAAAAAACCGTCCCCCGCGAACGGGAGACGGTTCTTCTTCAATCTCGATCCTGAACGGCCGCAAGCGGCCGCTCGCTTCGATCTTACTTCAGCTCGACGTCGCCGCCGGCTTCCTTGATCTTCTCGACCAGAGCCTCGGCCTCGTCCTTGGGGATGCCTTCCTTGACGGCCTTGGGCGCGCCGTCGACCAGGTCCTTGGCTTCCTTCAGACCCAGGCCCGTCGCCTCGCGGACGACCTTGATGACCTTGATCTTGTTGTCGCCAGCGCCCTTGAGGACGACGTCGAACTCGGTCTTCTCTTCGGCTTCTTCCGCAGCGGCCGGGCCCGCGGCGACGGCGACCGCGCCGGCGGCCGGCTCGATGCCGTACTCTTCCTTGAGGTAGTTGCCCAGGTCCACCGCTTCCTTCAGCGTCAGGCCCACGATCTTGTCGGCCAACTCTTTGATACCAGCTTCCACTTCAGCCATGACTCACGTCCTTACTTGAAAACAAACTCCGTCCGAGAGGTCGCAGCCCTGTGCCGCGATTTAACCCCGAGGGGCCAGTCGGACGCGATTCAATGTTCAATCTCGCATGTCAGATCGCGGATGTTAGATCGCGCCACCCATGCGGCACATCCCACATCCCACATGCGTTATGCCGCCTTTTCGATCGTCTCGCCCTTCTCCAGCTTCTCTTCGATCGCCTTGACCAGCGAGGCGACCTTGCGGGCCGGGCCCGCGACCGCGCCGGCGAGGTTCTGCGCCGGCGTGAGCAGAATCTGCACCACCTGCGCCTGCGCCTCTTCGCGCGTCGGGTACTTGCTCAGCGCGTCGATCTCGTCGGCGCCGAAGAGCATCCCCTCCATCAACGCGCCCTTGAACTGGAGGTTGGGGATGTCCTTGGCCCAGGTGATCAACTCGCGGGCGATGTTGACCACGGTCGTCTCGCCGTCGCCGGGGTAGACGACGGCGGTCGAGCCTTCGAGCAGGTCGTTGATCGCGGCCATGTCCGTGTCTTCGAACGCCTTCTTCGCCAGGCTGTTCTTGACGACGCTGACCTTGATCTGCTTCTGCGCCAGGTCGCTGCGCAGGCGGTTGTTCGTGTTCGACTCGATGCCGCGCACGTCCACCAGCACGGCGCCGGAGACGCCTTCAAAGCGGCTCTTGTAGCTGTCGACGATCAGGTTCTTCACCGGCTTGCTCATGGCAATGCCTCAGGTTCGGGGTTCGGGATTCGAAAATTCGGGAAGACGACTGCCGAGGTTACGGAAGTTCAACACGCACGCCGGGCGTCATCGTGCCCGAGAGCGAAATCTGCTTGACGTAGTGGCCCTTCGCGGCCGCGGGCTTGATCCGCTGAATGTGGTCGATGAACGCCTGCGCGTTCTCTTCCAACTGCTGCGGCTCGAAGCTCTGCTTGCCCACCACGGCGTGGACGTTGCCGCCTGCGTCGTTGCGGAACTCGACCTTGCCGGCCCCGTACTCTTTCACCGCGTCGATGACGTTCGGCGTCACCGTGCCGCTCTTGGGCGATGGCATCAGCCCCTTGGGGCCCAACGCACGACCCAGCCGGGCCACGACTTTCATCATGTCCGGGCTCGCGACCGCCACGTCGAACTCCAGCCAGCCGCCTTCGATCTTCTTCACCAGCTCTTCGCCGCCGGCCTCGACCGCGCCGGCCTCTTTCGCCGCCGCGACCTTGTCGTCCGAGCAGAAGGCCACGACACGCTTGGTCTTGCCGATGCCGTGCGGCAACGACACCGACCCGCGCACCGCCTGGTCGGCCTGCTTGGCGTCAATGCCCAGCCAGATGGCGACTTCCACCGACTGGTCGAATTTCACGTTCTTGAACGCCTTGACCCGGTTCACCGCTTCGGTCAGCGGCACGGGCGTCTCCCGGTCGGGCGTCTTGTCCAGATCGGAACGATAGCGCTTGCCATGCACAGCCATGCGAAACTCCTTTCGAATCCCCTCGGCCTACATGCCGGGGTCATCTCCCACGATTCGAGGCTCGTGGTGAGCCGGGTGAATGTCGAATCTCTAATCGGGCATGTCGAATGTCGCTTGCGGGCCGAACGTTTTCACATTCGGCATCCCACATCCACCATCCGACATGGTGGAACTTCAGCCTTCGACTTCGATGCCCATCGACCGGGCGGTGCCGGCGATGGTCTTGACCATGGCGTCGACGTTGTGGCCGGTCAGTTCCTTGACCTTTTCCTCGGCGATGGCGCGAAGCTGGTCGTTGCTGACCTTGCCGACCTTGTCCTTGTTGGGCACGCCGGAGCCCTTCTCGATGCCGGCGGCGTCCTTGAGCAGGACGGCGGCGGGCGGGCTCTTGATTTCGAAGTCGAACGTGCGGTCCTTGTAGACCGTGATCACGCAGCCGACGACCTTGCCGTTGAGCGCCCGCGTGCGTTCGTTGAACTGCTGGATGAACTGGCCGGGGTTGACCCCGTGCTGGCCCAGCGCCGGGCCGATCGGCGGGGCCGGGGTGGCCGAGCCGCCGGGGGCCTGGATTTTGAACTGCGACGTAATTTCTTTCTTCGCCTTGGCCATGACACATTCCTCGCCGTTCGCGTGGCGGTGGGGGCACCGGAAAACCGGGGGACGCCGGGGCTTGATCGAGCCCGGAGGGGGGTCGAGTCAAACGAGCCGGGTAGTATAACCATGGGCGGGGGGCGATGGCAAGTGGCGGGGATCGGGGATCGGGGATCGGGGATCGGGGATCGGGGAGCGGGGATCGGGGA
>JBBDPC010000146.1:0-13082 GCA_040876735.1 Phycisphaeraceae bacterium | reverse complement strand
CCAAGCCCCGTCGACGCCCGCGGCCGGGTGTGCTAGACCGCGCCTCACGCCCCACGCCCCAAAGGTAAGCGCATTTGGCGCTTTTCCCGGTGGGGCGGGCGTCTCGCCCGCCTTCCCCGGTCGCTGAAGTAGCCGTTACGTTCCAGAAACAGGCCTTCGGCCTGTCGGCGGGCGAGACGCCCGCCCCACCCCCAATCCAAATGCGCTTACCCTGTGGGCCGGTGGTGGCATCTTGAAATGGGACCGGGAAGGTCCTATTATCAGGTCCGGCCTGCACGTCCTTCCGGGCGTGGGGCCGGGAACGGTTGCGATGCTCAGTCTCACGCGAAAAGCCGATTATGCCCTGGTGGCGACGGTCTACCTGGCGCGGCGGCGCGCTGCGGCCGAGGGGCCGGCGAGCGCCCGGGAGATCGCCGAGCAGTTCGACCTGCCGCTGGCGTTGCTGATGAACGTGTTGAAGCAGTTGGCGGGGGCGGGGCTGCTGCGGTCGACGCGGGGCGTGGCCGGGGGTTACGAACTGGCGGTGGCGGCGGAGGCGGTGAGCGTGCTGGACGTGGTCGAGGCGGTGGCCGAGGGAGAGGCGGACGCGCCCGACGCGCCGGTGCTGGGTCGGCTGCGTGGCCGGCTGAATGGCTTTTTACGACAGATGACGGTGGCGGGACTGCTGCGGGAGGCGGACGAAACAGGCGGCGAAACGGTTGTGTCGCTGCGGACCGCTGGCCGATAGAATGACAGGCGGCCGCGTCGGCTGGGCGGAGGCGGGGCTGTTCAGCGCCGCGGCGACGGCCTACAATCGTGCCCGAAGGCGGGGCGCCGCCACGAACGACCGCCGGCCCGATGGCCTGGCGCGGAAAAAATGTGAAACGGACTCCACCAGGCGGGTCCATCAAGACGGAGTGCAAGACGATGGCGATTCAACTGACAGAGTCGGCGGCCCGGGAGATCAAGACCATTATCGAGCAGCAGGAGCTCGACGGCGAGAAAATCTGCCTGCGCGTCGGCGTCAAGGGCGGCGGCTGCTCGGGCTTCTCCTACCTGCTCGACCTCACCGAGCAGAGCCGGGAGAACGACGAGCTGTTCGAGCAGAACGGCATCAAGGTCGTCTGCGATCCCAAGAGCTACCTCTACCTCAACGGCACGACGATCGACTTCAAGGACGAGGTCATGGGCCGGGGCTTCGTGTTCAACAACCCCAACGCGACGAGCAGTTGCGGCTGCGGCAGCTCGTTCAGCGCCTGACCGGTGACGGCCGATCCATGGGACATGCCTCGAAGCCCACGGCGAGATGCCGTGGGCTTCTTTCAAAGTGGGGCGGGCGTCTCGCCCGCCAAAGGGGAAAGGCGGGCGAGACGCCCGCCCCACCAGAAAAGCAACGTATATCACTACCCACGGCGAGATGCCGTGGGCTTCTTGCTGCGCGCGGGGGTAGACTTGGCCGCCCATGAGTGAACCGGATTGCCCCTACGTGTCGCGCGGCGGGCTGAAGCTGGCCGCGGCGCTGGATGCCTTCGGGCTCGACCCGAGCGGGTGGGTCTGCGCGGACCTGGGCTGCTCGACGGGCGGGTTCACCGACTGCCTGCTCCAGCGCGGGGCGGCTCACGTCTATGCGGTGGATACGGCCTACGGGGAACTGGCGTGGAAACTGCGCCAGGACGAGCGGGTCACCGTCCTCGAGCGCACCAACGCCCTGCATTTCGATCCGTGGCGGGAACTGGCGGGCGAAGGGTTCGCCGGTTGCGATCTGGCGGTGGTGGACCTGGGCTGGACGGTGCAGGCGCGGGCGGTGCCGGCGGCATTGCGGTGGCTGCGTGAGGCGGGGGCGCCGGGGGTGATGGGGGCGCCGGGGGTGATCAGTTTGGTGAAGCCGCATTACGAGTCGTCGGACCGGGCGATGGGGCCCGGCGCGGCTGAGCGGGGCGGCGGCGGGCGTCGCGGCGGGCGAGGGGGCCGGGGTGGCCGGGGACGTGGTCGGCGGGGGGTGCTGCCGGAGCCGGAGGCGGCGCGGGTGGTGGCGGCGGTGCTGGCGGCGATGCCGGCGCTGGGGGTGGCGGCGGTGGCTCACACGGTCTCGCCGATCCGCGGCGGGAAGGGGGGCAACATCGAATACCTGGCGTGGCTGCGGCGGGTGGCCGAGGCGTGAGGCACGGCTCGCCCGCCGGGCATGCGTGATTGCAGGCAACGGCGTTGGTGACAGCACTTATCGACTCGACGACGGCGGTGAAATCGGTTACACCATCGGTTCTTACCGCCCGCCGACACCCGCCGTGCGGGCTTGGCGGTCGCTCCGTCTGCCTTTGTATCGAAGCGAGTATCTGATTTGACTATCCGCGCTGTCATTCTGGGCTTGTTGCTGGGGCTGGGCGTTTCGACAGCCACGTACTTCAACGACTTCATCATTCGACAGACCTACCTGATCGGCAACCACCTGCCGATCACGGTGTTCGGCGTGGCGGTGATTCTGCTGCTGGTGCTGAATCCGCTGCTGCGGGCGATCGGCGCCAACCTGCCGTTGCGCGGTGGCGAGATCGCGCTGATCACAGCCATCGGGCTGGCGGCGTGCGGCTGGCCGTCGTCGAACTTTTATCGCAGCTTCGCCACGATTGCGACGATGCCCAGCCACTGGCTGCGATCGGAAGCGAGCTGGCGGGCGGCGCAGGTGATGAGCTACGTCCCCGGCGGGTCGGCGGACGTCGCGGCCGGGCATGTGCCGAACTGGCCGGGCCTGATCCGCACGCTCGAGCGTGCGGAAGAGGCGGCGGCGGACGCGGATTCGCCGGACGCGCTGGCGGAGGTGGGCGCCCTGCTGAGCGAGCAGACGCGGTTCCGCCTGCGCGAGCTGGAGCGGAACGGGCGCTTCACGCCCAGTGACGTGAACCAGGCGCTGAGCGCGTTGAACAGTGATCTGATTGAGCCGACCACGATCGAGGTGGAGCCATCGCGTGTGCTGCATGCCCGGTTGAGCGAGCGGGGCCTGCTGCCTGACGCGGCGGCCCGGCCGTTGGCGCGTGTGGCGGCGTTGCAGGAGCGGATCGAGACGCTGCGGGCCCGGCGGGGGGAGCTGCGCGGGCCGCCGAGCGGGGCCGGGGGTGACGTCGAGGATGATGCTGAGGCGTTGCCGCTGGACGACCTGCCCTTGCCCGCCGACACGGATGCGGAGCTGGTCGCCGGCGCCGATACGTCTGCCGACGGGGATGAAGCGGCCGACGCGGCGGCCACGGCGCGTCGCGCGGCGGTGTCGGCGATCGAGCGCGAGTTGGTGTCGCTGGTGGGCGAAGCGCGTCACACGGAGCAGCGGGTGAACCGGACGGCGCTGGTGTCGCTGCTGGAGGGTCTGGTGCGACCGATGCCGGCCGGGGGGGGCGTGCTGGTGGCGGGGGGGCGTGCGGACCCGGTGGCGGTGGATGCGTTGCTGGAAGGGCGGGACGACGTCGGGGTGATGGACGTGCCGTGGGCGCTGTGGTGGCCGGTGATCTGGCTGTGGGGCGGGCTGGCGTTGCTGACGGGGGTGGCGGCGCTGTGCCTGGCGCTGGTGGTGCATCCGCAGTGGTCGCGGCGTGAGCTGCTGGCGTATCCGATTGCGCGGTTTGTGGAAGAGATCGGCGAGCGGAAGGCCGGGGCCTGGCTGCCGGCGATGGCGTCGAACCAGGTGTTCTGGTACGGGTTCGTGGCGCTGCTGGTCTTTCACCTGATCAACGGGCTGTACGCGTGGATGGGCGATCCGTGGCCGCAGATCCCGCGCAGTTTCGATTTCGAAGCGGTGACGGAATTGTTCCCCAACGCGTCGCGGGTCTGGGGCTCGTATGCCTATTTCTATCCGACGCTGTTCCCGAGCGTGGTGGCGTTCACCTTCTTTCTGACCACGAGCGTGTCGTTCAGCCTCGGCATCTCGCAGGCGATGTACATGGCGCTGGGCTCGGCCTTGCTGTTGTACGGCATGCCGATCGAGAACGACTACATCGGCGGCGAGCAGGCGAACCTGATGCGGTTCGGGGCCTACTTCGGCATTGCCCTGATGATCGCCTACACCGGTCGGCGGTACTACACGAACGTGATCGGCAGTGCGGCGGGGCTGTCCCGCAAGGCCGACACGCCCGGCTACGCGGTGTGGGCGGCGCGCGGACTGGTGCTGGCGCTGGTGCTGGGCGTGGTCTGGCTTCAGCAGGCGGGCCTGGACTGGGTGCTGGCGTGCGTGTTCCTGGCGCTGGTGATGCTGACGTTCCTGGTCATGGCCCGCATCGTGGCCGAGACCGGGGCATTTTTCCTCCAGGCTTACTGGTTGCCGGTGGGCATCATCACCGCCTTGTTCGGCATCGAGGCGATCGGGCCCACGGGTTACATCCTGCTGGCGGTGGCGAGCGTGATGATCGTCGGCGACCCGCGCGAAGCGCTGATGCCGTTCCTGACCAACGGCTTGCAGATGACCGAGCGGGCCGGGAAGCAGTCGCCGCGCGGCGTGGCCCCATGGCTGGCGGTGATGATCATCGCCGGCTTCCTGGTGGCGGGCGTGGTGACGTTGACCTTGCAGTACCACCATGGCGTGGCGGGCACGGACGGCTGGATGCGCCAGACGCTGCCGTCGATGCCGTTCGGGGAGATGACGAACCAGATTTCGGAACTCGGCGCCCGCGGCGTGCTGGCCGAGGCGACCGACCGCAGCGGGCTGGACCGGCTGCTGGCGATCCGGCCCGAGGCCGGGGCGTTGACGTGGACGCTGGTGGGCCTGGCGCTGGTGATCGGCGCGGCGTCGGCCCGGCTGCGGTTGCCGTGGTGGCCGCTGCACCCGGTGGCGTTCCTGGTCTGGGGCACGTACCCGCTGGCGCAGTTCACCGCGTCGTTCCTGATCGGGTGGATGATCAAGGCGAGCGTGGTGCAGCTCGGCGGCGCGCGGGGTTATCACTCGCTCAAGCCGTTCATGGTCGGCGTGATCGCCGGCGAACTGGTGGCCGGGCTGATTTGGATGGGCGTCGGGGTCGTCTACTTCTACCTGACCGACGGCCAGACGCCGACGCGTTACGCGATTTTCCCTGGATGAGTACCAAGCTGACCCAGCAAAGACAGACGTTGCAGTGGATGGGCCTCCGCCTGCTCGTGCCGGCCGAGTGGCAGATCGTGCGTCACAGCGTCGAGATCGCCAAGGGCAGCCTCGCCCTGGTCGACCGCCGCCGCCAGCGGTTGCAGGTGATCTGGAGCGACTGGCCGGTCAAGCCGGACCTGAAGCAGTTGATCGGCGACTACCGGGCGCAGCAGCTCGACCGCGACGCGGACGCGAAGTTCGAGTCGCTGGCGCTGCCCGAGCCGTGGGTGGGCGTCGCCCGCCACGTGGACCACGATGAGATGCTCGTACGGGCCGCCCGCTTCGACCTGCCGACCCACCGGCTGATTGAGACGGCCCTGCTGATCGGCCGGGAGGGCGCGGACCAGCGGGCGCTGCTCACCGAGCTGCTGAGCGAGCTGGAGGTGGTCTGCCGGGCCGAGGACGCCACGCAGTGGCAGGCGTTCGACATCCACCTGACCACGCCCGCCGGGTTTCGGCTGCGGCAGGCGAAG
The DNA here is from genome assembly GCA_040876735.1 of Phycisphaeraceae bacterium. Taxonomy (GTDB): domain Bacteria; phylum Planctomycetota; class Phycisphaerae; order Phycisphaerales; family Phycisphaeraceae; genus Natronomicrosphaera. The sequence continues at coordinate 7,535 of JBBDPC010000146.1, read as the reverse complement.
GTGAAGCCGATGCACGCCAGCCTGCGGTTCACCGGCCATGACGAGGCGAAAAATCGCCCGGACCGCCGCGAAGCCCGCATCCGTCGGATCGCCATGGCCCAGACGTGGTACAAAGGAGCCGAGTCGATGCTCCGCGAGGAGGACTGGCGGCTGGCATTCGACCACCGCCCCACCCGCGTGGGCCAGCATGTGGCGACACGTTCGACCTGCCAGGAGCGCGGCAAGCGGTGGCAGCGATACACGGGTAAGCTGCGTCAACGGTGCGATCTGACCTGGGCGTGCGAACGCGAGAATGCGGTTTACCATGTGACCACGCTCAGCCCCCGCGGGCAGGACGTGGAGCCGGAGGATTTCACGATTTCATGTTGTCGGGAGATCATCACATGAGCAAACATCCCTCGCGCTTGACCAATAACATGCTGCTGGATGCCATCCCCGTCGCCAACGAGGCGGTGAAGACGCGGCAGTACGGCAAGGCCATGGCGCTGGTCGTGCCCATCCGCAAGTCGGCGTGGATGGGCCCGCCGTTGAGCTGGATCTTCCCCTTCCGCGATGAGCGCACCTTCGCCCTGGACACGGTGGGGCAGGAGGTCTGGCGTGCGTGCAACGGTCGGCGAACGACGGAGCAGATCATCGAACGGTTTGCAAACAAGTACAATGTGCGTTTTCATGATGCGCGTCTGGCGGTGACGCAGTTTCTGCGGACGCTCGTGGAGCGCAACCTGGTGGCGTTGATTCTGCCGGAGGCGGACAAGCCGTCGCACGGCTGACCCGGGCCGTGTCCAGAGCGGGTCCGGGGCATCCGGGGTGTCCGGGGCACGTCCGGACGTGATGGTGCTCAGCCCCTCGATGCCGGCCGGGTCTGTGATGGCTGGCCTGTGACCTGAGATCTTTCGCTGGAGGACGTTTCGTGAAGCCGATCGAAGCCAGAAACCAGGTGAAGCTAGGCCCGCGGCGCTGCGCCCAGTTGGCGTTGTCGGGCATGGCGTATCGGCTGTTTCGTTCGCTGGTGACGGTGTCGATTCTGGCACTGGCGGTGGCGTTCCTGGTGCACATGCTGGCGCATGGCATCATCGGGCACGAAACGGAGCGTGAGGCGTACAACGAGCTGCGGGCCGGCCGGGCGCTGGGCGAGCAGATCACCCGCCTGACCACCGTCGACAGCCGGCAGGCGGTGCAGCGTGGCCTGGCGGGCGATGCGGCCGAGCGCCACGAGGAGTATCGCCGGTGGGCTGGCCTGGAGACGGCCACGCTGGACCGCGCCCGCACGATCGCCGCGCAGGAGCGCGCCGCGAACCAGTTTTTCATGGAGATGCCGCTGGCCGAGCGGCTGTACCTGATCCGTGACGTCGAACCCACGGGCCTGCTCGACCGGCTGCGCGACGCCGAGCGATTCGACGCGTTCGCCCGCCGGCTGGCGGAGGTGCGTCTCGGCGAGCCGCTGGGGGACGTGGAGGCGTTTCGTCAACTGGTCGACGAAGACCGGCCGTGGCTGCATGAGACGATCGAGCGCATCCAGACGGGGCATCGCGAAGCGATCGCGACGGTCCGCCGGGCCTACCCCGAGCGTTCGCCGCGCGAGTTGTTCGCCCAGCCGCCGGACGATCTCGTGTCGACGCTGCGCGGCGCGGGCTTCGCGATCGACGAGGCGCAGCTTGACGCGATCGGCGCCTTTGCCCGCCAGGCGGCGGACATGGAGTTGGTCACCGCTCGCGTCACGGACAGCACCGTCCGCGCCGCCCTCGCCCGGCAGACCAACGAGGCGCCGACCGACATCAGCTTCGACAGCGTGATGCAGTACCTCACCAGCCAGGGCCGGGCCGACTGGTTCGCCGACGTGCTCGCCGACGCCGATGCGGCCGATCACCTCGACGGCGCCCGCCTGGAGGAACTCAGCCGCGCGTACCGCCGGGAGCGCCAGCTCGAAAGCGTCGTCGGCGAAGAAGCGCCGGAGGAACTGGACGGCCTGTTCGGCCTGCCCAACCGCACGCTCTACCTGATCTCGCTTTCGTTCCTGGTCTGCGTCGTGGGCGTCGCCAACGCGATGCTCATGTCCGTCACCGAACGGTTCACCGAAATCGCCACCATGAAATGCCTCGGGGCGATGGACGGGTTCGTGATGCAGATGTTCGTCTTTGAAGCGATCATTCAAGGCCTCGTCGGCGGCCTCGTCGGCGTCGTGCTGGGCATCCTGCTCGCGGTGCTGCGCGGACTCGCCGAGTATGGCCTGCTGGTGACCAGCGGGTTCAGTGTCTTGGGCGAAGTGGCGCTGGCCACGGCGGTCGCCCTGGGCGTGGGCGTCCTGCTCGCGGCGTTCGCGGCCATCGGCCCCTCGTTCGTCGCCGCCCGGCTGGCGCCGATGGAAGCGATGCGCGTCGATTAAGTGCAGGATGTGGCGATGTGGTGATGTGGTGATTTTGTGAAGTCAAGGCAGGAAGCAAACGCAATGAATGCACCGGCAGGCACAACCCAATCACCCGATCACTCAATCACCAAATCGCCAAAGGGTGACGACAAGGCCGTCATCATCCGCACGCTCAACCTCGAAAAGCGCTATGGCGAAGGCGAAGCCGCCACCTACGCGCTCCGCGGCGTCGACTCCACGATCCACCGCGGCGAGTTCATCGCCGTCATGGGCCCCTCCGGCTCGGGCAAGTCGACCTACTTCAACATGATTGGCGCCCTCGACTCGCCCACCGACGGCCGCATCCTCATCGACGAAGTCGACGTCGCGCAGCTCTCGGCGACGGAACTGGCGTTCCTCCGCTGCCGGAAGATCGGCTACATCTTCCAGAGCTACAACCTCATCCGCTACATGACCGCGCTGGAGAACGTGACCGTGCCCATGGCGTTCGCCGGCGTCGCGCCCGAAGAGGCGCGCAGCCGCGGCATGGCGCTGCTGAAACTCGTCGGCCTCGACGACCGCTGGGACCACCGGCCGATCGAGATGTCCGGCGGCCAGCAGCAACGCGTCGCCATCGCCCGCTCGATGTGCAACAACCCCCGCATCCTGCTCGCCGACGAACCGACCGCCAACCTCGACCTCAAGACCGGGCAGTCGATCCTCGAAATCCTCCAGCGGATCAACGAGGAACGCGGCGTCACCGTCGTCTGCTCCACCCACGATCACCGCTTGCTGAACATCTGCGACCGGATCATGTGGATCCGCGACGGCAAGGTCGAACGCGTCGAAGAACGCAAGGACCTGACCATCAAGCTCGCTCGCATCGGAGGCGAAGAAGAATGAGTTGCACCCGCACCCGCCCCAGCCGCTTGCGGCTTCGCATGCTCCCGGCCGCGCTGCTGGCGCTCGCCACCGCGCTGCTGCCCGCCGCCGCGGGCTATGCCGACGAAGCGAGCTTCCGCGCCGACCTCGACGCGATCACGCAGCATCCGCACCGCCTCTCGGGCACCGAGGAGGGCCGCGCCGTCGCCGACCATATCGAACGCCGGCTGCAGGAGACCGGCCTGGCGCAGGTGTTCCCGCTCGACATCCCCGTCTGGCAGACCGACGTCGAACGGTGTGAACTCATCGTCGCCGGCCAGCGCGTCCCGCTGGCGCCGATCCGGCCGAACCTCACCGTCAACCCCGTCACCCCGGCCGAGGGACTGACCGGGCCGCTGATGTACGTCGGCGCGGGCGAGATCGAAGACTACGGCCGCCGGTCGCCCGACGGCGCGATCGTCGTGCTCGATTACGACAGCTATGAAAACTGGTCGGTCGCCTTCGCGCTCGGCGCCCAGGCGGTGATCTTCCTCGATCACGGCGACGACGTCACCCCCGTGCAGCCCAAGCACACGGGCATTCCGGGCAACCTTGTCCGCCTCTACGCCCACGCCGACGACCTTGCCGCCGCCGGCGTCGACCTCACCGCCGACCACGATGAGGCGATCGTCCACAGCAAGGTCACCTGGCAGGAGCGCGTGGGGCGGAACATCATCGCCCGCATCCCCGGCACGGATCCCGGCTTCGTCGCCGACCGCACGCAGGACGAGGCGATGGTGCTCGCGGTGCATTACGACAGCTTCGGCGTCGTGCCCACGCGCAGCCCCGGCGCCCGCAGCGCCGCCAACGTCGCCGCCTTGCTCGAAGCTGCCGAGACGCTGCACGCCGACCCGCCGCGCCGCGACGTGATCCTGATGTTCCTGGACAACCAGGCCCGCTACCACCAGGGCGCCCGCGAAACCTACGCGGCGTTGCAGATGACCGGCGACGAGCACGCCGCCCTCACCGAACAGCATCAGGACGAGCAGCGGTTTTTCCAGGAGATGCGCCGCCGGCTGAGCGAAGAGAAGCTGGCGTTCGATACCAGTGGGGCCGAGGGAAACCGGCTGACCGATGCGCTGGAGAACGAGGCGAACTTCGCCCGGATCGACCTGGTGCATGAGCTGCGCCAGCTTCGCCTGCGAGCCCAGCCGTTGCGCAACGAGTTGGCGGGGCTGGGTGACGAGGACCCGGAGGGGCCGGCCGCGACACCGGAGATCGCCGCGCTGCGTGAGCGTCTGGCGCCGATGCAGGCGCAGATCGATGCGCAGCGCGAGGCGTCGCTGCGGTGGGACGAGATTCGCCGGGCGCTGCACATGGGTCGGCTGGCGGAGTTCGTGGCCAACCAGCAGGCGTATGCCGAGGGCCGGTTCGAGACGGACGAATCGCAGGGGTGGGATCAGAGCGAGCGTCTGTCCGCGCGTGAGGATGCGCAGCGGTTTGTGGAAGTGTTTGAAGATCTGATGGAGCGGACGCTGCGGCGTTTCGACGGCCGACTGGCGGAGCTGGCGATGCTGGTGGCTGTGGACCGGCAGCGGGACGCGCTTCGCGCGGCGGTGGGTGAGCCGTGGATCGTGCTGCACGTCAGCTACGACTTTGCGGACGGGTCGAGCGTCTGGGGGCCGGTGGTGGGCGACTGGACGCACCGGGTGTTTCCGCACCGCGTGCCGCAGGCGTCGGCGGACAACCCGGGCTACTACGGCCGGGTGCTCTCGGCCTTGCGGCAGGCCCGGGACGCACTGGACCAGTCGTTTGCGCTGGACGACAGCCTGATGCGCGACCCGACGCTGGGGCTGAGCTTCGCCCCCCGGCCGTTCGTCAACAGCGGCAACGTGGCGGGCATCTTCGGCATCTACAACCTGGCGATGATGACCGGCCACGATGGTCGGCGGCATGACGGGCACCCGGGCGACACGGTCGACGTGCTGGACTGGACGGTGCTGCGTGAGCAGGCGCGGGAGGCGACGGCCCTGCTGCGGCAGACCGCCAGCGGGGAGGGCATCTCGCTGTCGCGCGTGTTCAGCTCAAACCACCGGACCAAGCGGCCCGGCTGGAGCAGCAGCACGGGGCGGGCGACCGGCGACTACGCCCGGCTTCAGATCGTCGGCGGGCTGGCGGAAGACCGGCCGGCGACCGGGGCGGTCATGGCGCTGTGGCCCGGGATGGCGAACTCGGGCGGCATGCCGCAGCACTGGGCCAGCATGGAGGAAGCGGTGTCGATGCCGGGCTTCGACCCGGTGATGCTCGAACCGGTGGACCACAACGGGCGGTTCCGCCTGATCGTCACCCGCCACGACATGCACACGGACCTGGCCGCGGTCGGCGCCCGCTTTGATGAGCAGGGCCACGTCGAAGCGATCTCGGCGATGGAAAACATGCACCAGAACGCCGGCTCGTCGATGCAGGCCAGTCTCTTCCTCGGCCGGGGCTACACCGTCACCGGGCTGGGCACGTTCGAGACGCGGCCGCAACTGCTGAAGGTGCTCAAAGCCAGCACCGACGCCGCGCTGCGCAACAACCAGTCGCTCTGGGGCCAGCTCGGGCCGCACACGTTTTTCTACATCGCCGACCAGGAGTTTGACGACCGGGTCAAAATCTTCCAGCCGCTGGGCCCGGTGCTGCTGGGCATCGGGGAAGAGTCGGACACCGGCGTCGGCCTGTCGGCGTCGCGGGCGCTGGCCCAGCCGACCTGGCTGAGTCCGCTGCGGGCTTCGGATCTGGAGCTGTTGAACGAGCACCGCCTGCGGCAACTGCGCGAGCGCGGGGTGAGCCTGGCCGACCTCGAATCGCTCCAGGCCGCCGGCACCCGGGCGCACGACCAGGCGGAGCAGGCCGAGACCTTGCGCGAGCAGGAGGCGGCGTACCAGCAGGCGGCGGCGCTGTTCCAGAAGGTCTACACGCCGCTGCGCCAGGCGATGGACGACCTGGTGCATGCGATCGTGATGCTGCTGCTGCTGGCGATCCCGTTCGCGTTCGCGATGGAACGGTTGCTGGTCTGCGCCACCAGCGTGTACGGGCGGATCGCGGGGTTCACCGTGATCTTCCTGGTCACGTTCGCGATGCTCTACTTCATGCACCCGGGCTTTGCGATCGCGGCGACGCCGATCATCATTTTCCTGGCCTTTGCGATCATTCTGCTCTCGGGCATGGTGATCTACATCCTGGTGCGCAAGTTCCGCCTGGAGCTGAAGGCGATCCAGGGCCACCGCGTCGGGCTGCACGACGTGGAGGTGTCGCGCATGGGCACGATGCTGGCGGCGGTGGGCATGGGCATGAGCACCATGCGTCGCCGGCCGACGCGAACGACGCTGACGGCCATCACCGTGGTGATGCTCACCTTCACGATTCTGGGCTTCGCCAGCTTCAGCCGAACGGTTGGCGTGCGGACGGTCTACGAGGGGCCGGTCAGTGAGACGATGCCCAACGGGGCGCTGCTGCGCAACCTGGACTACTCGCAACTGCCGCCGGGCACGATGCGCCTGCTCGCCGGGCAGACCGGTGAGACGGGGTACGTGGCGGGCCACTACTGGCGGGTGAAGGAAAACGACACCGCGCCGGCGATGCAGGTCGCCCGGGCCGACGGCGACGCGCTGCTGGTCGACGCGATCATGGGCGTGCCGCTGGAAGAGCTGGCGCACTGGCCGGCGCTGGCCGAGGTGTTCGGCGACGACGTGGAGCTGGCGGAGGTGCAGGCGACGCTCGCCGCGGGCGGCGTCTACCTGCCGCGTGTTTTTGAAGAGCTGCTGGAGATCGAGCCGGGCGACACGGTGCAGATCGACGGCCGGCGGATGACGTTTGCCGGCACGTTCGAGGGGGCCCGCCTGCAACGGCTGCGCCATCTCGACGGCGAGAGCGTCCTGCCGGTCGACTTCCAGGACCTGACCGAGGCGGCGACCGGCGGGGCCGCGGGCGGCGCGGGCGGCGAAGAGAACGAGATGATCATGGCGGAGGAAGTCGACCGCGACTTCGTCCACCTCAGCGCGGATCAGATCGCCATCGCCTCCGCCCAGACCGTCCGCCGCATGGGCGGCAGCCTGCACATGGCCACGTTGTACCCCGACGAAACCGACGACACGCTGGTCAAGGGCCGGGAGCTGGCGCAGATGCTGGTCATGCCCGTCTGGGTCGCCGGGCCTGACGGCGTGGAGCGGATGATCCTCACGGTGCTCACGGAAGTCACCGGCGGCATCGCGCTGCTCGTGCCCGTGCTGCTGGGCGGGCTGATCATCTTCGGCACGCTGCTGGGCTCGATCAGCGACCGCGAGAAGGA
>JBBDPC010000145.1:40266-62149 GCA_040876735.1 Phycisphaeraceae bacterium | reverse complement strand
GGCGGTGAAAGCGGTCGCGGCGAGGAGCCCGAAGGACAAGGCCGGACGGGAACGGGAATGTCGGGGATGGTGCATGGGGATCGCTCCGTAAGTCGAACGACAAGGGAAACGGGTCAATACGGCACCCCTATAAGATGCCACACCTCCCCAAATGAAGATATAGCGAATTTGCACCATACTACATTAATAATCCGTCACACACGTGGCATGCCGCCAAGGCTCGGCGGGCCGTCCGTCGCCGTGGCGGGACGGCGCCGCCCTGCGTGCTTTCGAGGCGGGGGTCACCCCCCTCTGGGCTTGCGTCGTTTGCGGAACTGGCCCGGCGTCATGCCCACCTGCTTGCGGAAGGCGGCGGTGAAATAGGTGCTGGTGTTGAAGCCGAGCATGCGGGCGATCTGGGCGGCGGGATAGTTGGTTTCCAGCAGCAGCCGCTTCACGCGTTCGATGCGGTGCCGTTGAATGTAATCGTGCAGCGTGCAGCCGAGGTGCTGGCGAAACCGCCGCTCGAGGGTTGAGCGCGAGGCGCCGACGTGGGCGACGATGCTGCCGACGTTGATGTTGGCGTCGCCGTGCTCGCGGATAAAGCGGATCGCGGTGTTCAGGTCGTCGTGCTCGAATGCCTCGGTATCGCTGGATTCTCGCTTCTCCACGCCCAGCGGCGCAATCACCATGGGTTCGTCGGGCGGCGCGGCCCCCTGCATCAACTGTTCCAGCATGCGCGCGGCTTCGAATCCGACCGCTTCCGGGTTCGGATCGACGCTGCTCAACGTCGGCGTGCACAACTCGCAGATGGCGTCGTCATTGTCGACGCCCACCACGGCCACCTCGCGGGGAACGTCCAGTCCCGCGGCCATGCACACCTCGATGATGTGACGGGCCCGGGTGTCATTGCAGGCGACAATGCCCACGGGCTTGGGCAGTTTCTCCAGCCACGCCCGCATCAACTTCAGGTCGCGCAACCAGCGCTGGCCCCCGTCCTGCAGCCGGGTGAGCCGGGTGGGCGTGGCGTTTTCGTAGGCGTGCAGCGTCACGCCCGGCGGTGCGGGATAGGCACTGAAAATGCGTTGGCGGATGTCCGAGAAGGGCAACCCCGGGACGCCGCAGAAGCCCAGGTGCGTCAGGCCGTTCGCCACCAGATGGTCGACCGCCAGGTCCACGATGCGGTGGTGGTCGGCGTCGACGATCGCCACCCGCTTCATCCGCACCGCGCCCATGATGTCGACGGTCGGCAGTTTCAGCCGGCGGACAAGGTCCACCACCCGCCGCGAGGCGATGCGCGCGATCACGCCGTCCCAGTCCCACTTCCAGGGGATGTTCGGATTGAGCACCGGCATCTGATCGTGCGGCATGTGCCGGATCAGCCACCGTTCGTGGTTGCGGGCGTAATGGCCGATGCCCCGCACGCAGGCCCGGCCGTACGCCGCCGAGGACTCCACCAGCACCAGAACGTGCTTGGTCGCCAATGCTGAGTGTCGGCTCACCATGATGGTTGATCGGGGGTGCATCGAACCCTGCCGCCACAAGCAGGCGAAAGGCAGTCAATCAGGTCATCGAACAGGTTCATGCGGGTCATGATCGCCTTGAAACCGCGGTGCTTGGCGCCTCGGATGAGCGTACCGCACGCACGGCCGCTTGTACATCCGGTCGCTCGCTCGCCGGGGTGGTGGCGCTGGAACGTCAGGCCGTGCCCGCCAGTTCGGGACGGGCGCGGTGGAAGTCGGTGGCGGCCTCGAAGAGGCGGGCGACGCGCAGCAGGTTGGTTTCCTGGTAGGCGGGGCCGAGCAGTTGGATGCCCAGCGGCAGGCGTTGGCCATCGGCTTCGGCGAAGCCGGCGGGCAGCGTGACGCCGGGGATGCCAGCCAGGCTCGCCGGCACGGTGTAAACGTCGTTGAGGTACATCGACAACGGGTCGTCGGTCTTCTCACCGAGCTTGAACGCCGGGCCGGTGGTGGTCGGGCAGAGGATGGCGTCGCACGTCTGGAACGCGGCATCGAAGTCCTGCTTGATGAGTCGGCGGACTTTGAGGGCACGGAGGTAGTAGGCGTCGTAGTAGCCGCTGGAGAGCGCGTAGGTGCCGAGCATGATGCGGCGTTTGACTTCGTCGCCGAAGCCTTCGCTGCGCGAGCGGGAGTAGAGGTCGACGAGGTCTTCCGCCTGCGTGGTGCGGTGACCGTAGTGGACGCCGTCGTAGCGGGCGAGGTTACTGCTGGCCTCGGCGGTGGCGACGATGTAGTAGGTGGGGATGCCGTAGTCGGTGTGGGGCAGGTCGACGTCGACGATCTCGGCGCCGGCCTCCTGGTAGACCTTTCGGGCATGGTCGATGGCGGCGTTCATGGCCGGGTCGTTGGCGTCGGACATGTACTGCTTCGCAATGCCGATGCGGAGCTTGTCGGGGCGGACGTCGAGTTGGTCAAGGTCGTCGGGGACGGGGAGATTGGCGCTGGTGGAGTCAAGCGGATCGTGGCCGGCCATGACTTTGAGCATGAGCGCGGCGTCGGCGACAGTGTGGGTGAACGGGCCGATCTGGTCGAGGCTGGAGGCGAAGGCGACGAGACCCCAGCGGGAGATGCGGCCGTAGGTCGGCTTGAGCCCGACGACGCCGCACAGCGCGGCGGGCTGGCGGATGGAGCCGCCGGTGTCCGAGCCGACGGAGCCGGCGCAGAGGTCGGCGGCCATGGCGGCGGCCGACCCGCCGGAGCTGCCGCCGGGCACGCGGTTGTCGCCCCAAGGATTGTAGACCGGACCGAACGCGCAGTGCTCGCACGACGAGCCCATGGCGAACTCGTCCATATTGGTCTTGCCGAGGATGATCGCCCCGGCCTCTTCGAGCTTGCGGACGGCGGTGGCTTTGTAGGGGGCCTTGAAGTTTTCGAGCATGCGCGACGAGCAGGTGGTCGTGCCTTCCTGCGTGGCGAGCACGTCCTTGATGGCGATCGGCACGCCGGCGAGCGGGCCGGTCACCTTGCCCGCGTCGACCTGGCGGGCGCGGTCGAGGGCGCTCTCGGTGAACCGTTCGTGGTAGGCGTGCAGCTTTGCGTCGAGCGTTTCGATGCGATCGAGGTAGGCCCGCGTCGCCTGCTCGGCCGAAACCTGCCCGGCGGCGATGGCGTCGCGCAGTTCGATGAGGGTGGTCTGGGTTGGATTCATGGTGGGTTTCTGGTTTCTGGTATCGCGTTTCTCGTTCATGATTCCGTCGTCAAAATACGAGAAACCAGAAGCCAGAAACGAGAAACTTTAATCTCACGCCCCGCTGCCTTCGCCGAGCACCTTGGGGACTTTGAAAAACGGCGGCGCGGCGTCGGGGGCGTTGGCCAGCGCTTCACCCACGTGCAGACCCTGCCGTTCGGCGTCTTCGCGCAAAACGTTGGTCAGGTCCATCGCATGGGCCATCGGCTCGACGTTTTCCACGTCCAGTTCGTTGAGCTTGGCGACGTAGTTCAGCACGTCGGCGAGCTGTTCGGTGAACTGGTGCACCTGCTCGTCGTCGAGGCGCAGCCGGCTGAGCTTGGCGACGTGGCGGACCTGCTGCTCGGTGATGCGTTGCGGTTCGTTGCGGGAGGATGCCGTCATGGCGATGAGCATAACGAGCGAAGCGAAGCGGGACAAAACGGTCGTGGGATACTTTCAAAGTGAAGCCGGGAGGCGAGTTCCGCTTCCGGCGGCGGGGGCGTCTGAATGCGCCGCCCGGGGCGGATGGATGGGAAGATTGTTGACAGGCCCGCACTGTCTGGCTATCACAAATGCATCCGGTGCCTCGTTTCGTACCAGGGGGCATTTCAAACAGTCGCCATTTTTCTTCTCGCGGGAACTTTCGGGAGGCAGTCCATCATGAAGAGCAATCTCTCCGTACCTGTCCGGCGCTTCGTTGCGGCGTGCGCCCTTCTCGCGTTCCTCGTAGCGCCGGCCACCACGCATGCCGGGGCCATGAAAACCTGGACGCATGACTACTGGCACCGGCAGCTTGGCCAGAGCTCGAAGTATAACTCCGTCGGGCAGATGGTCATGGAGTCCGGGGGCGTCCTCGCCGGCTACGGCTCGGGGACGCTCATCGGCGACGGACAGTGGGTGCTCACCGCCTCGCACGTGGTCGACCAGTTCGACGGGCTCACCTTCCGCCTCGGCGACGGCGAGCCCGACAGCGGCTTCTCCGAGGAGCGGACCTACACCGCCGACTCCTGGTACGTCCACTCCGGCTGGGCCAACACGTTCGGTAGCCTCAGCGCCGGGTACGACATCGCGCTGGTCCGGCTCAACGAAGTCGCCGACGCCCGACCCGCCAACCTCATCGACCCCGGCACGAACGATCTCGACGACGACGTCACCTACGTCGGCTTCGGATCGACCGGCACGGGCATGACCGGCACGTACCTGTTCGACGGCATCAAGCGGGCCGGCACGAACACCGTCTATGAGTACGAACCCGCTTCTGATAACCGGATTACCCACACGCGGTTCGACCAGTCGCCCGAGGACGTTTTCTACTCCGGCCCGGCGTGGGACTTCGTCAACGGCGGCATCAGCGCCAGCGCTGAAGACTACCCGCGCGGCCTGGAGTATGGCGCCGGACCCGGCGACAGTGGCGGGGCCATGTTCCGCGGCGACACCGACACGCTCGCCGGCGTCATCTCCTACCTCTACGCCCCCTGGACGTTCCTGCCCAACGGCACGTACCACGACTACACCGGCGCCGTCCGCGTCGAGCCGTTCCTCGACTGGATCCACGACACCATCAACACCTACGAGGACGAGGGCGCCGGCGGCGCCTTCACCGACGCCCTCGTCGGCACGCCGGGCAACCCCGCCCTTGGCGTCGGCTTCTGGGAAGACCTGCTCGATCCGGACGACGAGACGATCTATAACGGCCGCACCTTGGCGGAGCGGTGGATCCTCCAGAGCGGCCACGCCGGCCTCTACGCGTTGCCGATGGCCGGCGAGCCGGGGCACTACAACCCGGACGACCTCAACGCCCTGGTCGACCCCAACGAGTTGCACCCGGAACTGGCCGAGTTGTTCGAAAAGCTGAGCGATGAAGGCCTGGAAGAACTGCTGGACGAAGAGTGGGCCATGCTCGAATTTCTCAGGCAGAACCCCGGCTATGAAATTGAAGGGTGGGAAGACCTCGACGTGCCCGAGCCGGCGACGATCGCCCTGTTCGGCCTCGGCACGCTGGCGCTGCTGCGGCGTGGCCGACGCAGTGCGGCCTGACGGGTTCGCCCACCCCTTCAGACGCGGGTTTAGAAGCGGGGACCATTCAGCCACCACCACAGCCCACGGCCTCAGGCCGTGGGCTTTTTTTTGAACGCTTGAAAAACCACAGTGGTACAGAGATGAAGCGAAAACCACGGGTGGACACGGATCAGAGAAAAGAGGGTCGTGCCAAGAATCTTTCGCTTTTATGTGGAGGGTAGCCCTCGCGTCAGGCCCGCCTGCACCACCCACCCCATGGGGTGGGCGGCCCGATAATTTGTCACGCCGCGGCCGTTGACTGCTCCAACTCGCGCAGCCGACGCATGTCCAGGTAACGCCGCGTACCCCAGCGCGTGCCGGCGATGTGACGCAGCCGCGCCGCGACCCGCATCAGCGCCGAATGGCCATCCGACGCACGCTCACGCCGGCCAGGTACATCTCAATCAGCGCCTCTTCCACGCTCGCCTCCCGCCGCTTGTACCTCGCGATGATCTGCGTCTCGAACGGCAGGCTCCGCAGCTTCGGCGCCTTCAGCGTCATGGCCGAACAGCATGCCGACTTCGATGACGCGGGGGAAGGTGCATATCACGGCGCGCTTACTGCATCGCCAGGTATTGATCCACCAGCCCGTCCCATTGTCGCATCGAAGGCTTCTTCAGATACCCGGGGCACCGACCACGCCAGCCCTGCCCCGGACGCCTCCATGCCACGACCCGCGTACGAAAACAGCCGTCGCCCAGGCGACGGCCCGATTCATGCACGTTACCCGACAATACGACGCCCGATATGACGATCCCACAGCCGCCTCTGGGCTCGGGATTAAACGAAAGTTAACATAGGTGGCCTCACACATCGAGGCTGATCAGAGACGGAACTGTGGGTTCTTGGGGGCATCTCATGCAAAAGACGTTTTCACTTCCACCGTCGACCGGGGATGCGGCCACCGGCGTGTTTCGGCCGTCGCGATGGCACGTGTCAGGAGGCTTGCTCCTCACGCTCATCGGCGCCGGCTTCGGTTGGCTGAGCTTATGGCTGCTGGTCCCTGACGGCTCGGTCACGGGCTTGCAGATCCTGTTCTGGCTACTTTCACCGGTGCTGATCACCATGGTCCTAGGCTGCCTGGGCTTGGGGGTGTTTCTGATCTGGCAAGGCCTCACGCGGTACATGGTCGATGAAGACGGGCTGACCATCCGCCTTCCGATTGGCCGCCGGCACGTGCCTTGGGAGCAGGTGGCGGATGTTGCCGTCCATGCCGGTGCATTTCCGCAAAGGCCCGGCACGCTGACGCTGCATCTGACCGACCAGCGCTGCGTACAGGTGCCCTTGACACTGCGGCCGGAGAAGGAGTTTCGTCGCGTCCTGTCCGACCACTTGCCGATGCTCGCCGAACACGGTTTTGAACGCGTGCGGCACCGCCCGCCGCCCAAGCCGCCTTCTCATGCCATGGTCAAGCTCGGCCGGAACGGGAGCACGCTGATCTGGGCTTACCCCGCCCTCCTGTTTGCCCTGCTCAGTGTGCTGGGCATCTTCATGTTCGGCAAGGACTACCTGAACTACTGGCGGATCCACTGGCACCATCACACCACGATGGCAACCGTCGAGCGGATCGAACATGACGAAGATCGCGTCCATGCAACGATCGTCTACGAACTGGAACAAGGCGACCGCGTGCGCCTGCGCCGGAAGGTGCTGCATGGGTTCAAGGACGATTTTGAGCCGGGCGATGAAGTGACGGTGCAGTACCTGCCGCAGGACCCCGGCACCGCTCGGATCGCCGACTGGGACCTGGACGGCCGCCAGTGGTTCATGCTGCTGATGTTGATGCCCTTCGCCTGGCTGGGCTTTTTCGGGGTGCATCAGACGCTCACGACTTTGTGCCGGCCACTGCACGAGGTATTTGCCTGGATGGGCCTGGAGCGTGAGGACGCGTGCGGCCTCGCGACCCACGAGATGGCCATGGAGACGCTCTATGCAATCCTGCCTCAGCGGCACGAGGGCGGGGCGATCGTGTTCAAGTCACTGAAAGAGGTGGAGAACGCCACGGACCGGTCGATCGACGATTGGGCACAGGAACTGACCAAGGCCGGCATCCAGGCCAAGGCGGTGGCCGAGTCGTTCGTGATCGTTGGAGCCGAGCAAGCGAGGCGCCTTTTAGACCGGCTCGGACGCCAGCGAGACACGATCCGCGCCGAGTACGCGGTGCTGAAGGTCCCCAGCGTGACCGAGGCCGAGCGATACACACTCAGCGAGTTGATGGCCGAGGAGGATGCCAAGGCCGATCAGGCGGTCCTGAATACACGATTGATGAACCTCGACGGGATCGCCTTCCCGCTGGAGCGCGAGGAGGTATCCCAGGCCCTGGAACGGTATCTGAAGCTGCAGATCGAGCGTCTGTACGACGGCGCACCGCCGGCGAAGATGCTGGCGGTGAACTTCGCCACGCTGCTCAAACTTGACCCCAGCGGCACGATGTACCACTTCCTGATCGAACGCCGGGCTCGGCGGGCATGTCTTTGGGTGCGGGCGAACGAGGCATTCGGCGCCACGTGTGCCGAGTTTGAGCACGAGCGGTGGACCGTGGTCGCCAATCAGCCGGTGCCCCGGGCCCTCCGCAGCGGCGCATGCCTGGGTAAGCTGGGCCTCCTGGCTCTGGGCCCGCTGCTGGTGCTGGTGATGCCTGCTTATCTACTGGTATCACTCCCGTTCGCGTGGTTCGCTGCCCGACGCCGGCGCAAGAAGCTGAGCGAGGCGCGCCAGGCGGTTGTGGAACCCCCGTCGCCGTAACTCGGCGAACCCGAGGGTCCGCGAAAGCTACATCCTCTGCACATATTCATGGCACGAATGAGGTCTACGTAAGTTCCAAAAGGGATTTGCGAACACTCGCCAACGGGTGCAACGAACCCGCCGACGCCTCGCCATCCAATCATGGCCATTGCCCCGGCGGCGTCGCAGCGGCCATCGTCGGCGGCGGTGAGCATCAGGTATTCCGCCGTGGCATTCATCCCCTTCACCATTAGGCGGTGCCAGTGCACGGCACCCTACCAGGACACCGCCCGACGCCGGATCAGCAGCGCCAGGCCGCCGAGCCCCAGCAGGGCGAGGCTGGCGGGCTCGGGGACGGCAACACCATCGGTGAGCGATTCGATCGCCATGCCGCTGGATGTAAAGCTCGAGTCGTACTGCCAGCCGGGCTCCAGTCCGGTGATGAGGATGTTGTAGTCGGTTGGTTCACCGCCGGCGAAATCGGCTTGGAGTACGTCGAAAACCTCGCCCGTCGACGGAGCGAAGCCGTCGATGAACTTCAGCTCGATCGTGCCGTCGAGGTCGATTACGCCGGTGATTTCCAGCACGTCGAACGCGCCATCGCTCGTGCCGGCGATCTCGATCTGGAGCAGACCGTCGGCGAGCTGCGTGTAATCGCCGTCGATCACCATGCGGCCGGGCGAGTTGCCGGGGGCGATGACGCCGTCGCTGATCACGTCGGCGGCGATCGTGCCGTCGCCGTCGACTGTGCCGGTGCTCCAGACGTGGACCGTCTCGGCGGTGACGAGGCCGCCCTCGCTGACGTGGAGCGAGCCAACACCGCCGGCTTCCGTCTCTGTGCCGCCGACGTAAAGCGAATCGCTGTTGGTCCAGGTGGATCCTTCGCCGGTGACGGTGGCCGACCCGGTGGCGCTGGCCAGGTAGCCGATGTAGCCGGTGGTGTTGGCGACGCTGCCGCCACCGGTGATCGTCAGGGTGCCGTTCCCGCCGCCGCCGACTTCCAGTTCGCCGCTGTTGGTCCAGGTTGAGCCTTGGCCCCGTACGGTCACGGAACCATTCGAGTCGGCGTAGTATGCGATGTAGCCGCCGTGGCTGACGACAGTCCCGCCGTCCTCGACGTGCACCGCGCCCGCGCCCTCGTCGGCGATGTACACGGCGTGGCTGTTATGCCAGGTGCTGTCCGCGCCGTTGACGACCACAGTGCCGGCTGCTTCGGGCCAGTAGCCGAGGAACGCGTAGCTATTGGTCACCGTGCCGCCGTTCTCGATGCGCAGCGTGCCCGTGCCTTCGTCGCCCACGTGAAGGATGCCGCTGTTGTCCCAGGCCGAACCGGCGCCGCTGACGGTGACGGTGCCGGTGGCGCTGGTCTCGGTGCCGATGCGGCCGTCGGTGTTGGTGACATATCCGCCGGCCTCGATGGCGAGCATGCCGATGTCGTCCTCGCCGACGGCGAGCTCGCCGCTGTTGGTCCAGGTGGAACCTGCGTCCCGCACCGTGACGGTGCCGGTCGTGTTTTTTCCGAGGGGATCAGAGCCGATGTAGCCGTAGAAGCTGGAGACACTGCCCCCGTTTTCGATGGTCAGGATGCCCGTGCCCGAGTCGCCGACGTAAAGGTCGTCGCTGTTGTGCCAGCTCGAACCGGTGCCGGTCACGGTGGCCACGCCGGTCGCGGTGGACGTATAGCCGAGGGAGCTGTACAAGCTGGTGACGCTGCCGCCATCGGCAATGGTCAACTCACCGGAGCCGCCGGTGCCGACGTTGAGCTCTCTGGTGTTGGTCCAGATCGAGTCGGGGCCGGTGACGGTGACCATGCCCGTCGTGCCGGACCACCTGCCGATGTCTCCTTGGCCGTTGGAGACGCTACCACCGTTGGAGATCGTCAGCGTGCCGGGTCCGTCTTCGCCGATGGAAAGGAAGCCGCCGTTGGTGGTCCAGTTCGACCCGGCGCCGGTGACGGTGACGGCGCCGGTCGAGCCGGCCCAGTCGCCAATGTAGCCGAAATGGGTGGAGACGCTGCCACCGCTCTCAATATGGAGCGTGCCCGTACCCTCGTAGCCCACGTGTAACGCACCGTAGTTGTCGTAGGTGTTCAACGCTGAGTCGACGCCGCTGACGGTGAGCATGCCGGTGGAGCCGGCGGCCTGGCCGATGCTCACATCAGCGCCCGCCAGTGTTCCGCTGGACAGACGCAGTGTGGCGACGTCGCCTTGCGCGACGCCCACCACGATCGGCTCGCCACTCGCCTGCGTCAGCCCGTAAGTCTGACCGCCGAGATCAAAGCTCACATCGCCGTTGTGCAGGAGCAGGCGATCGCTGGTGTGGTCCTGATTGAAGTTGACCACAAAGATCTGACCGGGCAGGTCGAACACGGCAGTGTCGGTCGCGCCCGGCACGCCCACGTCCCAGTTTCCACCCGTCTCAAAGTCCCCGCCGCCGGGGTTGGTCCAGTGGTGCTCACCGCCGTCGCTGGCCAGAGCAGACGACGCTGCCCCACCAGTCACTGCCACGGCGAGCATCATCGCGACTGCGAGCTCGGCCCCGCTCCTGTGGTGGTACCGTCGTCTCATGCTGATTCCCTCTCCTCTGTCCGGCGGCCCCCTCGGAGGTGCGCAGTGGTGTGGGGGCCAGGTCTGTGACAAGCGTGACCGACCTGCGAGCGGCGCTGAATCCTGACAGGAACCGCCTGCGTCGATCGGGACATGTGCCATGATGTAAAGCGGGCACGGATGCTGCGGGCGGTGCTGCCCCGCTCGACGCCGCAGAGTGCTACTCAATCAGGCACATCACACACGCTGCCAATGGATGGAGACCGGTGAAAGGACACTCCCCCTTTGACCACAGCCAGCCCGGTGCTGGCCGTTCCGAACCACTGTACCCCCGCCTGACCGTAAATCCAACCCTGTTTCCATCATAAGAAACGCAGCCAAGGCCGGGCGGGGGGCAAAAGGTGGCGGAAGTGGCTGCTGGCGTACCGGTTCATCGTGCCGACTTTGTTCCGCCGCCGCCCCAACGTATACGCGCCACGCCAGCCGAGTCGATGGAGCTGGCAGGCGCGGCTTGAGGCGGGCGAGCACGCCAGCCTCGACGACCTCGCCCACGCCCACCGCGTCGACCGCTCGTATGTCGGCCGACTGCTGCGCCTGACCTCGCTCGCGCCGGACATCGTGGAGGCAATCATCCTGCGCGGCGATGAGCCCAATGGCATCAGTCTGGAGAAGTTGCGGAAGGATCTGCCGGTGCGGTGGGAGGAGCAGAGGGAGAGGTGGGGATCGTGCTCGCGTACAGCGAACAGGCGGCTCCGGGTCTCACTCCCGTGCCCGCAGGCGCGCCTCGTTCTCCTTGAATAACTGCACATACCGCGCGGCCTCATCCCCCTGTTTGCGCGATTCGACCGCTGATTGCATGTGGTAGTTCTGGAGCAGCGCCTCCGTGTGCGACGCTGGCAGGTCCATGTAAAAAGGGTGATTCGTGATCACGTTCAATAGAAGCTGCCGCCGAGATAAGGCCGATCCTTCCCGGTGGGGCTCGTCTGTCGCCTGCTCCAAAGCTATCGCCAGAACCCCACCCCATTGTTCAGGCGTCGTGATCCATGCCAGCGCGATCAAGGCATGATCGAGTTGATTGTGTTCCTCTTGGATGTGCACCATCAGCGGTTGAACGAATGCTGACGGCTGCAACACTCGTTGATTCGTAAGTGCCGTGCGAACTTCGTATGCGTTATAATCGCGTTGCAGACGCTTCATCACCTCCGCCTGGCGGATCAGACGAAACATCGCGCCGGAAAGCTCGTCGAAGGAATCATCCCTGCCAAACCGCGCCTGAAGCTCTTGACCATCGATTTGGGCGCGCACGGTGGTGATGCCTTCATGGCCACCGAGCGCCTCGCGTTCGAGTCGATCCGGATTGAAGAAATCGGTCGTTCGCAGGAGAGTGCGAAACCACATCATTTCGGCAGGAGACAGTTCAGCGGTACATTCAAAGGCCGGCTGGCCATCGTGTTTATCTACAACAATTCTGGCGGTGCCGTCGTCAAGCACGTCTACGGCAACCTTTGCATAAGCACGGCTCCCGGTGCGCTCGTACTCAAGCCAGGAAGCGGCATTGGCGCCCACGTCGCCCTCGCCTTCCTGCTGTGCCCGCTCGTGCTGAAGGTAGCTTTGAAGGTCGATCCGGTACATGCGCCCACCGTCTGCGAACCATCTGCCATCTGGATCGCCAAGTTGCTCTTCGAGAACCAGCGTGCCGTTGGCTGCGATCTCCTGTGGCAGCATCATTCCCGCCGTAAAGCCCGGCCGGACCCGGGTGACGGGAACGTCGACACGGAGGCCGTTCATCTCGCCTTGTTCAACGATGAGTGTCAGCCTGTAACCTGCGATGGTCCCGTCCTCGCGAGTGCGGGCAAACAGCGCGACCGAATGCAGGCCTTCCTCGGCCTGCTCAACCCTGACGCTCAGCCAGTCGGGGTTGTTCGCCTGACCGTGCTTGACCTCCAGCGTCGGCAGCGCCTCTGCCCAAGCCGGGGTGAGCGGGAGGCTGGCCAGGAGGAGGAGGGCGATGGCGGGAAGGATTCGCATGGTGCACCTCACAAGGGGTCGATCGTCTGCGGCCGGATCCACGGTGTCACCGGCAGAGCGGGCCACCCGTGGGCGGCGCCACCCGACGAACGCGTGACCAAGGCGGTCAGGTTCTATCCTCCTCGCGCCGGTCAAGGACTTTGAGATGTTCACGGGCACGAGGCGCCAAATGGCTTTCCGGCCATTCGTCCACCAGCTTGCGAAGGAGCGGGCGTGCCTGCTCCGGCTGGTGCCGGTACTCTCGCGACGTCGCCAGATGGAACATCGCTGCCGGGGCTTCCTCGTAGTCAGGCGTTTCGATGGCTTGGGTCATCAGTTGGATACCGCGCTCGATCCGCTCTTCCGAGGGTTGCGGCTCGGTACCGTGACGCTGCATGAGCCAGGATCCGAGCCGGGCTTTGATGTACGGCATAAACATGCTGTCCTGGAAATCGTCCTGGGCGACGAACTGCTCCATCCCCTCCACTCGGGAAGGATTGATAGCCCCTGCCTGAAAAGTAAGCTCCTCCAGCAGATCATGTTCAGCGAGAAACGCAACCGCCTCCTGCTCATCCTCGGGCAGCGGCGTCACCTCGAACACGATGGGCTCGGCTTCAATGGTGCTGCTCCTGTCCCAGTCCTCGAACTCGGCACGAATGCGATACTCGCCCGACTCGACGATCTGATCGCCGCCTCGCAACAGGACACGATGAGAGAACGTGGCGCCGGGAGCAATATCTGTCGGTACAGGCCCTGGCTCGATTCCCAACATTGCATCGGATCTCCCTGTGTGGACTTCCTGTTCTTGCCCGCCAGGTGGCGTTAAATAAAGGTGAAGCCACCCTTCATCGCGCAACTTGACGTTGCCTTCCACGCCGTGCTGGGTCGGATTGCGCAGGGTGACTGTCACGATGCGAGGCACGTGCTGTACCGCCTCTACGCGATCAACTGCAATGGCAAGATCCAGATCATCAAATGTGGGATCAGCCATGGCAGGGATCGCGAGAATCATGGAGAGCATGGTTACAGCAGGTACATATATCCAACGCACGATTTGAACCCTTTCTTCATGAACACTTCAGGCATTGCGTTACTTGTCAGCTGTGTCAGGTGGGCACCACTCCCATTCGCAAGTCCGCAGCGCGACCGCGGTGGGCGGCGCTCTCTCGATTGGATGCGTTCGATGCCACTACTGCAGGCCCTGCTCCTGTACCTGCGTCACCCGCCCGTCCTGGAACTGGATCACGTATTGCACGCCGCCCCACCCGGTGTCGAACCGATAGGTCAGCGTGCCAGCCGGCTGCTCAGAAGCGGGTGGGTTGTAGTCGCTGATCCGCTCTGGATCGCCCAGTACCGCCAAGACGCGCTCGCCCGGCGTGCCGGGCTCGGGGAACACGGCGAACACGCGTTGGGCCGCGGCGACGGCCTCGGCTGAGGACGCGTTGATCACCGGCCGGCTCAGCCGGGTGGTGTCGTCCAGCTGCGCCAGGTCGCGGGCGAAGCCGGCGTACGCCTCGGGCAGCTCCGCCTCCTCGCCCGGCACCAGGCGGGGGTAGAGCCAGACCGCCTGCGCCTCGGCACTGCGCACGAATATGTAGCTGCGCGGCCCGCCGGCGTCGGCCTTGGACGCATAACTGACCAGCCAGCCCAGCTCAGCGACCGGACGGGCCCGGGCCTGCTCCAGATCGAGTGTGGCGGTGCGCCCCTGCACCACCTGCCGGGCCAGCTGCAGCGCCCGCTCGCGGTCCACCGGCGCCTCGGGCTGGGGCACCGGCCACGTCACCCCGGCCAGAGCCGCCAGGGCCACGCCCGCCCGCTGACGAAGCGTCTCGTCCCCGGCCTTAAGCTTTTCTGCCAACGCGGGCACCAGCCAGTACGCCTCGCGCTGACGTGCCAGTTGCGCGACGGTTTCGGCCACCTGCCCGTGCGGGCTGTCCAGCGCCGCGTGCAGAACCTGACGCACCGGCCCGGTGAACCGGCCGATCCGCCCCAGCGCCTCGACCAGCGCCACCGACGTCGGCTCATACTGCGGTTCGTCCAGTGTCGTTTGCAGCGCCTCGGTCAGCGGCGGCACGGCCCGGTCATCGCCGATCTCGCCCAGCGCCCTGGCCACCCACGACGTCAGCTTCGGCTCGGCGGCCATCAGTTCGATCAGTGGCTGCACCGCGTCAGCCTGACGCAGCCGACCCAGCGCCTCGATCGCCGCCCACCGCCGACGGTGCTCGACCGACCGTTGGCCCGGCGCGTCCACCGGCTGCTGGGCGATCGCCAGCAGCGCCTCCATCGCCCCCTCGGCCCGGGCCCTGCCGAGCCGCTCGATGATCTGAATCTGCTGCTGCGGCTCCGCCTCCTGCAACTCGGCAAGCTGCTGGCGCGCGAACGCCGGCGACTGGATGTGCTCGATCCGCGCGATCAGCTCCTGCTCGGTCTGCGGCGGATCGGCACCGAAGTGCATCATCGCCACGTCGGGCTCGGGCAACCGCCCCTCGGGCCCGATTGGCTGAAAGTGGCCCAGCCGCCCGGGTGCGCCATCCTCGAACAGGAACACCAGGTAATGCTGCCCCGGCTCCACGAACCGGCCCACCGGGCCGTGCACCACGCAAAAGCCGGTCTCGCCGTGCACGAGCACACGCGCCGCCTCGGCCCCCTTGAGATGCCGCTCGGCCGCAAATGCCACCCACCCGTCCTCGTGGATCTCGTCCACCTGGCCCACGAAGATCTGCTCCGCATCCCCCACCGAGCGATGGATGTCGGCCAGCGCCTCCTTTGCCATCGCCGGCCTCGGCATCAGGGCCATCGCCACCCAAACGAGCAGGAACGCGGCTGGATGGGCAATAAAGCGGTATGCGGATGGATTGCTCATGACAAAGCTCCATGGGCTGCGCCAGTACGGCGCGGTGTCGGACCGGCCTGCCACCGGCACAGCGGCTCGACGGGCCGACGCTCCCTGGCCTTGGACGCACAAGTCGGCACGGGGTTCCCGCCGTGTCACCGGTGCCATCGCAGTGCCACGCTCCTGGCGCGCCCCCGTCACATCGCCCGTCACATGACGGTCATGTGACCCTCTTGGCACCGCCAAGCCGGCTGCGGGACGGGGTTTTTATCCACTGGCCTGCATGGCAGGACAGGTCAAACAGACGCTTGGGGCTGATCTTGCAACAGCAGCACGGCAGCCACTTGCAGCGGCGGGACGGGAAACGACCTCGTCCGGTGACATCGAGAGTCTGAGATGCTCGCGGCCGGATTTTGGCGTTTTCGGTCACCACTCCCTCCCGCGAGCGGGTGGGCGGAGTGAGCCGCAGGAGGCGCAAAAGGGTTGGTGGGGGCGGGATGTGGAAAAGCCCACGGCCGGGAGGCCGTGGGCTTTCGGGTGGGGTGAGACGGGTTGGGCAACCCGCTTCAATGGAGCCGGGGGGAGTCGAACCCCCGTCCCGTGACAGTCAATCGACGGTTTCTACATGCATAGTCGGTGGTTTAATCTCGATCGCATGGCGGCCATCGACAGCCTCCATTTGATCCAGCCCGGAGATTGTTTAGCCCGCAGACGTCCAGGCGGCGTCATTGGGCGAGTCTGCTGTTTTGTCGTCCTCAAGCTGCCGCAGACAAGCGGCTTGAGGACGAGGCTGCACTTCAGGCAGCCAGGCGGGCCGGCGCGAAGCCGATCCGACCAGCGATGTTATCGTTGGCATTTAAAGTGTTGCACGTTGTTTAACGAGGCCCACGTGCACCTCGGCATGCCGCCGTCGACCTTCCCTGTCCGGTCGATACCAGTCGGCCCCTATTGTCAAAGAGCACTTCCATTATAGCCGACCACCCCGCCCAAGGCGAGCCGCCGCCCCGTTAGCCCCGCAGCGCAGCGGAGGGCAGGCAACCATGCGTCACCGGCGACCGCGCCCTCCGCTGCGCTGCGGGCTTAAAGATCCGATCCGTGTCCATCCGTGGTTATAACTTCTACTTCTGCGCTCCCCGCGCTGCTGGCGTGCTCCGCGCGAAACTCCCGCTGTTCCGGATGGCTGATGCGGCTGCCCAGCCCGCTTGATTGTCGGCCGAAATTGCGTACACTGCCTTGCTCCCCGCTCAGCGGGATGCCAGACGCGGCCGTGGCGGAACTGGCAGACGCGCCAGGTTGAGGGCCTGGTGAGGCTTATACCCTCGTGGAGGTTCGAATCCTCTCGGCCGCATTGCCCATAGGGGTTCAGGGTTCGGGGAACAGGGATCAGGTCAGGTCATCGAAGCAACGTCCCGATCCCTGCTCCCCGAACCCTCTACCCCGCTGCCCCATGCTTCGCGAACTGCACATCGCCAACCTCGCGGTCATTGAAGACGCCACGCTCGAACTGGCGGGCGGTCTCAATGCCTTCACCGGGCAAACCGGCGCGGGCAAAAGCCTCATCATCGGCGCCTTCGAAATGCTGCTGGGCCTGCGCACCGGCGGCGGCGACATGCTGCGCCCCGGCAGCGACGAGGGCCGTGTCTCCGGCGTCTTCGAGGTCCATGACGCCGAGGTCGCCGAGATGGCCGGCCGTGTGATCGACCAACCCCTCACGCCCGGCGAGCAGGTGCTGATCACCCGCAAGCTCTTCGCCTCCGGCCGATCGAGCGTCTCGGTCAACGGCCAGCCCGCCACCGCCGGTATGGTCCGCCAGCTCGGCCAGCTCCTGGTCGACATCCACGGCCAGCACGACCACCAATACCTCCTCCGTCCGAGCAACCAGCTTCACATCCTTGACGCCTTCGCCCACTGCGAAGACGCCCGCAAGCAGTTCGCCGCCGTGCTCGCCGAGTTGCGCGAACTGCGCGAGCAGCAGGCGGAGTTGACCGCGTCGCGCACGCTGCGTCGCCAGCAGCTTGAGCTCTACGAGTTTCAGGCGGACGAGATCGACAAGCTCGACCCGCAGCCGGGCGAATTTCCCGAGTTGCAGGCCCGCCATTCCCTGCTGGGCAACCTCCAGCGCCTCCAGCGCGAGGCGGGGGCGGCCCATGCGGCGCTGTATGAAGCGGAAGGGTCGATCGTCGAACGGCTCCAGATCCTCGCCCACCTGCTCGGCGACCTGGCGGAACTCGACGAAGGCATCGCCCCGGTCAGCGATCAGGTGCGCGAAGCGACCGCGGGCTTGCAGGATGCCGCGTTCGAGCTGAGCCGATACGTCGACCGCCTGGAAAACAACCCCGGGGAACTGGCCGACGTTGAGCAGCGATTGAACGAACTCAATCGGCTGATCCAGAAGTACGCGCAAGGGGCCGGCCGTACGCCCGCCGACGACCCGCTCGCCCCCGTGCTCGACTATCGCCAGCAGATCGGCGAGCAGATCACCGAGCTGCGCGGGCAGGACGAAGGCCTGTCGTACATGGACGAACGCATCGCCGAGTTGCAGCGCTCGCTCGCGGACATCGGCGGCCGGCTGAGCGAAGCCCGGCGGAAGGCGGCCAAGCGGCTGCGCCCGCTCGTGGAAGCGCAACTCAAAGAGCTGGGCATGGCGGAAGCGAAATTCGACGTGCAGTTCGAGACGTTCGAGCCTGGCGACGAAGCGGTCGGGCCCTCCGGCCTGGACGCGATCGAGCTGGCGGTGCAGACCAACCCGGGCCAGGCGATGCAGCCGTTGCGCAAGATCGCCAGCGGCGGCGAACTGTCGCGCGTGATGCTGGCGCTCAAGACGATCCTGGCCGGCAGCGACCGCACGAGCGTGCTGGTGTTCGACGAGATCGATGCGAACATCGGCGGCCGACTGGGTAGCGTCATCGGCGAAAAGCTCCGCCAACTCTCGCGCGGCGGCATCGCTGACAAGCCCGTCGACAAGCCCGCAGCCAAGAAGCCTCGCAAGCCACGCGCCGCCGATGCCGAGCAGCACCACCAGGTGCTCTGCATCACCCACCTGCCGCAGATCGCCGCCTTCGCCGACCGTCACCTGCACATCGCCAAGCAGGTCACCGGCAAGGGCGGCGATCGGCAGACCCGCACCACCGTCAAGGTGCTCTCCGCCGACGCCCGCATCGAAGAACTGGCCGAGATGATGGCCGGCAAGCAGGCGACCGCGACCACGCGCAAGCAGGCGAAGGAACTGCTCGCCGCGGCGAACGGCTGACCGCGGCGATCTGCTACCATCGTCCGCCTGATGACGCAGGTGCTCCCCTACCAGATTGCCGTGCTCTGCTACCTGTTCGACCAGGACGGCCGCGTGCTGCTGCTGCATCGCCGCAAGCCGCCGAACCGCGACCTCTACTCGCCCATCGGCGGCAAGCTCGAACGTGACCATGGAGAAAGCCCCACCGCTTGTGCCGTGCGCGAGATCCACGAAGAGGCCGACCTCACCCTCACGCCGTCCGAGCTTCACCTCACCGGCATCGTCTCCGAAACCGCCTTCGGCCAGGAAACCCACTGGCTGATGTTCCTTTATGAAGTGACCCACCCGGTCGTCATCGAACGCACGGAGTTTCGCGAAGGTCGGCTGGAATGGCACGACCCGGCGACGATCGCCAAGCTCCCGCTGCCTGAGACCGACCGCCGCGTCATCTGGCCGCTGTTCTGGCGTTACCGGCATCGCTTTTTCATGGCCCACATCGACTGCCGCGGCGAAACGCTGCGCTGGCAGATCGAGCAGCCCGCCGCCGACGCCGCCGGCCCGCACCCCGCCGACGGCTGACCCGACGCCGGGCAAAGATAATTGAGCCTTGAGCCGTCAGCAGCCTTTAGCCCCGCAGCGCAGCGGGGGGGGCGTCCGCCGATGACGCACGGTTTCCACCCCTCCGCTGCGCTGCGGGGCTACGGGGCGGCGGCTCAATTAGACCGCAACATCCGATTGCCAAATCAAGATTTCCGGCTACGCTCATTAGTGAGCCGTCGGGGCGCGCCTCGGCCTGCCGAATCAGTGTGACGGCAGGAAGCCAAGGGTGTCTGGCTCGACCGCGCAAGGGCGCACATCCATCGAGGTGCCACTTTGGGCCTCTTTCATCCTGAAGACGAACCCATCCGCCCGCTGGCGCCCTGGGTGCTCAGCGATGCGGCCTTCTGGGAAGCGTTCCAGTCGCTGCTGGCCTGCGACGCCGCTCTGCTGGCGCTGGGCGATCCCAGCGAGCCGGCGGACGCCACCGTGCTGAGCACGCTCAACCTCTCGCCGGAGACGGTGCAGCAATGGCGCGCCGACCTCGGCCGCGACGCCGAAACCGCCGACGCCGGCGCCGCCCTGGCCGAGCATGGCCACGTGCTGGCCTTGTCGCTGTCGGCCAGCCCCAACAGCGTGCAGCACTGGCATCTCGCCGTCGCCCGGGCGGAGCAGCCTTACGAGCCGTTGGACCAGCAACTCGGGCTGATCGCGTTGCGGCAGCTCAACGCCGCGTTCGACCACCTTGACGAGCCGGACCTGCGCCGCCTGCTCATCACGCCCGAGCATGCCCTGCTGCACGCCGACCCGCTCACCGAGGCGAGCCTGCTGCGTCAGCCGACGCTGTTCACCCGGCTGACCGAGGCATTCGAGAAGCTGGTGTCGCAGCGCTGGCCCGACCTGGCGGACGACGCATCGCACAACCTGCCGCTGCTGGTCGACGAGCAGCCGACGTGGGCCCGCTTTCGCCGGCTGCGCCCGATCGACACGCCGGACCGGGGGCCGTGGTACCTGGAGCTGCGCCCGCTCGCCGAGCAGGATGCCCCGCCAGTCGGCCCCGTGGAGGACGATCGCGTCGCCCGGGCGCTGGCCTACCTCAGCGACAACTACGCCAGCTCGCCGACGCTCAACGATGTCGCCGAGGCGGTGCAGGTCAGCCCCTACCACTTCCACCGCCTGTTCGTCCGCAACGCCGGCATCAGCCCCAAGCATTACCTGCTGCGGACGCAACTGATGATCGCCCGCTGGCTGCTGCGCAGCACCCGCCGACCCATCGGCGAGATCGCCACCGCCACCGGCTTCGCGTCGCACGGCCACTTCACGGCCACGTTCCACCGCCACATCGGCGCCAGCCCCACCGCCTACCGCGAACAGGCGTGAGGCGTCGCTTGATGTCGGTTGTGGTCCGACGCCCACGGATTAAATCCGTGGGCGTCTGCTGGGGGATCGATCACTGCCGCGCGGGGCGGCGGTGTGCGGTACCATGGTTCGCTTGAGCCATGACGACGCCGCTGCGCATCACCTACCTCGCCCCCTTTTTCGACCCGGCCACGCAGTTTGGCGGGCCGATCACCTCCATGCGCCAGCTTTGCCGTGGCATGGCGGGCCGGGGGCACCAGGTGCGCGTGGTGACGACGGACCTCGGCGTCGGCCCCGACCTGCCGCGCGACCGCTGGGTGGCGCGTGACGGCTACCGCATCTGGTACGGCCAGTCCCGCGCGTCCACCCGCCCCGCCCCCTACCACGCCCCGATGCTGCGCGCGCCGCTCGACGAAGCCCTGGCTGACAGCGATCTGCTGCACCTGCAACTCGGGCTCACGCTCGTCAACGTGCTCGGCCGACGGCGGGCGCAGGCGCATGGGCTGCCTTACCTCTACACGCCGCGCGGCGTGCTCTGTCCGCATCGGCTGCGCGATCGAGGGTGGTCGAAGCGGCTGTTTCTGCACGCCTTTGAACGCCGGATCGTGCACGGCGCGGCCGCGCTGCACGCGCTGACGCCCAAGGAGCGCGACGACCTGCTCGGGCAAGGCGGCGAGCCGGCACGCATTCACGTCATTCCCAACGGCATCGACATGGGCGATCCCGCCACCTGGCCGAGCGGTGAGCCGTTCCGTGAAGCGCATGGCATTGCGAGTGATGCGCCGCTGGTGCTGTTCCTCGGTCGGCTGCAACGGGTCAAGGGGCTGGACCTGCTGCTGGAAGCGTTCGCGGCGGCGCGGCGGGACGTGCCGGGGCTGACGCTGGCGCTGGCCGGGCCGGACGAAGGGGCGGCGGAGGCGGCGCGTCGGCAGGCGGCGCGGCTGGGCGTTGATGATGCGGTGCGGTTCACGGGCAAGGTGGACGGCGTGATGCGGCTGTCGGCGTTTCGCGCGGCGGACGTGTTTGCGCTGACGTCCTATTCCGAGGGGCTGCCGGTGGCGGTGCTTGAGGCATGCGCGATCGGCGCGCCGGTGCTGCTGACCGACCGGTGCAATCTGCCGGAGGTGGCCGAGGCCCGCGCCGGCCGGGTGGAGCCGGCGGACGCGGGACGGTTGACCGCCGCGCTGCGCGAGATGCTTGCCGACCGGGCGGAGCTTGCCGCCATGGGCGAGCGGGCCCGGCGGATGATCGACGAGCGGTTCGCCATCACGTCGGTGGTTGGGCGGATTGAGATGCTTTATCGGCAGGTGTTGGGGCAGGCGGCGGCGGCCGGGCATGCGGAGGTGGTGGGGCATGGGTGAGAAACGATCCGGAGGCGTATTTTCTGACAGTGGGGGGGGGGGGGGGGGGGGGGGGGGGGGG
>JBBDPC010000145.1:0-40256 GCA_040876735.1 Phycisphaeraceae bacterium | reverse complement strand
CGTCTCGCCCGCCGGCGGGCGAGACGCCCGCCCCACGTGGGATGCACGGTTGCAGGTGACTTCCAGTCGCGTGCATGGGAGCGGCGCATGACTGACGCTCTGCCCGACCGGCCGATCCGTGTGCTGCACAGTGTTCACCATCTCGTGCGCGGCGGAATCGAGACGTGGCTGACGCAGGTGCTGCGGCGCATTGATCGGCAGGCGGTGGCGATCGACGTGATGGTCAATGTCGACACACCCAGCGACTACGACGCCGAGGCCAAGGCGCTGGGTGCGCGGGTGTTGCCCTGCCTGTCGCCGGCGCGGCCGTGGCGGTATGCGAGCCACTTTCGGCGACTGGTGCGCGAGCATGGGCCTTACGACGTGGTGCATTGCCACACCGGGCCGTGGTGCGGGTTTGTGATGCGGCTGGCGGCGGGGGCGGACATACCGGTGCGCATCGCGCACAGCCGGAACGATCAGCGGTCGCCCCGGCCGTTGCCGGCATGGCAGCGGGCGTACCGTTGGCAGATGCGGCGCTGGTTGCGGCGGCATGCGACGCATCGGCTGGCGGTCAGCCGGATCGCGGGTGAGACGCTGTTCGGCGCCGACTGGTTGCAGCAGCCGGGGGCGGGGCTGTTCCGGTCGGCGATCGATCTTGGGCCGTTTCGCACGCCGATCGACCGCGCGGCCGTACGACCGGAGCTGGCGATTCCGGCGGATGCGGTGGTGATCGGGCATGTCGGGCGGTTCGCCGAGCAGAAGAATCATCCGCTGCTGCTGGAGATTTTCCGGCATTGCCTGGCGCGCGAGCCGCGTGCCCGGCTGATGCTGGTCGGGGACGGGCCGAGGCGGAACGACGTGGCGGCGCAGGTGGTGGCGATGGGGTTGAGCGATCATGTGACGATGCTGCCGCCGCGCGATGACGTGCCGCGGTTGATGCGGGGGGCGATGGATGTGTTCGCGTTGCCGTCGCTGCATGAGGGGCTGCCGCGCGTGGGGCTGGAAGCGCAGGCGGCGGGGCTGCCGGCGGTGGTGGCGGACACGGTGACGGAGGAGCTGGCGGTGGCGCCGGGGCTGGTGCAGTTCATGCCGTTGGCGGATGGGCCCGCGGCGTGGGCGCAGCGGCTGCTGGCGTGCGTGGCGGCGAAGCGGGGCGACGCGCAGGCGCGGGCGCTGGGGGTGATGGCGGAGAGTGAATTCAACATCGATCGCAATGCGCGGGCGCTGGTGGAGTTGTATGCGTCGGCGTGTCAGGGCATCGTTTCCCCGGCCACGGGTTTGCATACATGACGCAATCAGCCAGCCACAATCCGTCCCCCGGCACCGGCCGCCGCCTGCGCGTATTGCAGGTGTTGTTTTCGCTGAACCTCGGCGGGATCGAGACGTGGCTGGTGCAACTGCTGCAACACCTCGACCGCGACGCCATCGACATGCACGTGCTGCTGCACACGGACGAGCGGGGGCAGTACGGCGACGCGTTGCAGGCGATGGGCGTGCCGGTTCACTTCGGGCCGCCGCCATCGCACGCGCCCGGCTACGCGCGACGGTTCGCCCACCTGCTGCGCGAGCATGGGCCTTACGACGCGGTGCATTGCCACACCGCCTACTGGTCGGGCCAGGTGCTTCGCCTCGCCCACCGGCATGGCGTGCCCTGCCGGGTCGTGCACAGCCGCAACGACTACAGCCACGACAACGCGCGGGCCGGCGTGCCGCAGCGGCTTTACCGGCAGTGGATGATGCGGCGGATTCATCGGCATGCGACGCTTGAGCTGGCGATCACCGGGCAGGCGGGGCGCACGTTTTATGGCGAGGGCTGGGCGGACGATCCGCGTGCGCGGGTGGTGCCCTCCGCCATTGCGCTCGAGCCGTTCCGTCAGCCGGTGGATCGGGCGGCGCTTCGCCGATCGCTGGGGCTGGCGGAGACGGCGATAGTGGTCGGGCATGTCGGGCGGTTTGTGGCGCAGAAGAATCATGCGCTGATCGTGGAGGCGTTCGCGGCGCTGGCGTCGCGCGAGCCGGGGGCGGTGCTGCTGCTGGTCGGCGACGGGCCGTTGCGGGGCGCGGTGGAGGCGGCGGTGCGGCGGCACGGGCTGGACGATCGCGTGCGGCTGCTGGGCAGGCGGGCGGACGTGGTGGAACTGCTGCGCGGGGTGTTCGATGTGCTGCTGTTTCCCTCGCTGTTTGAAGGGCAGGGGCGGGTGGTGATCGAGGCGCAGGCGGCGGGGCTGGCGGTGGTGATGTCGGAGGCGGTGCCGGCGGAGACGCGGGTGGTGGCGTCGTTGGTGGAACGGCTGACGTTGGATGCTCCGGCGGCGCAGTGGGCGGAGGCGGCGGCGCGTTGCGGCAGGCGGGGGGCGGCGGTGGACGCGGGGGCGGCGCTGGCGAGGGTGGAGGCGAGCGACTTCAACATGGCGCGGAGTGCGGAGCGGCTGGCGGCGATTTATGGGGAGGCGGCGCGGGGGGAGTGAGGGGAGCGGGGGCGGGGCCACGGAGAGACTCCGTGGGCTTCGGGGGGCATGTGAGAGAAGTTGAGTGAATCTGGCTCATCCGCGCAGGCGACCGGGGGTTTGGCCGGTGGTGCGGCGGATGTGCCGGGCCATGGTCTTGGTGCTCGGGAAGCCGGCCTGCGCGGCGATCTCGTTCAACGGCAGATCGGTGTTGCGCAGCAACCGCAGCGACCGGCGGGTGCGGGCGGCGTTGAGATACGCGTGCGGCGGCTGGCCGACCTGTTCACGGAACAGCCGGCTGAGATGCTCCCGGCTGCACGCGAACTGCCGGGCCACCGCTTCAAGGTTCACCACCCGCCCCGGCTGGCGGAGCATGAAATCGAGCGCGCGCTGCGTCGGCGAAAGCTGCTGGATGCGCGACTGCTCGGCTTCCTCAAACAGGTGCATGATGAAGCTGTGCACCGAGGCGGCCGCGGCGGTGGAGGGCACGGCGGTGGGCGACTCGGCGGTGGCGATCAGCTCGTCCAACTCCGCCAGCAGCGGGTGGCGGGGGCCGAGCGTGCGGACACTGCCGAAGCGGTCGCGGAAGGCCTGGACATGGTCGACCAGGCCGACACCGTCGAGGCAGAGCCAGTGGCAGGCATAGGGTTGAGCGAGGGGCCCGGCAGGTTGGCCGTAGGCGCTGGGCTCGCCGTAGACGCAGAGCATCAGGTCGCCCGGGCCGAGCGTGCGGTCGCCCTGGCCGGCGGGGTGGTCGTGGTAGTGGACGGCACCGGCGAGCGTGACCTGCACGACCACCCGGCCCGCTGGCTGCCGCGCCGCGTTCTGCCACCAGTACGCCTGGCCGGCCGCGACCCGCTGCCGCCCGAACGCACTCACCCGCCAGAGCACCGACGCGTCCGAAGGCTGGTGAACCTGGAGCCTCATGTCACAAAATATACCCCGCGAATCACAAACTGTCGCTGGCATCCCGCTCGATTCCGTTGCACAATGGCGTCACTTATCACAAATAAGGTGCCGTGCCCCGTCTCGCCCGGCCACCCGACCCCTGGAGATGCCTACCATGACCGCCACCGACACTGCCGCCAAAAAGCCCGCCGACGCCGACAAGGGCCACGCCGCCCACACCAAGGAGGCCGACTCGCAAGCCGGCCTGCCGGGCAAGATCCTGCGACCGATGAACCTCACCTTCCTCGGCGCCGGCTCGGGCTTCTGCCCCACGCTCTGCCGCGACGTGCTCATGATCCCCGGCAACGACCGCGGCGAAATCCGCCTCTGCGACCTCGACGCCGACCGCCTGGGCATGATGCACAAGGTCATCGAACGCCTCATCCGCGAACTGGGCAAGGAGAAGGGCTGGAAAGTCCGCTCCTCCACCGACCGCCGCGAGCTGCTGCCCGGCACGACCTATGCCGTCTGCTGCGTCGAAGTCTCCGGCACCGAGTGCGTCAAGCATGACAACGACATCCCGCTCAAGTACGGCATCGACCAGTGCATCGGCGACACCATCGGCCCCGGCGGCCTGTTCAAGAGCCTGCGCACCATCCCCGTCTTCCTCGACATCCTCCGCGACATGCGCGACCTCTGCCCCGGCGCGCTGATGCTCAACTACACCAACCCCATGAGCATGATGGTGCTCGCCGCCGGCCGGGCCGTGCCCGAAGTGCCCGTCGTCGGCCTCTGCCACAGCGTTCAGGGCACCAGCCACCTGCTCGCCAAGTACGCCGACGTGCCCTACGAGGAGATGGCTTGGGAGTGTGCAGGCATCAACCACCTCGCCTGGTTCACCCGGCTCGAGCACCAGGGCCGCAACCTCTACGACACCGTGCTCTACGAAAAGTTCGCCCGCGAACTGAAAGCCGGCATCAAGGAAGCCGAGCAGGGCAAAGCCGCCTTCGACAGCCGCGGCCACAACGAAGGCGAACAGACCTGGGAGCATGGCGACCTCGTCCGCAAGGACATGTGCCTCCACTTCGGCGCGTTCATCACCGAAAGCTCCGGCCACCTCAGCGAATACCTGCCCTACTACCGCAAGCACGACGAAGGCCGGAAACTTCTTCGCGCCCGCTATGAAGGCGGCAGCCGGTTCTATGCCTCCAACTGGCCCACCTGGCGCAAGAACGCCGACGCCCATCGCGCGAAGCTGCTCAGCGGCGAGGCGGACTTCGAGCTCCAGCGCTCCTGGGAGTACGCCTCCTGGATCATCGAAGCCATGGAAAAGGACAGCCCCGTCCGCATCCACGGCAACGTGATGAACCACGCCAGCCTCCCCGGCAAGGCCAACCCCGGCGAAGCGGGCAAGCTCATCAGCAACCTGCCCGGCGACGGCGCGGTCGAAGTCGCCTGCATGATCGACCGCAACGGCGTCCACCCCACGCGCTACGGCGCCCTGCCGCCGCAGATGGCCCACATCTGCGCCAGCAACATGGCCATGTACGACCTCGGCGCCACCGCCTGCATCGAACGCAGCAAGGAGGCCGCCATCCACGCCCTGCTGCTCGACCCGCTCACCGCCGCCGTCTGCTGCCCGCACGAAATCAAGCAGATGACGCTGGAGCTGTTCGACGCCGAGCAGCAGTTCCTCCCCGGCTACAAGTGAGGCAGGGGGGGCGGGGATTCGGGATTCGGGAAGATTTTATAGCGCCCGCCTCTGAGGAGCGCAGCGACGAAGAGCGGGATCAGGGGAATGTGTGATCGATGAGGTCAGAAGCGCCGGTCGATTCGATCGATCATCGATCACAGATGGATCGATCAGACCCATCCCGCCCTTCGTCGCTGCGCTCCTCAGGTGCGGGCGTTTTTCCCCACCCCCAACCCCCAATCCCCAACCCCTCATCCCCACCTCCGAATCCCAAAACCCTCCTTCAAATGCATGAAACCGGGCCGGCATGCCGATACAGTCCCTCACGACCGCACCCGGCAGCGATGTGCGAGCATGGTATGATCCCGCCTCGGATCGGGTGCACCGGCAGCACCCGCCCGACATGGTGCCTTGAAATCCGCCTTGTCACCCGGAGCCCGGCCGGACGCTCCCTCATCGTCGAACCACGCTTTCCATGCCCGATTACCTCGCCATTCTCGCCCCGCTCATGGGCGTCGCCGGCCTCGCCGCCGCCTTCGTCGTCTACACCCTGATCGCCAAGCGCGACGGCGGCACGGGCCGCGTCGCCGAGATCGCCGACCAGATCCACCGCTCCGCCATGACCTTCATGACGCGCGAGCTGCGCGTCATGGCCGTCTTCGCCCTGATCATCGGCCTGCTCGTAGGCTTTTTCCTCAGTTGGCAGACCGCGTTCGCCTTCTACTTCGGCGCCATCTGCTCCGCCGTCGCCGGCTTCGTCGGCATGTACGCCGCCACCAAAGCCAACGTCCGCACCGCCGTCGCCGCCCACACCGGCGGACGCGGCCCCGCCCTCTCCGTCGCCTTCCTCGGCGGCTCGGTCATGGGCCTCACCGTCGCCGCCATGGGCCTCGTCGGCATCGGCACCCTCTTCTACCTGTTCATCGACCTCGGCGGCGGCGACGACGACGCCACCAAGGGCGGCGCTTACGCCATCGAAGGCTTCGCCATGGGCGCGTCGCTGGTCGCACTCTTCTATCGCGTCGGCGGCGGCATCTTCACTAAGGCCGCAGACGTCGGCGCCGACCTCGTCGGCAAGGTCGAGGCCGGCATCCCCGAGGACGATCCGCGCAACCCCGGCGTCATCGCGGACAACGTCGGCGACAACGTCGGCGACGTCGCCGGCATGGGCTCGGACATCTTCGAAAGCTACTGCGGCTCGCAGATCGCCACCATCGCCATCGCCGCCACCATGGCCGCCACCAGCGCCGCCGGGCTCGTCACCGCCGATCAGACCGAAGGCCAGACCCGCGCCGTGCTCATGTTCCTGCCGCTGGCCATGACCTCGCTCGGCCTGCTCTGCTCGATCTTCGGCATCGCCGGCGTCCAGCTCGTCTCACGCCTGAACCCGATCGTCGCCCTCCGCATCGGCTCGATCGGCGCGGCGGTGCTGTTCATGGTCGGCGCCTTCGCGCTCACCCAGTGGCTCGACGTGAGCTGGCGCGTCTGGGGCGCTGTCCTCGTCGGCGCGCTCGGCGGCGTCATCATCGGCGGCGTCACCGAGTATTACACCGGCGGCAAGCCAGTTCGCGACATCGGCCGCTCGGCACGCACCGGCGTCGCCACCGTCATCATCAACGGCATCGCCGTCGGCCTCGAGTCCGTCGTCGTGCCCATCCTCACCATCGCCGGCATCATCCTCTCCAGCTACCTGCTCGCCGCCGAATATGGCGTCGGCATCGCCGCCGTCGGCATGCTCGCCACCGTCGGCATCACCATGGCCATCGACGCCTACGGCCCCGTCGCCGACAACGCCGGCGGCATCGCCGAAATGTCCGGCATGGGACCCGACACCCGACGCATCACCGACGGCCTCGATTCCGTCGGCAACACCACCGCCGCCATCGGCAAGGGCTTCGCCATCGGCGCCGCCGGCCTCGCCGCCCTGACCATGATCAAGGCCTTCATGAACACCGTCCAGGCCACCCAGCAACTCGACACGCCCGACTACATCTTCACCCTCGATCTCGGCAACCCCATCGTTCTCGTCGGCATCTTCCTCGGCGGACTCACCGCCTTCCTCAACGGCTCGATCACCATGAAGGCCGTCGGCGGCGCAGCATTCGAAATGATCGAAGAGATCCGCCGGCAGTTCCGCGACATCCCCGGCCTGCTCGAAGGCAAGGCCCAGCCCGACGCCGAGCGGTGCGTCGAAATCGCCACCGACGGCGCGATGAAACGCCTCGTCTTCCCCGCCCTGCTCGCCGTCGGCATGCCCCTGGCCGTCGGCTTCGGCCTCGGCGCGCAGGCGCTCGGCGGCATGCTCGTCGGCGCGCTGCTCAGTTGCGTCGCCCTCGCCTTGTTCATGGCCAACGCCGGCGGCGCGTGGGACAACGCCAAAAAGTGGATCGAAGAAGACAACGAAGGCGGCAAAAACTCCCCCGCCCACGCCGCCACCGTCGTCGGCGACACCGTGGGCGACCCGCTCAAGGACACCTCCGGCCCGTCGATGAACATCCTCATCAACGTCATGGCCATCTGGTCCCTCGTCATCGCCCCCCTCCTCACCCCCCTCGCCCCCTGGCTCCAGTAATCACCGCCCGAAGCCCACGGATTCAATCCGTGGGCCTCATCGCGCGTTCCACCCGCGCTACCACGCGCCCATACGCCCCCTCATCCACCACCGCCGCCGCCCCGCCCTCGTCCACCGCATCCCCCGCCTCTAATGGCACCCAACTCTTGCACCCCGCGTACGCCGGCCGATTCACAATCGTCTTCGGCGCCGCCAGCCGCGACACCCGCACCGCCACCAGGTACAGCGGCCGCTCCGGCTTGTAGTTGAACCGCATGTCGATCTGCGGCTTCGACCACACGTGCAGATCGTCCAGCGCATCGAACGCCTCCCGCGACGGCACTTGCCAGATGTGCGTCGCCTCCGCCATGCCCTGCAACGTCACCTCCACAGGCTCTTCCCGCCGCCGCACCACGCGCTCGCGATAGGCCGGCTTCATGCGGTTGGGCACCTGGTGCAGCCACGCGGGAAACAGCGCGAATCGCGGGTGCTCCAACTCGAACACCGCCACGCCACCTCGCTCGTGAATCCCGCCCTTGCGCAGCAGCAGCGTCAACCGCCCTTCCAGCAGCAGATCGCAGACCACCGCCCACTCTTTCAATGCAACGTCGAGCATCCCGAAATGATAGCCGAAGCCCACGGATTCGATCCGTGGGTTCTGCCGTTCACATCCGCTCCACCACATCAATCCCCAGCAGATCCAGCCCCTGCCGCAGTGTCCGCGCCACCAGTTCGCACAGCGCCAGCCGGCTGTCGCGTGTCGCCGTCTGCTCCGCCGTCAGCACCGGGCAGTGCTCGTAAAATTGGTGGTACGCCGACGCCAGCTCGTACAGATACGTGCACAGCCGATGCGGTTCGAGGCTGTCCGCCACCGCCGCCAAGGTGGTTGGCCACTGCAACAGCTTCAGCACCAGCGCGCGTTCGGCCGGCTCCGTCACGGCGATCGCGTCGGGCCGGACGTGGTCGGCATCAAGCTGCCCCTTACGGAAGATCGAGCGGATGCGGACGTAAGCGTTTTGCAGGTACGGGGCAGTGTTCCCGTCGAACGCGAGCATGCGGTCCCAGTCGAAGACGTAATCCTTGATGCGGTCGCTGGCCAGGTCCGCGTACTTCAGCGCGCCGATGCCGATGACATGCGCGATCTCTTTCCGCTCGTTTTGCGAAAGCTCGGAGTTCTTCTCCGTGATAATTGCCTCGGCTCGCTTCTCCGCTTCGTCGAGCAGGTCGGCCAACCGCACCGTTTCGCCCGAGCGCGTCTTGAACGGCTTGCGGTCGGGCCCGAGCACCGTGCCGAACGCGACGTGATCCAGCCGAACGCTCTGCCCCGCCCACCCCGCCTTGCGCAGCGCGGCGAAGAGCATCGCGAAGTGCTGGCCCTGCCGGGCGTCGGTGACGTAGATGATCCGCTGCGCGCCGAGTTCGTCGATGCGGTAGCGGGCGGCGGCGAGGTCGGTCGTCGCGTACAGGTAGCCGCCGTCGCGCTTGCGCACGATCAACGGCAACGGCTCGCCTTCGCGGTCCTGGTAGCCTTCGAGAAACACCACCGCCGCGCCCTGGCTTTCCTCCAGCAGGCCCGCCTGGGCCAGGTCTTCGATCACCGTGGGCAGGCGGTCGTTGTAAAAGCTCTCGCCGCGCACGTCGGCGTCGGTCAGCGACACCGCCAGCCGTTCGTACACCGCGTTGAAGTGATGCTTCGACTCGGCGACGAGGTCACGCCACAGCGCCACCGTCTCCGCGTCGCCACCTTGCAGCGCCACCACGCGCTGGCGGGCGCGGTCGGCGAAGTCGGCGTCGGCGTCGAACTTCTGCTTGGCTTCACGGTAGAGGCGGTTGAGGTCGGCGATGAGCGTGTCGGTCGCGCCGGCCTCCTGCGCCGCGCCGGGGGTCCAGCCTGACTCGGCCAGGTGTTCGATGAGCATGCCGAACTGCGTGCCCCAGTCGCCGAGGTGGTTTTGCCGAATGACGGCGTGCCCCTGGAAAGCGAGCACGCGGGCGATGGCGTCGCCGATGACGCTGGAGCGCAGGTGGCCGACGTGCATTTCCTTGGCGACGTTCGGGCCCGAGTAGTCGACCACCACCGTCGCCGGCACGACGTCGGGCACGCCCAGGCGGTCGTCGTCGAGCATGCCGGCGGCGTGGCGGTCGAGCGCGCCTGCGGTCAGGCGGAGGTTGATGAAGCCGGGGCCGGCGATGTCGATCGACTCGAACAGGCCTTCGCCGGCGGAGTCGTCGCGCAGTTTCGCCACGATCGCCTCGGCCACGTCGCGCGGTTTTTGTTGCACCTGCTTGGCCAGCGCCATGGCGACGTTGGCCTGGTAGTCGCCGAACGTCGGGTTCGCGGCGGGGCGGAGGACGGGGTCGGTGTCGGCGTACGCTTCACCGAATGCGGCAGTCACCGCGCGGCGCAGCAGGGCGTCCAAGGTCGAGGGCAGGTCGGTGTCGGGCATAGTCGAAGCATGGTCCGCCGATCGGGCGGGCGCGTCAAGCGGATGAAAGAAAAAGCCCACGGATGGAATCCGTGGGCTTCGAAGATCACCACAAACGAGCGACGTCCTACTCCGCTTCCGACTGCAACTCCTTGCCGCGGTGCTGGAGTTGTGCCTTGAGGCGGGCGAGGATCGAGCTGTGCATCTGGCTCACGCGCGACTCGGAGAGGTCCAGCGTCACGCCGATCTCCTTCATCGTCATCTCCTCGTAGTAGTAGAGGATGATGATGAGTCGCTCGGCGCGCGAGAGGCCCTTGGTGACCAGGTCCTTCATGTCGCGTTTGGAGAC
Source organism: Phycisphaeraceae bacterium (assembly GCA_040876735.1). GTDB lineage: Bacteria > Planctomycetota > Phycisphaerae > Phycisphaerales > Phycisphaeraceae > Natronomicrosphaera. Next base: position 29,920 of record JBBDPC010000145.1, on the reverse strand, counting down.
GGCGGAGAAGGGGTTGGCCTGCCGGGCATCTTCGAGCACGTCGATCTCGCGCACGTCCTTGTTCGAGTCGGTCTCGAACCACTTGCGACTCAGCGACACGACGCCCACCGCGCCGGCGTCCTTGCGGATCTTGCCGAACTCCTCCTGGCTGAGCCCCATCTCCTTGGCGATCTCGTCGTCGGTCGCCTTCCGGCCCAGGCGCATCTCCAGCCGCTTGCGCGCCTGGTCCACCTGGCTGGAGCGCGAGCGGACGAGGCGGGGCACCCAGTCCATCGAGCGCAGCTCGTCGAGGATGGCGCCGCGGATGCGCGGGGCGCAGTAGGTTTCAAACTTCACGCCGCGGTCGCGGTCGAACGCGTCGATGGCGTCCATCAGGCCGAAGATCCCGGCGGACATGAGGTCTTCCACATCGACTTCGTCGGGCAGCTTCTGGTGAATGCGCTCGGCGTTGTACTTCACCAGCGGGAGGTAATGCTCCATGAGCCGGTTGCGCAGCGCCTCGTCGCCGGTGGCCTTGTATTCGTTCCAGACCTCCAGGATGTCGGCCTGGTCGATCGATGCGGTCCGCATGGTTGTGTGCCGAGGTTTCGCCATTGTCTGCTCCTTGACCGTCCCCCAAACCTCTGCCCGTCCCTGGGCTCGTGTGACGATTGATCGAGCGAATCGGTGCGACCGCATGCGGGGCTATCGCCCGTTACGCCGCCGTCCGCTGCTCGGCCGGTCCCTCTGTGATCGAGGTTTCCTCAACGCCGGCCTCGGCGTCTGCTTCACCCGGAATGGGATTGTTCTGTTTGTACGTCTGGATGTGATCGTCAACCACGCGCTGCGCCACCAGGCCGACGATCCAGCCGATGACCCAGCAGGCCAGCATCACGAGGGTGGCGCGCCAGATGATGACGCCGGCCCCGTTGCCGGACAACAGCCCCACTAGCAGCGCCGCAGCGAAGCTGACCAAGGCAAAACAAGATGCGATGACGCGGGATGGAATCGCGAGCACTCCTTTGCTCGTGTAGACGCAGTCCTAAGTAGCAGCATCATAAAGGCAGCGGCCGGTCCTGTGAACCCTTGCCCCAAGCAGATGCTGGAAAAAATTTCAATTCACAAGCCATATCCGGCCGAAGCGTGCATGTTCTACCGTCTTTTGCGGGATAGTCCCTACGTTTTGCACATGTCACGAGATGCTCGTTCATTGTGGATGAATTGTTCACAACCGCGCGAGCGGCGTTCATCCACCCCCCTCAACCCACCAGCCAGCCCGCCATTCGGCGAAACAGGCTCGCCCCCGGCGGCTGCGCCGCGTGGCGGTCCAGCCGATGCGCCAGCCGGTTCAGACAGGTGCTCGCCAGGCAGCTCGGGCTCTCGATCACGAACGGACTTCGCCGACGCACGGAGAGCGCCACCCGCGGGTCCGACACCACATGCCCCGCCAGCCGCGGCGTGAACTCCAGGAACCGCTGGCACACCGCCGCCACCCGGTCGTACACCGCCTTCGCCTCCGGCTCGTCACGCACCTGGTTCACCAGCACGCAGACCACCGGCTCCTGCTCGCGCGCCCGCATCTCGCGCACCAACGTCTTGATCACCGCATACGCATCCGTGATCGCCGTCGGCTCGGGCGTCGTCACCACCAGCACCTCGTCCGCCGCCGCCAGAAACCCCAGCACGTTCGGCCCCACGCCCGCGCCCGTGTCGATCACCACCAGGTCGGCCCCGGCCTCCATCGCGTGCATCTGGTCCATCAGCCGGCTGCGCTCGTAGTCACTCAGCGCCGCCATCTGCGCCAACCCCGACGCACCGGGCACGAGGCGAAACCCGCCGGGCGCGTCGATCATCGCCTGCTCCAGCGTCATCCGGCCGGCGACGACATGCGCCAGCCCGCCGCGCGGCGCGAGGTTGCACAGCACGTCCGCGTTGGCCGTGCCCAGGTCGGCGTCGATGAGCACGACCCGCCGGCCCATCTGCGCAAGCTGCACCGACAGGTTCACCGACATCGTCGTCTTGCCCACGCCGCCCTTGCCGCTGGTAATCGCCAACGTCCGCGTGCGACGCACGTTGGACGTCCGCCGCTCGCTTTCGACGAGCCCGCGTAATGCTTCCGCCTGGTCCGCTATCATGATTGATGCACCACACCTTCACCGAGCATCAATGCCGCGAGTCGATCGGGTCGGCCCGGCTCGATCTGGTGCGGCACCTCCTGGCCCGTGGTGATGTAACTGAGTCGTTTCTTGACCTTCCGCATCACGTTCAGTACCACGCCGAACGTCACCGCCTCGTCCAGCTTCGTGAAGATGATACGGTCCGTGTGGATTTTGGAAAACCGCTCGATCGTGTCTTCGAGCACCTTCTGCGTGCACGTCGAGGAAAGCACCAGGTGCACCTCGTGCGGCGTCGCCGCTTCGATGTACGACGCCAGCTCGCTCAAGCGCGGGTCATCGCGCTGCGATCGGCCGGCGGTGTCGATGAGCACCGCGTCGCAGTCGTGGAAGCTGGCGATGGCCTGCTCCAGCTCCGCCGGGCTGGTCACGACGCGCAACGGCACGCCGATGATGCCCGCATAGGTCCGCAACTGGTCCACCGCCGCGATGCGGTAGGTGTCCAGCGTGATCAGGCCCACCTTCTGCTTGTGCTTGAGCTTGAACGTCGCCGCCAGCTTCGCCACCGTGGTTGTCTTGCCCACGCCGGTCGGGCCCACGAGTGCGATCGTGCGCGGTCGGCCGTCGTGGGTCGGCTGTGACTTGCAGTTCGCGGCTTCGCCGGCGGGCAGCACCTGGGCGACCGTCTCCATGACGGCCTTGCGGCAGGCCTGCTCGTTGTCGAGGTCGGCATCGCTCAGTTGGCCGCGCACCTGCCCGACGATCTCTTCCGCCAGTTCCTCGGCCACTTCCTGCTCCAGCAGCGCCAGGTACTGGTCGAACAGCTTGTCCGGCACGTCGGGCTTCGCCTCGCCCCGCCCCCGCGCCTGCTTGCTGGTCATCATCCGGGCGACCATCCGCTTGATCGCCTTCATCTCCTCGGCCAACTGCTCCGGGTTGCTCGCCGCCGCCGGCGCGGCCGGGGCCGCGATGGGGACCGGCGCCACCGGGGCCGGCGTCGCGGCCTGCGATTTTTCAAACTCCGCCCGCGCCGCCGCGTAGGTTCGCTTGATCAGGTCTCCCGCCAGCGCCGGCTCATTGCGTGGCCCCGGTCCGGGCGACTGAAGTCGCCCGGCCTCGCGGGCGTTGTCATATTCCGCTGAGCGGCCGCGCTTGGCCATCAGTTCCGCCAACTGCGGCTGCCGATCGCGCAGCGCCGCCGTTCGTTTCTTACGCCCCACTTCCCGCCCGTCTGCGGCGGTGACTTCCACCACCGACCGGGCGCCGAAGCCGAGCACGCCGCCCCGCTTGTAGCTGCGCGTGTGAAGGATGACCGCATCCGCGCCCATCGTGCGACGAACATGCACCAGCGCCTCGGCCATCGTTCTGGCGGTGAATGTTCTGACGTTCACAGTCCCTTGCCCCTTGTGGTCAACGACCCATCCATGGTTCGCCGGCTGAGCCTTAAGCTGTCAGCCATCAGCCATAAGCCAGAGACGATGCTGTGTGCCACCGCGTCGCAGGCTGATGGCTGAAAGCTGATAGCTGACGGCTCATGGCTCAAATAACTTACACGCTTCCCGCCATCTCTTCACGACGTTCGCTGGCGACCTGCACCAGGCCCAGCGACTCCACCTCGACGCCCTTGCTCACCTCGTTGTAACCCAGCACCGCCGCGTTGGGCAAATGCGGCTCGATCAGCCGTCGCACCGACGCCCGCACCTGCGGCGACGCCAGCACCACCGGGTGATGCCCCGCCTGCAACAGCCGCTGCAATTCCTGGATCATCGCGGCGGTGATGCGGTTGGCCACCGAAGGCGGCATCGTCATGCTCGTGCCCTCGGCCGACCGCTCGATGTAGCCGTTGATCCGATCCTCCAACGCCGGGTCGAGACTCACACAATACAGCTTTGTCACCGGCGTGCCATCTTCCAGGCCGCTTTCCTCATCCCGGCCCGCCTCGGTCACGGTGTACGTGCTGCAGATCGTCCGCCGCAAGGCGTTGCGCACGTACTCGGTGAGCACCTCCAGGTCCTTCGTGCGCGGCGCCCAGTCGCCCAGCGTTTCGAGAATCGTCTCCATGTCCCGCACCGGCACACGCTCGCGCAACAGGTTCTGCAACACCTTCTGCAACTCCGCGGGCTTCACCGGCGGCGTCTGCTCCGCGCCCGGTGCGCCCAGCACTTCCTCCACCAGCTTCGGCGCCTTCTCCTTGAGCTGCGCAATCAAGTTGTTCGTCTCCTCGCGCGACAACAACTCGGCGGCGTGGCCCTTCACCGTCTCCGTCAGGTGCGTCGCCAGCACGCTCGTCGCATCCACCACGGTGTAATTGAGCGCCTCGGCCCGCTGCTTCTGGCCGGACTCGATCCACGTCGCGTCCAGCCCGAAGGCCGGCTCGCGCGTCTTCACGCCCGGCAGCGATTCGCTCGCCAGCCCGCTGTCCATCGCCAGGAACTGCCCGGGATGCACCTGCCCGTTGGCGATCGAATTGCCCCGCAGCTTGATGTGGTACGCGTTGGGCGCGAGCTGCATGTTGTCGCGGATGCGCACCGGCGGCATGACGAAGCCCAGTTCGCCTGCCAATTGTCGGCGAATCATGTCGATCCGCTCCAGCAGGTCGCCGCCCTGCGACGCGTCGACCAGCCGCACCAGCCCGTAGCCGACTTCCAGTTCCAGCGTGTCGACGTGCAGCGACTGCTCGACCGGCGGCTTCTCGACGCGGGCGGCCTTGGCCTGCTCGGCTTCCACGGTGGCGGTTTCGCGCCGCTGGCCGGCGCGGCGCAGCAGCAGCGCCAGCCCGCCGATGCTCCCGGCGGCCAGCAGCATCGGCAGCATCGGCATGCCGGTGAACGCCATGAGCACCAGGAAGCCGGCGGTGATGCCCAGCGCGGCGCCGCGGTGGGTGAGCTGTTGCGTCAGCTCCGTGCCCATGTCGCGGTCGCTGGCCGAGCGGGTGACGATCAGGCCCGCCGCCAGCGAGATCACCAGGGCCGGGAGTTGCGAGACCAGTCCGTCGCCGATGGTCAGCAGCGTGATGACCTGCAGCGAGTCGCCGAAGCTCCACCCCTTGATCGCCATGCCCACCGCGAAGCCGGCGAGGATGTTGACGACGGTGATGATGATGCCGGCGATGGCATCGCCGCGCACGAACTTGGCCGAGCCGTCCATCTTGCCGTAAAAGTCGGACTCGTCGGTGATCTGCTGTCGGCGGGCCTTGGCCTGCTTCTCGTCGATCAGCCCGGCGTTGAGGTCGGCGTCGATGGCCATCTGCTTGCCCGGCATGCCGTCGAGCTGGAAGCGGGCGGCGACTTCGCTGATGCGCGTCGCGCCTTTGGTGATCACCACGAACTGCACGATGATGAGGATCACGAACAGGATCACGCCGACGACCACGCTGGTCGCCCCCGCCATCGACCCGCCCGTGACGAACTCGGCGAACGCCTGCACCACGCGGCCGGCGACGGCGGTGGCCTGCTCGGGCGAGTCGGCGTCCATGGAGAGGATCAGCCGGGTGGTGGCGATGTTGAGCACGAGGCGGAACATGGTCGTGCCCAGCAGCAGCGACGGGAAGCCGGAGAAGTCCAGCGGGCTGCGGACGAAGAGCACGGTCATCAGGATCAGCGCCGCCAGCGCGATGTTGGTGGTGATCAGCAGGTCGATCACCAGTGTCGGCACGGGCACGACGATGACCGAGAGCATGGCGATGAACAGCACCGGCACGATCAGCGACTGGTAGCGCTGAAACGTGTCGGCAAAGCCGGTCATGGTCATCAGGTTGGCGGGCTGTTTAGCCATAGGGGTGAATGACAAATGTCAAAATTCAAATGACAAATGAGGCGAGACACTGCATTACGCAAATTGCCCCTGTCGCACGTTCGCCTGCCTTCTCATTTGCCATTTGGATTTTGTCATTGGAAATTCCTCCTCACGCACTCTTGCGTCCGCTCAGGCGATACACGTACGCCATGATCTCGGCGACGGCGGTGTAATGCTCCGGGGGCACTTCCTGGCCGACGTCAACGTTGGCGTACAACGCGCGGGCCAGCTCTTTGCGTTCGACGATCGGGATGGCGTTCAGCGCCGCGATCTGGCGGATGCGCATGGCCATGAAATCCGCGCCCTTGGCGACCAGCTTCGGCGCCCGCATCGTCTGCGCGTCGTACTTCAGGGCGATGGCGTAGTGCGTCGGGTTGGTCACGATCACGTCGGCCTGCGGCACCTGCTGGGCCATCCGCTGCATCGCCAGTTGCCGGGCCACGCGCGACCGGCGTTGCTTGGTGAGCGGGTCGCCTTCCATCTTCTTCATCTCGTCCTTGACCTCCTGCTTGCTCATCTTCAACTCGCGTTCGTGCTGAATGCGCTGAAACGAGAAGTCCAGGATCGCCAGCACGATCAGCAACGCCGAGAGCTTCAGCGCCAGCAAGAACGTGATCTGACAGGCCACCGCGAACGCCTGCCCCGCGGCGAGTTGCGGCAGCACGAGGATCTGCGGCAGGTCGTTGTAGATCAAAAACGCGGCCAGGCCGGCGATAACCGTCAACTTGCACAGGCTCATCACGAAGCGCATCGCGGCGCGGGCGTTGGTCATGTTCTTGATGCCCCGCACCGGCGACAGTTTACTGAAGCTCGGCGTCACCGGCTTGAGCGTCACCAGGAACCCGACCTGCCCCACCGCCACCAGCAGCACCACCGCCGCAATGGCGATCATCAACGGCAGCACCGCCGACGTCAGGATGTTCAGCGTGAACGAGCCGATCGAGAGCAGGTCGTCCGGCCGCGTGGGATTGCCGTCCCGCGACGCCGAGAGCATCACCTCCAGGTGCGTCTTGAGCCCGCCGAACATCCGCCGCCCGAGCATGTACATCAGCACCACCGCCGCGAGCAGCGCGCAGGCGGCGTTGAGGTCCGTGCTCTTGGGCACGTTGCCTTCGCGCCGGGCCTCCTCGCGCTTGCGCGGCGTGGGCGCTTCCGTTTTTTCGCCAGCGGCGTTGTTCTCAGCCATGTGCGGTCAGGGTTAAAGGTCTTTACGGTGTCTAAAAAGCGGGATGAACCACAGCGCCGTTAGCCCCGCAGCGCAGCGGAGGGATGCCGCCGATGATGCACGGTTCCCACCCCTCCGCTGCGCTGCGGGGCTAAATGCCGATCGGTGTGCATCCGTGGTTTCATCTCTTCTCTGTGTCTCTGTGGTTTTTCAATGTGTTTATCCGGTGAATGCGCCGAGCAGTCGGCGGAGCATCTGTTGCAGGCCGTCGGTGTAGATCGCCACCATCACGCCGATGCCCATGACCAGCACGGCCGCGCCGATCACGCTGCGGACGGCGAAGCCGACGCTGAGGATGTTGATGCCCGGCACGGTGCGGGCGATGAAGCCCATCGCCAGCGTTTCGAGGAAGACCAGGCAAAGCAGGGGCGTGGCGATGCGCAGGCCGATCTCGAACGCCGACTGGAGCAGGCCCACCACCAGGTGCAGCAGGGAGTTGAAGTCGGTGAACCCGCCGGGGGGCACATGGTCGAAGCTGCCGATCAGTGCGGCGAGCATGACGCGGTGTCCGCCGACGATGACGAAGATCGCCAGGGCGGTGAGGAAGAGCATTTCGCCCATGATGGTGGACTGCTCGTTGAGTTCGGGGTTGAACACGCCCGCCGACCCGGGAAACACCTGCTGGTCGATGAGCTGGCCGCCGATCTGCATGGCGATCAGCGGCAGGCTGGCGCAGTAGCCGATGGCCAGGCCGACGATCAGCTCCAGGCCGATGGCGGCGGCGATGGACCAGAGCGCCGGCTCGTGGCCGATCATCGGCGCCAGCAGCGCGGCGGACGGCCGGGCGGGGTCGAGCAGCATGGGGTAGACGCAGAACGAGAGGCCGATCACCAGAAAGACTTTCACCTGGCGCAGCACGACCGGGCTGCCGAACACCGGCGCGAACAGGAAGATCCCTGTCAACCGGAACAGCACCATCAGCCACGCGGGCAGGTGGTCCAGAAGTGGCCGCAAGTCGGCGATCAATCGGTCGGTCCTCCATGACCTCTACGTTCCAAACAGAGTGCGCGCTCCGCTGCGCTGCGCGGCTAAAGGGCAGGCGCGGTTGTCAGTAACCCGCGAACATGCGCTCGGCGAACGCCAGCAGTTTCATCGTGATCCACGGCATGGCGATGATCGCCATCACCCCCATGCCCAGAATCTTGGGCACGAAGCTCAACGTCTGCTCCTGCACCTGCGTCACCGCCTGCAACAGGCTGATCGCCAGCCCGATCACCAGCGCCGCGGCGAGGATCGGAAAGCTGAGCATCAACATCAGGCTCATCGCCTCACGCAACACGTCCACCGCCTGGTCAATCGTCATGGTCGGGTCTCCAGCTATCAGCCAGAAGCGAAAAGCTTCTACGTCACCCCCGGCACGGCAAAACTGTTGAGCAGGTTGCCCGCCACGAGCATCCACCCATCCACCAGCACGAACAGCAGCAACTTGAACGGCAAGCTGATGAGGATCGGCGGCAGCATCATCATGCCCATCGAAATCAACACGCTCGCCACCACCATGTCGATGATCAGGAACGGCAGGTACAGCCGAAACCCGATCAGAAACGCAATCTTCAACTCGCTGAGCACGAACGCGGGAATCAGCGTGAGCATGTCCACATCGGCCCGCGTCAGGTTTTCCGGCTCACTCGTGTCCACCCCCCGGTAGTTGAGGATCATGTACAGGTCGTCCCAGTTGTCCGCATACTCAAGCTGGTCGAACATGAAGTCCCGCACCGGCTGCTTGGCCAGTTCCCACGCTTCCATCTCGCTGATCTCGTTGTTCTGCAACGGCTGGAGCGCGTCGGTGTTGATGCGGTCGAACGTCGGCGCCATCACCAGGAACGTCATGAACAGCGACAGACCGATGATCACCTGCGACGGCGGCAGCGCCTGCGTGCCGATCGCCTGCCGCAGCAGCGCGAGCACGACGACGATGCGCGTGAAGCTGGTGCACATCACCAGGATCGCCGGCGCCAGCGACAGGACCGACAGCAGCAGGATGATCGAGAGCGTAGCGCTCAGCGGCGCGCCATCCCCTTGGCCACCGCCTTCACCTTCCGCGGCGTTCTGCTCACCGATGGGCAAGGCCCGGCTGGCGTTTTCGAGAATCGACAGCGGGTTCTGCGGGTCCAGCGTGTTGTCGCCGCCGGCCTGCGCCAGCGCGGGCGCGGGGGCCAGGGCGAGCAGGCAGAGCAGGACCGCGAAGCCGTACACGGCTGGCTTGAACGCGGAACCCGCAAGTCGAAACGCGAAACTTTCCATCAGCCCCCGCCCCCCTTCCCGCCCATGAGGCGAAGGCGCGACATGAGACCGCTCACCGAACTGCGGGCACGGTCGACGACGTGCTCGCTGCGGTCGCCCCCCTCGTCATCGAAGTGCGGCACGACGGCGGGGTCGACCGCGGGGTCGTAGTCGCCCTGGAAACGGTTGAGCAGTTGGTTGAAGCCGCGGGAAATGGAGGTGTCCTGCGCGGCGGTGACGGCGGTGAGCAGGTCGGCGATCTCGTCGGGGTCGTCGACGGTGGCGAGCGTGCGCAGGCCGGCCGAGGAATCGCCGACGATGAGGATGCGGTTGCCGATGCGGACGATGAGGATGTGGTTGCGGGGTGCGACGGGCGTGCGTGCGAGCACTTCGACGACGGGGCTGGCGCCGACGGTGGGTTGGCCGGACACTTTGGTCCAGACCCAGCGGAGCCCGAGGATGAGGCCGATGACCACGCCGAGGGCCGTGAGGGTGTTGAGCACCATCGAGCCCGTGCCGGCGAAGAGGTTGTTGTTGGTCGAGCGGTCGCCGGCGTCGTCGGGCGGGGGGCCGAGGCGTTCGCTTTCGCGCGACGGGAGAGGGCGGGCTTCGGGGTCGGCATCGGCGGCATCGGCGTCGGATGCGTCGCCGGCGGGCGCGGCGGCGGCAGGGGAGACGGTCGTGGCCCGGCCGCCGATGAGGTGGTCCGCCAGTTCGCGGACGCGGTCACGGCCGGCGGCGTCGGACGCATCCGTGGCAGTCGAAGCGTCGTCGGCCGCGTCGACCGACAGGTCGGTCCCGTCATTGGCCGAGGCGGCGCGGGCGGGCGCATCGGCCACCGCGACGCCGCTGCCCAGCAGCAACGCGCCGACGAAGGCGATGGCATGTGTCCACGCTCGCACGGTTCGGCCCTCCATGGCCTTGCACAGACTCGCACCGACGCTCCGCGTCTGGTGTTTCCCCCCGATCCCCACACGTGTCACGCGCGACGGTCCACCATCGGCCGCGCGACATCCCGAGAGTGATTGAATCACGCGGCAAACGCCGCGCTGTCATTCCCTATCGGCGACGCACGGGGGGCGGACTGTAATTTGTTGCGGGAGAAAAAGTAGAACGGTGTTCAGCGCGGCCGGTCCAGGCTCGACGGCGTCTGGTTAGCCGTCGTCTTCATGGCGACGCGGATGGCGATCGGCGTGACCAAACGACTGCGCGTCGCCATAAAGGCGACGGCTAAAAAAGCGACGGCTACTCCGCGCTCGCCTGCTGGGCTTCGACGGCGGCCTCGGCTTCCTGCTCGAGGTCGGCGAGCACCTCGGAGATGCGGATACAGAAGTTGTCGTTGAGCACGAGCACCTCGCCGCGGGCGATCAGCCGGCCGTTGACGTACACGTCCACCGGGTCGCCGGCGAGCTTGTCCAACTCCACCACGCTGCCCGACTGCAACTTCAGCACGTCCTCGACGAGCATCTCGGTTCGGCCGAGCTCGATCATCACGTCCAGCTCGACGTCGCCGAGCAGTTCGAGGCTTGTGCCGCCTTCGCCCGCCGCCTCGTCCGTACCGGCAGTGTCCGCGTCGGCGAAATCCTGCTCGCCGGCGGCGGCGTCGACCTCGGCCTTGATCTCGTTCAGCGAAGCGCTGGCCGCGTCGAGCACTTCGTCGACACCCGCCTCGCCTTCCGCCTCCGACTTGGGGGGCGGGGCGCCGCCGTCGGACTCTTGGGGCGCGTCCTTGCCCGTGGGTTGATCCGCCATGATCGTTCTCGTCTGCGTTATGCGTTAAAAGTTGGCAGGCAGTGTGCAGTGCAATGACTTACTCCCCTCCCTTTGGGAGGGGCTGGGGGGAGGGTGTCCACAACCACCCTACATCCCCCTGCTTTCATAAGCCAACGGCGTTCGACGACACTCTCCCCCGCCCCCTCGCGGAGGGAGGGGAGAAAGCATCACAAATCCCCTCGGAAGCGCATCACTTGGGCGACCACTTCCTGTACCAGCGGCTCGCCCTCTTCGTTGTGGCCCAGCCGGTTGTTCAGCGCCGCCTCGATCTGTCGCTTCAGCGTCGCCAGCTCCGGCTCGAGCAGGTGGGCCGGCTCGGCGCGGCGGAAGATGACCGCCACGTCGCTGGTGATTTGGGCCGCCATCGAATCAATCTTCTGCTCGACCGACGGGCGGTGCTTGCGCTTGATGACGATGTAGATTTCCGTGTCGTACAGGTACGACCGGCCGGTGCGGGTGTTCTGAAACTTGTCGGCGATCACCAGCACTTCCACCGGCTGCTCGGCGCGGGCGGCCTCGTCTTCGACGGCCCCCTCGGCGCGGGCGTCCTGCGGCCCGCCGCTGAGCATGAACACCGCCGAGATCGCCGCCCCCTCCAGTGCCAGCACGGCGAACAGAATCAGCATCGTCTTGATCGGGAAACCCTTCTTCGGGCTCTCCGCATTCTTGTTGGCGTCATTGTCCGGCATCGCAGCTTGCTCTTTCGATCACGGTCAGGTTGGCAGGCGCGTCCGTGCTAATGGGCCGAGCTCGGCTCCGTGAACTCGGTGACAAGGGACTCGGTGACCAGCACTTCCACCCGGCGGTTGGGCTCGAGCTGGTGGCTGTCGTAGCGTCGGCGGACCAGCGGTTCGCGGTCGCCGCTGGCGATCAGGCGGATGCGGTCCTGCCGGATGCCCATCTCGTCACTGACGAGGTACGCCATCACCGCCTTGGCCCGGGCATAGCTGAGCATGTCGATGTCCGGGTACGGGTCGCCCGGCTGGCCGACATGGTTGCGTTCGCTGCCCGAGGCGTGGCCGCGCAGCTCGATGATGTTCTCATAGCCGCGCATCAGGCCCGCGACCTGGCGGAGCTGCCGCCTGGCCGTATCTGTTAGATCGGCCGATCCGGGCTCGAACGTGATTCGTCCGCCGACGATGAATCGCATGCCTTCTCGGACCTGCGTGACGGTGGCCTCCCGGCCGTCGATGCCGGGGTCGTCCGTGTTCGAGTGTTGCGGTTCGCGTTGCTGCTGGAGTTGGACCTGTTCGAGGATTTTCATCAGCGAAAGGGCGGGGTCTTCGTCAGTCGGCAGCTTGCCGCCGCCGCCCTGCATGCCGAAGGCCTCCTGGATCTCCGCCATGATGGACTTGAACTCGTCGTTTTCCGGAATTTCCGAGAGGGCCACGAGCATGATGAAAAAGACCAGCAACAGCGACATCATGTCGCCGTAGGTCAAAACCCACAGCGGTGCACCTTCGGGCGGACATTTGCACTTCTTTTTCGCCATGGTTTGCGGGTGACAGGGTGAGGGGGTGACAAGGTGACAAGGTGAAATGGCGGTTCGATCGGCACGTCACCTTGTCACCTTGTCACCGTGTCACCCTGTCATGGCTACTCCTGTCTCTCACGCCGCGTCGCGTTCCTCGTCTTCCGTGGCGCCGCGGGCGGCCGGGGGGAGGAAGGTGCGCAGCTTCTGTTCGACGATGCGGGGGTTGTCGCCGCTCTGGATCGCCATGACGCCCTTGATGATGATGGTCTTGTAGAGCACCTCTTCGCTGGAGCGGCGGGCGAGGCGGTCGGACAAGGGGAGGGCGACGGCGTTGGCGATGACCGCCCCGTACAGCGTGGTGAGGATGGCGACCGCCATGCCCGGGCCGATCTTCGACGGTTCGTCGAGGTTGGCGAGCATGAGGACCAGGCCGATCAGCGTGCCGATCATGCCGAAGGCTGGGGCGTACTTGCCCAGCAGGTCGAGCGTGCCCCGGCCGGTCTCGTGGCGGTCGATCAGGTTCTCCAGTTCCGTCTCCATGATCTGCTCGATCAGCTCCGGGTCCGTGCCATCGACGGCCATCTGGATGCCGCGGACGATGAACGGGTCGTCGATGTCCTTGGTCGTGTTCTCCAGGCTGAGGATGCCGTCGCGCCGGGCGATCTCGGCGTAGGAGACCAGGTCGTCGATCAACTGCTCGATCGGCTTGGAGCTGTGGAAAAACGCCTTTTTGACCACTGCCACCACGCCCTTGATGTTGCGCGCGGGCATGCTGAAAAAGATGATCGTGCATGAACCGCCGACCACCAGAATCATGCTCATCGGATCAAGGAACGGACGGACATCCCCCCCCACCAGGATGGCGCAGGCGATGAGCACCCAAGTACCAATGAAGCCGAATAGGATCCCGAGATCCATGGCGTGGTTCGTCCCTCTAGCGTCTCAAGTCACAGTCCACCATTGTTTATCGGCCCGGTCGGGGGGCCACGTTGAGTCATTACTGAGCATTGAGCCGTCCGCTTTCAGCGATTGGCCAGCGACAGGCCGAACGGACGGGGGGTTCTGGCTTATGGCTGAATGCTGATGGCCCAATGCTCAGTTGTTTCGCCCGCCCCGGCTGGCGGCAAGGCGAAGGCTAGTCCGGCGGGAGCAGCTTGCGCAACATCCGGCCGTAGTCGATCGCCAGGCTCACCACCTCCTCCATCGACTCGCGGACGAGGATGTGGTCGCCGTTGATCAGCTTGATCGTCGTGTCCGGGTTGGACTCGATCGTGCGGATCAGGTCGGCGTTGACCACGAGCTTTTTGCCGTTGAGCCGGGTGACGGTGATCATGGTGCAAGTCCGGAACGCTTCAAGACAGAGCGGCTGAAGCCGTACGGTCTCGCGCGATGCTGTTCATGCCGCCTGCTTATCGGACGACGGTCATCAGTTCCTGCAGCAGGCGGTCGGCGGTGGTGAGCACGCGCGAGTTGGCGCTGAAGCCGGTGGTCGCAGTGATGAGGTTGATGAACTCGTCGGCGAGGTCGACGTTGGACTGCTCCAGCGCCCGGCCGACGGTGCGGCCTGCGCCGCCTGTGCCGGCGTTGACCATGGCGGCCTGGCCGGAGTTGGACGTCTGCTTGAACAGGTTGCCGCCGACCTCCTCCAGGCCCTCGTTGTTGACGAACATGGCCACGGGCACCCGGCCGAGGTCACGCATCAGGCCGTTGGAGAAGATGCCCTGGATCGTGCCGTCGTCGGTGATGGAAAAGTCGGACAGCGTTCCGAGCGGCGAGCCGTCCTGCGCGATCGGGGAAATCTGGCTTTCGTCGTCCGCCAGCGCGGACAGCGCCTCGCTGCCCTGGTCGAACAGCAGCTCGATCTGCTGCGGCGTCTGCGCGCCGGTGCCGTCGCGTTCGATCGAAATCTCGGCGTTGGAGACGTTCTGGAGCCGGCCGCGGGTGTTGAAGCTCAACACGCCGGTGCCGATGTGGCGGTCGAGGGCGGTGTGGTCGGACGACTGGGCGTAGTAGCGCCACTGCGTGCCGCCGTTGGTCTTGGCTTCCAGCGCCATGGTCACGTCGATGGTCATCGGCGCGCCGAGACTGTCGTAGGCGACGAAGGAGGTGCGCACCGATTCACCGTTGGCATCCTGCACCTTGTCGAAGGCCACCGGCGTACTGGCGCCCGCGGTGCCGGGGTTGACGGTGAAGTTGGCGGGCTCGAAGTCCAGGTCGTTGGTGGTGCCGGCGTTGCCCTCGATGCTGACCACGCCGTTGGTGACGCTCACGCCGCCGGAGATCGCGTCCTCGATGCCGAGCACGTTGTTGAAGAAGTCCATCAGGTCCTGGAGCGTGGTGCCGGCGGCGTCGGCGTCGTGCAGGTTGGCGTTGCCGACTTCGAACGTGCGGTCGGGCAGGGTCTTGCCACCCTTGGCGACGTCGCTGAGCTGGATGAGGTCGCCGTCGGCGAACATGGCGTTGCCGTCGGCGTCGAACAGCGAGTCGAGGTTCGTGCCCGCGCCGGCGAAGGTGGTGGCGGCGGCGTCGCTGTACATGGTCTCGAGGTTGATGATCGATCCTTGCGTGCCGATCTCACCGTCGGCGTTGAGGTTGCCCGAGAAGCGGGCGGTCCGGGTCGCCTCGGCCAGGGTCATCGCGCCCAGCGGGATGTTGATGTTGTCCAGTTCGCCTTCCTGAACGTTGAAGTTCTCGTCGACGCCGTAGCCCTGCACCAGCGCGCCGTCGGGGTTGACGAGGTTGAAGTCGCGGTCGAGCGTGAAGTTGCCCGCGCGGGTGTAGCGCAACTCGCCCCCGGCACGGACGGCGAAAAAGCCGTTGCCCTCGATGGCCATGTCCGTGCTGTTGCCCGTGGGCTGGAGCGCCCCGTCGGAGAAGTCACGGCTGTTGGCCAGGCGGACGCCGAGGCCGACCTGCGCCGGATTCGAGCCGCCGCGCTCGGCGGTGGGCGGCGAGCCGCTTGAGAGCGTCTGCGAGATCAGCGTCTCGAACTCGGCCCGACTGGCCTTGAAGGCCGTCGTGTTCGCGTTGGCGATGTTGTTACCCGTGACCGAGAGCATCATCGAGTTGGCGTTCAGGCCGGTCCGACCCGTATACAAAGCGGTGGTCAATCCCATGACGGGTTCCTTTTCTGGCGCCCCTTCAACAGAGGCGAAACAAGCCTTTCACGGCTATGCGTTGATTCAGCCTTGAGCCGTCAGCTTTCAGCCTTAAGCCAGACTGCGCCGTCCGTTCGGACTGGCGCTGGCTCATGGCTGAAAGCTGACGGCTCAAGGCTCCTTCGTTCACCGATTCACGCTGCCACGCTCCACCAGCGCCCGCAGCGACGTATTCTCGATCGCTCCCACCTGCGACAACGGCCCGAGCAGGTTCACCGGCTCCGCCTTCGCCGCCGGCACGGACAGCTCCTCGTCCGCCCCCATCGCCCCACCGCCGCGGGCCTCGCTCAACAGTGACTCGAACGAACGCTGCTCGATCGGCACGTCCGTCGGCTGCGGCGCGCTGCGCCCCTCCGGCGCGGCCACCGGCCGAACCGCAGGCTCGAGCATTCGCAACAACAAGCCACTGTCCGCCATCGTCTGACTCCGTCAGTTCATCTCGTCTCGCCGACTCACACCAACTGCCCGAAGCTGTCCGTCGCCTCCGACGCGGGCTTGTTCGCAATGATTTCGACACGCCCCATCGACAGCCGCCGCCCCGTATCCAACTCCAGCATCGCCTGCCCGTCCGCCACGCGCACGGACGTCACGACGCCTTCGATGCGGTTGTTCTGCTCGTCCATCCCCTGCACCATCTTGCCGATCAGCCCGCTCGCTTGGCTGACCTGGTTCTGCAACACCAGGTTCTTGAGTTGGTCCTGGAGGTCCATCTGGCTTTCGATGTTGCGCAGGCTCGAAAGCTGCTCGAGCACCTGGGCCGAGTCGTTGGGCTCGAACGGGTCCTGCGTCGTCAGCTCCGTGACGAGGATCTTGATGAACTCCTCGCTGTCGAGCGAGGCAAAGGCGTTCTTCGCCGTCGCCGCCGCACCACCGCCGCCACCGGCGCCCATCACGTCCATCACGTCCATCGCGGTCACTCCCTCTGCCGGTCTGGGCCGGCCAACGATCGCTTAACCCATCTCGTTCAAGGCCTGCTCGAACGCATCGTCACGCTGTGGCGATGAGCCATCCTGCGGCTGTCCGTCCTGCCGCCGACCCGAGCCGCCGCCATGCTCGCCACGGCTTCGGCCTTCGTTCGGCGAGCCGTCCGAATGATTCTGCGTCTGACTCGACGCGCTGCCGTTCATCGACTGCACGCTCAACCGTTCGACGGTCAGCCCCTGCCCTTCCAGCGACTGGCGCAGTTGCGACAACTGCTGGCTCAACAGCGTCCGGGCGCCTTCGCCTTCCGCGTGCAGCGTCGCGTTCACCGTACCCGCCTGCATCTGCAACTGAATCCGCACCGTGCCCATCTCCGGCGGCGTCATGCGCACCGTCAACGTCCCGCTGCCCTGGTTCACCGCACTGTTCATCGCCCGCGCCAGACGCGACGCATTCGCCTGCGCATCCGCTTCGCTCATCATCGGCTGGCCCGGCGCACCGCCCGCCAACGAGTTGCCCAACGACTGGCCACCGGTCTGCGTGGACGGCGCGGCAGGCGTCACCGCTTCGCCGCCGGCGGACGCCTGGCTATTCGCGCTCGCGGCGGTGGCGAGCTGGGCGAGCATCGCTTCCAGTGACGGCTTGCCGGTCGCCTCGCCCTTCGCTCCCTGGCCGGCGGCCTGCGCCAGCCACGGCATGGCGTTGACGAGTTGCCCGAGCTTCTGCTCCACGCCGGCCGCGGACGCGTCAGCCGGCTGCGCCACGGCAGCCAGGTCCAACGCCGGATCGCTGCCCTGGCCCTGGCCTTGGGCCTGCAACAAGCCGGCCAACGTCGCCAGTCGATCGCTCGCGGGCAGGGGCGTCTGCGTCAACAACTGCCGCAACGTCCGGTCCAGCGCGGCGGTATCGCCCTCGGCCGGCTTCATGGCCGGGCCTTCGCCTTGCAGGGCGCTCATCAACGCTGTCGCCAACGGATCGGCGGTGTCGACGGGCGGGCCCTCGGCCATGTCGCCTTCGACGCCGGCGCTTGCCGTTGCCGTGGCCTGCTGCGCCTGCTCGAGCAACTGCTCGACCGTCGCTTGCAGGTCCGCCAAAGCAGCGGCGGCATCGGCATCGGCGGGCGGTGCGTCGGTGTTGCGGGGCGTCGGTGCGGTTGCGTCGTCGAGTGCCTCCTTGGCGGACGACTCGCCCGGCGATCCATCGTCGCGCTCAGCCGATTCGGCAGATGGCTCGCTCTCGTTTCGCGAGGCAGGGGCGTCTTCACTGTCCACGCCGGTCGACTGCGCGGTCGAGGATGTGTCCGTGCGGGGGGCGTCGTCGCGCGTGGCCGTGGCGGGCCGATCCGACTGCGTCGCCGGCTTGTCCGTCGCGCCACGGCTGTCACGCGCCAGCCGTTGCCGCGACTGCTGCAACGCCTCGCGGAACGCCGGGGCGGGCGTCGCCGACCGCTCGTCACCTACATCGCCTGACCGCGTTCCACGGCCGGGGGCGGGCGCTTCGCGCGTCGTCGCGTTGCCCGCTCCGAGATTGAACACCTGCATCAACGTCACGACTCGTCCTCTCCATTCCCATCGCCGGTCAGCAGGTTCACCCCGCGGCGCCGAAGCTGCTCCAGCAGTTCCGTCGCCGCCGGAATCTCATCCTCTTCCTTGAATTCCTGCACCACCCGGCCGGCCTGGCGCAACTGCATCGCGGCGAGGTAGTCCACCACCTGGTCCGTTTCGCCGTCGGCCATGAGCTGCTGAAACATCTGCTTGACCTGACGCGGGCGAAGCTGCTCGTACATCTGCACGGTCTGCTGAAAGTCCTCGTCCTCGCGCTGCTCCTGCTCGCGTTCCAGCGCCGCTTCAAACGTCTCGCGCTGCGCCTGCAGTTCTTCCCGCTCGCGGGCGATCTGCGTCTGCGCCCGTGTGATCTGCCGGCGAAGGTCTTCCGTCTCGCGCTGCAACCGTTCGAGCCGTTGCTGCGCCACCTCGTCGCTTTGCCGTTCCATCGCCAGCCGGTCCTGCAAGGTGCGCGGGCCGTCGGCGACCGCCTCCATCCGCGCGATCTGTTCCGCCTGCCGGCGGGTCTCCTGCGCCAGCCGGTCCGCCTCGGCCTGCTGCCGCTGCTCTTCGGTGATGGTCAACTCGAACAGCGCCACCACGCGCTGCACGCGGTCGCGGTCCAGCCGGTCGCTCTGGTACAACCAGCCGACGAACCCGACGGCCGCCAGCAGATGCACCACCAGCAGCAACAGGATGGACAGCCCGATCGCGCGGATCACCCTCGGCCTCCGATCGTCATCGTGCGCAGGTACTGCTGCGTCGCCACCTCGTCGAACATGACCGCCTCACGCCGACGCTGCTCCTGCTTCCACGCCCGTTCGTGCCGGTCGCGCAGCAGTTCCATCGCCTTGCGCTGTCGACTGGCGTCCAGCAGCCGGCTGCGTGCTTCGTGGATCTGCCGCTCGGCCAGGGCGACGCGCTGCACGATCTGCCGCGCCCGCTCCGTGCTTTGCCCGCTGTAGCTGGCGAAGCCGGCGACGCGTTGAAGATCGACCCGGCCCACCAGCGCATCCGCCAGTTCGTGCTTCGACTGCCGGATCGTGCCCTGCATCTGTTCGAGCTGGCTTTGCAGGATCATCCGCGTGCGCATGTGGCGGGCCAGCTCGCGCTGGCGCTCGTCTTCGACCATGCGCCGCTGTTCGAGCACGTTTTCAAATTTGAATCGAAACGTCGCCATCCCTGGCTTCTCCTGCGATTCGACCACCGATCGTCACGTCAACCGCGCGGCCCGCTCACCGGCCGGCGCTGCGGGCCGGTCTGGCTTAACTGTTTGCGCATCTGCGCGATCTGCTGCTGGACGGCGAACAGTTGCGCCCGCGTGGTTTCAAAGTCCGCCCGGCCGCGCACCTCGCTGCCGCCTTGCTGGAGCAACTGGTCGATCGCCGGCTTGCAGGCGATCGCCAGGTCGAACTCCGGGTTGCTCCCCTGCGCATAGGCGCCGATGTTGAGCAGCTCCTCCACCTGCCGATAGGCGCTGACGAGCTTGAGCACGTCCCGCCGCGCGGCGTGGTGCTCCTTGGTCGTCACGTCGTCGGCCACACGGCTGATCGAGGCGAGCACGTCGATCGCGGGGTAGTGCCCCTGCTCGGCAAGCTGGCGTGACAGCAGCACGTGGCCGTCGAGCACGCCGCGGCAGGCATCGGCGATCGGCTCGTCCATGTCGTCGCCTTCGACGAGCACGGCATAGAGCCCGGTGATCGATCCCTTGTTCGTTCGGCCCGACCGCTCGAGCAGCGCGGGGAGCATGCTGAAGACGCTCGGCGGATAGCCGCGCGTGGCCGGCGGCTCACCCGCCGCGAGGCCGATCTGTCGCTGCGCCTGGCAGAAGCGCGTGACCGAGTCCATCACCAGCAGCACGTCCAGCCCCTGGTCGCGGAAATATTCCGCCACGCTCGACGCCACCATCGCCGCCCGCAGCCGCAGCAGCGCCGGCTCATCGCTGGTGGCGCAGATGACGACGCTGCGCTGCAAGCCCTCGGGCCCGAGCACGTTGTCGATGAAGTGGCGCACCTCGCGCCCGCGCTCGCCGACCAGGGCGATCACGCTCACGTCGGCGGCGGTGTGCCGGGCGATCGAGCCCAGCAAGGTCGACTTGCCCACACCCGGCGCGGCGAAGACGCCCAGCCGCTGGCCGCGTCCGAGGCTGACCAGCGAATCGACCGCCCGCACGCCGGTGGCCAGCGGTTCGTCGATCACCGGCCGGTCGAGCGGGTCGACGGGCGCGGGGCTCAGCGGCCGCGGCACGGTGTCGATGAGCGGGCCTTTGTGATCCATCGGTCGCCCGAAGCCGTCGAGCACCCGGCCGAGCAGGGCATCGCCGACGCGCACCTGTTGCGCATGTTGCGTCGCCACCACCGCATCGCCCGGCCGCACGCCCGCCACCGGGCCCAACGGCATGACGATGGTCTGCCCGCGATCGAAGCCGATGACTTCGCCGCTGACGCCGGCGGCGGTTTCCTGGCCGCGCCGCCTCGGCTGTACGTTCACCATGGCGCCGACGGGCACGGGCAGGTCGGCCACGCGCAGCGCCAGGCCGCGCACTTCCGTGACCGTACCGCGCAATTCCAGCGCAGTCGTCTGCGCGAGCACCTCGATTTGTTCAGCGAGAAGGCTCATTCAGGGTTCTTCCAGCGAATGACGTGCCACGTGCGCCGCGTCTGCCTCCACCGTTCGCGACCGGTGGCTTACGATTCGTCTTCTTCAGGCGCATCGGACGGATCGGCGGGGGCGGATGAGTCAGTTTCCAAAGCGGCGGCATCGGCATTGGCGTCAGCGGGCAAAATCGCGTCCACCACGCGGCGCACCTGCGTGTCGATCGTCGCGTCGATGCGTCCCTCGCCATGCCGGACGATGCAGCCGCCCCGGCCGACCGTCGCGTCGTCCGCCAGCTTGATGTGCGACAGTTGATCGAACTCGGCCAGCAACTCCGGCAGCGCCTGCTCCAGCAACGGGCGGTCGTCGGGATGAATCTGCACCGTCACCTCGCTGGCGTGCAGCACGTGCGTCAGCGCATGCGCAAGCTGGTCGACCACCACGCTTTCGTCCACCTCGATCACGCGATGCACCAGCTTCTCCGCCACCTTGATCGCAAAATCCAGCACCGCGGCGCGCCCCGCGCGCTCCATCTCATGGCAATGCGCATCCCAACCCTTGAGCGATCCGGTCCAGCCGGCCTGCAACTGGCGCAACTGCTCGCCCATCTGCTCAAGCGCCTCGGCCCGGCCCTGCTCGCGCCCCTCGGCCAGGCCCTGCTCGCGCCCCTGGGCGAGCCCCTGCTCCAGCCCCTTCGCTTCCGCGCCGTCGGTCAGCCGCTTCGCCTGCCGCTCGGCGTCGGTGAGAATCTGCGCCGCCTTGTTCTCCGCCGCCAGGCGCAGCTTCGCCGCCTGCCGACCAATGTCGCCGAGGTCGAGCACGATGGCTTCTTTCAGAAGCGGCGCGGCGGCTTGCGATTTCACAACTGGCATGGGAAGCAATCAGCTTTCAGCAGTTAGCCATTAGCCTGAAGCAGACTCAGGACGTAATCGGGCACGGTAGGCGTGCAGCATTCTGGCGACCTCATGGGCTGCGCGGTCAAGGCGATTGAACGTCTCCCGATCAACATATTCAAGCTCGTGGGCAAGCAACAGTTGGTAGCTTAGCTCACTGTTGGATCCTTGAGCGATATCCATAAAACGGCCCAACTCTGCCGGCGAACCCCGACCGCAACCTTCAGCGATGTTGCAGGGAATCGACACGGCCGCGCGGCGAACCTGGCTTGTCAACCCGTAACGTTCATCATGCGGAAATCCTCTGGTTACTGCGTACACATCCAGCACCAGTCGATGCGCCTTGTCCCACACTTTGATTTTCGTGTAGTCGCGTGAAACCTGCGCCATTCCATCCCCCACAGTCGCTCATCTGACATCTATGTTGCCATCCGTACTCCCTAACAGCTAATGGCTAACGGCTAATAGCTAATAGCTTCTCTCACACGATCATTTCCTTGTCGCCGCCGCGGCCGGAGATGATGATTTCGCCGGCGTCTTCCAGCCGGCGGACGACGTCGACGATGCGCTGCTGCGAGCCTTCCACGTCGCTGACGCGGACCGGGCCCATGTATTCCATGTCTTCCTGGATCAGCTTGGCAGCGCGTTCGGACATGTTGGAGAACACCTTGTCCTTCAGCTCCTGGCTGGCGGTTTTCAGCGCCAGGGCGAGTTCGTCGTTGTCCACTTCCTTGAGCACGGACTGGATGCCCTTGTCGTTGACCAGCAGGATGTCTTCGAAGACGAACATCAGTCGGCGAATCTCTTCGACAAGGTCCGGGTCCTCGGCTTCGAGGCCTTCCATGATGCTCTTCTCCGTCGTGCGGTCGACGAGGTTGAGCATCTCGGCGACGGTGTTGACGCCGCCGATCTTCTCGAAGCTCTGGTTGAGCATGTTGGCGAGGCGGGATTCGAGCCCCTTTTCCACCTCGGTGATGACCTCGGGGTTGGTCTGTTCCATGTTGGCGACGCGCTTGACGACCTCGATCTGCTTGGGGGTGGGCAGGCCGCCGAGGATTTCGCTGGCCTTGTGATGCGGCAGGTGGCTGACGATCAGGGCGATCGTCTGCGGATGCTCGTCCTGGATGAAGGTGAGCAGGTTGGTCGACTCGGCCTTCTGGAGGAAGGAGAACGGCGTGCGGCGGACCTGCGTGCTGATCTGCTGGAGGATGCGGTCGGCCTCCTTGGGGTCGAGGCTGTGCTGCAGCAGGGCGCGGGCGTAGTCGAGGCCGCCTTCGCTGGCCCAGGTCTGGGCGACGGCGAGGTCGTAGAACTCCTTGAGGATCTGGTCGCGCGCGCCGCGCGGGATGTCGCCGAGGCTGGCCAACTCGCGTGTGACTTCTTCGACCGCCGGGCCGGGCAGTTGCTTGAGCAGCGTGGTCGAAGCGTCCTGGTCGAGCGTGAGCAGCAGGATCGCCGCCTTGCGCACGCCGGACATTTCGCTGACCGTCTCGGGATTGGTTTCGCTTCGGGCCATGGGAGTCAGCAGTCAGAAATCGGAGTTCAGGTAAGCCGTGGGCTGAGTCCGCGAAGCCCCGGATCGGTCGTGCATCAATCGCCGCGCCGCAGCCAGCGGCCCATCAGGGCCCCGGCCTCGCTGGGGTTGCCCTTGATCATGTCGCTGATCTGCTCGGCGATCTTCCGGCTCTTGATGTCGTCTTCGTTCACCTCGACGCCGGCCATCCCCGCGTCGCCCGAGTCCACCTCGCCGACAAACTCGTCGTCGATCGGCAACTCCGGCGGGACGCCTGCGAGTTCTTCCACGCTCGGCAGGTCGTCCTGCTGCGTCGCCTTGCGCACCATCATCAACATCAGCCCTAACGCCAGCACCGCCAGCAGCCCCACGCCCACCGGCTGCGCCCATCGGCCGACGAGCATGCCGTCGATCCCCCCGCCGCCGGACATGCCCGCCAGCACCGGCTCCAGGGTGTCGTCGGGAATCATGTGCGCCCGCACCACGCCCTCGGCCTCGGCGAGCATCAACGGCTCGACCTGCGCCCGAATCCGCTCGAGCTGCTCGTCCATCAACACCTGCAACGCCGCATCGTCCGGCGGCTGCTCGGCGTCGGGATTGTTCGCCTGCCAGATGTTCACGAAGTACCGGCGGGGCACGTTGATCGAGACGTTGATCCGTTGCACCTGGTGGCCCGCCCGCGTGCTGCGGCTGCGCAGCACCAGCGGCTTCTCGGCGAACGTGGTGCGCGAGCGGTTCATCTGCTCTTCCTGGCCGCCGCCTTCGCCACCGGTGATGTTCAGACTCGTGTTCGAGCCGGCGCCGGGCTCGCCGCCGCGGACGATGTCCCGGCTAATCATCTCCTCGATCTCTTCGCTTTCCAGCGGCTGGGCGTCCTCGTAGTCGAACGCTTCCTGCTCCATGTGCGCCACCGGGTCCACCTGCACGTTGACCGCGACGATCACGCCGTGGATGTAGCCGAGCACGTTGTCGATCTTCTCGCGGTGGTAGGCTTCGAGCTTGTGCACGAGTTCGAGCGTGTCGGTGGGAAGCATGTCGTCGGCGTCGCGGACGGTGCGCGTGCGGCCGTGGTTGGCGTCGGTGATGGAGACGCCTTGCGGGCGCATCTCCGCGATTGAGCCGGCGACGAGGCGGGCGATGGAGTCGACCATGCCGTCGTCCACGCGGTTGCTGCCGCGCATCCAGACGCTGACCGCGGCGCTGGGGCGTTCGTGCGTGCGCCCGAAGCCCTGGTCCTGCGGCATGGAAAGAATGACGTTGGCCCGCTGCACGCCGCGCATCTTGGAGACGATCTGCCCCAGCACGCGCTGCTTGGCGAGCAGGTAGGCCTGCTCGTTCTGGCGGTCGGTCTGCCAGGGGCTCTGCTGTTCGATGAGCTGGTTGAAGGCTTCGGAGGTGTCCGAGCTGAGCAGGTCGTGCTGGGCGAGCAGCATCAGCGCTTCTTCGTACTTCTCCGACGGCACGAGCACCTGGCTGCCCTCACGGCGCGCATCGATGCGGCCGGCCTGAAGAATGGGGATCACCTGGTCGTTCTGCGCCCCGGCGAAGGGACTGATGGGCACCATCTGCGGCGAACCCGCCCATGACAGCAACCCGCCGCCGGCAAGCAACAGCACCACCAGCAGCGCTGCCACCAGCGCCTTCTCGGCAAAGCTCAACCCTTCCAGGTAGACCCGCGTCTGCGCCCAGTACCGTCTGAAAAACTCCACGTTCGGCCTCCATGCCTTTTGAGCCGTCAGCGATCAGCTTTAAACCGTCAGCCAGAAGAAGTCATCCAAAACCACCTCTGACCGAACGCCGATACCAACGGCTAATCGCAAACAGCTAAAAGCTGATCGCTGTCTGTCACACCCGGATCTGCTTGACCTCCTCGTAGGCGTCCATCATCTTGTTGCGCACCTGCAACAACATCTGGAACGCGACGTCAGCCTTCTGCTTGGCCATCAGCACGGCGTCCATGTCGTCGCGCTTGCCCGCCACCAGGTCTTCGATCGCCGTCTCTGCATCCTGCTGTAGACGGTTGACCTGCTCGATGTGCTTCATCATCACATCCTTGAACTCCGGCGACGATGCCTCGCCCCCGGAAGCCGGCCCCTGCGGCGCGCGCGGCGCAGCCGGACCGGTGCGATTCACACCGCCGGCGGGATTGTTCGGCATCAGGCCAAGGGGGTCGGTCATCAGTTCGCTCCAGCGTGCGGCTCGGCCGCGTCCAACTCCGGATCAGGCGGAATCACAAGTTCCATCTCCGCTCGAAGGCGCATCGGGTCCACCAGCGGGTTCGCTTGCGCGATCAGCATCCATTTGCTTTCGTCGCCATAGTACTGCCGCGCCAATGTACCCAACGTATCACCCGCCGCAACAGTGTGCGTGACTTCGCCAGTCCGCTCGCCCGATGCCTCCGGCGTTGACGAACATGCCGCAACTGCGACACACAACATCATGGAAGCCAACACTCGCGCCATTCGTTTCATCTCACAGCCTTCCCGGCGTGCCCCCGCCTCACGCCAGCAGACGCAGGCTCGACTGAATCATCGCCTTGGTCGCTTCCGCGGCGGTGATGTTCGCTTCGTACGCCCGGCTGGCTTCCAGGGCGTTGATCTGTTCCATGGTCGAATCGATGTTCGGATATTTCACGTAGCCCGCTTCGTCGGCATGCGGATGGTTGGGGTCGAACTGCTTGCGGAACGGGGCGTCGTCGAGCTGGATCTCGCGCACGTGCACGCCCTGCTCGCTGCCGGTCGAGGGGTCGCCGGGCGCGAAGATCGCCATGCGTCGACGGAACGGCGCATAGTTGCCGTCCGCATCGTAGATGGAGTTCGCGTTGGCCATGTTGGAGGAAATCACCTCCAGTCGCGTGCGCTGGGCGACCATGGCCGAGGTTGAAACGTCTAGTGAGCCGAACATGGGGTTCGTCTTTCTGCGCTAAGCCGTGAGCGGCTACTAAAGGGTTACATTCGTTCGCGGATGGCCATCTTGAGCATGTCGAACTGGTTCTTGAGCAGTTCCATGCCCACGTTGTGAGCCAGCGTGTTCTCCGCCAGGTCCTGCATGGTGCGTTCGAGGTCGCGGTTGTTGCGGTCGTGGAACAGGATGTTGCGGTTGGTCGGTTGCGGTCGGGCGTCGATGCCGTCGCGGCGGAAGGTCATGTTCCGGGTATCGCGCATCTCCAGTCGGCCGGCGTTGGGCATAGCGGTTTCTCGCCGACGACGGAGGGCGTCCTGCATTGACGCGTGGAACTCGGCGGGGTCGAGGTCGCGCGGCCGAAAGTTGGGCGTCGACAGATTGGCGATGTTGTGCGTGAGCAGGCGGTGGCGTTCGCCGGTGAACTGCACCAACCGCTCGGCCGCTTGCATCGCTCCGCGATCGAACAGGCCTTCAATCATCGCTGGACCTCCCTTGCGTCGCCCGGCTCCGCCGTGCGTACGGACGATGGATGGCAAAGCCGGTGCCAGTGCGGATCGCCCACGTTTTGCCATGTGGCGGGCGCGGGGTGTGCGCGGCGGGTGCGCAGGTTTTGCGCGGGGGGCGCAAGAGATGCGCGGGGGCCCGTGCGGCTGAAGCCGCACGGCCTCGGGGGAGCGGGAGCGGGGTTGTGGCTACAGCGACGAGGCAACGAGGTTCTGCTCCTTCCACTTTTTGAGTTTCAGGCCCAGCGTCCGCAGGCCGATGCCCAGTGCCTCGGCGGTGCGCTGGCGATTGCCCTGGAAGTGGCCGAGCGTACGGAGAATCTGCTCGCGCTCGACGTCTTCCAGCTTCTGAACGGAGGCGGGCGACGGCGGCGCGACAGGCGGGGGCGGAGAAGACGCCAAGCCGCGAGCGGCGGGGGCGGCGGGAGCCAGCGCCGGCGGGGGCGAACTGGTGGTGATCAGCCACGGCTGAATCAGCCCGGCCTCGATCACCCGCCCACGGCTGAGCACGCTCGCCCGCTCGCAGATGTTCTGCAACTCCCGCACGTTGCCCGGCCAGTGATACTTCTGCAACACGTCGATCGCCTCGGCGTCAAACCGCTTGGCGTCCCGCCCTTCGCGCGCGGCGACCTTGGCCAGGAAATGCTCGGCCAGCAACGGCACGTCGTCAATCCGCTCGCGCAGCGACGGCAGGTGAATCGGCAGCACGTTCAGGCGATAGTACAGGTCCTGCCGGAACTGCCCCGCGGCGATCGACTGCGTCAGGTCGCGGTTGGTCGTGGCGATCACGCGCACGTCCACCTCCTGCGTCGTGCTCGAACCGACCCGCTCGAACTGCCCTTCCTGCAACACGCGCAGCAGCTTCGCCTGAATCTCCGGCGCGATCTCGCTGATCTCATCCAGCAGCAGCGTGCCGCCGTCGGCCAGCTCGAACCGGCCCTTGCGCAACTGGTCGGCGCCGGTGAACGCGCCTTTCTCGTGGCCGAACAGCTCGCTTTCGAGCAGGCTGCTGGAGAGCGCGGCGCAGTTGAGGCAGAGCATGACGCCGTCGCGGCGCGGGCTGTTGGCGTGAAGCGTGCGGGCGACGACTTCCTTACCCGTGCCCGATTCGCCGGCGATCAGCACCGTGCCATGCGAGTCGGCGATCTGCTCGATCTGCTGTGTCACGCCGCGCATCGCGCTCGAGCGGCCGATCAGCGAAGGCATGTCGCCCTGGCTTCGGGCCTCGCTTTTGAGCACCGCGTTTTCCCGCACCAGTTGACGATGCTCGACCGCCCGGCGGACGACCATGACCAGTTGGTCGCCTTCGAACGGCTTCTGGATGAAGTCGAACGCACCATGCTTCATGGCCGACACCGCATCATTCACCGAGCCGTAGGCGGTCATCAGCACGACGGGCAGTTGATCGTCGGCCTGCTTGAGGTGACGAAGCAGCTCCAGGCCGTCCATCTCCGGCATCTTGAGGTCGGTGACCACGGCACAGGGGCGATGGCGGGCGACCATCTCCAGCGCGGCGCCGCCATCGTTCGCGGCGACCACGGCATAGCCGGCCCGTTGGAGCGTGGCGCCGACGCTGTCGCGCATCATCTGCTTGTCATCGACGATGAGAACTTTTCTGCCACTGGCACTCATGCGGCGTCCCCCCTGGCTGGCAGCAACGCAGCGGCGGGCGCGTCTGGCTTGGCGATGGTGCGTGGGAGCGTCAGCTCGAAAACCGCGCCGCCCCCGCTCTGTCCGTCGTCGTTGCTTTCGTTATGCACGACGATCGCCCCGCCATGGGCGTCGACGATGCGGTGAACGATGGCCAGCCCCAATCCCGTGCCGGTGTTGCGCGTGGTGAAGAAGGGATTGAAGATACGGTCGACGTCGGCCGAGTCGATGCCCGGCCCGGTGTCGCCGACGACGAGCACGATGCCGTCCTCTTCCTCGCGGGCGTCGAGCGTGAGCACGCGGCGGTCGCTGCGGTCCATGGCGTCCACGGCATTGCGGACGAGGTTCAGCAGCGCCTGGTGCAGCAGGTCGGCGTCGGCGTCGAGGGCGATCGGCTCGTCGGCGTTGTCACCGCAGACGGTGGCGACGTGCGCCGCCTCGATGGCCGGGCTATGGGCGTCGAGCACGCGGGCGAACACGTCGTTGACGGTGAGCCGCTGCGGCCTGGGTTGAATTTCGCGGGCGAAGCTGAGCACGTCCATCACGATGCCGTTGAGGCCGCGTACGGCCGAGGCGATCTTGCGCGCGTTCTCCGCCGCCATGTCGGGCCGGGGGTGGAGGTCGGCGTCAAGGTCTTCGATGACCATGCCGGCGTAAAGCTGGATCGCCGCCAGCGGGTTGCGGATTTCGTGGGCAATGCCCGCCGCCATCTCGCCCAGGGCGGACAGCCGCTTGGAGCGTTGCAGTTGCGCGTTGGTGCTCGCCAGTTCACGGCGGAGGCGCAGCACTTCGCCCTGCAACCGCTCGTGGCTTTGCTGCAGCTTTTCCGTCACGGCGTTGTACGCGTGAATGATCTCGGCGAGATCTTCGCTTCGCCCCTGCCCCCCCGGAACCCCCGGACCACTCGGCTGGAGACCGGCGGCGGCTTGATTGTCAGCCTGCGTGCTCATCCGCCCCTCTACCCTTTTCGATCTGTAAACCGTGCTGACGCCCCCGTCGGCGCGGTGCGGTAGGCGCTCACCGCTTTGCCGGCATGACTGGTCTGCTTGAGCTGCTTGCCAACCTGCTCGCGGGCGGTCTGCAGTTGCTGGCGGTCGCGGTCGTCCTGGGCGATGATCGCTTCGAGCAGCGCTTCGACTTCTTCGATCAGCCCGTTGACCCGCTGCCGATCATCTTCGCCGAGCGACGTGCTGAGCTGCGCCCACCGTTCGCGATACGGGGTGATGTCGTCGCTGAGCCGGCCGAGCTCGTCGACAAGCTGCTGACGCTGCGCGAGCACGCCGAGCAACTGCTCGGTCTCGCCCTCGGCGATCAGCGTCGCCTGTCGGTCGGCCAACTGCTTGAGTTGCTGATAGCAATCGCGCTGCCGGGTGAGCTTGGCCACCAGCGGCGCGATCGATGAATTGACGGCAATCGGGCTCGGCTGGGTCATCCTGACCTCTCTGCTCGTGGCCTGTGACTGCGGCGGCATGCAGCGTCCTGCCCATGCGACTCCGCCGGCTGTTAAGCGTTATCGGCAGATGGGGTTGAAAGAGTTGAAGGGAATTTGGAAGGCGGCTGACCCGAGGCTTCGGCGCAGCCTGATCCGGGGCTTCGCGGACTCAGCCCTCGGCTTAGGGTTTGTTTTGAAAGTCAGCGGGCGGCCTGAGTGAGGTT
>JBBDPC010000144.1:0-13161 GCA_040876735.1 Phycisphaeraceae bacterium | reverse complement strand
AAGAGGCGATGAACGACCTGCTCTCCATGCTTCGATCGCTTGGTCAGCGGTTCCAGGAGCAGAGCACCCATGCCCTCGATCAGGCGAGCAAGATTGCCCGGGTGCATGGGCAGCAGCGCTCCGGCCTTGGATGGGACATCGTGGCCCTGGTGCGGGACTACGAGATTCTGCACGGCGTGGCGCTGGAGCATCTGGGCCACGTGCTCAGCGAGCGGTTGACCTACCGCCAGGCCATGATCCTCGGTACGATGGTCGACCGGGCCACGGGCAGTGCGGTCGAAGCCTTCAGCCAGATGGCCCAGCAGCGGCTGGAGGATCAGGTCAAGCGGCAGCAGGCCGAGTTGCGTCAACTGACGCTGGACCTGACAGAGGCTGAGCACCATGAACGCCAGCGGATCGCCGCCAGGCTTCACGACGACCTTCAGCAGATGCTGGTGGCGATGCGGATGCAGCTCAGTGCCGCCTTGACCGGCGACGCACCGGACCGATCGGCGGTGGAAGAAGTCATCGGCCTGACCGACCAGGCGGTCGAGACGAGCCGTAACCTGGCGGCCGACCTGTATCCACGCGTCCTTGAACACCAGAGCCTGCCTGAGGCGCTGGTGTGGCTGGGGGATGTGTTTCAGCAGTGGTACAGCCTGACGGTGACGGTGGACCTGCAGGTGGCTTGGGACAGCGACCCTGGGCCGCTGCCGCTGCGGCGGTTGGTGTACGACGCAGTCCGGGAACTGCTGTTCAACGTCGTGAAGCACGCCCAGACCGATCAGGCGTGGGTGAGGATCTGCTGTGGCGAGCAGTCGCCCTGGCGGCTCGAGGTGGAGGATCGCGGGGTGGGTTCGGCGGAGATGGCCAAGGCCGCCGCGCCGTCCGGTCGAAGTTTCGGGCTGGGCAACGTCCGCCAGCGTATCGAGCAGATCGGCGGCACGGTGGAAGCGGACAGCAAGCCCGGCGAAGGAACCCGCGTTATCCTGACCGTACCGTTGCAGGGGGAGTAAAAGCCGCCGCCGCGACTGGCATGGGAAATAAGGGCTTGTTCACCGGTTTACGACTGTGTTGCGTGGGTTGCGTTGCGAACATCTTCTGCCGTACACAGTCCACCTCTCTCGCTGCTCCGCCCACACCGGCCACTCCCGCCGCAGCCGCTCTCGCCGTACCAGACGCAGTCGCCCATGGCCTCCCTGTGCGCAACCCATCATCCAGGATTTCTCTCGAAAAGTTCGCGCATGCTTTTAACAGCGAAAGCGGCCCGGAATCGCGAGTTCGCGCGCAGCGTAAGTGCCGCTGATCTCCACCGTCGTCTTGTGCAGTATCTGAAAATCGAGAGTGAGATTCTGCGGAGCAAGCTGCCCAAGCGGATCACGATGACACCGGCCGAGCGGCCCCGCTTGGTGAAGTTCGGGAAGAAGATGAGCGGCACCATCCGCGGTTTGATCACGAGTATGACGCTGCGCACGTTCTTCCGGTGGGTGAGCGGGGGTGTCGATGGCAAGTCCGCAGCGCCTAAAAGTAACCCCCGTCGTTTGCCGGCGATGGAATCAGCGAACGGGGGGAGCGTAGACAAAAGACCCAGTGGTATCAGTTTGCACGGTGTGCCACACCTCGAAATTTCCCCACTTTCGCGTAGCCCTCACACTCGTTCGGCAGACGCGTGCCGAACGGCTTACTATACGATGCATAAGCTCCTCTTTGTATCCGAGGCCTGCATGCACGCCACCGCTGCCGGGGATCATTCGGAGGATGCCGCCGAGACGCCTGACGGTCGGCCATGCGTGTTTGAAACTCGCGGTCTGACCAAGGTTTACACCATGGGCGAGGTGCAGGTGTATGCGCTGCGCGGCATTGATTTGGATGTGCACGAAGGCGAACTGCTCGTCTTGCTCGGTCCATCCGGCAGTGGCAAGTCTACGCTGCTGAACATCCTCGGCGGCCTCGACACGCCCACCGCCGGCCGCGTCCGTTACCGGAACCGGGACCTCACCCGCTCCAGCGATGCCGAACTGACGCGCTACCGCCGGGATCACGTCGGCTTCATCTTCCAGTTCTACAATCTGATCCCGTCGCTGACCGCCCGTGAGAATGTGGCCCTGGTCACCGAGATCGCCCGCGATCCGATGGACCCGGCGGACGCTTTGGCCCTGGTCAACCTCACCGACCGGTTGGATCACTTCCCTTCGCAAATGTCCGGCGGCGAGCAGCAGCGTGTCGCCATCGCCCGTGCCATCGCCAAGCGGCCACAGATTCTACTTTGCGACGAACCGACCGGTGCGCTCGATGTGCACACCGGCATCGTGGTGCTCGAAGCCGTCGAGCGTGTTAACCGAGAGTTGGGCACCGCCACGGTCATCATCACCCACAACGCCGTCATCGCCGAGATGGCCGACCGCGTCGTCTCGCTCTCCGACGGGCAGATCGCCCGCGAGCAGCGCAACGACCGCCGCATGCCGGCCCGCGAGTTGACCTGGTAAACCACCATGCGAGCCTTGGAACGCAAACTGTTTCGCGACCTTCGCCGGCTGCGCGGCCAGGCCTTGGCAATCGCGCTGGTGATCGCGTCCGGCGTGGCGACGTTTGTGATGTCGCTGAGCACGCTGGAGTCATTGTCGCTGACGCAGGAGGCGTACTATGAGCGTTATCGCTTTGCTGACGTGTTCGCCTCGCTGGTGCGGGCGCCGGATAGCGTGGCGGAGCGCATCGCCGCTATTCCGGGCGTGACGCAGGTGCAGACTCGCACGGTGGTGGACGTGACGCTGGACGTGCTCGACTTTCCCGAGCCGGCAACGGGCAGACTGATCTCCGTGCCGGGCGATGGCGAGCCGGCGCTGAACGCGCTGTTCCTCCGTCGCGGGCGGGGGATCACACCGGGAACGCGTGGCGAAGTACTGGCCAATGAAGCGTTCGTCGCCGCGCATGGCCTGCAACTCGGCGACACCGTCGGCGCCGTGATCAACGAACGTTGGCAGCGCCTGACCATCGTCGGCATCGTGCTCTCGCCGGAATACGTGATGCAGATTCGCGGTGGTGATTTGCTGCCTGATGAGCGGCGTTTCGGTGTGTTCTGGATGAGTGAGTCCGAACTCGACCCGGCCTATGACATGGACGGCGCGTTCAATGATGTCACGCTCGGCCTGCAACGCGGCGCGTCCGAGGCCGACGTCATCCGCCGACTGGACATGATCCTCGAACCCTACGGCGGCCTGGGCGCTTTCGGCCGCGACGAGCAGCTCTCCCATCGCTTTCTCACCGATGAAATCCAGGGGCTGTACGCGATGGGCTTCGTCGCCCCGATGATCTTCCTCGGCGTTGCGGCGTTCCTGCTCAATGTCGTGCTCGCCCGACTGGTCAGCACTCAGCGCGAGCAGATCGCAGCGCTGCGAGCTTTCGGCTACAGCAAGCTGGAAGTGGCGATGCACTATTTCCAACTCGTGTTGCTGATTGTCGCAGTGGGCGTGGCGATTGGCACGGCCCTGGGCGCGTGGATGGGGATGGGGCTGACGCAGCTATATACCCGGTTCTACCACTTCCCCATCTTCGAGTTTGCCGTGCCGCCGAACGTGGCGGTCGCCGCGCTGGCGATCGGCGTGGGGGCGGCGGCGCTGGGCACGCTGGCGGCATTGCGGCAGGCGGTCGCCCTCCCGCCTGCCGAGGCGATGCGCCCCGAGCCGCCGACCACGTTCCGGCCTACGTTGATCGAACGCGTCGGCCTGCAGCGGCTGTTGTCACAGACCGCCCGCATGGTGCTGCGCCAACTCGAACGCCGGCCTGCCCGTGCGGCGATGTCGATGCTGGGCATTGCGCTGGCCGTGGCTGTGCTGGTGATGGGCCGGTACGGTGTGGATGCGGTGGATTACCTGATGCGCTTTCAGTTCGAGGCCGCTCAGCGTCAGGACGTGACCGTCACATTCGTCAAACCGACCGGCGGGGCGGTACTGTCGGAAGTTCACCGGTTGCCGGGCGTGCAGCACGTCGAGCCGTTCCGTGCGGTGAGCGTGCGGCTGGAGGTGGGGCATCGGTCGGAGCGGGTGGGCGTGATGGGGCTCGCGGCTGACCCGCGCCTGTACCGCCTGCTTGATGCCGACGAGCGGTCGGTGCCGATTCCACCCGAGGGGCTGATGCTCTCGCAGAAGCTCGCCGACATGCTGGACGTTCGGCCGGGGCAGTCGTTGACGCTGCACGTGCTTGAGGGTCGGCGGTCGGTGCGCAACGTGCCGGTGACGGCGACCATCACTGAATTCGCCGGGATCAATGCCTACATGAATCTCGACGCGCTGAATCGGTTGCTGTTGGAAGGTCATGTCGTGTCCGGCGCGTTCGTCACCGTTGACCCCGCCCAAGAGCAGGCGTTGTACGACACGCTCCGGCGGACGCCGCGCGTGGCCGGCGTGAGCATGAAGCGAGCGATGCTCGAAAACTTCCAGCAGACGATCCAGGAAAACCAACGGCAGATGCAGGGCATGATCGTCGGCTTCGCGGTCGTGATCGCGTTCGGCGTGGTCTACAACCTGGCGCGCATCTCGTTGGCCGAGCGATCGCACGAACTAGCGACCTTGCGGGTGATTGGCTTCACACGTGCGGAGATCTCCATGGTGCTGCTGGGCGAGCAGGCGGTGCTGACCCTCGGCGCGATTCCGCTGGGGCTGGCATTGGGATACGCTTTCGCCTGGCTGACATCGTGGGCGGTTGAGACGGACCTGTACCGCATGCCGCTGGTGATTGAGCCGTTCACGTACGGATTCGCGACACTAGTGGTGCTCCTCGCCTCGTGCCTCTCCGGGGCGATCGTGCGGCGTCGACTCGATCGACTGGACCTGATTGGCGTACTCAAGGCACGGGAGTAGCAAGAGGGTGAAACGACCGATACGACGGATCATCATGGTGGCGGCGGTCGTGGTCGTGGTGGCCGGCCTGGTGTGGGTCATGCTGCCCCAGCCGGTGCCGGTCGATATTGAGCCGGTCGTCCGCGGGCCGCTGCGCGTAACGGTGGACGAAGACGGGCAAACACGAGTCCGCGACCGCTACGTCGTCTCGGCTCCGCTGGCAGGGCGGTTACGCCGGATCACGCTCGATCCGGGAGATGGGGTCACGGCTGGCGAGACGGTGCTGGCGGTCATCGACCCGCCACCGCCGACCCTGCTGGACGTTCGCACCCGCCGTGAGGCGCTGGCCCGCGTGGACGCCGCCGAGGCGGGTGTCACTCAGGCCGGGGCGGAGGTCGAGCAGGCCGAGACGAGGTTGCAGATGGCTACCAGTGAAAGGCAACGGTTGGAGCAGTTGGTCGCCACCGGCGCCATCCCACGACGCGAGTATGAAGACGCGCAGTTCATCGAGCAGGTCCAGCAACGTGAACTCGAGGCAACTCGGTGGGGGCAGCGCGTGGCCGCGCATCAGCGCGAACTGGCCGAGGCGGCGCTGACGCAGGCCGAGGCGGTGGCCGATCCCGGGGTGACGGCCGAGCCGATCATCATCGCTTCGCCCGTGGACGGCCGGGTGCTGCGCGTCCTTCAGCGCGACGCGGCGATGATCGCGCCCGGCACCGCCTTGCTGGAGATCGGCGATGTGCGGCGGCTTGAAGCGGTGGTGGACGTGCTTTCGGCCGACGCCGTCCGCATTCAGCCGGGCATGTCCGTCGCGTTCGAGCGATGGGGTGGTGATCGGACGATGCCCGGGGTGGTGCGTCGTGTCGAGCCCGCCGCGTTCACGGACGTGTCAGCGTTGGGAGTGGAAGAACAGCGGGTGAACGTGGTCGTCGACTTTGATGCATCTGAGCATGAAAGTGGCGTTGGGCGGCTGGGCGACGGCTACCGTGTGCATGCTCGCATCGTGCTCTGGCAGGCGGACGATGTGCTCAAGGTGCCTACCAGCGCGCTGTTTCGCCATGGACAGCGTTGGGCGGTGTTCGTAGTTGACGACAACCGTGCGAGGTTGCATCACGTCGAGGTCGGCCGACAGACCGGCCTTGTGGCGGAGGTGCGCGGGGGCTTGAGCGAAGGCGATGCGGTGATCGCCTATCCCAGCGACCGCCTTGGCGATGGGACACGCATAGAACCGCGATCATGGTGACAAACATCCGTACTCTGGGTCGTGTTTCTGCTGCTGCAGGCAAAGAGATCGTCAAGTCGCCGTACCAGTGGCCGGTCGCGAACTGTTTCGCTGAGTCGCGAACCGGCAGTCTGAAGTGGGCGTGCCTGTATCCGGGTCGTACGCGGGCTCCGGCTCGGGCTCGCTGACGGTCGTCTCACGACCGGGATGGTCAGGATTCTTATAGAACGTGAGCGTCTGGATGTCAGGATCGTTGCTCTGGGGCAGCGGCGTCTTCTTTGGCTTCTTCCTCGCGGGAAACGTGCTCTCTTCGCGTTTCGATCTCTGCATGGCTTGATTTCTTTGGACGGAGAGCACCAAGCCTGCGATGGCGATGTCATCACATGCCCCACGCTCTTACGATCTTCCATTGTCGTTCACCTTCCTGCCCGGCGGCAATGGTCTCCACAACGGGGACGAGGAACTCCCGCACGTGGCCACTCACGTCAGGCAGTTCGGTCGGTGCATCGCTCACCTGAGCCGTCTTGAGGAAGCCCTTCCACTGTGTGGCCTTCGTCGGCGTGGCGGCAAAGCTATCACCGAAGCAGGCCGGCGCTACCTTCAGTTCCGTTCCGCGACGGGCGAACGTCGAGCGGATCCTGCCGTATGACGGCCGCTCCCGGCGCTGTTCAAAAACCATGTCATCCGCCGCAGGGACGTGGCAACGGGGATGATACCCCGATGCCCAGGCTGTTCCATCCCCTCCTGAAGATGATCGCCCACACCGCCCACCGCGAGCTGGCGGCGCAGGTGCAGTACCTCAAGGTCGAGAACGCCATCCTGCGCAGCAAGCTGGCGCTGCGCAATTTGCGTGCATCCACCTCCATCGACGTTCGCAACACAGCCCCTCATCTGTGTGAACCCAAGTTCGTTTCAAAGCACACGGCGACCGGTCGGCCCAGCGATTGAACCCACGTTGCCGCCTCCGGCCACGGCCCCCGGATCGTCGCTCACTTGAGTCGGCGGCCTTGCTCGTCCAGGCCACAGATTGTCGTTGATCGTTGGTGTACGTCCATCCCGATGTACCACATGAGGAAGCTCCTCGTGCAAAAGGACGAAGACACTGCCGCCTCACAATCTCTCCGATCCTGCGGCTTCCTCATAGTCTCAGGGCGGCTCAGGGAGACATTGCCATCTGCAACGAATCGTGAAGCTCGTCACGTGTGGCTCGCGTCACACCCGGGCGCGCCCGCGTCCCACAGGTCCACGACCGGTTCGATCCACAACCGTTGCTTCAAGACCTCGGTGGATATCGACTGCTGCGGCTGGACGGCGACCGTCCTCGGCGACTCGGCATCGAGGTGCAGGAAATTATCCGACCACGTGGCGTCGACACCTTCGATCGCCAGGCGTGTCCACGGGGCCGCCCGGTCGCTGGCGAGCGTGACGCGCCATACCCCCTGCTCCGTGGGCGCGATCGTCGGGATGATGGTCGGCCGTTTCAGGCAAAGGTGTTTTGGCTTGGCGAACGTGGCCAGGTTGCGCGATACCACTTGGCCCTCCACCAGCGCCTCGACCCAGAACAGCAGGTCGCGGTCGCCTTCCATGGGCGCATTGGTGTCGACGGTAGGCAGTCGGGCGGTGCCGCCTGCTTCACGCAGTGCGCGGCAGTCGATCATCTCCAGCCGCACGTTGGCCTGGCTGCGAACATTGCCGGCCGTGCCGCCCTCCCGCAGCGTCTTCCCGGCGCAGTTGCTTACGCGCCACCGCGTCTGCACCGTCACCGCGTCGGGCTGGTGGTTGGACACGTGCACAGCCATCGAGGAATCCGCTCGGCTCTCGACCACGCTCACCAGCACGGGGGCAAAGAATCGGCGGGCGAAGTGGTGCAGCGC
The DNA here is from genome assembly GCA_040876735.1 of Phycisphaeraceae bacterium. Taxonomy (GTDB): domain Bacteria; phylum Planctomycetota; class Phycisphaerae; order Phycisphaerales; family Phycisphaeraceae; genus Natronomicrosphaera. The sequence continues at coordinate 5,251 of JBBDPC010000144.1, read as the reverse complement.
TTTCCACCGGCCGTAGACGTCGATCGAGGACCACGTCGCTGCGGGCCAGAGGTCGTTAAGAGACTATTTCACAGCCCGCCGGTGACCTGTTGGAGCCGGTTGAAACAGATCAGTGTGGCCGCCAGATCGTGAAAGCCTTGAAAGTGTTCACCGCTTTTTTCATAACACCGTTTCAGACGCCGGTTGTGGTCAAACCACCGCAGCGTACGCTCGACCACATATCGCAACCGGCCCAGCCCACTGCCGTGCGCGCTGCCGCGCGGGGCCAGGAGGGGCACGATCCGCATGGCGGCGATCGTCGATGGTCGCCACGACGATCTCCGCCGGACGCGGACCGACGCCGGGGATGGTTTGCAGCCGCTGCACACGGGAATCGGCCTGGCCCATGGCGTCGAGCTTCTGGTCTACCTGCTGGATCATCTTCATGGTCTGTTCGAGTGCAGACAACTCCAGCGATAACTGTCCACGCCACAGATCGTCCGTCCAGCCAGCATCGACCGGTCGGGCCAACTCGCCAAGCATTTGCACACCCGCGGCGGTCCAGGCGCTGCGGCCCACGGATACCCAAAGACCTTGGCGATCCAGCAGTGATCGGATGCTGTTCTTGATCGCAGTCCGACGACGAACCAGTTTCCCGCGATAGGCAATGAGCGCCCGCCACTGACGCGTACGGGCATCGGGCAATCGAATCGTCGGCAACTGGCCCACCGCTGAGAGCTTGGCGAGCTTCAATGCGTCATCACGATCGGTCTTGCGCTTGACGTTCTTCCACCGCCAGCCTTCGTGGTTCGGATTGGCGATCTCAATCGGAACGTCGAGCGTCTCACACAGATCCTTGACCCAGCCGGCCACATTGCCGGTCTCGACGACGACACGCTCGGGTGATCGCGAGACGATCAGATCGTGCAGCGCCTTGGGCCTCGTGGGCAGCTTTTCGAACACATGGTCCCCCGTCTCAGGGCAGTAGTCACAGGCCACGCTGTTGTATTTGCCCAGGTCAATTGCGAGGATGGACGCCATGTCGGGTCTCCTTGGTTGAGGATGTCCATTCGACGAGCTGTCGACTGGGCCAATTATGAGCCCGAGGACCGCTCACCGGGAGACCCGGCTTACATAGTGTTTTGAACCGGGGCCGGCTGGCGGCTGTTTTTCGTTGCGCTCGCTTGTGGACCGCTTCACGCGGAGCCACACTGAGCCGCGTTTCCGCAGGAAGATCAAGTGGATTCTGCCCGTCTTCGGCAGGTGCGTAATTGATCGCCGAATCGCCTGCTCGTGACGCGCGGATACACCGCAGCAGGCCCTGGACCAGAATGCCGGCGACCTCGCGCCAGCGCTTGTCAGATGTCATGGATTCAGGATCGCGGTTCGAGATCACGGCAGCACTCCACGGGGACCATTCCCCGCGGGTTATGTATGCTCCGGCACGAAAGAACGATCGCCAGACATAACCATCCAGGATGCCCGAGTAGTGAACCGAGAGGGGATCACGTTCAAGTCCAACTGCCCGCGTAATCTCAGGTTGCCTGCCGAATGTTGTTTTCTTCTGCGGGCGACGGATTGATCGTCAGAGCACGGCGCATTCGCCGCTCCTCGTCTCGAGATGCGACCGACCTGATCACCGACGCGAACGATTCAGTCATTTGCGCGTAGTCCCGCTGGTTCTGCGTGTCGCAGTCGTCACGCCAAGCCTCCGGAATCGCCCCCAGCCCAAGCAGCGCCCCAGCCAGCGAACCGGCCATGCCTGCGATCGAATCCGCGTCCTCACCATACTCAGCCGAAGCACAGGTCGCTTCCTCAAAGTCGCCGTCTGCACGCAGCACCATCGCGATCGCAACCGGCAGTTCTTCGCTGGTATGCAGACGGCTTTCGATGCCACGGTTGGAAGGGACATTTTCCATCCCCACCGTGTGCTCGTCTGTATCCGCCACGTGGGTACTCTTGTGATGCCATGGCCGAACAGCTGCGCGGATCGCGGGCAGGTCCGTCTCCCGGTCGGCCCCGGCACCAATTGCGCCCACGGCGGCGCGAATCATCTCCCGCGTCGCGTCCCGCGCTACCCAGACCGCGGCGGCCACGACACTCTGTGCGGTCGCGCCCGGGGCCAGAGCCTCGGCCATCGCCGCCGCCATCACCCCGGCTTGTTCGAGGCCGTAGCTGTAAGTCTGGGCCGAGAAGAACGCCCCAGCTTCGTCGTACGCCCCGCGGGGATCGCCGGCATTGAGCCCACCGATGGGCCAGGCGCACATCGCCGCACCGCAGGTGATCTGGTGTAGCGTCGCCCCGAAGAACCTCGGGTCGCGGTTGCTGTTGAGCAGGCCGCGGATGAGGTACTGCTCCGCCGATGCAAGCCGGTCCAACAGCACCGCCTTCCGCTGCCATTCGGGTAGCCACACTGGCCGGGTGGCCGTGATCGAAGCGAGCACATCCCGGTACGCGTACGCGTCCAGGTGGTCTCCGTGCTCGGTATACGCAACGAGCAACGCCTCGACCATCAGTGTGTCGTCGGTGATGCGGCCGTCGCCCTTGCCGTCCGCGCGGTCGCAGAACGCCCACGCACCTTGCGCGTAGTGCGTTGGACGGACAAATCCGTTTATGGGGCCGACAAGCTCGAGAATCTGCTCTCGTCGCAGCCCCTCGACCGGCGCCCCGATGCCGTCGCCGATCGCCCCGCCATACAGCGCGGCGGCAAGTCTCCTGGTAAATGCATCGGCCATCGTTATCGCGCCTCCACGGGCGTACCGCCCAGCACCTCCGCCCGTCGGGCAAAGCGCTCGCGGTCACGGACGAAAATGGATCGAGCGGTTTGGGCGAACCGTTCCGCCAAGGCGCCAAAGTCCCGGCGATTCGTCTTCGCCAGTGCCTCGGTCAGGCTCGCCGGCAGTTGTCCTGGCCCGCAGAGGGCGCCAAACAAACCGCACGCCATGCCGGCGATGGAATCGCAGTCGCGCCCGTAGCACACACCGGCCCGCAGCGTCTTGAGAAAATCGCCCTCGCCGTACTTAAGCACAGCCAACGCCACCGGCAGTTCCTCGATACTCATCACTCGCGACGGCCTGCCGACGTCCGTCGGCTCGCCCTTAACCAACGACAACGGCCGATCGTCGCTGGTGTGTTCGGTCCGCTGGTCGTACCGAGCGACCGCCGTTCGAACATTGCGGATGAAGTCGGCCAGCGCGGCCCCCGGGTCCGCTGCGCCCACCGAGGCCTCGCATGCCCGCCGCGTGCCATCCTGTGCCAGACCAATGGCTGCGCCAACTACTTTATCGATCGAATCGGTCGCGAACGCCTCGGCGAAGGCGCCCGCGAGCACCGCCGCGGCCTCGACGGCGAACGACTCGTTGTGCGCATGCCCGATGGCCGCCGCCTCCTGGTACGCCGTCTGCGGGTCGCCGGCGTTCACCGCGCCGACCGGCATGATCCACATCGCCACGCCGCAGTTGCACATGTTCCCCACGCCCGCGGTGCGCGGGTCGGCGTTGTTGTACTCCAGCCGCCAGCGCGGGTATTTCTCCGGAACCCACAGGCGCTCGAAGATCGGCATCTGCTGCTGGTACTCCGGCACCCACACCGCCTTATGCACCACCCGCGGCAGTAAGTGCTCCGCGTACCCGTACGCATCCAGATGCGTACCCGCCTCGAGGTAAGCGCCCATCAACGCTTCGACCATCAGCGTATCGTCGGTGATGCGGCCGTTACCCTTCCAGTAGTGGCTCACGCCGTCCCACCCCTGCGGCGGGATGAATTGGGTGAAATCCCAGTCGGTAAAGTTCTGAAGAATCTGCTCCGGCCCCCAGCCCTCGACCGGGGCGCCCATCCCATCACCAATCGCGCCGCCGATCAGTGCTCCGGAGACGCGCAACTCGTAATCTCTCGCCATGCTGTCCTCGCTTGGTAAGCGTGTGTTTCAAAGGTGCCGACCTGCCTGCATACTCTCTAACTCACTGCGCGTCCTCGAGTATCCGAAGTGGCCGCCGTCAGAACTCGAAGACAACCCAGGACGGTCGTGCGGCAGTGACCTGCCTGAAAACTATGTGCCAGCCTCAATGAGAATCGGTGTTGTGACGGCCGATTCTATCGCTGGGCATGCCGTAGCGTATGTGAGGGGCGCAGCCCCGAACTGGAGCGAAGGCATGCCCAGTGACGCGGCGAACCGGGCCGGGGTTTGGTAGTCCAAGGACGAATGCGGCCGACGGTGGAAGCAGCGCCGGAAAGTAGCAGCGGGCAGGCGGCGGCACGTATGCTGGGAAAAGCGCGTGCCGGGAGTCTGTGGAAGAATGAGCGTTGTGCACCATCGGCGGCGTGCCTTCGGCTGGCTGAACGGGGCGATGTCGGCGCCGGCGTCGCGTCGGCGATTACTGCTCTGACAGGCGGGCCTGGAAGTCGCGTCCCTCGACGTAGAGCTGGTCAAACCGCGCCCAGCGCTGGTTGATCAGCCAACTCACCCAGACGCCGATCCCGCGCACGTCGCGCAGGTCGTCGGCGGTCACTTCGACCGGCTCGAGCGTTTTCAGCGACGTGATGTCCACCTGATGCCAGCGAGCGGGGCGATGGCTGGAGTCCGCAATCGCGTCGAGCCGGAACGTCACCGGCTGCCACTGCCGGGAGTTGACGATCGCGCCACCACCCCGCACCCAGGTCCCGTCCGCCAGCTTCAGTGCGAGGGCGAAGCGCGTGGCTGACTGGGTCAGGACGTCCAGGCCGACCACCGCCGACGGGCTGGAGAGATCGACCCGGAGATCGGTGGTGTAGAAGAACTTGGCGACGCCGATGGGCACGGAGCCGATGGCGACGTAGCCCTCGCGGACCGCCGCGTGTCGCGGCGAGCCCTCCGCTTCATGGAGGCGAAAGCGCTGGCCTTCCGCCGGCAGGCTGTGCCACTGGCCGAAGGCGTTGGCTTCCGGAAGCTGGCCGTCTGTCCGCGGGGCGAAGTCTTCCACGTGCAACTGGTGATCCTGCTCCAGCGTCCGCACGGGCACGGCCTCGCCGGGCTCGCTGGTCCCGTGAGCGTTGCGCGCCAGCAGGCGGTAGCGGTAGGCGGTGCCGGCCTCGGCCTGGGTGTCGGTGAAGGTGGTGCGGTCCGGCGTCAGCGTTTCGATCTGCTCCCACGGCCCGTCCTCAACCGCCCGCATCACCAGTAGCTCGCCTCCGCCGGTCTCTTGCGGCCGCCACGTCAGGCGCACGCGCGTGTCGGCGAGCGCGGTGGCCTGGGGCGGGGCGGGGGTCAGGGGTGTCTGCCGGTCGCTGACGTCGA
>JBBDPC010000143.1:0-13197 GCA_040876735.1 Phycisphaeraceae bacterium | reverse complement strand
CGTAGGGTCCGCGGTTCGCGGACCATGCCTTGCTGGGGGGGGCCGGGGCCCGGGGGCCGGGGGTGGCCGATGGTCCGCGAACCGCGGACCCTACGGCGGCCCGGCAGGCGCGGCGCATAAAAAAACCGGCCACCCTTGCGGGCGGCCGGTTCTTTGCTGATGTCAGCATTCAGGCAACGGGCTCAGTGAACCCAGAGAGCGTCGTTGTTGGCGTTGCTGTTTTCGTCGTTGTCAGCCGCGAACAGGTCGTCGTCCGTGACGCGTGCGTTGCCGAAGCGGGTGTCGTGCTCGTGCGTGGTTTCGTACGCAACACTGTTGTCGTTGGCCGCGACACCGCCACGCCAGTCGCCCGAGTCTTCATCGGTATGGATGCTGCTGATGTCAGCAGTACCCCCGTCGATGGCACGGTCGCCCATGACCAGGGCTTCAGTGTTGAGCGTTTCGCTCCACTCGCTCTTACGCTGGCCGCCATCCTCGGTGTCCAGCACGGCGTAGGAGTGGTTGTCTGCGTCCATCTCATCCCCGTCACCCTCGTGCTCGACCTTGTCGCCATCGGTTTCCGACGGGCTGAGGATGTATTCCGGCGTGAAGAAGTTGCCGTTGAGCAGGATGGCGAAACGGGTGTGAGGATCGTGACCGTCGCCGGCCGAGTTGAAATCCTGACCGGTGATCGCGCCCACCGCATCGCCGTCTCCATCGAGGCCGGCAAAGTTGCTGTTGTTACCCTGGGCGAACATCACCAACGCCTGGTGGATGCCGCGGATCTGGGTGTTGTTCTGCATCCGGCGGGCCGTCGCTCGGGCAGCGCCGAGGGCCGGGAGCAGGATGCCGATCAGCAGCGCGATGATCGAAATCACCACGAGAAGCTCGATCAGCGTGAAACCTTTGGAACTGCGCATATTACTCGCTCCTGAAAAGATAAGGACGGATTGTGAACCGAAGAGACACGGGTGATGAACTGGATGAAGGGAAGTTTCGTCACGCTGTTGTCAGACCGGCGGGCGAAACTTCTCGCCCATTCCAGCAGCAGACGGTGACCGGTGAAACTGTGCAACAGCAGAAACCTTGTTCTCATCCAGCACATCGCGAAAGGCGAACCACTCGCCTTGTATGAGCATGATCCAGGCAAAGTGTGACACGCAGGCGGCGTGCAGCGGGTCTGCACGCTTGGGCAGGCCGTCCTGCCGGCGTATCGTGGGAGGAGTGATGCGGACCCGGGGGCAGATAAAGCGACCCGGATGATAGCGGTGAGTATAACCCGCGATCACTCAACCCGGCACTTCCCGACGCCTCGCTGGCCTGTCACGCATTCGGCGGCCAACTCGGCTTCCCCAGAGTGCGTGCATCCTAGCGTGATCCATTTCCGCCTGTCAAGCTGCACAGGCTGGCAGGATTACGCCGATTGTGCGGCAACCGCAGCGATGGGCGCGGCGGCGCGCTTCGCAACCTCTGATTGTCAATTGAGTTGCAGCTCGGCGAGGGCCGTGGCGGCGTCGGGGGCGAAGGTGAAAACTTTGTCCAGACCGGTGGTGAGAATCAGCGTCCAGACGGCGTCGTTGGGTGCGGTGAGGCGAAGCCGCGCGTCGTGCTGGAGGAGGAGCCGGCGAACGCCGAGCAGTTGCGCGAGGTTGGCGCTGGTGATCGCGTCGACGCCGGCGAGATCGAGCACGACGTCGGGCGTCACCGCCTGCCGGGGCAGGTGGGCGTGGAGGTAGGCGAGGTCGTCGGCGAACGCCGCCCCGCCGACGAGGCGCGCCACCCAGATGCGATCGGACCACTGCTGCACGGCCATGGCGGTTCCGTTCTCCGTCAACTTCAGGTTGAGACAAGACAAAACACAAAGGACACGAAGGACACAAAGAGCACAAAGAGGAATGAAGAAAAGGAAAGGATGGGAAAGAGGCATGAGTTTAAAACTTCAATCCCTTGCTTTGATTTACTTCCCCTTTGTGTCCTTTGTGATCTTTTTCTTCCGTCTTAACTTTGTGACTTGTCTTGTCCGGCCGGTGTCGTGTCAGAGGCAGCGCTAAGCCGCAAGCGGCTTGAGGGTTGCGTGCGGACGTGGCTTTACGCTTCGGCGGGCGGGGTGGCGTCGTCGTCGTCGTTGTCTTCAGCAACGCAGGCCATGGCGACGAGGCGGTCGCCTTCCTGGACGTTGATGAGCTTGACGCCTTGCGTGCCGCGGCCGGTGCGGCGGACGGGGCTGGCCTGGATGCGGACGATCATGCCCTGCTGGGTGATGAGCATCAGGCTGGACTCGTCGGAGACGGTGAGCAGGCCGACGACCTTGCCGTTGCGTTTGGTGACGGCGATGTCACGTCGTCCCTTGCCGCCGCGGCTTTGCGTGCGCGTTTCGCCGGTCTCGGACTGGACGAGGTACTCGGTGGTGGGCGTGCGTTTGCCGTAGCCGTGCTCGGTGACGGTGAGCAGGTCGGTCTCCTGGCTCTGGCCGTCGGTGACAGGCACGCGGACGAGGCCGACGACCTGGTCGCCGTCGGCAAGATCGATGCCTTTGACGCCGGTGGCGGTGCGCCCCATGACGCGGACGTCATCTTCCTGGAAGCGGATGGCCATGCCGTTGCGTGTGCCGAGGATGATCTGGTCGCTGCCGGCGGTCCAGAGCACGCCGATGAGCTGGTCGCCCTCGCGAAGGTTGACCGCGATCAGGCCCGAGACGTTGACGTTGCGATAATCCTTGAGCGCAGTGCGCTTCACCAGCCCCTTGGCGGAGGCGAACAGCAGGTAGCACTCCTCCTTCTCGAAGTCGGAGATGGGCATGAACGTGCAGATGCGCTCGCCGGGCTGGAGGTTGATGAGGTTGACGATGTTCCGGCCGCGGCTGGTGCGCGGCGCTTCGGGAATCTCGTACACCTTGATCTTGAACACCCGGCCCGAGTCGGTGAAGCAGAGCAGATCGTCATGCGTGCTGGCGACGAACACCTGCTCGGTGAAATCTTCGTCGCGCGTTGAGGCGCCGATGACGCCCCGGCCGCCGCGGCCCTGCACGCGATACTCATCGACGGGCAGCCGCTTGACGTAGCCGGCGTGCGTGATGGTGACCACCACCTGCTCGACGGGCGTGAGCGCGCCGATGTCCAGCTCGCCCGCCTCGGCGGCTTCGATGGTCGTGCGGCGGGCGTCGGCGTACTTGCCGCGAATGTCGAGCACTTCTTCCTTGATGATGTCCAGCACGCGCTGCGGGTCGCCGAGGATGCCTTCGTATTCTTCGATCTGCGCGACGAGCTTGGCGTAGTTGGCGACCAGCGTTTCGATCTCGAGGCCGACGAGCTGGATGAGCTGCAGCCGACCGATCGACTCGGCCTGCACGCGGGTGAGGCGGACGCCGGCGTCGCCCGCCTCGGCGACCTGCGCCTTGAGCCGGTCGGGAATCTGCGGGGCGTAGGGATGGTCCGGCGGAATGCGGAAGCCGCGCTGCATCAGCTTTTCGATCGCCTCGTCGCGCGTTCGGCTGGAGCGGATGAGCTTGATCACCTCGTCGATGTCGACCACCGCGTAGATCAGCCCCTCGATGCGGTGCGCTTCCTGCTGCGCCTGCTTGAGGCGGTATTGCGTCCGTCGGCGGACGACCTCCTTGCGGTGGTTGATGTATTCCTGGATCAGGTCCTTGAGGCCGAGCGTACGCGGCTGGCCGTGGACGAGGGCGATGTTGATGATGCTGAACGTGCTTTGCAGCGGCGTCATCTGGTAGAGCTGGTTTTCGACGACCTGCGGATCGGCGCCGCGCTTCAGTTCGATGACGACGCGCATGCCCACCCGGCCGGACGATTCGTCGACGATGTTGGAGATGTCGGTCAGGCGCTCGGCCTTGCGCAGTTGGACGATCTTGTCGACGATGCCGTCGTTCTTGGAAGTCTGGTAGGGAATCTGCGTGACGACGAGTTGGTCTTTGCCGTTGCGGGTCTGCTCGTGGTGGATCTTGGCGCGGACGGTGACGCGGCCGCGGCCGTTGGCGTAGGCGTCGGCGATGCCGCGCATGCCCATGACGCTGCCGCCGGTGGGGAAGTCGGGGCCGGGCACGATTTCCAGCAGTTCGCGCAGTTCGATCTGCGGGTTGTCGATGGTGGCGAGGATGGCGTCGCAGATTTCGCCAAGGTTGTGCGGCGGCATGGAGCAGGCCATGCCCACAGCGATGCCGGTCGAGCCGTTGACGAGCAGGTTGGGGATGCGCGCGGGCAGGACGGTGGGCTCGTCGACAGTCTCGTCGAAGTTGGGAATCCAGTCGACGGTTTCGAGCTTGAGGTCGTCGAGCATTTCCGTGGCATGGCGGTGCAGCCGGGCCTCGGTGTAACGCATGGCGGCGGGCGGGTCGGGGTCGATCGAGCCGAAGTTGCCCTGTTTGTCGACGAGCAGGTAGCGGGTCTTCCAGTCCTGCGCCATGTTGACGAGGGTGGGGTAGATCGCCTGGTCGCCGTGCGGGTGGTACTTCTTCATGGTCTCGCCCACGATGCCGGCACACTTGGAGTGCTTGCGGCCGGGCGAGAGGTTCAGGTCGTTCATGGCCACGAGGATGCGGCGCTGCGAAGGCTTGAGCCCGTCGCGCACGTCGGGCAGCGCGCGGTCGACAATGGTGGACATGGCGTAGGTGAGGTAGCTGCTGGACAACTCCTCCTCGATGGCCAGGTCCAGCGTGCGGCCGACGACGGCGTCACCCTCGGAAGCTTCGGGGGCGTCGGGCTGGTTCTCGGGCATGTCCTGCGGCGTGGGATCGTCGCTCATAACGGGCTGCACTCTTGCGGTGGAAGGTCGGAATGGAAACAAGCATTATAGCGGGTTTCGCCCCTCCGGTCCCGCCGGCGGCGTCGTCATCCGATCCCCCACATCTTCCTCGGATAAACGAATTTATAAAAATTAACCCCTTCCCCGCAGATCGCTGGGGGCCTAGCGTTCGATGAACGGACCCTGAAAACCCCGCCTCGACGAGCGGGCCCGGCAGGCGCTGCAAGCCCCCCGCCGGCCGCGAGGCAGCACCAAGCACGGAGGCCCAAGGCCATGGCTGAACATCCACGACATCACGAACCAAGTCACACCGAGCAGGCAGGCCGTACGCCCAGCTCCCCCGGAACCCCCGGAACCCCCGGAACCCCCGGCTCCGAGCCTTACCAGGTTCGCGACGAGCCGCAGACGTACGGGCCCAGCCGCCACGACGCCGGCTCTTACGCCAACCCGCCCTACGAACGCGACACGGGCTTCGACTGGCGCGGCATCGGCCGACGCGTCAGTTGGGGCGCGATCTTCGCCGGCGTCCTCGTGGCCCTGGCGATCCAGTTGCTGCTCAGCGTTCTGGGCATCGGCATCGGCGCCGCCGCGTTCGATCCCGGCGCGCCCGGCGACCCCACCGCCTGGTCCATCGGCGCCGGCGTCTGGTGGGTCATCACCGGCCTGATCGCCCTGTTCGTCGGCGGCTGGGTCGCAGGCCACCTCTCCGCCAACCCCGACCGAGGCGACGGCGCGCTCCACGGCATCGTCACCTGGTCGCTGGCAACCCTCATCGGCGTCTGGATGCTCACCAGCACGCTCGGCGCTGTCACCTCCGGCGCCTGGCAGGTGGTTGCCACCGGCGCGGAGACGGCCGGCCAGCAGCAACTGCAACAGCCCGCCGGTGAAGTGGAGGACCTGCAGCAGCAACTGCAAGACCCCCAGCAACAGCAGCAGATGCAGCAGGAGGCTCAGGACGTCGCCGACCAGGCCGATGAAGCCATCGCCCACGCCGGCATCTGGACCTTCGTCGCGATGGTGCTCGGCGCCGCGGCCGCGGGCCTCGGCGGCTTCCTCGCCACCCCGCGCAACACGCCGGCCAACATCCGCCAGGGAGGCCACCGCGAACGGTCCCCACGCTCGTGACGCGTCCATTGCAGCAGACCTGAGCCCGCGGCGTCAGCCATGGGCTCAGGTTTTTCCGTCGATCAACGCCGCGCCGTCGGCCCAGACTTGATGACCCCGGCGCATCACAGCCCCCCGCTTGCGATGCGCCGGTTCGCCGAGCCCACCCGTTGCAGCAATTGCAACGGGTGGGCCTTGCCTTGAAGGCGTAAGACGGATTTGCGTTGAAACCTGCGCGGTCTCATACGCATCGGACATCATTCACGGACGGTCCCCGCCCCCGCTTCGCGGCCGCGGCGCAGCCGCCGCTTCTACGTCTGAATTGAAACCGCGCTAGCCCGCATCTTCCGCCGGAAGCACCACGGTGAAGTCCGTCCCCTGTCCCGGAACGGCATGGGCGTCGATGTGGCCGCCGTGCTCTTCGATGATGCGGCGGGTGGTGGGCAGGCCCAATCCCGTCCCGCCTCGCTTGGTCGAGAAATAGGGCTGGAACACCTTGGCGACCACGGCTTCGCTCATGCCCGGGCCGGTGTCGATGATGTGGATATGCACTTCGTCGCGGTCGAGCGGGCGACGGCGCGTCGTGCGGATGATCAGTTCACTCGCTCCGCCGTGCGGCTTGTTCTTCTCGCGGGCTTCGCTCATCGCCTGCACCGCGTTGATCAGCAGGTTCAGCAGCGCCTGCTTGAGCAGCGAGGCATCGGCGGGGGCGACGGCGGGGCTGGCGGTGAGCTGGGTGCGCAGGTGGATGCCGGCGGCGCGGGCCTGGGGCTCGAAGAAGTCGGCCAGCTCGTCGATGAGGGCGTTGACGTCGGTGGGCTGGAGGTCGAGCTCGACCCGCCCGGCGAAGCGGAGGAAGTCTTCAAGAATATCCCGAAGCCGATGGGTCTCCCGCTGAAGCGAGCCGAAGCGCCGCTGCACCCGGCCGAGGCGGTCTTCAGGCAGCGCGCCGGGCGCGGCCTGCTCGGCGATCTCGGCCAGATCCTCCTGAAGCAACTGGATGTTCAGGCCCACCGTGGACAGCGGATTCTTGATCTCGTGCGCCAGCCCCCCGGCCAGCGTCCCGAGTTCCGCCAGCCGTTCGGCGCCACGGGCGCGCTGTTCGAGTTGGCGGACGCGGCGGGCCGTGCGACGCCCCCAGAAGATCGCCAGCGGCAGTGCGAGCAGCGTGCCGAGCCCGAGGCCGATCAGAAAAAAAGTCACGGCAGTCCACATAGCTCAAGAGCATAGCGGCAGACGCCCGGTTGCGCGGGGAGCGGTGGGTTTGATCGGCTCAAGCTGCCCCGGAGGCGTAGGACCACATGCCTCGGCCGTGGATGGCAGCCGAAGCGATGGAAAGGCGAACGCAGCGCGTCGGATGGTCCCGGCCGTGTTCGGCTTCAGACGTTGACTTCGTCCAGCCGTTCGACGGTGCGGGCCTGCCAGCCCTTGTCGCCTTCGACCAGTTCGTAGCTGACGGACTCCCCATCCTTGAGGGAGCGGAAGCCGTCACCCTGAATCTGGCTGTAGTGGACGAAAACATCCTGGCCCGATGGACCGAGAATGAAGCCATACCCCTTTTTCGGGTCAAACCACTTGACCTGGCCGCGTGTAGACATGAAACCTCTCCTGTCATGCAAGGCGCACAGCAAGCAATCGCCGGGGGATGCCCGCCGTTCAATCCTTTGCAACAGGTATCAACCCATGCACACTCAACGAGCGATGCCGTGGCACAGGATCGCGGCGCGATCCCGAGATCCCAGACTGTGAACTGGTGACGGGCCGGCAGCGCCTGCACGCAACCGATCGCTTCGCCACCCAAGATTAACTGGCACGTCCAACCGGACGGCACCTTACAAGGCACCCCCCTAACCGATCGGATTCTCACTATCGGGCAGATGGTAACCGCTTTTCCCCATAAGGGGAACCCCTTTTTCTCGAAGTTCTTTTCATCTTTCTGCCCCACCCGCCCTTCCCTCTTCTGCCTGACATCGCTCTCCACCACGAAGACGAGGAGACCGCAGGGGGAGGCGACGGCGGACGGCCGAGGCGCAAAAAAGCCCCGGCCGCGCGCGGCCGGGGCTTGGGGATGATGCCGGTGGGCGTTTGTCGCAGGCTCAGGCCTCGGAGGAGGTGGCTTCCTTCTCCTGCTCGATCGCAGCGCGGCGGGAGAGTTTCACCCGGCCCTGCTCGTCGATGTTGATCACCTTCACGCGGACCTTGTCGCCGATCTTGACGATGTCGTCCACCTTCTGGACGAAGCCGTCTTCAAGTTCGGAGATGTGGCAAAGGCCATCCTGTCCGGGGATGACTTCGATGAAGGCGCCGAAGTCCTTGATCGAGGTGACCGTGCCGGAGTAGATCTGCCCGAGCTTGACCTCGGCGCCGATCTTCTCGACCTCTTCCAGCGCGGCCTCGGCCTTGCCGGCGCCGACGGCGGAGATGTAGATCGTGCCGTCCTCTTCGATTTCGATCTTGGCGCCGGTGGACTCTTCCAGGGCGCGGATCATCTTGCCGCCGGGGCCGATGAGCTTGCCGATCTTGTCCGGGTGGATCTTCGTGCTGAGGATGCGCGGGGCGTACTTGCTGATGCTCTCGCGCGGGGCGGGCATCGCCTTTTCGATCATCTCGATGATCTCGACGCGGTTCTTGCGGGCGAGCTCGAAGGTCTTTTTGATCTGCTCGAGGTTCAGGCCGCGGATCTTGAGGTCGAGCTGAATGGCGGTGATGCCTTCGCGCGAGCCGGTGACCTTGAAGTCCATGTCGCCGAAGTGGTCTTCCTCGCCCTGGATGTCGGTGAGGTAGACGTCGTCCTGGCCTTTGGCGTCGCCCTGGATCATGCCGATGCTGATGCCGGCCACGGGGGCCTTGATCGGCACGCCGGCGTCGAGCAGCGCGAGCGTCCCGCCGCACGCCGAGGCCATGCTGGATGAGCCGTTGGATTCGAGGATGTCGCTGACGAGGCGGACGGTGTAGGGGAAGTCGGCGACGTCGGGGAGGATGGGGGCGAGGGCGCGTTCGGCGAGCTTGCCGTGGCCGATGTCGCGGCGCGACGGGCCGGAGATGCGCTTGGTCTCGCCGACGGAGAACGGCGGGAAGTTGTAGTGCAGGTAGAACTTCTCGGCATACTCTTCGCCGAGCCCGTCCACGATCTGCTCGTCCCGGCCGGTGCCGAGGGTGGCGGTGACCAGGGCCTGCGTTTCACCGCGGGTGAAGACCGCCGAGCCGTGCACGCGGGGCAGCACGCCGACTTCGCAGGTGATGTCGCGCAGCTCGTCCATCTTCCGGCCGTCGGTGCGCGAGCCGCCGCGGATGATCTCGCGGGTGATCTCTTCTTCGAGGTCGTGGATGATCGCCTTGGCCTGCTTGCGGCGGTCGCGCCACTTGTTGAACACACCCACGCCGGCGTTCTCGTCCGGCTCGGGCAGCTCGTTTTCGATGAAGCCCTTGATCGCCTTGGCGACCGCTTCCTGGCGGTCGAGCTTGCTGCCTTCGCTGGTCTTGGCGGCCTTGAGCGGGCCGGCGAGCTTGTCCTGCACCAGCTTGACCAGGTCGGCGTCGGGGGCGGGCGTGTCGTTGACCTTTTCCTTGCCGGCCTTGGTGACCAGCTCGTCAATCAGCTTCACGACTTCCTTGACGTGGTCGTAGCCGAAGGCGACGGCGTCGGCCATTTCGCTCTCGGGCATCTCGTACGCGCCGACCTCGATCATGTTCAGCCCGTCCTTGTGGCCGCACAGGAGCATGTCCAGGTCGGAGTAGGCGTTCTGGGCGACGGTGGGTATCACAACCAGTTCGTCATCCACCCGGCCGACGCGGACGTTGCCGACCGGGCCTTCAAACGGCACGGCACTGATCGCCAGCGCGGCGGAGGCGGCGATGCCGGCGAGGACGTCGGGCTCGTTCTGCCCGTCGTAGGCGAAGACCCAGCACTGGACCTGCACCTCGTCCATGAAGCCCTTGGGGAACAGCGGCCGGATGGGCCGGTCGATGTTCCGCATGGTGACGATTTCTTTCTGGTTCGGCGCGCCTTCGCGCTTGCGGAAGCCGCCGGGGAACTTGCCCGCCGCCGTGACCTTTTCGCGGTAGTCGACGGTGAGGGGGAAGAAGTCGATCCCTTCGCGGGGCGACGAGCGGGTGACGGTGCCCATGACGACGGTTTCGCCGTATTGCACGAAAACGGCGCCGTCGGCCTGCTTGGCCCACTTGCCGGTTTCGATGCTGAGCGTCCGGCCGCCGAGTTCCATTTCAACGCGGTGGAAAGCCATTGCGGTGTCTTCCTTGGCAGGGTCGGGCGAAAGGGCATTGCTGCGAGCCGTGACCCTGTCTGGCCGGCCCGCGCCCCGTGGTAGGTTCGCCCTTTGCCAGAGAAGCAGAAGACAGATGACTGGACGCAGCGGGGAAGCGCCGAAGCGGCGGGGCAGGCCCGCCGGCGATCGGTGGCGTGTCGATGCGTCGAGTCCACTGCCGTCTGCGACCTGTTCCGCGTGGGCGGCGCGAAGGGCGAGACGGGAACAAAACGGTTGCTGTGCGGGCCACCTGCACCGCCGGGGCGGGAGGTGACGTGACGGTGGGAGGCACGGCCGTCAAGGGCGGCTCGCGTCGCGGTTGGCGCGCGGCGGCCCGAGGCTCATGCCTCCACCATGCCCGCTTGCCGTTGCCGGCCAGCGGGCGAGTTCGACTTTACTTGCGCAGCCCCAGCCGACCGATGAGGGCCTTGTAGGCCTCCCGGTCCGTGCGGGCGAGGTAACGCAGCAGGCGGTTGCGCTTGGAAACCAGCGTGAGCAGGCCCCGGCGGGACGAGAAGTCCTTGCGGTTGCTGCGCAGGTGCTCGGTGAGGGCAGTGATGCGCTCGGTCATGATCGCAATCTGCACCTCGGGCGACCCGGTGTCCTGCTCCTGACGGCGGTAATCCTGGATCACCGACTGCTTCTTTTCGGCCGTAATCGTCATCGTCGTGTTCTCATTACGTCATGCGCCGGCCGACCGGCTCGGCGCGGGGATTCATCCTCTTCGGACAGTGCGAAGAATGGATAAGTGTAACAAGGCAAGCACCGTCTGGCAACGGGCGCAGGGGGGCGGGGGTTGGCATTTCGGGTTTCGGGAAAACGCCCGCCTCTGAGGAGCGCCGCGACGAAGAGCGGGATCAGGGGAATGACAAATGACAAAGCTCAAATGGCAAATGAAAGCCACGGAAAGCCGGTTCTGACATTTGTCATTTGAATTTTGTCATTTGAGCTTCACCCATCCCGCTCTTCGCTCGCGGACTCGCTCAGAGGCGGGCGTTTTTACTGAACCCGGAACGCGAAACTTGCTCTACACCCAGACGTTCACGAACAGGGCTTCCTCGGTGATCTTGCCCACCAGTTTGCCGACGGTCGTGGTGACGAATTTCACCTCGTACTCCGGGTGGTCGTCCAGCCAGTGGTTGATCTGCTCGTCAAGGTGCTCGATGGCGTCGAGGCGGAGCTTGGTGACAAACGTCTTGACGTGGATGGCACCCTTGCCGGTGACGTTGGGCTCGCGCTTCCAGTTGTCTTCATGCGGGACACGGTCGCCGAAGGTCTGGATCCGCCGGGACGAGCCGGCGGGGGCCGTGGTGTTGTCGATGTCAATGGGGGCGAGTTCGTCCTCGGCGTCGCCGGCGTCATCGTCGCTGTCATGCTCGATGGGGATGGCGTTGGCGAGCAGGTCGTCGTCACTTCGGGGGGGGGTGCGTCCGTCGGCAGCCATGGTTGGACCTCCGAATCCAGCAGTTCAAGATGACCCGGTCACCCGACGAGGCGGAAAGGAGCGTCGCCTCGCGTCAGAAAAGGACTGGCACCACTGTAATCCATGGCGGACGTGCGGACAAGGCGGAGCCGGGGATCGGGGATCGGGGATCGGGGATCGGGGATCGGGGATCGGGGATCGGGGATCGGGGTGATTTTATAGTCGAGGGGACAGCGCCGGCTTTGCACTTGCCATTCGTCATTTGAATGTGCTCCCCACGGAAGGGCGTTTCCCCCGGTCCCCCGGCCCCTTGGCGTTACAATGCCGCCCCTGTGAATGAACCGCCCTCCCCTTCCGCTGCCGCGTCCCGCTCGAACCGCGCCCGCATTGTCGTGGCGGGGTTGGGGCTGCTCACGCCGCTGGGGCATGCCACGTGGGAGACATTCACCGCCCTCCTGGCCGGGCGAACGCTGGCGGACCGGGCCGACCGGCTGCCGGCCAACGTCGACGCGACCACCTTGGTGCGGGCCCTCGGCGCGGTCCGCGTCGCGCAGCACGGCTCGAGCGATCCGAGCATCGACCTCGCCGAGCGGGCGGCCCGGGAGGCGATCTTCGAAGCGGGCGGCCGGCTGGACACCGCCACCGATCTGCCCACCTTCCTCGGCACGAGCAAGGGAGCCGTGGGCGCGATGACCGAAGCCTTCGAGGCCTACCACCAGAGCACAACCGCCCGCCCCACCCCCGACGCCCACCACCGCCTCGCCCAACTCGCCCCCGCCGTCGCTCTCGGACCGCACGGCCACCTCTCGCAGCAACTCCAGCAACGCCTGAACGTCCCCGTCCACAGCCACGCCGTCGCCGCCTGCGCCTCCAGCCTCACCGCCCTCCACGCCGCCCGTGCGTTCCTGCAGCGGTCAGCCCCGGACCATGCCTTGGTCGTCACCGCCGACGCCGCCCTGCTGCCCGGCTTCATTCACAGCTACCGCCGGCTGGGCGTGCTCGCGCCCCTCACCGCTGTCGACTATCGTCAGCGCCCGCTCGACGCCCGCCGCCGCGGCTTCATGCTCAGCGAGGCCGGCGCGGCCGTGCTGCTCAAACGATTGCCGACGGGCGAACCGCCCCAGATCGGGCAGATCGAGTTGCTCGACACCGCCGTCGCCGCCGAGACGCATGACCTGATCCGCCCTTCGCCGACCATGCCCGCGCTGCGCCACGTCGCCGGCCGACTGTTCGCCGACCGGCAAATCGACATGCTCCACCCCCACGCGCCGGGCACGCTCGGGCACGACCCGACGGAACTGGCGGTCTATGCCGACGCGCTCGACGCGGTGGCGGCGGCAGGCGGTCGCCGGCCTGACCTATATGCCTGCAAGGGGGCGATCGGGCACAGCCTCGGCGCGGCGGGGCTGACGGCGTTCGTCCTCGCCTGCATGAGCCTGCGCGTCGGCCGGCGACCGGCGATGCCCTGGCTCACCGAACCGATGGGCGACACGCACGGCTTCATCCTGCCCACGGCCCACGAAAGCATGCCCTGCTCCCGCACCGGCACACACGCCATCCTCGCCGCCGGCTTCGCGGGCCATGTCGCCGGGGCGGTCGTGCAACGGCATTAGAGGATCGGGGATCGGGGATCGGGGATCGGGGATCGGGGATCGGGGATCGGGGATC
>JBBDPC010000142.1:0-2389 GCA_040876735.1 Phycisphaeraceae bacterium | reverse complement strand
AGACGATGCCGAAGTTGATCGTCTTGGCGTGCCCGCGCTGCTCGGGCGTGACCTGCTCCAAAGGCACGTCGAACACCTGCGCGGCGACGGCGGCGTGAATGTCCAGGTCTTTCTCGAACGCGTCGATCAGCGCTTCGTCATCACTGAGATGCGCGAGGATGCGCAGCTCGATCTGCGAGTAGTCGGCACAAAGCAGCACGTGCTCCGGGTCGGCGATGAAGGCTTTGCGGATCTGCCGGCCGATGTCCGTGCGGATGGGGATGTTCTGGAGGTTGGGCCCGCTCGACGACAGCCGGCCGGTGGTCGTGCCCGCCTGGTGAAAGCTGGCGTGGATGCGCTTCGTGTCGGGGTCGATCGCTTCCTTGAGGCTTTCCAGGTAGGTGCCCACCAGCTTGGTGAGCTGGCGGTACTCGACCATCAGCTTCGGCACGCGGCATTGCTCGTCACTGAGCGCGTCGTTGTCGCAAAGCTTTTCGAGCACCTCGATATCCGTGCTCGGCCCGGTCTTGGTGCGCTTGACCACGGGGAGCTTGAGCTTCGTGAACAGCACCTCGGCAAGCTGCCGGGGCGAGTCGATGTTGAACGGTTCGCCGGCCGCGTCGTGGATCGCGTCGCGCAGTTCGAGGATGCGCTTGTCCAGCTCCCGGCGTTGCTCGTCCAGCACGGCCGGGTCGACGAGGATGCCGTGAAACTCCATCTCCGCCAGCACGCGCACCAGCGGCATCTCGATCTGGTTCGCCAACTCGCCCATGCCCAGCTCATCCAACTGCGGGCGCATCTTGTTGGCGAGGCGGAGCGATAGGTCGGCATCTTCCGCGGCGTAAGGCGTGATCTGCTCGAGCGGGATCTGGTCCATCGTCTTCTGCGTCTTGCCGCGGGCCTTGGCGCCGATCAATTGCGTGATGGGGATGGTCTCGTGCTTGAGTTCGGCCAGGGCGAGATGGTCCATGCCGTGGCCGGGCTTGTTGAGCAGGTAGGCGCCGATCATGGAGTCGAAGACGATGCCACGCAGGTCAACCCCCGGTTCGCCCGCATGACGGAGCACAAGCAGGTCATACTTGAGGTTGTGGCCGGTCTTGGGCACGGCGTCGTCTTCGAGCACGGGGCGGAGCGCGGCGAGCACGGTGTTGGCATCCAGGTGCTTGTCCGGCTCGGGCGAGCGGACGGGGACGTAAACGCCCTGCCCCTCTTGCCACGAAAAGCAGAGGCCGCAAAGCTGCGTCTTGTGGCCGAGGCCGATGGTCTCGGTGTCGACGGCGACGAGCGGTTGCTTTTTGAGCGTGGCGACGAGGTCGTCGAGTTGTTCGCGGGTGGTGATGGCGTGGTAGTCGTACTGCTCGGCGCGGGTGACGTCGGCGCGTGGGGCGGCGGTGAGGCTGGCGGCATCCGGCGCGGGGCCGGTGTCGAAGAGGGAGTTCTGGAACGTGTCGGGCCCGCCCGCTGAAGCGGGCTCGGCCGCGGCGGAGGGGGTTGTGGGGGCGGCGGTCGTGGTGGTGGTTTTAACCTGGTCGTCGGCAGTGGCGAGCAGGCGTTCGAGGTCGCGGAGGTGACGGTTGAAGCCGAGCTGCTTGAAGACCAGTTGCAGGGCTTGGGCGTCGACGCCGCCGGCCCTGGCGTCGTCGAGGTTGAAGTCGATGTCGACGTCGCGGTCGAGGGTGACGAGCTTGCGGGCGGTGTCGATGAAGGCGCGGCCGGCGATGAGGTTTTCCCGGCGTTTGCCTTTGATGGCGTCGATGTGTTCGTAGATGCCGGCAATCGAGCCGTACTGCTGGAGCAGGGCGCTGGCGGTCTTGGGGCCGATGCCTTTGATGCCGGGGATGTTGTCGACGCTGTCGCCGGTGAGGGTGAGCAGGTCGACGACCTGTTCGGGCGTGATACCGCGTTTGTCCAAAAGCCAGTCGCTGTCGATGGTGACATCGGTGTGGATGTCGAACATGGTCACGCGCGGGCCGAGCAGTTGTTCGAGGTCTTTGTCTTTGGAGACGAGGCGGAGGTGGATGTCGCTGTAGCGCGGGTCGTCGAGGATGCGCTGGGCGACGGTGGCGATGAGGTCGTCGGCTTCGGCGCCGGGCTGTTCGAGGATGGGGATGCCGAAGAGGCGGGTGAGTTCGAGGATGCGTTCGACCTGCGGGCCGAAGTCGTCGGGCGGGGCTTCGCGCTGGGCCTTGTAGGCTTCGTAGAGTTCATCGCGGAACGTCGGGCCGGGCGCGTCGATGGCCATGGCGACGTACTGCGGGCGGAACTGGTCGAAGAGTTTGAGGAGCATGCCGGTGAAGGCGAAGGTGGCGTTGCACGGCTCGCCGGTGACGGGGCTGGTCATGCCGCCGCGGATGGCGTAGTAGGCGCGGAAGATCTGCGCGTGGCCGTCGATGAGGTAGAGCGTGTTGGC
>JBBDPC010000141.1:0-13233 GCA_040876735.1 Phycisphaeraceae bacterium | reverse complement strand
ACGGAGGGGGCATTCTGGCTGAAGGCTTAAAGCGAACGGCTCAAAGCTCAATAGGTGACCAGCCCGGTGGGCGGTTGGCGCAGTGGTGCGGCCAAGGTCAGCGGTCTGAGAACCCGAAACTCGAAACCCTGCTTTTACGGATGTTCGTCATCGATGTTGGCGCGGCGGGCCTGGCGGTCGGTGAGGCGCATGAGCAGGAGGCCGAACTCGAAGAGGCCGTAGAGGGGAATGGCGAGGACGAACATGCTCAGGAAGTCGGTGGGTGTGAGCAGGGCGCCGAGGGCGAAGGCGGCGAAGAAGGCGTACTTGCGGACGCGTGCGACCTGGTCGGGGTCGACGAGGCCGGTCCATCCGACGACGAGCATGACGACGGGCAGTTGGAACCCGATGACGATGCCGAGGCCGAGCATGGAGGCGAAGTGGATGTAGTCGCCGAGTTCGGGCAGGGCGTCGACCATGCGTCGCGAGCCGAGGCTGAGCACCTGGGTCTGGCCCTCGAAGTGAACTTTCAGGCGTTGCTGGGGACGGTTGATCCAGACTTGGCCTTCGCGGGGGGCTTCGGGGTCGATGTCGAGCAGGGGGAGGGTGTTGAGCGTGACGGCGTCGGCGGTGTCACCGGCGTCCTCGGGGAGCGGGGCTGGCGTGTCGGCCTCCGCGTTCGCGGCGTCTGTACCGACGAGCCAGCGGATCATGAAGCCGGGGTTGCCGGGCTCGATTTCGGGGTAGAGCGTGGCGAAGTTGATGAGGAACACGAGGCTGACGGGCAGGAGGATGTGGTAGGTGAAGAGGACGGCGAGGACGGTCATGGCGGTGCTGAACGGCGCGAGCAGGTAGGCGACGCGTTTTTCGTGGGCGTAGAGGCCGGAGGAGATGAACTGCCAGATCTGGAAGATGATCCAGGGCGAGGCGAGGATGGCGGCGGCGATGAGGCTGACCTTGATGTAGACGCCGAAGCCGAGCGTGGGATCGCGGACGTAGATCTGGGCGGGGAAGCCGTGGGCGGCGAGGGCCTCGATGAACGGCCGGGCGAGCCAGGCGATGATCTGGAAGCCGAAGGTGAAGGTGACCGCCGCGGCGACGACGATGCCGGAAAGGGCGTAGATCAGGCGTCGGCGAAGGTCTTCGATGTGCTCGCCGAAGGACATGCGCAGGTCGTCGCCGAATTTTTGAGCGGTGGACGTCGGCTGGTCGATCGGCGGCATGGCGGCGATTGTAGCGGCGGTGAGCGGGTTGTGCGGCGGGTTGGCGCGGCCCGGGCACGTTCCGTGGAAGTCAAGCGACCCGGAGGTTTGAGATAGTCTGGGCGGCGGACTTCACCCCGGGGGCAACCTTGGACTATACTAGGGGCAACACCGGGTATCACCCCGGCCCCTGCTTACCGGCTATAGGTAGAAGTAACATGCCTGTAAAGGATTTGCGAGAAATTGTCGCCAAGACCCGCTACCCGCTGGACGCGTTTTTGTTCGTCCAGCGCGGCTTGGACTACACCGTCCGCCAGACCCACGGCGAACTGCCCGACGGTGACCGCCAGGCCGAACGCGAAGGCTGCCACGTCAGTGGCCGGCAGCTCTGCCAGGGGCTGCGCGCCTACGCGGTGCAGGAGTACGGCCTGCTGGCACGCACCGTGCTCCGCCGCTGGCAGATCCATTCCTGCGAAGATTTCGGCCACATCGTCTTCGCCATGGTTGAAGCCGGCCTGATGCACAAGACCGACGACGACACGATGGACGACTTCGCCGGCGTGTTCGACTTTGAGGATGCCTTCCGCCGCGATCTGACGCTCAGCGAAAATGCGTGAGCAGCGGCCGCCTGTTTCAACAGTATGAGTCTGACGAAGCCCACGGCGTGACGTCGTGGGCTTCTTTTACTTGGGCGCATACAGTTGGGCATGGAGGGCGAAGCGGACCATCCGGTGATGTTGCTGCCGCCGCCGCCAGTGGCGCGCGTGGAACTGGCGTGCGAGGGCGAGGACGTGACCCTTCGCCTCAAGCCGTTGGGCATGATGGTGACCAACCCGGACCTGTTCTGGCAGGCGCCGGCGGTGTTCGGCCTGTGGCTGGTGGTGGCGATTGCGCTGCTCAACGGCGGGCCGGGGGCGACGGCCTTCTTTTTCATCGTGCTGCTGCCGTTGCTTGCCGTGCCCGCGACGTGGTTTCTGCTGAGCGTGCACCGCGCAATTCAACAGGGCGTGATCGACATCGTCGACAACCGGCTGGTCGTCTCACGCTACGGCGTGTTCGGCCTCGAACAGGACGAGTGGTCGATTCAGCGCGTGCAGTCGATCCGCGTCGTGCCCGTGCCCGGTACGGGTGCCAGCCTGGTCGGCAGGCCCGCCATGATGGAACTGCAATTGACCACCAGGCGGGGGGCGCAACATGAATTCTTCGCCGGCCGCGACCCGCTGGAACTGCAATGGCTCGCCGACACGATGGAGCAGGTGATGGGCATCGCCCAGGCCCGGCAGGCGGCGTGATCCAGGCAGGCAGGCAGGCAGGCAGGCAGGCGTGGCGCTACCCGGGCTCCGCGGTCATCAGGCCGTGGTAAAGGGCGACCCCCTTGTGCAGTTGGTCGAGGTCGAGCCATTCGCTGGCCTGGTGGGCGCGGGCGGAGTCGCCGGGGCCGAGCACGATTGCGGGCACGCCCGCCTGTGAGAAGAACCCGGCATGCGTGCCGAACGGCGCGCCAAGGTGCAGCGTGGGCAGCCCCATCTGCTTGAGCACGGCCTTGGCCAGGGCGAGCAGGTCGCCGTTGGTCGCGTCGGTCAGCGGCGGGTGGTAGACGAGCTTTTCCTGGGTGAAGGGCGGATCGGGCAGGTCGTCGAGGTAACCGTCGCCAGCGTCAGGCAGGCTTTCGCCGGCGAGGCGCAGCACCTCGGGCATGACCGGCTCCGCGGTTTCGCCGGGCACGAGTCGGCGGTCGATCTGCACCTGGCAACGGTCGGGGATGATGTTGACGGCCGTGCCGCCCTGGATCACGTTGATCGAGCAGACCGCCGGACCGGTGAGCGGATGCTCGGCGGAGAGGCGGGCGATGTACTGCCGGTCGATCGCGTCGATCGCGTGCAGCATCATGGCGATGGCGGAGCGCCCCTCGTGGGGCACGGAGGAGTGGGCGGCCTTGCCGTGGGCGATGAGCTTCCACCGCAGCGTGCCGTTGTGCGCGACCACGGGATGCAGTTCGGTCGGTTCGCCGACGATCACGCCTTCCGGCCGGAAGCCGAGCGCAGGCAGGTCATGCGTGAGGAACGACGCGACGCCGGTCATGCCGATCTCTTCGTCGACGCTGAACAGCAGGGCGATGTTTCGCGGATGGTGCGTGCCCGCGGCGTACTGGCGCAGCGCCCAGAGCATGGCGGCGCCGGTGCCCTTGGTGTCGCAGGACCCTCGGCCGAACAGCTTGCCGTCGCGCACCTCGCCGGAGAAAGGATCGATGGTCATGCCCGCGACGCTGACGGTGTCGAGGTGGCTGTCGAACATCAACCACGGCAGGCTGCGATCGGCTTCGTAGGTGACGAGCAGGTTGTCGCCTTGTTCAGGGGGAGTCGGCGTGTGGACGGGCAGGCGGCGCGTCTGCAAGCCCCAGGCTTGTGCGAGCGACTCGAGGTGTTGCGACAGCGGTTGCTCGGGGTGGCGCCGGCCGCTGGCGGTGGTGTTCACCGTGTCCTGCCGGACCATCTGCTGGAGCAGTGAGACAACATCGTCGGGTGGGGGAAGGGTGGTCATGGTGGCGGGGTGTATGTTTCGGTGCTTCGGAATGGGGCAGGCAGTAGTATAAGGATGAGATGGGTGCTGCGATGCGTGTGACGGTACTGCATGATGAGACGATCGTCGACCTGGCCCGCTTGCTGGTGGAGCGGGGGCGGGCGTCGTCGCCACGGCTGATCGTCGGCATTGCCGGCATCCCCGGCGCGGGCAAGAGCACGCTGGCGGCGCGGCTGGCGGCGGCGATGGACGAACAGGCGGGCGTGGGGCAGGTGGCGGTGGCGTCGATGGACGGCTTCCATCTCGCGACGGCCGCGTTGCATCGGCTGGGTCTGCACGAGCGAAAAGGATCGCCGGAGACGTTTGACGCCGAGCGTTACCTGACGCTGCTGCGGCGATGCCGGGCGGGTGACGACGTGGGCCCGGTGCCGGTGTACGACCGCGCGTCGCATGAGCCGGGCTATCGCGACGGGCCGTGGCATTGCGTCACGCCGGCGACGCGGGTGATCGTGACCGAGGGCAACTACCTGTTGCTCGACCGGCCGCCGTGGTCGGCGGTGGCGGCGGTGCTGGATGAGACGTGGCTACTGGACGTGCCCGCGGCGCAGGCGAAGCAGCGGATCATCCGCCGGCACGAGCAGGGCGGGCGCTCGCCCGCCGCGGCGCAGCGGAAGTATGAAAATGACCTGCGGAATGCGGAACTGGTGCGAACCGCATCGCGCCGGCCAGACCGCGTGTTGTGCTGGCCGGGTGAGTGAGCGACGTGTGAGATGCCGACGCCTACGGATTCAATCCGTGGGCTTCATCACCATCTGGCGTTCGCCGTGCTTGATCACATCGGCGAGGGTGAGGTCTTCGGCGGCCTTGTGCTCGGCGTCGCTGAGGCGGGCGAGCAGGTCGTGGCCCGGCACGCGGCGGGCGCTCTGCACGTTGTTCGCCAGCAGGTGGCCGAGGTCGAGCAGCCGGCTGACCGGGACCATCTCCGGCGGCAGGGCGAGCGTGAACCGGGCGTCGCCGTTCGCGGAGGTGTCCTGCACCTGGTGCAGCAGCCCGGCCGTGCGAAGCTGGTCGGTGAGCTTCGTCAGCGCACGCAGCGGAAGCGACGTCCGCTCGTGCAGGTCGGCAATGCTGGCCGCCTTCCCCGCTTCAAAGCCGTCGCCCACCGCCGTCATCACGGGAATCATCCAGCGCGGATCGATCATCAGTTCATGCTCGGTCTTCGCGCTGGCTTCCACTTCCTTGAGCCGGCGTCCTTTGAGCGTTTGCAGCGTGTAGGTCAGTTCCAGCCCGAACAGCACGATCAGCCAGGTGAGGTAGACCCAGAACAGGAACAGCGGGATCAGCGCGAGCGTGCCGTACAATTCTTTATAGCCCACGGCATTGGAGACATACAGGTTGAACAGATACTTGGCGATCTCCCACAACGCCGCGGCGACCATCGAGCCGATCAACGCCGGCCGCAGATGCACCGTCGTGTTGGGCATAAACACGTAGAGCAGAAACAGCAGCACCCACGTCGCAAGAAACGCCGCAAGCTGACTGAGCAGACTGAACACCGCACCCGCCACCGCGCCCATGATCGGCCACAACCACGGCACCCCCGGGTCCGGCACGGCCAGCGCGTCGAACCACGCCACCACCGCCCCCGTCAACCACAGGCTCAACGCCAGCAGCACCGGCCCGAGCGTGATCAGCGACCAGTAAATCGCCACCCGCAAGTGCCACGCCCGCCGCGCGGTCGCCTGGTAAATCTGGTTGAAACAGTCCTCCACCTGTACCGCCAGCGCGAGCGCCGCCCAGATCAGCAGCACCAGCCCCACCACGCCGATGCTCGTAAAGCTGACTTGCGACACCTGTTCGTTGAGTTGATCAAACACCTCCTCCAGCGTCAGGCGAAGCTGTTCCTTGTCCGGCGGATCGTCGACCGCCTGTTCCGCGTCGGCGGCTTGCTCGCCATCGATCGAAGGGGTGGCGAACGGCTCGCCCTCGTCCGGGTCCGCCTGCTGCACCGCCACCGTGCTGATGCCGAGGTAGTCGTAGATCTGCGTCTGCATCTGCTCGCCCCACACCTCGAAGCCGCCGAAGGCGCGGAAGACGATCAGGGCGAGCACGAAAAAAGGCACCAGGCTGAAAATCGTGCGATACGTCAACGCCGCCGCCATCTCGCCCGCACGGTCCTCATACAACTGCCGCGCACAATACCGGCTGAGGTCGAACGCGAACCGCCCCGCCTTGTGCCAACGCGTCGCCTGCGCCGCCGGCTGGCTCAACAGGTGGCGAATGCGTTGCGAGATGTCGTGGTAAAACTGCATAGGGGGGTGGTTGAGTGTCTAGTTTCTAGTTTCGGGTTGCGAGTTTTCACATTGGAGCCGTTATGAACAACTGGAAACTCGAAACCAGAAACGGTCCCTCACGCCGGGTCATATCCCGAACCGCCGAACGGATGGCATCGGCAGATCCGCTTCACCCCACGCCAGCCGCCGCGGGACGGGCCATACTTGCTCACCGCATCGAGCATGTACTGGCTGCAACTGGGCTGGAACCGGCAATGCCCGCCCATGAACGGCCCGAGCGTCACGCGGTACACCATCACCATCCAGATCAACGCCTTGGCACACAGTCCACGCATGACATTCACGATTCCTCGGCCCGCTGCCGGTCACGCCGCTGGCGGCGCTGCCATTCCTGGTCCACCGCCCGCTTGCCCTGGGCCAGCATCGCCCGGTACGCCTCCAGCCCCATCGGCGGGTGGGGACGGACCACCACCACGATATCGTAGCCCTGCGGTTCCGCCAGTTGTTCCAGCCGAAACGCTTCGCGCAACAGCCGCTTCACCCGGCCGCGCACCACCGCATTGCCCACCCGCCGTCCGACGCTCAACCCCAGCCGGTTGAACCCCAACCCGTTTGGCCGAGCGTGAAACACCAACGGCCCCACATGCTTCCGGCAACGCGCAGCGAACACCGCCTCGTACGCACGCTTCCCGCTCAGCCGCTGCGCACGCCGAAACCGCAACCCGCGACTCGCCGGCTCATCACTCATTCAAAAACCACCATTGAGGCAGTGCGGCTTCAGCCGCCCTGCCCAGTCCCCAACAACCCCCCCCACACCCCACTCGCTCAATCGCCCCGTCCAGGCTCAAACCGCAGCACCAGATCGTACAAATCTCCCTCCAGCGCATCCGCCACCCCGCGGTCCTTGATCATCGCCACCTTCAACACGTCACACGTGAACGCCGCCTCGAAGTTGCTCTCGATCGCCCGGCCCATGCCCTCCAGCACCACCAGGTCCACCGGCTGCTCCGACACCGCCGTCACAAACGCCGGGTCCAGCCGCGTCAGGTCGATCAGCGGCGCGTTGTTCCCGTCCGCCAGCACGCGCAGCCGACCGTCGCCCCACGCTTCGGCGAAGCGATCGTCCACCGCCGCCGCCTGCGCCACCAACGCTTCGAGTTCCTCGGCCGTCACATCGTTCAGCGACGGCGCCGTGTTCGCCGCCAGCAGCACGTTCGTCCCGCGCTGGAGCAGGTAACGCGCGAACGGCAACATGCCCAGCACCACGTCGGGCCCGGCATTGTCCACGAACAGCAGGGCCGTGCGATGCGGATCGCCCGCGTGCAGCCGGTTCCGCCAGGCGTCCAGCGAATCGAACAGCCACGGCCGGGGCTTGAGTTCGCCGCGAATCGCGTGGAAGTCGACCCGCGTGTTGGTGAACCGGTTCACCGTTTCGGTTGCGCCGAGGTCGAAGATGTTGCCCGCGAACATGCCGCGCACCACCGCCTCGTCGCGCTCGGCTTCGGGCATCGCGTCCAGCTCGTCCAGCAACGGCTTGAGCAACGGCAGGGCGGCCTCGTTCTCGCGCGCCTTCGCCAGGCGGTACGGGTCGGCGAAACCGTTGGCACGCAGGATGCGCTCGCGCTCGTAGCAGATGTCGATGATGCCGAAATAACGTTCACGGCCCGGGTCGGCCGCGAGCTGGTCGAGGTGGGTCTGGAACATGTGCTGCGCCTGCTGGGCGCGGGCCTGGGCCTCGGCCAGGTCTTCGCCGCGCGACTCGGCCTCGCGCAGCGCCTCGGCGAGCAGCGTGGGAAAGTGGGTGGCAAACAGCTTGAGCCAGTAGTCGCGCTTCGCTTCGTCGGCGTTGAGGTTCCACCGCGAGGCGATGTAATGCTCCGGGTCGGCGAGTTGCGGCAGCGTGGCGGCGGTCGATGGCATGGTGTGCGTGTGTTGCATGGTCGGTCGTGTTCTTGAGCCTTGAGCCGTCAGCTTTAAGCCTCACTCAAAAGTCAGCGAAATTTTGCAGCAGCTTCAGTCCCACGCGCTGCGACTTCTCGGGGTGGAACTGGGTGGCCCAGATGTTGTCGCGCCAGACGGTGGCGCAGAACGGGGCGCCGTAGTCACTGGTGGCGCTGGTGAACGGGGTGGCGGTTTCGTCGGGCTGGCAGTAGTAGCCGTGGACGAAGTAGACGGCCACGCCCTGTTCCAGCCCCGCCAGCAGGGGGTCGTCGCGTTGCCAGTCGAGCGTGTTCCAGCCCATGTGAGGCACTTTCAGCCGGCTGCCGTCGGGCTGGGCTTCCTGAAACCGCACGACCCGGCCCGGCAGCACGCCCAGGCCCGCCACCGGCTGGTCGGGCGAGGGGGCGTCTTCCGCCGAGACGTCGAACAGCAGTTGCATGCCCAGGCAGATGCCCAGCACCGGTCGGCCGGCGGCGATGAAGCCCCGGATCGGGTCCGACCAGCCGCGTGCGTCGAGTTGCGCCATGCCATCGGCAAACGCGCCGACGCCCGGCAGCACGAGCTTGTCGGCAACCGCCAACTCGTCAGGTGAGCGCAGGATGACCGGCGTCGCGCCGACGCGCTCCAGCGCCTTTTCGACGGAGCGAAGATTGCCCATGCCGTAGTCGATGATGCCGATCATTGGGGTTGGGGACTGGGGGTTGGGGGTTGAGGAACAACGCCCGCCTCTGAGGAGCGCAGTGACGAAGAGCGGGATGAGGGAATGACAAATGACAAAGCTCAAGTGGCAAATGAAAGCAACGGCAAGCCGGCTCTGACAGTTGTCATTTGAATTTTGTCATTTGAGCTTCACTCATCCCGCTCTTCGCTCGCGGACTCGCTCAGGGGGCGTTTTTTTTCGAAACTTCAATCCCGAATCCCCAACCCCCAATCTCTACTCCTGAATCACCACGATTTCGACGCGTCGGCTCTGGGCCTTGCTGCCGCGGGGGCGGGTTTCGCCGAAGCCGGCGATATACATGCGGTCGGCGCTGATGCCGCGTTCCTGGAGGTGACGGTGAACGGTCATCGCCCGCTGGGCGCTGAGTTCGAGGTTGTCCTCCCAGTTGCTGCGGCGGATCGGGTCGGTGTCGGTGTAGCCTTCGACGCGGACGGTCTGCCCGGGGTACTCGCGTTCGATGACGCTGGCGATGTCGCTGAGCGTCTGACGGGCGGCCTGGCGCAGCTCGGCTTTGCCGGGGGCGAACAGCACGTCGCCGGGCACGCGGACGGTGACGCGGCCGCGGCCCTGGATGGTTTCGACGCCTTCGATGTCCCGGAAGCCGGAGTTGGCCTGCGCGGTGGGGGCCGGCTCTTGCGCGGGGGCCGGGGTGGAGCGGGCGCGTTCGAGTTGTTCGCGGAAGCTGGCCTCGGACTGGTCGAGCGCGAAGCGCGTGCGGTCCAGCTCTTCCTGGAGTTCCTGGTTCTGGACCCAGAGGGCGTCGCGTTCGTCCTGGAGTCGGCCGGTCTGGCAGCCGGCGAGGCTGACGGCGGCGATCATCAGTGCGATCATCGTGGCCAATGGTTTGAGTCCGTGGATCATCATGATGTTCAACCCTTTTACATTCCGTTGAGTGAGGGTGCAGGCAGTTGCCATCGCGTAGCCATGGGCGGCTATGGAAGCGTGACACGATACCAGAAAAACTCGAAAAGCGGTTCGCGGAGGACCATGACGACCAGGGCCGCGCCGGCCAGGTAGGGGCCGTACGGAATGACGCGCACCTGCCCCTTGAGCAGTTGGGCCACGCCCGCCATCGCCAGCGCCGCGAACAGGCCGAAGAAGGGGGCGAGGAAGAAGGTGAACACCGCCTCCCAGGGCCCGAGCACCGCACCGATGGCGGCGAGCAGGTGGACGTCGCCCAGCCCCATCGCCTCCTTGCCGAAGCCCAGCGTGCCGAGGATGCGCGTGCCCCAGACCAGCGCCGCGCCCACGAGGTAACCCGCCAGCACGCCGCCGAGCACGCGCAGCCACGCCGGCAGCTCGATGTCGGGAAACAGCAGGTAGCCCGCCAGCACGCCCACGGCCGGCAGCAGCAGAAACGGGCTTTCCTTGAGCACCTCCCGCCGCGGATGCGGGTGCGCCATAAACTCGTCCGGCGGGGCCGGGTCGGTCACTTGCTCTTCCACATCATCAAAGCTGCGTGGCATCATGCCTGTCTGAAGCAGCGCCACCGCCGCCGCCAACCCCGCCACGCCGCCCAAAGCCATGCCCAGCCCGGCCGGTGAAGCCACCTGCGGCACAAGGCCCTCGATCGGGCCCATCCATCCCATCCCCACCGCCACCGGCAGCCAGAGCACCGCCAGCACGGTGACCAGCCAGGGGATGGAGAGCGGGATGATGTAGAGCCGGGCGTCGATCATCGTCGCCGCCAGCAGCGCCGCGATCATCACCAGGTGCAGCGCGAATGCCGGCCAGGTCAACTCCAGACCGTTCAGCGGCAGGGCGTGGTGGAAAATCTCCGGCCGCAGCTCGGTGAAGTAGTAGACGCCGTACAGCCCCGCGAAGAGGGCGGCGCAGACGGCCTCGATGATCGGGTACTGGATGCTGATCGGCGTCTTGCAGTAGCGGCATTTCCCGCGCAGCCAGAGCCAGGCGAGGATGGGGATGTTGTCCCACCATGCGAGTTTGTGGCCGCACTTGGGGCAATGCGAGCCGGGATGGATCAGGCTTTGGCGTTCGGGCAGGCGGTAGATGACGACGTTGAGAAAGCTGCCGACGCAGGCGCCGTAGCAGGTGACGAGGATGAGCCAGAAGAGGTGAGGCAAGGGGAAGTCCGATGGGGGAGGTTTGAGGTCGTGTTCGAGAAGTCGCAGTTGCTCAATCGCCCCACGCGGAAGCGTGGGGTTTTGGATTGCCGGACGCCGTGAACCCCACGCTTCCGCGTGGGGCTATTGGACGCGATGTCTTCTTATACGCCTTGATGATTACTCTGTGTCTTCATCGGCATCCTCGGCCGGTGGCGCTTCGATTTGCTCGCCTTTGACCTGAAGTTCGCCGGCGGCGTTGGTGGTCAGCTCGGCGATGCGCTGCTCGGCGGAGGCGAGGACGGTGCGGCAGCGTTTGATGAGGGCGATGCCGTGCTCGTACTGCTTCAAGGCTTCTTCGAGGCCGACCTCGCCGGACTCGATCTGCTCGACGAGACTTTCGAGGCGGGTCATGGCCTCGTCGAACTTCAGGCCGTCGACGTTGGGGGAGTCGCGTTGGGTCATAGGAGGGCAGTTTACCACGCATGGGGGAGGCAGGGCGGCAGAAGCCGGCCTGCCTGGGGCGGGTGTTTTCCAATTGAGCCGTGGGTCTTTACACTTGACGAATGGCTCGGGTGATGCGTTTGCGAATTCGGCTCAACCGGTTGCTTGGCTCGATCGGATTTCCGCGCGACTGGTTTCTGATCCCGCTGGCGGCGGTCATCGGTGCGCTGGGGGGGCTGGTGGCGACGGGATTTGACGCGCTGGTGGAGGCGTCGAGCCACTTTTTCTTCGGTCGGCTGGGGTCGACGGCGTTTCCCTACTCGCGGTGGGTGCTGTTGATGTTTCTACCGGCGCTGGGCGGGTTGCTGGTGGGGCTGATCCAGCAGGTGGTTGCGCGGACCGGGCCGGGGCATGGGATTCCGGAGGTGGTGGAAGCGGTGTCGCGGAGCAACGCCCAGTTGCCGGCCCGCAGCGGGGTTTACAAGGCGGTGACCGCGTCGTTGACCATCGGGACGGGCGGGTCGGCCGGGGTGGAGGGGCCGATTATTCACATCGGCGCGGTGCTGGGGTCGACCGTCGGTCGGCTGCTTGGCGTCGGCCGGCAGCACATCCACATGCTGGTCGGCTGCGGGGCGGCTGCGGGGATGGCGGGCATCTTCAACACGCCGATCGCCGGCGTGATGTTCGTGCTCGAAGTGTTGCTGCGCGACTTCTCGGTCAAGACGTTCATCCCCATCGTCGTCGCCAGTGTGTTCGGCACGGCCGTGGCGCAGGCGATGGTGGGCGAACAGGTGGACGGGTACGTCTCCATATTCAACGTGCCGCGGGGGATGATGGCTTACCAGTTCGAGCTCAGCGAGTTGTGGGCGTACG
This sequence comes from Phycisphaeraceae bacterium, assembly GCA_040876735.1. GTDB lineage: Bacteria > Planctomycetota > Phycisphaerae > Phycisphaerales > Phycisphaeraceae > Natronomicrosphaera. Next base: position 1,196 of record JBBDPC010000141.1, on the reverse strand, counting down.
GACTGCTGGGCGTGTGCTGTGGATTGCTGGGCGTGCTGTTCTCCGGCGCGCTGCTCGCGAGCGAGGGCCTGTTCGCTCGCGTCCGGGGGCCGCGGTTCGCCATGCCCGCCCTTGGGGGGCTGCTGCTGGGTGTGATGGGGGTGGTCTTTCTCTACCTGTTCGGACAGATCACGCCGAACTACGAGCCGCCGGCGTTTTTCTCCAACGGCTATCCGGTGATCCAGTCGCTGCTGAACCCACTGTCATATCCCGAGGCGGGTGACGCCGCGTTCATCGCTTCGGTGTCGGACGGTTCGCCGGTCGATCCGATGGTGAACGTCTCGGCGCTGCTGCTCGTGCTGGTGCTCGGCTTCAAGCTGGTGGGCACCTGCCTGACGCTGGGCTCGGGCGGGGCGGGCGGCGTGCTGGCGCCGAGCCTGTTCATGGGGGCGACGCTGGGCGCGGCGTTCGGGCTGTTGCTCGAGTCGTTGCACGTCTTCCCGGGCGTGACGCCGGCGACCTACGCGCTGGCGGGCATGGCGGGGGTGTTCGCGGCGACGGTGCACGCGCCGCTGACCGCGTTCCTGCTGGTGTTCGAGCTGACGCAGGACTACCGCGTGATTCTGCCGATGATGCTGGTGGCGATTTTCGCCACGACCACGTCGCAACTGATTTCCCGCGACTCGATCTACGCCCGCTGGCTCAGGCAACGGGGCATCCGCATCGGGACGTACTCGGACCAGACGCTGCTGCGGCGGATGACGACGGCGCAGGTGCCGTGGATGCCGGCGGTGGTGGTCTTGCCGGACGACCCAGCCCAGCGGCTGATCGACCTGGCGGCTCGCTACTCGACGGCCGACTACGTGGTCTGCGATGCGAACAACGAGTACCTGGGCATGGTCGTCGGCGAAGACGTGCGGACGACGCTGGTGCAGCGCGAAGCGATCCCGCTGATGATCGTCGGCGAAATGATGCGGACGCACCTGCCGACGGTCGCCCGGGACGAAACGTTGGACGTGGTGCTGGACAAGTTCAGCCGGCATGACGTCTCGAGCCTCGCCGTGGTGGATGAGAATCTGAAGGTCAAGGGCGTCATCACCCGGTCGCGGCTGATGCGGCAGTACCAGCGGGCGCTGGAGGAAGCGTAGGGGAGAACGTGGGGAAAACGCCCGCCTCTGAGCGAGTCCGCGAGCGAAGAGCGGGATGGGGGGGAGAGA
>JBBDPC010000140.1:0-13485 GCA_040876735.1 Phycisphaeraceae bacterium | reverse complement strand
GCGCCGAGGTCGGTGATGATGTCGCCGAACATGTTGGGCACGACGATCGTGTCGTACCGCTCGGGGGTGGTGGCCATGTACATGCAGCAGGCGTCGACGTGGTGGTAGACGCGTTCGATTTCGGGGAACTCGGCCTGGCCGATCTCTTCAAACGCGCGGAACCAGGTGTCGCCGGCGTAGACGAGCACGTTGGTCTTGTGGACGAGCGTGAGCTGCCCGGGGTGGCCGGCGGCCTTGCGTTCGCGGGCGAGGTTGTAGGCGTAGCGGAGGCAGCGTTCGACGCCGAAGCGGGTGGTGATCATCTCCTGCGTGGAGATTTCGTGCGGTGTGCCTTTGCGGGCGATGCCGCCGTTGCCGCAGTAGAGGTCTTCGGTGTTTTCGCGGACGCAGACGAAGTCGATGTCGTCCGGCCCCTTGTTCGCCAGCGGCGTGGCGACGCCGGGGTAGAGCCTGACCGGGCGGAGGTTGATGTACTGATCCAGGGCAAAGCGGAGCTTCAGCAGCAGGCCCTGTTCGAGGACGCCGGGCTTGACGTCGGGATGGCCGACGGCGCCGAGGAAGATCGCGTCGTAGGCGCGCAGGCCGGCGACTTCGTCGTCGGAGATGACCTGGCCGGTCTTGAGGTAGCGCGTGCCGCCGTAGTCCAGGGCGGTAGTGGTGTAGTCGAGGTTGTCGGCTTTGGCGGCGGTTTCGAGCACCTTCAAGGCGGTGTTCACCACTTCCGGCCCGACGCCGTCGCCGCCGATGACTGCGATCTTCAATGCCATGGTCTGTCCTTTGCCCATGCGTGCGTGTGAGTCGATCCAAGCCCCTACCTGTAGCAGGCCCGGCGGCGCGCGGCAAATGGAAGCGGGCAGAAGCCCACGGATTGAATCCGTGGGCTTCGGGTTGGCGTGGGGCTCATGCGGGCGGTGGCTCGGTCGGGCCGTTCTGGATCGCGGCGATGAGATGTTCGGACGGGCCGCCCTTGCTGAGATAGCCTTCGGCGCCGGCCTGGTACATGGCGGCGGCCATGTCGGCCTGCTCATGCACCGAGAGGCCGATGACGCGCACGTCGGGCAGCGCGGCGGTGAGCTGCCGGGTCGCGTCGATGCCGTTGAGCCCGGGCATGGTGACGTCCATGATGACCACGTCCGGGTAGAGCTGCTGGGCGCGTTGCACGGCTTCGTTGCCGTCGGCCGCTTCGCCGACGACGGTGATCGCCGGGTGGGCGTTGAGCAGGCGGACGAGGCCTTCGCGCATGATCTTGTGATCGTCCGCCACCAGCACGCGTGTGACTTCGGAGCGCTCGCGCGGCTCGGGGCGCGGGGCCGTGGCCGCGCGGCGGGCGGCTTGTGCCTGGCTGGCTTCGGGCACGGCGGGGATCGCCTCCGGCAGCGCGGTGAGCGGCACTTGCAGCGTCATACGCGTGCCACGGCCAGGCTGGCTGTCGACGCTCATGCGTCCGCCGACCACTTCCAGCCGTTCGTGAATGCTGAACAGGCCCAGTCCGCCGCCGGTGGTGTCCGGGCGCGTCACCGCTTCCGGATCGAAGCCCTGGCCCTGATCCGCCACCTGGATCTCCAGACGGTTGCCCGAGACGCGCTGGAGCCGGACGTCCGCCTGGTCCACCCCGGCGTGCTTGACGATGTTGAACAGCAGTTCGCGCACCGCCTGGAACAGGAACACGCGCACATCCTCCGCCGCCGGCTCCACGTCCTCCGTGGCATGCACCACCACGTGGAGGTTGTGTTTCTGCTCCATCCACCGCGCCAGCCACTCCAGGCCCGCCCGCAGGCCGCCTTCGTAGAGAATCGGCGGGCTCAGTTCCACCGTCAGCGAGCGCGACGCCGCCACCGATTGATCCACCAGGTCGCTCGCTTCCTGAAGCAATTGGCGCAGGTCCTCATCTTTCGCGCGGCGCCGGGCCAGGCTCACCTGGAGCTTGCTGGCGACCAGCAGTTGCTGGAGGTGGTCGTGGAGCACCTGCGCCAGCCGGCGGCGCTCGCGCTGCTCGGTTTGCGTCAGCTCCGCGGCGAGGGCGCGCAGTTGCGAGGTCCGCTGCACCACCCGCTGTTCGAGTGTGTCGGTCAATTGGCGCAGCCGGTCTTCGGTGGCCTTGCGGTGGATCGCCGCGGCCAGGATGTTGGCGACCGCCTGGAGGAAGTTGATGTCGTCGGAGGTGAATGATCGGTGGACGCGGCTGAACGTGCTCAGCACCCCGTAGGGCTGACCGCCGCTGCCGGTGATGACGACGCTCATCCCGCTCACCGCCCCGTGCGCGTGCAGCATCGCCGTGCCGGTGAAGCGCGTGTCCTCGGCCAGGTCCTGCACGATCACCGGCTGGTTGGCTTCCAGCGTGTAGCCCGCCTGCGCGTCGCGCGTGGCATTGATGGTCGTCTTGCCCACCACGCCCGCGCGCCATCCCACGCCGGCCTTGAACAGCAGCGTCTTGCCATCGGGTTGCAGTTCGAGCACCTTGCTCAGGTCGTTCCCGAGCGTGTCGGCGACCACCTGCACCGCCTCGTCCATCAGGGCCTGCACGTCCGTCTGCGCCAAGGCCTGCTGGCCCAGCCGGGCGACGGCCTGCTGCTGGCGGGCGCGGGACTCCAGTTGCTCATGCGCCTGCTTCACTTCGGTCTGGTCACGCAGGATCTTGAGGTACCCCTGCACCCGGCCGGCGTCGTCACGCATGGCGGTCATGCGCCCGCTGGCCCAGAACAGGCTGCCGTCCTTGCGCCGGTGCCAGCGCTCGTCCATGGCGCTGTCATTTCGTTCGGCCGTGTCCATCTCCTGCTCGGGGATGTTGTTCTCACGGTCCTGGCGCGTGAAAACCCGGTGCGTCGACTGCCCGATGATTTCGCTTTCCTCGTAGCCCAGCAACCGCTCGGCCCCGCGGTTCCAACTGGTCACGTTCCCGTCGAGGCCGATGGTGAAGATGGCGTAGTCGGTCGCGCTTTCAATGATCAACCGGAGGCGCTCTTCGCTTTGACGCAATGCCGCCTCGGCCAGCTTGCGCTGGTTGATGTCTTCGATGATGCCCAGGATGGACTTCGGCTGGCCTTCACTGTCGCGGACCAGCGACGCGTTGACCCGCACCCAGGTCGGTTGGCCATCCTTGCGAATGTAGCGCTTTTCCTGCGAGGTGCTGGGCACCGCACCTTGCAGCAGCTTCTTCAGAAAGTCGGCATTGTCCCCCACATCTTCCGAGTGAGTGATCTGAAGAATATTCTTCTGCCGCAGTTCGTGCTGGCTGTAGCCGGTGATCTGGCAGAAGCGGTCGTTGACCAGTTGAAACCGGCCGGCGAGGTCGGCCTGGGCGATGCCCACCGCCGCCTGGTCGACGATGGCGCGGAACTGCGCTTCGCGCTCGTGCAGGGCATGCTCGGCCGCGCGGCGGGCGGTGACGTCGATCATGCAGTTGATCGCGCCGATCATCCGTCCCTGGTCGTCGTGGATCGGCGAAGGCGCCATCAGCACCATCACCCGCGAGCCGTCCGGCCGTTCCATGACAACCTCGCTCGGCTCGACCGCCTCTTGCTTGTCCAGCACTTCCGCCGTCGGGCAGTCTTCGTGCGGCAAGAACGTGCCGTCGGGTTTGTACATCCGCAAGGAACCGGAGAAGCGTTCGTACGTCTCCGTCATCTCCGGCGACCGGCCCCACAGCGCCGTCGCTTCGCGGTTGTAGTGCAGAATCCGCCCTTGGGCGTCCGTGGCATACACGCCCACCGCCATGCCCTCGATCGCCTGACGCAGCCACACCTCGCTGTGACGCAGTGCCTGCTCCGCCTGCTTGCGCTCGGCCAGCTCGCGCTGCGCATCGCGGTACAGCCGGGCGTTGTCCACCGCCAGACCGCACCGCCGCGCCAGCTCTTCGAGCATCGGCACGTCGCGCTCGGTGTAGCGGTAGGGCGTCTCGCTCACCAGCGTCATCGCCCCCAGCGTCCGCCCCCGCGCCACCAACGGCACCACCAACGCCGACCGCAGCCCCAGCCCGCGCAGCGTCGCCAGGTGCGTCTCATCTTCCGCCACCTCCTGCAACAGTTCGTCCGACACGTCCGCGTACAACTCCGACTGCCCGGTGCGGATGACGTTGGGCGCCCCGCTTCGCGCACCCACCTTCGCCGGGTAACGCTGCCGCAGCCGCTGCGCCAGCTTGACCTTCGCCGGGTCCGCGTGCATCACCACCACCGGCTCCAGCGTCCCCCCCGGCTCGGCCAAGTCGATCACGTACCAGTCGGCATGCGCGGGTACGACCACCCGGGCGACATTGGCCAGCGTGGTCCCGTAGTCGATCGACTCGCCGAGCACCTGGCTGGCTTCGATCAGCATCCGCTGCTGCCGCATCGCCCGCTCGCGCTCGCTGACGTTGCGCACCACCGAGATCACCAGCGACTGGCCGTTCAGCTCGAACCGCTGGGCGTGCACTTCCACCGGAATCCGCCGGCCGTCCTTGGCCACATGCACCGAAGGCGTCAGCACCGATCGCTCGCTCAGCAACTGCTCGAGGACGTGCGGCAGATCGACCGAGGCGTCCACCAGATCGGCCGGCCGCATCCGCCGCAGTTCGTCCCGGCTGTAGCCGGTCATCCGCACCGCCGCGTCGTTGACCTCCAGCAGCCGGCCAGGCTCGCCCTGCTCGGATAGCGGGTAGACCAGGATCGGGTCGTTCGCATTGTTGAACAGCGCCGCCAGCCACGGCTGCTCGACAGGCACGCGGGGCGCCGCGCTCGTCGCCGACGACGACGCCGCTGGCCCGCCCCCGGCCGTCCCGGCCAGGCGGACGAGCAAGCCACGCAGCACCGCTTCCACCACCGCGTCCACCTCATCCTCGACCACCACCGTCACGCGCTCCGCCCTCCCCGCCTCCGCTTCGCCCGCCTTGCCCAGCCACACCACCGGCAACGACGGGTCCCGCTGCCGGGCCTGCTCGATCCACGCCGACGCATCCGGCACGCCCGCGCCGAGCACAACCACGTCCACCCCCGACACCCCGCCGCCGCGCAGGCGATCGAGCGCCGCCGCCGGCTCGTCGCTCGCTTCCACCGCCACACCCGGCAGCGAAGGCAGACGGTCTCGAACGGTGCGCATGACATGGTGGGGGGTTAACACCAGAACAACATTGCCCATGCCTGTTCCTTGTGTCTCGGGCATTGGTAAGCGGGCCCCGGCATCGCCAACGGCGGGGGTAGTTAAAATATAGGCGCGGTCGAGCCTTAGGGTATCTCCGCAGGTCTAAAACAGAGCGATTTCCTGTCGGAAAGTCAGGGCGTTCGGCATTTCTTTTTTCATGCTCTAACAAACCGCCCGCCCGGCCGTTGTCTCTGGTGAATGCCGAGCCTGAAGGGGAGCCGCTTGCCACGCGAATCACTGAACGGGTCCTGGGTCCGGGCCGCCCTTGTCGAGCACGAGGCGGCGCTGATTCGCTATGCCCGCAGCGTGGTCGGCGATGCGGACCGGGCCCGCGACGTGGTGCAGGACACCTTCCTGCGCCTCTGCCGACAGCAGCCGGACGTCGTGCGACCTCACCTGCGGGCCTGGCTTTACACCGTCTGCCGACGGCGGGCCCTCGACGTGCTGCGAAAGGAACGGCGGATGCACACCACCACCGACTCGGTCACCTGGAACCTGCCCACCGCCCTCGACGACGCCCCCGCCCAGCAAGCCGAGGCCGGCGAAACCCGCCAACGGTTGCTCGCCGAGCTGGAGACGTTGCCGGGCAAGCAGCGCGAGGTCGTCCGCCTCAAATTCCAGGCCGGCCTGAGCTACCGCGACATCGCCGACGCCATGGACCTCAAAGTCGGCTACGTCGGCTACCTCCTCCACACCGCCCTGAAAACCCTGCGCGAACGGATGGCCTGAAGCCGCTGGCATCCGAGCCGGGCTCTGTGAGCCCGGTCCGGCTTCGCAGAAGCCGGCTCTGACTTGCGAAAACAGCCTCGTGTCGCTCCTCCATTCCCCCGGAATCCCCGGAGCCTCCACCATGACCCACGACCACGACCACCACGACGACGCCCAGCTCACCGCCTACGCCCTCGGCGAACTCACCGGCCCCGAACACGCCGACGCCCGCGCGGCCGTCGAAGCCCGCCTCGCCACCGACCCCGCCGCCCGCGCCCAACTCGCCGAGCTGCGCGCCTTGGCCGGCGACCTCACCGACGCCTTCGCCGCCGAGCCCGCCGCGTCGCTTACGCCCGCCCAGCGCAACGCCATCGCCGACGCCGCCACGGCCGACCCGCCGCCCACGCGTCGCCTGCTGTTCACCGGCCTCCCCGCCGCCGCCGGCCTCGCCGCCTGCCTGCTCATCGCCGCCGGCATCACCATGCTCGCGCAACAACCCGCCGACCGCCCCGGTCTCGACCTCGGCGGAAGCACAGCGTTGCACTATGACGCCGACACGGCCGACCGCGACGCCAGCCCCGACGATGACGTTCGCGGAATAGCCCGTGGCCAAGTCGAGCGGGAGCGGCAGGAGCAGGTCGACGCACTGCTTACGCGTGCCATGGAAATGCGAATGGAAATGCGGTACGACCGCGCGGCGGAACTGGTCGACCGCGCTCTCGCCATCGACCCGGACAAACCCGCCACCCAAGCGATGAAGGCGGGCTTGGAAGACAGCCAGCGGATGGTTGCGTACCGGGATCAGCGTCGGCTACGCGACACGCGCATGTCAGAATCGTCAATCCAGAACTCCGAAGCGACGCAGCCGTACAGCGAGATCATCACCTACCCGCACGACTGGCCGGAGCTGACCGTACGCCGGCTGGCAGAACTCGAATCGCAGCCGGCCGAGGGCCAGGTCGAGACTCGCGTCTATGACGTACGCGACTTGCTCGTCGAAGTGCCCAACTTCGAGAACGCTCCACAGTTCAGTCTCGAAAGCACGTCCGGCTCCAAGCGTGAACATTCTGGCAACTATGGCCCCGCCGCCATCGCACAAGACAGCATCAGCGTCGGTGGCGGCACCGCATTGAGGCCAGCCACCGAGACCACCGCCGGAGAGTGGTTTGGCGGCATCGCCCGCAACGCCAATGCAACTCGCCTCACGCCGCGCGAAATCGAACTTTTCAGCTACACCGAAGGCGAACCCACTCCCGACGCCGTCGGCTTCAGCCAGGAGGATGTGAACCTCGCCATCGCCCGCAACGAATCCGGCAAGGTGTACGGCATCAACGGCGTCATCCACGCCGAGCAGCTTCACAACATGCTCGGCCGGGCCCCGCAGCGCGGGCAGGTCGTCATCGTCAATGGCCGACGCTTCCGTCTCGAACCCGCGCCCCAGCAGGACGACGCCTGGCGCTTCGCACCCATCACCGCCACCAACGAACGCTTCGCGCCGATCGAAGACAACCCCTTCCGCGACGTGTGGGCCGAGCCGTTGTCCACCTTCTCCAGCGACGTGAGCACGGGCAGCTACACCACCCTTCGCCGGATGCTCGCGCAGCAGCGCCGCCTGCCGCCCGCCGACGCGGTGCGCATCGAAGAAATGCTCAACTACTTTCGCTATGACTACTCCGCCCCCGCCGATGCGGACGCGCCGTTCGCGGCGAACGTCAGCGTCACCAGCGCCCCTTGGGCCGAGCAGCACCGCCTCGTGCGCATCGGCATCAAGGGGTATGAGCCTGAGGCCGGCCAGCGCCCCGCGGCGAACCTGGTCTTCCTCGTCGACGTGTCCGGCTCGATGCGCCCCAACGACCGCCTGCCCTTGCTCAAACAGGCGCTCACCGAACTCGTCCAGCAACTCGGCCAGGACGACACGGTCGCCATCGTCACCTACGCCGGCTCCTCGCGGATCAGCCTCGAGCCGACCAGTGTGGTCGAACGCCAGCGCATCCTCCGCGCCATCGACCAGCTTGGGGCCGGCGGCTCGACCCACGGCGCCGACGGCATCCAGACCGCCTACCGCCTGGCGGAAGAAAACCTGCTCGAAGTCGGCATCAACCGTGTCATCCTCGGCACGGACGGCGACTTCAACGTCGGCATCACCGACCGCCAGGAACTCGCCCGCATGGTCGAAGACAAGGCCAGCAGCGGCATCGAACTCTCCGTGCTCGGCTTCGGTATGGGCAACCTCAAGGACGAGACCGTCGAACTGCTCGCCCGCAAAGGCCAGGGCCAGTACGCCTACCTCGATGGCATCGACGAGGCCCGGCGGGTGCTCGTCGAACAGCTCGGCGGCACGCTGCACACCATCGCCCGCGACGTGAAGTTGCAGGTCGAGTTCAACCCCGCCCGCGTCGCCCGCTACCGATTGATCGGCTACGAAAAACGCATCATGCCCACCGAGCATTTCGCGGATGACACAAAGCGGGCCGGCAACATCGGGGCCGGGCATACCGTGACGGCGTTGTACGAGGTCGTGCCCGCAGGCGTAGCGGACGCGGCGCAGCCGCAGACAGTCGCGGAGCGCCGCATCGAGATCGGCAGCGAGGTGGAGGTGCGCATCTTCGAGCTGATCCAGCCCGGTAAAATGGCCACGTTCCGGCGCGAAGTCGATGCGGCGGGTCGAATCGAGTTGCCCGTCATCGGCAAGGTGGAGGCCGCGGGCCTGAGCGTCGGCCAGTTGCAGCGGCGCATCGTCGACCGGCTGGCGGAAGATGAGGTGTTGCGCGATGCGACGGTCGAGGTGCGCGTGGTGCGCGCCGCGGAACCGGCCGCCGCGCGTGAGCCGATGCGTTACCAGCGGACCACCGAACTGACCGACGCGGCCGACAGCGATGAGTTGTTGACGTTGAACATCCGCTACAAGCTGCCCGACGCCCCCATGGACACGGCCAACACGTCGAAGCTGATCCAGGTGCCCGTGGCCGACAGCGACCAGGCGTGGGAGCAGGCGGATGCGGACACGCGCTTCGCGGCGGCGGTGGCGGGCTTCGGCATGCTGCTGCGGGACTCGCCTCACAAGGGCAGCGCCGACTTTGCGCAAGTGATCGAATGGGCCGAGGCCGCGCTCGGCGACGACCCGCACGGCCGCCGGTCCGAGTTCGTCGACCTCGTCCGCACCGCCCGCGACCTGCACGGCGACGAATAACACTTCGCCCCATTTAGCCGCGGTGCTTGCACCGCGCTCGGCGGCCGCGGCGCCGAAGAGCGCGGTGCAAGCACCGCGGCTAAATGTGCATGCCACACAAATCGCGGAATCTTCAACAAATCTGCAATTGCCGGAAACCCGCCGCCATGTGGCGCGTCTACAACACGGACGGGCAAGGCTTCGCATCAATTCATCTGGGAGGCGCATCATGATCGGCCGACGCATGCGGACAACCCTGGCAGTGACACTGATCGCCGCGACGCTGCTCATCGGGCTGGTTTTTCCGGGGGCCAGCCCGATGGCAGGCGGCGCGGACCGCCCCGCCCCCCCGGATCGGCCCGAAATCGACAGCTACCAGACTCACCTCAGCACCGACAAGCCGATCTACCGTGAGGGGGAAACCGTCTACATCCGCGGCGTCCTGCTCCAGGCCGACACGCAGCGCCCGCTCGACTCCCAGCATCAGCCGCAGCCGCACGCCATGGTCCGCGTCACCGGCCCGCGCGGCAACGTCGTCCACGAAGCCCTCACCCGCCTCGAACACAGCGTGCTCGGCAGCGCGTGGGAAGTCCCCGACGGCCAGGCCGGCGGCGAATACACCCTCACCGCCACCGTGGCCGGCTACGCGCCCGCCCAGCGCACCTTCGAAGTCCGCAGCTACCGCGCCCCGCGCCTGCGCACGCAGATCGAGTTCCTCCGCGAAGGCTACGGCCCCGGCGACACCGTCACCGCCACCCTCGACGCCACCCGCGCCGAAGGCGGCGCACCCGAAGGCGCACAAGTCACCATCACCGCCCGCCTCGACGGCGAACAGGTCCACGAGTCCACCACGACGATCAACGCCGACGGCCGCGCCACCGCTCACTTCCCCTTGCCCGATGCCATTGCCCGCGGCGACGGCACGCTCGCTTTCACCATCAACGACAGCGGCGCCGTCGAAACCGCCACCCGCACGCTGCCGATCCTGTTGCAGACCGTCGACCTGGGCATCTACCCCGAAGGCGGCGACCTCGTGGCGGGCATACCGAACCGCGTCTACATCGAGGCCCGGACGCCGTCACAGCGGCCGGCCGACATCGCGGGCGTGGTGGTCGATGAAGAGGGCGAAACGGTGGCCGAGTTCAAGACAACGCACGAAGGGCGCGGGCGGTTCGCGTTCAAGCCTGAGGCAGGCCAGACATATGCGATGCGCATTCACCAGCCGGCGGGCATTGATCGCACCTTTGCGTTGCCGGAGGTGAAGGCGGAAGGTGTGGTGATTCAGGCTATGCGTGAGACGTATGACGCGCTCGACCCGATTGCGCTCACGGTGCTGTCGGCCGAAGACCTGGAAGGGCTGCGCGTGACGCTGGCCCGGCGCGATCGGCAGGTGGCCGCGTCCCGGGTGCAGTTTGAGCATGTTAGCCGGCGCTTCGGCCGCGTCACCCTCACCCCGCCCGACGATGTGCATGGCGTGCTGATCGCCACCGTCTGGGACGGCGACGGCAACCCGCTGGCCGAGCGGTTGATCTACCGTCAGCCGCGGCATCAGTTGGACGTCTCCGTTACGGCCGACGCGTCGCGGTATGTGCCGGGCGAGTCGGTGGAGTTGACCGTGCAGACGCGCGACGAGCGTGGCGAGCCGGTGTCGGGCGTGGTGGGGTTGACGGTGACGGATGACAGCGTGCTGGAGCTGATCCAGACGCGTGAGCAGGCCCCGCGGTTGCCGGTGATGGTGCTGCTTGAGCCGGAGGTGCGCGAGCTGGCCGATGCGCAGGTTTACCTGGACCCCGACAATGCCGACGCCCCCGAGCAGCTTGACCTGCTGCTGGGCACGCAGGGCTGGCGGCGCTTCGCCACGGTGGATATCAACGCGTTTGTGAACGAGCACGACGACGACGCCCGGCGGGCGCTGGCGCTGGTGGGCGAGAACGGGGTGGGCCTCAGCCCGGGTGCCGGGCGAAGGGGGAATGCCGGCCGTGATGGCCAGATCATGGAGGCCCTGAGAATGGCCGCCGCGCCCGAGTTGCGGGAGCAGGGAGCCGCCGACGATGACGCCCAGTTGTTCGAGCAGTTCGACAGATCCGACGCCGCCGCCCCGCCGCCGGGCCCCGACCCCGCCAACGCCGAGGCCGCCGAGGCCGCCGAGGGCCAACAGGGTCAGCAGCAGGCCCAGGCCGCCATGCGACAGGCCGATGCGATGCAGCCGCTTGTAAGGGCAGAAATGGAGATGTTGAACCAGGCGGAACCCGAACCCCTTCGCGATCGCCGCAGGATGGCGCGAACCCTCATCGTCCGCGAATACGCCCACCGTGCCCGGCCCGACCGCGACCCCACCGACCGCCGCGACTTCACCGAAACCCTCTACTGGCACGCCGGCGTCCAGACCGACGACACCGGCCAGGCCACCGTCCGCTTCGACCTCTCCGACGCCGTCACCACCTTCCGCGTCTTCGCCGACGGCTTCGACAGCCGCGGCGCGCTCGGCACAGCCAGCGAGACGGTGGAATCCGTGCAGCCGTTCTACGTCGAAGCCGCGCTGCCGCAGGAGGTGACCGCAGGCGACCGGATCGACCTGCCCATCGCCCTGGTCAACAACACCGACCAGACGCTCGACCGCGCCTGGTTCAGTTCCGAGGCGGACAGCGAGGCGATCGAAAGCTCGCAGCGCGCCCCAAGCTCGGAGTTCATCATGCAGCCCGAGCAGCGCAAGCGCCTCGTGCTGCCGCTTCACGTGGGCCAGGCGAGCGACGCCGTCGACGTGACGGTGCGCGCCAGCGCCGCCGGCCACCTCGACCAGGTGACCCGCCCCGTCCGCGTCGTCCCGCGCGGCTTCCCCGTCGAACGCGGCGGCGGCGGCATCGTCAGCCCCGACGCCCCGCTCACCTACACCGTCCGCATCCCCGACACCGTCGTGCCCGGCAGCATCGAAACCCGCGTCAGCGTCTACCCCAGCCCCGTCGGCAACCTCACCGATGCCGTCGCCGGCCTCATCCGCCAGCCCTCCGGCTGCTTCGAGCAGACCAGCAGCACGACCTACCCGATGGTCATGGCCATCGAATACCTCCAGTCCGACCCGCAGGCCAGCGCCGCCACGCTCAAAGAAGCCCACGCCATGCTCGACGATGGCTACCAGCGCCTCATCGGCTTCGAGACCGACACCGGCGGCTTCGAGTGGTTCGGCAAGTCGCCCGGCCACCTCGGGCTCACCGCCTACGGCCTGCTCCAGTTCACCGACATGGCCCGCATCCGCGAAGTCGACCCCGACATGCTCGCCCGCACCCGCCAGTGGTTGCTCGACCAGCGCGACGGCAAAGGCAGCTTCACCAACGAAGCCCGCACCTTGCACACTTGGTCACCCGACCCGGCCGTCACCGACGCCTACGTCGTCTGGGCCCTGCTCCGCGCCGGCGAAGATCCCGCGACCCTCGCCACCGAAATCGACGCCGCCAAGGCCCACGCCGTCGACACCGACAACAGCTACGTCAAAGCCCTCGGCGCCCTGATCGCCCGAAACACCGGCGACGACGCCACCGCCCGCCAGCTCAACGACGCCCTCGCCCGCCAGCGCGACGACGCCGGCTTCGTCGACGGCGGCACCACCACCGTCACCAGCTCCGGCGGGCAAGCCTTGAGCATCGAAACCACCGCGCTGGCGGGCCTCGCATGGCTGGGTGAAGGCGACCGCATCGAGCCTGTCGAAGCCGCTGTCCGCGCCATCGCCGGCACGGCTCAAGGGGGCCGCTACGGCTCCACGCAGTCGACCGTGCTCGCGCTGCACACCATCATTGAGTACAACACCGCCCGCGCCGCCGACCAGACCGACGGCCAGGTGCAGCTCCGCGTCAACGGCGAACCCATCGCCAACCCCGCCCGCTTCACCAGCGACGCCGCCGGCGTCATCGACCTCGCCGACTTCGCCGACCAGCTCGGCCCCGGCGAGCACACCATCGAAGTCGCCATGGCCGACGGCTCGCCCATCCCCGCGGCCGTCACCGTCCGCTACCACGACGAGTTGCCCGACACCAGCGCCGATTGTGCCCTCACGCTCGACGTCGCGCTCAGCGATACCGAGCTGGACGAAGGGGCCGTGACCGAGGCCCGCGTGACCGTGACCAACACGACGGACGACGCGGTCGCCATGCCCATCGCCATCGTCGGCATCCCCGGCGGCATGGAAGTGCGCCACGATCAACTCGCCGAGCTGGTCGACGCCGAGCGGATCGCCGCGTATGAAGTCGCCCCCGGCGGCCGCAACGTGGTGCTCTACTGGCGCGGCTTCGAGGCGGGCGAGCAGGTGTCGCTGCCGCTGGACCTTGTCGCCGCCATCCCGGGTCAGTACACCGCCCCCGCCAGCCGGGCGTACCTGTACTACACCGACGAGCACCGCACCTGGGCCCCGGGGGTTGCGGCGACCATCGCGCCGCGCAAGTGACCTGTCCCCGCCCACGAATGTGGGGGGGCCGGTGGGGGGGGTGGCGTGGCCCGTGGGCCGG
>JBBDPC010000139.1:0-13501 GCA_040876735.1 Phycisphaeraceae bacterium | reverse complement strand
GCCATCCAGAAGTTGAACGGCTCGGTCTCGCCGTCGCGCCACAGGCCGTTGTCCTGATGCCAGGGGGTGGCGCTGCCGGTGCGGGCGGGCTTGAGGAAGCAGGAGTTGAACTTCAGCAGCACGTCGTCGCCGAGGAAGTGGCGGGCGTAGTTGAGGATGCGGTCGCTGCAATGAATCTCGTGCCAGATCAGCGGCGCGCGGACGCAGAACTCGCCGAGCTTTCGCAGGCGCGCCTGGCGTGCGGCGGGCGTGTCGCCCATCGGGTCCATCGGGTCGGCCTCGCCGCCGCCGCCCGCGGAGAGGTCGGGATTGAGCAGGTGGTTGCGGATGGCGCCGCGCGCCTCGACCGCGGTGTCGCGCGGCACAGCCCCGCGGACGATGAAGTAGCCCTGCTCGTGCCATTGCGCCAGTTGCTCGGCGGTCAGCGGCGTGGTGTCTGTCTTGGTCATGGTGTTCTCCAGGCGGGTGGCGAAACAAACGACGTGGTGCGGACCACACATCACCCATGATGCGCTCTGCCGCTTCCCGGAACCATGGCGCAACAACCTAAAAAGTTGGCGCGAACCGTCTATTGGGCCCCCTTTCCTGCCGGCCGCTCAGGACCACTGGAACACCGTGCCCAGAAGCGAGCGGGGATTGTCGCGCAGCCGCTGGTAGATGGCCGGGGCCTACGACATCCTGGATCAGCGGGCTGACGCGGATGACGCCCTCGGCGGATGATCCTCGGGGCGCTTGCCTGACCTGGCCCGATGTGGCGGCTGCCGGCTGAGTGTAAGATTCTCGAAACGTACCACAATCCCCGGCGTCATCATGACACGATTCCGCAAAAAGTTGGCGTGAACCGAACTGGAGCGACCGCAGCCCATGAAAGTGGAACACGTCGGAGAAGCGCGTTGGCTGGCGAGCCTGATGGATGCGAGTGTGGCGTTTGACGTCGACCGCCACTGGTTCGGGCAGGCGGTGCGGCGGGACGGCTGGTCGTGTCGCGACCGTGCGGTGCCGTGGCATGTGATCTACGTGGCGATCGCCGGCCGCAGCGTCGGGCAGGCCGGCGAGACGGACATCACCCTCGAGCCGGGCATGGTGCTCTGGCTGCCGCCGCAGTGCATGCACAGCATGCGGTGGACGCCGACGTTCCACTATGCGGAGTTGTGGGTGACGCTGCGACGTCGGGCTCGCCAGCTTTCCCCCTGGCCTGAGCCGCGGCGGTGGGGGGTGGGCGTGAATATTCAGCCGTGGATCGACCGTGCCGCCGACGAGTTGCACAGCGTGCAACCACGGGGCGAAGTCTGGCTTCGCGCGATTGTGGCGGCGATGGCGGTCAAGCTGTTCAGCGCCACCATGCTCGGCCAGGCGCCCCACGTCGGCCTCACCGCCTTGCAGCGCGCCAACCTTCACCAGTACGTTCAGGCCCACATCGGCGACGGGCTGACGGCTGCGGACCTCGCCGCGCACATCGGGCTTGAGCGCGACTACTTCGCCCGGCTGTTCCGCCGCAGCTTCGGCTGCCCGCCGCGCACATGGCTGTTGCGCGAGCGGGTTCGCAATGCGGCCCACCTGCTGGTGGAGAGCGACCTGCCGGTGTACGCCATTGCCGACGCCATGGGATACGCCGACGTCGCGCAGTTCAGCCGGCAGTTCAAGCGCGTCACCGGCCGCAGCCCCCGCACCTTCCGCCGTGAAGCCCCGGCTCATGCAGCCACGGATCGGACGCACCACTGAACATGTGTGAGAGAAGGCGATTGGCAACAGGAGTCTTCGTAAACACGTTTTATTGAGCCGTTAGCTTTAAGCGATTAGCCAGCGAGAAGCCGAATGGAGGGGGCATTCTGGCTGAAGGCTTAAAGCTAACGGCTCAAAGCTCAATAAAGCGAACGGCTCAAGGCTCAGGAGAGAGAGCGGTTTCAATGCAGGTGCAGCGGCTGATCTGATGGGAATGTTTCGTCCCGCGCCGAGCGGGGCCGGCTCGCAGCAGGCGGCGGGGCTAAACTGACTGGCTGCATCTTTTGCCGCCTGTGGCAGTCCACTACAATTGCGGCAGCCGGATTCCGTTCACCTCAACGAGCCGAGGCGCATGGGGGAGATTGAGCATAGTGACGTGAACCTGCCGCAACGGTTTGAGCCGCCGCGCCACTGCGATTACTGCGGCGCCCGGTTGCACGCGGCGTACTACTTCTGCCCCGGATGCAGCAAGCCGTACAAATCCATCGAGTCCGTGCTGCCGCGTCGTCGGCCGGTGCAGCTTAGCGATGAGGCTCGCATTGCAAGCAAAGTGCCGCAACTCTGGACCGTGACGCTGGCCTTCACTGGGGTCGCGCTGGCGGCGTCATGGATTCCCGCGATCCTGTTCTCGCACCACCGGCCGGACCTGGCGCTGTTCGTGGCGACGGTGGCGATTGCGATGGCGACCGCGGTGTTCGCCGTGATCTACTGGCGCACGCTGGCGGTGCAGGTCGGCCGGCCCGGCTTCACGCACTGGGCGGCCTGGGCGGGGCTGGGGGCGCTGGTCCCGCTGCTGGCGTTGAACCTGGGCTGGCACGCCGCGTTCGAGGCGCTGTTCCGTCAGACGGGGGTGGACGAGTTCACGGCCCTGCGGCGGGAGGGCGTGTCGATCGCCGCCCTGGTGGTCATGTTCGGCTTCGTCCCGGCCGTGACGGAGGAGATCGCCTTTCGCGGGCTGATTCAGCACTGGCTGGAAGGGGCGATCGCGCCGGCGCGGGCGGTCGTCCTGGCCTCGGCGTTGTTCGCCGGGGCACATGTGTGGGCGTGGGTCGCCATCTGGTCGCTGCCTTACCTGTTTCTCGTGGGGCTGCTGCTGGGCTGGGTCAAGTGGCGAACGGGTTCGCTGTATCCTTCCATGGTGATCCACCTGCTGCACAACCTGGCGATAGTTGCCATCACGCTGGCATCACAGTAGTTTGAAGCTGGCACTGTGACTGCCAGAAGAGGGGGCTGCTTGGAATTTCTGGTGATAGGCATCTTGGCCGCCTTCGTGTTCGGCGCGGTGTGCGGGGCGATCGCCAACAGCAAGGGCCGGAACGTCGGCGGCTGGCTGGTCCTCGGCGGAGCCGCCGGCCTGTTGGGCGGGATCTGCTTCGGCTGGATTCCGGTGTTGATCGTCGCGACGTTGCCGAACCTCCACGACGAGCGTGAACGGCAGTTGCAGCAGCAGCGGGAGAACCGCCGGCTGCGCGAAGAGCTGCGCCAGGAGCGGGCCAAGAACGAAGGCTTCCGCGAGCATGTCACGCATCGGCTGGACGCACACGACCAGGTGCTCGAACTCGACACCCGCCAGACGCCCCACGCGCAACTGGAGGCGGGGCCCGAGCCGCGGAACCAGTTGGCGGGCGAGGGCGCGGAGGAGGGGGCGGGCGAGCCTTGGGAATCCCAGGCGTGGTGGTATGCCGCGAACGACAAGACCGTCGGCCCGATCAGCGGTGCGGAGTTGAAGGAACTGTTCAAGATCGGCCTGCTCGATGGGGAGACGCTGGTCTGCAACGATCGGCGGGAGACGTGGACGCCGGCCGTCGAATGTTCTGAACTGAAACCCCTTGTGCAATCATGAGCGAGAAAGTCGAAGGCACGCTGGTGCTCGACGGCATGCTCGAAGGACGCCTGCCGGACGACCCGGACCTGGCTGAGCGTCTGAGCCAGTGGGGCCGGTTCGCGCGGGAACAGGGCCTGCCCGTGACGGTCGAGGTCGCCGGCGGACGGTTCAACGTCCTGGCCGACCCCGCGCCGATCCCGGCCGCGCCTTACGCCCCGGAGCCCAGCGACTTCATCGCCGGGCTGCTGGATCAGTTGCTCAAGCATTTTCCCGCCGCGTCGGTCCCGCACCTGTTCTCGACGCTGCGCTCCAGCGCCTGGCAGCCGGGCGAGGAAATCCAGACGATCTACCTGATCGGGCCCGACGGCCGGGTGCGTGCCGAGCAACGGACGGTCGCGGCGCAGACGGTCGCGCCCCGGCAGGCGATGAGCCGGCGTACGCGAGCCAAACTCGGCCTGGCGGGGGCGGCGGTGGCGTTGCTGCTGGTGGGTGTGTTGGCGCTGGTGCCCGGGGTCCGGCAGATGATCGCGCAGACCCTCTCGACCATGCGCCCGCTCGATGCGACGACGGTGCAGGTGGAGGCGGAGGCGTTTGAAGGCCTGTTCCACGTGCAGGCCGTGGACACGACCCGCCGCGGCAAGTGGCTGGTGCTGCAGTTCCAGCGGGACGAGGCGGCGCCGCAATCCCTTGCGGCGATCGACGAAGCCAGCCGACAGGCGGACCTGCCGCGACGGCTGGCGCTGGAAGCACTCGCCCGCGGCTACGTGCGCATCGAGCAGTTCGATGAGAACGGCCAATTCTTCCGCACCAGCACCCACCGCATCCGCAGCCTGCTCACCGAGGACTCGCTTGCCATCGAAGTGCCACTCTCCCGCCAACACCAGTTGCACCGGCTCGAAGTGGTCTACTGACGCCCGATCGAGGCGTCGGTCATCGAGGTGGAAGCGGGTCTGGCGGTGAAGGTCGGCAAGCCGGCCGGGATGCCGATCGAGTGGGGTGCCGTGGCGCACAGACTGCCGGCGCTCCGCCGCACTTGGGCGGAAAAGGGGCATGGTCGCTTGAAGCGGCGTTGTCCATCCGTGGGTGAACCTGGTGTTGGCGCCACCGGGCCAGGCGTGTCGGGGCGATGCCGAGGCGCCAGGCAAGGATCATGCATTGATGCGTCCATGTCGTGCGCCAGACCCCGGCGTGCAGGCACCGCCGGGCGGAAGTGATCACGGCCGTGGGAGCCAGTCGGATCCTGCCTTCTCTTCGCAGGCGGCGGACCAGTTCGAAATCTTCCATGACCGGCAGATCGCGATAGCCGTTCATACGCGAGAAGGTTTCACGGCGGAGGAAGATCGCCTGATCGCCATAGGGCAACTGTCGCCAGCGCGAGCGCCGGTTGGCGGCGGCCTCAATGAGGCGAAGCGCTGGCGTGACGTGGTCGAACGCCAGCGGGAAGGCGCCGGCGATTCCGCAAGGCTGCGCAAGCACCTGCTCGATCTGACGCTCATAGCCGAACGGTAATCGGGTGTCGGCGTGGAGGAAGAGCAGCACGTCGCCACGCGCCGCTTCAGCGCCGGCGTTCATCTGTCGGGCCCGGCCGGGGGATGCGGTGATGACGCTCGCACCATGGGCCTTGGCGACGGCGGACGTCTCGTCGGTGCTGCCGCCGTCGACCACGATCACCTCCACGCACGAAGACGGCCGAGCCGAGGCGATGGCGGCAGGCAGGTTCGCTGCTTCATTGATCGCGGGGATGATGACCGAGATCCGGGGCGGTTGACTCTTCCCCTGCGGGTGCATGTGCTCGATGTTCGGCAGCAGCGCCAGGTCAGCCGGCTCATCCACGTCCTGTTTCTCCTCCAGGATCGCCACCGTCAGGCCCAGGCGATCCGTCGCCGCGCGGGTCTGCGCCAGCACGCGATTGGTGCCCCAGTCGATGTCGGCGAACAGGGCGGCGTTCGGCTCGCGCAGGCCGAGCAGGTAGTAGCCGCCGTCGCTCGCCGGGCCGAGGACTGCATCATGATTCTGAAGCGCCGCGAAGGCCTGTTCGAGCGTGTCGGCATCGAGTTGCGGGCAGTCGCAGCCGATGACCACGACAAGGCCGCCACATTCGTGGTGGGCGGTGGCGAGCGCGTAATGGAGGCGATCCCCGAGCGAGCCGCCGCATTGTGGGCGGTAGTCCAGGTCGCCGCCGAACTGTGCCGCCATACGCTGGCGATCGCCGCCGGTGAAGCAGACCTGCACGGTTCGGCCAAGGCGACGCGACCAGACCCGGGCGCTGTCGAGCGTGCGATGCGTCATGTGCTGTTGCAACAGGGCGGCACGCTCCGGGCCGAGCGTTGGGATCAGCCGCGTCTTGGTCTTGCCGGGTTCGGGGTAGCGGCTGAACACGAGCAGCGTTCGCCGCTCGGTCGTTTTGGCGCGACGGCAGCATGCCTCACGGCCGATGGTGGCGAGGATCTTCATGCCCGCGCCGATGACACCGCGCCGCATGCCGGAGATTTTCGACGTGCCGATGCGCCGACGGTAGCTCACGGGCAGTTCGCACACGCGGTAACCCATGCGCAAGGCGCGGGCCTGCATCTGCACGCTCCAGCCGTCGCCGAGGTCGCTCAGGTGCAGGGCTTGCAGCGTCTCGAAGCGGATGGCGCGAAAGGGGCCAAGGTCGGTGCAGGCGGTGTGCCAGAGCCGGCGGATCAGCAGGCTCGCCAGCGCGTTGCCGAAGCGCTGCGGCGGCGAGAGCGAGCCGGGGTGCGCATCGCCAAGCACACGCGAGCCGATGACCAGGTCGGCGTCACCTGTTGCGATCGGCTTGACGAGCGACGCCATCTCGCTCGGGTCGTCGCTGCGGTCGGCATCGAGAAACACCACCACGTCCGGCATGCCCACCGCCGCCAAGCCGCGCAGACAAGCCGCGCCGTACCCGCGCCGCGGTTCATCCACCACGACCGCGCCACGGCGACGTGCCACCTCGGCGGTGCCATCGATCGAACCATTGTCCACCACCACGACCCGCTCCACCCATTCGGGAATCGCATCCAGCACATCGCCAATCGCCTCGGCTTCGTTCAGCGCGGGCATGACCACGGCGACTTGGCGTGACGCAGGCCGGTCGTGCAGGTGTTTGTCGTCAGGCCGGCTCATATTCAGTCCACGCGATATCGCTTGAGAAAGGTCTGGTCAAGGTGGCTCTTCCAGCGCATGCACCAACGTCCATGGGCATACATCGGTCCCCACGTCGCCAGGGCGCGGCCGTCGCCGAGGTTGAGGATCGACAGCCAGCGCCGTTGCGGGCGGTACGATCGCAACGGGGCGCCGTTGCAACTGGCGATCAGGTTGTGCAGGAGCACCGGCGCCTGCCGCACGCCGAACACGCCCAGCCGGGGCAGCGGGCGTGGTTCGAAGTCAATGCAGTCGCCGGTTCCGAAGACCTGCGGATCGCCGGACGATTGCAACGTCGGCCCCACCCGCAGCCCGCCACGTTCGCCCATCGGCAGGCCGAGCGACGCCAGCCAACGCGGCGGCGTCAATCCGGTCGCAAGCACCGTCAGGTCGCTTGGCCAACGGCGTCCCTCCTCGTCACGCACCCAGTCCGGCTGCACGGAGGCAATCCGGGTTCGAAACTCAAGCGATGCGCCATAACGTGTCAGCACGCGCGTCATGCTCCGCGACGCGCCGGCCGGCGCATCGGGCATCAGCCGGTCGGCCGAGGTGAACACGTGCAATTCAAGCGTGGCCGACCTGCGACGGGCAAGGCCGAGCAGGTTGGCCGCGATCTCGCATCCCGTCGCGCCGCCGCCGATCACCGCCACGCGCAGCGGGTGATCGCCTTTCAACCGCGGCTCCAGATGGTCGCGAAGTCGTGCGAGGTTTTCGATCGGCTTGACCGTCCATGCATGTTCCACGCCGTCGATCCCGGATGTCGCCACCTCACTGCCGACGTTGAACGACAGCCGGTCGAACGGCACCCGCTGCCCGTCATCCAGGCTCACAAGACGTCGGTGCAGGTCGATCGACGCCACGCGGGCGCGGATGAAGCGCCCGGCGGGCTCGACCAGCGGCCGCGGGTCGAGCGTGTCCTCGTCGGCCGTATACTGACCGCCGAGCACGCCCGTCGCCAGGCCGGAGTACCAGAATCGACCGGGGTCAATGACGGTCAACGTGATCCCACGTCGCGCAAGCGCAGCCGCCTGCTGCGCCAGATGCAGGTGCGCATGGCCGGCGCCGACGGCGACGAGTTGCCTGGGGGGCGCGTTCATGATCCTACCTCGGCGAGTTTCTGGTGCGAATGCTTCGTGACTGCCAGACGCGATGCGTTCGAGGCGGCATCGGAGGCGGGCATCATCAGCGCCACGAGCAGGCCGATCGGCCGATCGAGCACGCGCAGTGCGCCATAGGCGAAGTGCGGCGAGATGGTCGGCATCACGACGTGGATCGCCAGCAGCACGAGGCCGGTGACCGTCAGCCATGTTCCCAGCGATCCGGGCGCAGCGATCAATGGATGACGCGGTGTCACCATGAAGCGCCTTTCGTCGCGCGGCGCTGGACGTGTCGCGCTCAGGAACCCGGCTCGGGGTCCGGCTCATCGTCCGGCGGCGAAGCCGGTTCCATGACCGGTTCCTCCGGCGGCGAGGCCGGCTCTTCGGTCGGCGTGGGGTCGGTTTGCGGGGTCGGCGGCGCAGGCTCCTCGCGTTCGCAACCCACCGTCGCCATGCCCAGCAGGCCCGCCACCATCAACGTCAAGGTCCATCGCATCATCACGGTCTCCTTCTCTTGCGGGGCCGTGAACGGCCCTCTCAACCACGTTAGCGCCGCCACGATAGCAGCGTCTGGAACAGTCCCTTCACACGCGGCGTCAACCGGGTGCGGTTGTAGGCGTCGGCCGCCTTCTTGATCGCCTCCGCCTGCGTCGGATAGCAGTGGATCGTCCTCGCGATCGCGCTCAGGCCCAGCCCGGCGGTGATCGCCAGCGTCAGTTCGCTGATCGACTCGCCGGCGTGGCGGGCGACCAGCGTGGCGCCGAGAATTCGGTCGCTGCCGCGCTTCAGGTGCACCTTCAGCATCCCGTCCGTTTCGCCGTCGAGCACGGCGCGGTCGACTCCGCTCATCTCGATCGTGATCGTGTGCACATCCAGGCCCTGCGCTTCCGCTTCGTGTTCGTACAGCCCGACGTGGGCGATCTCCGGATCGGTGTAGGTGCACCAGGGGATGGTCAGCGCGCTGGCTTTGGCGCGGCCGAAGAAGAGGGCATTCTGGATAACGAGGCGGGCCATGGCGTCGGCGGCGTGGGTGAACTTGAACTTCGAGCACACGTCGCCCGCGGCGTAGATGTTTTTGTTGCTGGTCTGAAGGTAGTCGTTGACCTCCACGCCTTTCTTCACGTCAAAGGCCACGCCCGCCGCTTCCAGGCCCATCCCCTCGACGTTCGGCGCCCGGCCGATGCCCAGCAGAATCTCGTCGCCGTGCACGTCGTGATCCTTGCCGTCGCACTTGAGCGTCAGCACCTTGTCATCGCCTTCGCGACGGACCTGCACCGCCTTGCCGCCGCAGATGATGGTGATGCCGTCGGCGAGCAGCGATTGCTCGACCCGCCTGGCCGCGTCGGGATCTTCACGGGTGAGAATCTGCTTCTCTGCCTCGATCAACGTCACCTGGCTGCCAAGCCGGGCGAACGCCTGCGCCAGCTCGCAGCCGATCGGGCCGGCCCCGATCACCGCCAGCCGCTTGGGTAACGTGGTGAGCGAGAAGACCGTCTCGTTGGTCAGGTAGCCCACATCGGCCAAGCCTTCGATGGGCAACGCCGCCGCCCGCGCCCCGGTGGCGATCACCGCCCTCGCGAAGCTCAGCGTCTGTTCGCCCACGCGCACGTGGTCACCATCCTGGAACTGCGCCTCACCAAGATAGACGTCGATGCCCAGTTCGCGGAACCGGCTGGCCGCGTCGTGCGGCGCGATGCCCGCCCGCAACTTGCGCATGCGTGCCATGACCGCCGTGAAGTCCGCCGCCGGCTCGCCGGCGACCTTCACGCCAAAGCGGTGCGCGTCGCGGGCGTCATGCACCGCCCGGGCGCAGCGGATCAGCGCCTTGCTCGGCACGCAGCCGACGTTCAGGCAGTCGCCGCCGAGCAGGCCGCGCTCGATCAGCGCGACCTTCGCGCCCATGCCCGCCGCCCCGGCGGCCGTGACCAGCCCGGCCGTGCCGGCGCCGATGACGATAAGGTTGTACCGCCCGCGTTTGCCGGGGATGGGCGTGGGGTTCTGCCAGTCCGGCGGCTGCACGTGCGATCGCAGCGCGCGATTGTGCTCATCCAGCGGACGCAGCGGCGCAAGCACGCTCGCGTCACCGTCGCCTTCGGCAACCGCGTGGTTCCGAGAGGCCTGCTCATGTTGATCCGCGTCCGCGCGATTCATGGCAGGTTCTCCTGATCGTGCAGCGACCCGTCGTAAGGCAGGTGTTCGATCCACAGCCGCCGGTCCTGTTCCAATGCCGCGTCCCCCGTCGGCGGGCCGAACACATCGCGGATGCGGTCGGCGTTGAGGTAGGCACACGCCGTGCCGACGAGCATCACCCCCGCCAGCCCCACGAGCACCAGCGTGCCCAGCAGGTTCGCCTGTTGCGGCGCTTCGGCTTGTTCGTTCGACTGCGCTTCCACCTTCGCAATCTCCTGCGCCGTCCGCTCCTGCTGCTGAATCGCCCGTCGGGCCAGGCGTGTGACGTAGACGGTCACAACGACCGTCAGCGCCAGGCCGACGCCGAAGAATGCCCACTCGACCGGCGTCAGTTCACGCGGCTGAAGCAGCGCCAGGCCGACGGCCCGGCCGAGATAGACATAAAGGAACGTGCCCGGCAGCATCGCCGCCCAACTCGCCAGCACGGCCGGCCAGAAGCCGATCGCCGTCAGGCCGTAGAGGTAATTCTGCAGGTTGAACGGCACCGCCGGCGAGAGACGCAGCAGGGCGACGATCTTCCATCCGCCCCCGGCGACCGCTCGATCGATTGCCGCGAACCGCGGGAAGCTTTGCACCTTGCGTGCCACGGCATCACGGGCGAGGTAGCGGGCGATCAGGAACGCCGCCGCGACCCCCAACGTCGAGCCGATCGACACCGCCACGGTGCCCCACAGCAGTCCGAACAACGCCCCGGCCAGAATTGTCAGAATCGAACCGGGCAGCATCAGCACGGTGAACAGGATGTAAAGAAGGATGAACGCGACCGGGCCCCAAATGCCCGCAGCAGCCAGCCAGTCCATCAGCAGTTGCGCCACCCGCTCGCGCGGCAGCAGCGCCGCCGTCGCCAGCAGGCTCGCCACGATCACCGCGAACGAACCGAGCTTCAACCCGTTGGCCACCCGCGGCGAACGCAGCAGGGCGAGCATGCGTGTCACGGGGCCATGCCCGGCCGCCACATGGGCGGGACTGGTCTTGAAGCTGTTGGCATGGTCAAGCATGGATGCACTCATCATGGTTCACGCCAGCGCCCCGCCGCAGGACGAGCCGCTTCCGGCGGTGCAGGCGAAGCAGTGTTCGCCGGTGGCGATGGGACGGCGCACAAACGCCGCGGCGTCAAAATCACGCACGTGTCGCTGCGGCCCCTGCACCGGCAGGCCCAGGGCATAGTTGAAGTCGCAGTCGTACATCGTGCCGTCGTGCCCGACGTGCAACTGGTGCCGGCACATCAGGCCCTCGAGCGTGGCCGGGTTGAACGCGTCGCGCAGCAGTTGCTGGTACGCCGCCGCCTGGCCGTCGCGCGCCAGGTCGTGCAGGAACCGGCCGATGGCGATGTTCGTGATCGCGTAAAGACTGTTGAACCGGATGTCGAACGCGTCGAACAGCGCCACGCGGTACGCCTGCTCCAGTTGCTTCTGCTCCGGCGGCAGACTCGGGCCCAGCGGGTTGTAGACCAGGTCGAGCACCTTGTCGACGTCGCGTCCGTAGCCGGCCTGGTTCAGCCGTTGAATCACCGCCACACTGTCGCGGTAGACATGCTTGCCGCGCTGGCGGTCCACGTTGTTGGGCAGGTAGCACGGCAGCGACGCCACCAGGTGCACGCCACGGTCGGCATAGAACTGCGGCAACTCTTCATAGCCGTCCATCAGCATGATCGTCAGGTTCGTCCGCACCATGACGGCCAGGCCCTGCGCCAGCGCCGCATCGACGAAGGCGCGGAACTGCGGATGCATCTCCGGCGCCCCGCCGGTGATGTCCAGCGTCTGCGCTCCCGCCCGCCGTGCCGCGTCGAGCACGTCCCGCATCGTCTGCCAACTCATCTGCTCGCTGCGGCTGGGCGAGCTTTCGACATGGCAATGCCGGCAGGCGAGGTTGCAGCGCAGGCCGATGTTCACCTGCACCGTCTCGACGGATCGGCCCGTCAATGGCTCGCCCGCCGCCTGCCCGACCCGCTCGTCGAAGCCCGTCCGGCCCTGGATCGTCAATGGGATGCCCGTGATGCTCATGTTTCGTCGCCTTGAAGTCCAGGATTACGCTTCACAAGTGAGTCGTAGAATCATTGCCGGCTTTACACGTCATGCCAAGCTTTTTCCGCTTGACATGTCGCCTGGGCAAACGAGAGGACTTGCCATACGCCTTCAACTACCACGACACGGCCCTGTTTATAGCCGGGCTGATGTTCTCCGTGAATGAGTCGACCACCCGGCGCAACCCTTACACATCAGTGAGGTTTAATCGGTAGACGCCGGTCGATCGGTGTCTGCCGGAAGCGAACGCTTCGGATCGCCTCCGGAACAGTGGACCTCCCGCACGCCGTCAGAGCTTCTGAAATATCCTTCTCCGGTCAGGGGGAAAGATGCCGGCGCCGCCGGCGCTTGGCAGTGGGAAACATCAACCGGGCGTGGGCAAAGTCGTTGGTATATGGATTGCGACTGTAGTCGCGGCGGCGGCCGGTGTTGAAGCTGGTGATCGTGCCGTCGGGGCGCTCAGTGTGCCAGCGCTCGAACGTGGTGACCTGCCAGGGCGCGACGTGCTCTACCGCTGTGCCCTCGTGCGGGTGCGCAAACCGGAAGTTGCCGAGGACCTGATGCCGGAGACGCTGCTGGCGGCGTGGCGGTCGAAAGCGCGTTTCCAGAGCCAATCCGCCGAGCACACCTGACTGGTCGGCTCAAGCAGAAGCTGCGCGAAGCGATGCAAAGCCGGTGAGCCGCAGCGTCTCGCCACTCACCCCGGCTGTTCCACCAGTTCGCCCGTTGCCTCACCCCCCACATCTCACGCGCTACGCCCCACGGTTCTGCTTTGCGTGCTTGCAGCGCGGGCCGGTGGCGCTGGGTTCGATGCCGCGGCGGGTGGCCATCGACCGGCCGACGGCGATCAGCGATTGCTTCGCCAGCACCTCGGCGGCCAGCGGGAAGATCACCTGGTCCTCCTCGGCAATGTGGCGGGCGTAGGTCGCCTGCAGCGTGGCCAGCGTCTGGCGCAGCTCGGCCAGCGGCTCGGCGGGCAGCGCGCCTTCGTCCAGCCAGCGCTGCATCAGCGCGTGGACGCGGGCGTGGTCGGCGTCGGCCTGGTCGTGGTCGGCCTCAAGCTGGTCGATGCGGCGCAACACCGCAGCCACCTGCGGCAGGTGGGCGTGCAGCCGGAGGGCGGGAAACAGCGCCTGCTCCTCGTCGGCGGTGTGATGCGGCGCGGCCCGGGCGAAGTAGCGCAGCGCCGCCTCGGCCGCCTCGCGATGCGCCGAACTCATCGCTTGGCCTTGGCACTCATCCGTCACGCGCAGCAGCAGGGCGAGAAACTTCTCGATCCGCCGATGGCAATCCATCAGCACGCGAATCGGTTCGTCAAACCCGGCCAACGGCCCTTGTCCCAGTGTCACCGCCATGATTTGCCCGCTCCCGCGGCTGTTCCTCTATCTGGATATAGATATACACTTCTACCTTGACGCCGAGCATAAGGCGGGTTACCTTGCCTGTCAAGAGTTCGATGTCCAGAAATCATGATTTAGCGAGCCGCCCATGAT
>JBBDPC010000138.1:0-63963 GCA_040876735.1 Phycisphaeraceae bacterium | reverse complement strand
GCATGTTTACGAGTCGTGCGGAGTATCGGCTGCTGCTGCGGGCGGACAATGCGGATGTGCGGTTGACGCCGGTGGCGCGCGAGCTTGGGCTGGTCGATGAGATGCGTTGGGCGGTGTACGAAGCGCGGCAGTCGGCGTTTGCCGCGCTGCGGCAGTACATGGAGTCGCACAAGGTTGAGGGCGTGGTGATGAGTCGGTGGGCGCTGCGGCCGAGTGTGGATGTGGACGCACTGCGGGCGCAACTCCCCTCCCCCCGGGAGGGGTTGGGGGAGGGTGCCTCCGACCACCCTGCGTCATCGTCGCGAGCCGTCGCATCAGGGCATCCGGTGACACCCTCCCCCTGCCCCTCCCGGGGGGAGGGGAGTAAGAATCCACTGCCCCCGCTCGCCTATGACAAGCGCACGCTCGGCACGCTGCTGGCCGACCTGCAATACGCCGGCTACATCGACCGCCAGCAGCGCGACATCGACCAGTTGCGCCAGCAGGAAGCGTCGCCACTGCCGACCGACTTCGACTACGCCCAGGTCAAGGGCCTGCGTAACGAAGCGGCCCACGTCCTCAACCAGTTCAAGCCCGCCACCCTCGGCCAGGCCGGCCGACTCGCAGGCGTCAACCCCGCCGACCTGATGGTGGTGAGCCTCGCGGTGGGGCGGTGACCTTCGCCCCTGTTATACCGCGAGATCATTGTGCGGTGGCTTCGCGAAGCAATGCGAGAACCTCCGGCGGACGATCCTGGTCCAGCGCCCAGTCGAGCGGGGTCTTGTTGGCCTTGTTGCGCACGTTTGTCGTTGCGCCGTGCTCAAGCAGACAGCGGATTACGTCCAAGCCGCCAAACCCTGCAGCGTAATGAATAGCGGTCTCCTCCCCGACTTCACCACCGAAGCAAGGAAAGTCGAGATTGGGGGCGATAGTCTGCACATTGACGGCCGCTCCATGCGACAGCAGGGTCTCGGCGGAAGCCGGCTCCTCGAACGACGCCGCGCGATGCAAAGGGGTGTGGCCAACTTTCGGGATGCCAAGATTCACATCGGCACCACGGTTGAGCAGCAGGCGCATCATCTCAAGGTTCTTGCCGGCTACCGCTCCGAACAGGGGACTACGATCGTTCGCGTAAAGTGCATTCGGGTTAGCGCCCCGATCCAGTAGTGTGCAGGCCAGGTTAAGTTGTCTATGAAATGTCGCAGAACCAAGCGGGGTGTGATTGGCAGGGCCTTTGGCTTCCAAATCCGTGAACTGGTCAACGAAATCCTCGGGAGAACCGTCACCCGAACGGCACGCGGTGATGAAGAGGATCGTATTGACATGGCTTTTGAGCTTAGGCCAACTTGGAAATCCGTAGCGTCGTGCGACGGCAAGTTGGGCCTTGCTCAGTGTCTCGATGCTTCCGTCTTTTACCATGGCTTTCGCCATGTCCTTCAACTTGCGAAGGTCGGGACGCTCGGGCAGGGAATGGGGAGATGGGGAGGGAGTGGTCACGATGACCTCCTTTCGTGTAATCGCCTGCGGTCCGCTGTAACAGGCTGAAAGAAGGCTTATCAATTTTGCTGGCAAACTACTCGTGGTTGGGCTTGAAGCCCTTCCCGCGGACAGGTGGCGTTCCACGCGCTCAATTTCACGATACCGGTTTGCCGTCTCTTGTCAAGAAAACGTCCCGAACTTGGACGCGACTCGTTCGGATGTCGAGAAAGTGCACGGAGCCATACGTGGTGCCTCTCGTGTTGATGCGGCTGTCGTTTTTGTGTCTATTGTGCTGCCTGTGAGAAAAATACCGACCACCGTCAGCCGCCACTGCCGACCGACTTCGACTACGCCCAGGTCAAGGGCCTGCGTAACGAAGCGGCCCACGTGCTGAACCAGTTCAAGCCCGCCACCCTCGGCCAGGCCGGCCGACTCGCAGGCGTGAACCCTGCCGACCTGATGGTGGTGAGCCTCGCGGTGGGGCGGTAGGCTGGTGAGCGCCTGCGCGTACGTGATTCCACTTCAACGGGGGCTGGCATGCCTGAGGCATCATCCCATGCACCGTTCGCCGAGACGGTTGGCACCGACCTGCCGTGTCCGGCGTGTGGGTATAACCTGCGCGGCCTTGCCGGCGACGTGGCCGCATGCCCGGAATGTGGCCGACGGTGGGATTTGCTGGCGCTGTTTATCAGTCGCCAGCGGTACGGTTGGTGGGACGCGCCGGGGCTGAGCCGACTCGAGTTGCCTGCATGGTGGACCTTGTTTCTATTCGGGCCGGTGATGGTCGGAACGTGTTTCGGCGCGGTGCCGGCGTCCATCGTGGCGGCGGCCTGGCTTGCGGTCTGGGTCCCACTGGCTCGTGGCGCTTGGCGCATATTCAGGGGATGGCAGGGCGTGGCGAACCTGTTGCTCGCGCACCTGGTGGTCCTGGCGATCGTCGCTGGTGCGGTGGGCATTGCCGGGGGCGTGATCGTGTTTGCGATCAGCGCGATCGAAGGAGCGGGGGGCATGGCCCTGATTGCCACGGCCGGATGGCTGGGCGGACTGTTGGCCGTGGTCGTCGGTCATCACGGGCAGGTGTATCTTGGCCGGATCTGTCTGCGGGCCTATCTGAAGCAGAGCAGTGGGCTCGCTCATGACTCACACGGAGAACCGCATGTCCAATGACGGCGTGATAGAACGTGCACCGACCCGCCCGCAGACACGGCAGGCTGTCCGCGGCGAACGGGCCTGCCCGCGATGCGACTACAACCTCCAGGGGTTGGCCGGCCCGGTGGTCGCCTGCCCGGAATGCGGCACGCATTGGGATCTGCACCGGCTGGCGTCGAACTGGCGCGGCCAGTCGTGGTACGGCTGCCCGGGCTTCGGCGTGATCGTGATGCCCGCCTTCTTTGCCGGCCTCAGCGTGGTGAGTCTGCTGTTCGTCGGCGGTGGCTTGCTCGCGATCGACACCCGGCAGTTCGACGATCTTCTGGTGCAGGCCCTCCTGCTCAGGCTCGACGCCGGGACGTTCATCAGCATCGTCATGCTGGCCGCGCTGCTCAGCATTGCGGCGGTGGGGTGGCTGTGGCTGCTGGTGCGCGTCGGGCGCTATTTCCGGGCGGCGTGGGCCGTGCTGGCGGCGCTGGGCTTTCATCTGGTCGGCGGAGCCTACCTGGCGGCGCTGGTGCTCGTGCCGTACGGCTTTATCGCCATGTTTGCCGCCATACTCAACGCACTGCTATGGGGATACGGCCCGATGCCGACTATTGCCCCGTTTGCGGGCGCGGTGGTTGTGGTGCTGATTGTGCTGGCGGCCGCGCGATGGATCGAGTCGCGCATCGGCCGACGCTGCCTGCGCGAGGAGCAGTGGCGCCGGGCGCGGGTGGCCGGGCCGGCGGCGAGGCATGCCTGACACCCCGAATGCTCGGCCAACGTTATGATCGAGGCGCCGTCGGTCCGCTGTCTTCACCTTTTTCCCGGAACCCGACCATGCATGCCATCTTTCGCTTCACCGCACGGTTGATGTTGCCGTTGATCCTCTGCCCGCTGGCGATGGCCGAGTCGCCGCCGCCGCGGATGGAGCAGGAGAACATCGAGCCAATCCCGCTGGAGGTCGGCCCGGAAACGACGGTGGTGGAGGGCCCGCTGCGTGAGAACGGCACGGTGGACTACGCCGCCGCGCTGAACGCGATGCTCAGCGAAGGCGTGACGCCGGAGAGCAACGTCTACGTGGTGGTTGCGACCTTGACGGCCCCCGACGATTGGCCGGACGACGATCGCTACCGCCCGCGGGTGTTCGAGTTGCTCGGCGTGCCGATGCCGGGCGACGACGCGATCTATTTCACCAGTATCGAAACATTTGCCGAGCAGCGTGCGGCCGACGATCCGCGTTGGCATGAAGTCGTGATGCCCGAGGCCGATGGTGAGGACCAGCCACCATGGCAGGCAGAGCCGACGGAGACGCCGCGTTGGATGATGGAGCATGATCTTGCTCTTGAGGGGCCCTGGTCCGCCGAGGACGTGCCGCTCGTGACGGAGTGGCTGGCGCAGCAACGGCCGGCGCTTGACCGGCTGGCGGAAGGCGTACGCCGCGATCGCTACTGGATGCCATTGGTGCTGGAGGACGAAGATGAGTTGGTGGTAAGTGCACTGATGCCCTCGCTGGGGCAGATGCGCAAGATGTTGCGGACGCTGAAGGTCCGGGCTCTGCACCGGCTGCACGAAGGCGATGTCGACGGCGCGATTGCGGATCTGTTGACGATCAAGCGCCTCGGCCATGCCATGCAGGAGGATTTGACGCTCATCGGCCAACTGGTGGGCATGAGTATCACCGCTGAAAGTCGAGACATCATGCCGCACCTGGTCAGCCACCCCGACCTGACGCCTGCCCAGGCCCGGCGGGCGAATGCGGAGCTGGCTGCACTCTCCAGTCGCTTTCCCATCCACCAGTCCATCGATCGTATGGAGCGGTTCTTTTTTCTGGATGTGGCGCAGCGACTGTTCCATGCGGACGGTGAGGCGCTGATCAAGGAGTTCGTTCCTGAGCCGAACAACCTTCCCATCAACCCGCACATGATGACCGTCTACTTCGACCGCAACCGCGCGATGCGGCGGGCGAACGCCTTCTACGATCGGTTGGTCGAGGCGATGACGGCGGATACGCGGCCCGAGCGGCAGGCGAAGCTGGCGGAGATCGAAGCCGAGATCGCAGCCGAATCTGAACAAATCCATGCCAACGGTGAACGCCTGGACGTGGCCGGTATGGTGCATCGGCTGGCGCAACTGGATGATGATGCGCAGCGCAGGGCGGAGTTCACCGACAGCGTGCTTCACCTGCTGCTGGCGCTCCTCACCCCTGGGTTCAGTTCCGTCTCCAACACAGCCGACGTGGTATTCATGTTCGAGCAGGTGGAGCGGGTGGCCCTTGCCGTGGCGGGGCATCATGCGGCCGATGGCGAATACCCCGAGTCACTGGAGGCCCTCGTGCCAGACTGGCTGGACGCGGTGCCGGAAGACCTGCTGGATGCCGAAGGCGGGCCGGTGCGCTACCGCGTCGAGGCGGAGCGGATCGTCGTCTACAGCGTCGGTCGCAACGGAGAGGACGACGCCGGCCTCGACGACGTGTCCGACGGCGACCTCGTCATCGCATGGCCGCGCAGCGACTGACAGGGCGGCCGCAACGGCTCACCGCATTTGCCCGAATCATGACGCTGCCGGTATCGTGCTCGCTTGCCCGGCCCGCACCTGTGACATGAAAAAGAGCCGCCATGCCTAGCCGTACCGCTGCCTCCGACTGCCTGATCGTCATCTTCGGCGCTTCGGGCGACCTCACGAAACGCAAGCTCGTGCCCGCCTTGTACGACCTGTACCAGGCGAAGCTGCTGACCAACAACTTCGCCGTCATGGGCATCAGCCGTACGCCCTACAGCGACGACGACTTCCGCGACTACCTCAAAAAGCACGCGCAGAAGTTCTCCAAGCAGTTCGACGAGCAGACGTGGGCCGAGTTCGCCCCCCGGCTGCACTACCACGCGGGCGACTCGACGAAAACCGACGCCTTCCCCGGCATCAAGCAGCGCATGTGCGAGCTGGCACAGCAGCACGAGACGGGTGACAACACGCTCTTTTACCTCTCGGTGGCGCCACGGCTGTACGACCCGATCATCGAGAACATCGGCCGGCACGACATGGTCACCGAAGGCCGGGCGTGGTGTTCGATCAACCGCGAGGGTCGGCCGTGGCAGCGGGTGATTGTCGAAAAACCGTTCGGCCGCGACCTGACGTCGGCGTCGCACCTCAACCGCGTGCTCGGCCGGGTGTTTGAAGATGACAGCGTCTTCCGCATCGACCACTACCTCGGCAAGGAGACGGTGCAGAACCTGATGGTGTTCCGTTTCGCGAACGCCATCTTCGAGCCGATCTGGAACCGGACGTATATCGACCACGTGCAGATCACCGCGGCGGAGACGGTGGGCGTCGAAGGCCGGGGCGGCTACTACGACGGGCCGGACGGCGGGGCGATGCGCGACATGATTCAAAGTCACCTCTTGAACGTGATGGCGCTGGTGGCGATGGAGCCGCCGGTGACGATGCGGGCCGATCACATTCGGCTGGAGAACACGAAGGTGCTCACCGCCGTGCGCCAGATCAAGCCGGAGGCGGTGGTCAAGGCGGCGGTGCGCGGGCAGTACGTCGCGGGCAGCCACGACGGCAAGCCGGCCGCGGGCTTTCTGGAAGAGGAAGGCGTGGACGAAGGCAGCCGAACGGAGACGTACGCGGCGTTGCAGGTGTTTGTGGACAACTGGCGCTGGCAGGGCGTGCCGTTCTACCTGCGTTCGGGCAAACGGCTGCCGCGGAAGACGACGGAGATCGTGGTCTACTTCAAGCCCACGCCGCACAGCCTGTTCAGGGGACCTGATGGCAACGACGGCCTGACGCCGAATCAGATTGTCATCAACGTGCAGCCGGACGAGGGGATCCGCCTGCGGTTCGAGGGCAAGGTGCCCGGCATTGGCATGAAGATCAAGTCGGTGCTGATGGACTTTGATTACGCCGAGCAGTTCCAGGCCGACCCGCCCGAGGCGTACGCGACGCTGCTGCTGGATGCGATGCGCGGCGACCAGACGCTGTACAAGCAGCGTGAGGAGATCGAGCAGGCATGGCGGATTGTCCAGCCCGTGCTGGATGCGTGGGAGGCGAACCCGGACGAGCCGATCCCGACGTACCCCGCCGGCACATGGGGCCCCCCGGCCGCGGACATCATGCTGGCAAAGGATGGCCGGCACTGGCGGATTCCGTAAGTGATTCATCCCGCTCTGAGCCGCTTCCGAGCAGCGAAGAGCGGGATCAGTTGCACTCTCAGGAGCCTCACCAGGGCAAGCAGTGGTACCTCAACACCCGCTGCACCTAGCTTCACGGCGGCTTTCGCACCTTTACAGACATCCCTACTCAATCATGTGCGTGAACACGGCCACAAACGTAAACGTCAATGCCCAACACCCGATCGCGAGAATGACCCGTACTGACGTTGGCAACCGATACAGCCGTCGCCACCCGATAAGCCATGCCACGGTTGCGCTGCCGAGGATGAAAAATCCGATGGCGTTGACGCGCACGAAGTCGTCTATGAAACCTCTCCTCGGGTTGCTGAAGCCGATGTGGTATGCCGCATAGATCAGCAGCAGCCCGCTCAAGCCCGCGCCGGCGACGAGACCCATCAGCCCGGCGATCATGGCTTTGAGCTTCGGATGGACCAGGCCGACGTGGATGCGCAACTGTTCGCCGCATTCGGGGCAGTGCCGGCCCGCCAGCGTTCGCAAGTTGTAGCCGCAGCGCGGGCAGGGCACGTCGCGATCGGCGAGATAGGTTTGCAGCAGTTGCTCATCGGTCGCCTGCTTCTGTTCATCCACCGTGGACATGTGATTCCCCTTTCATCCGGCATGCCGACTTGGCTCACAATTTTCACCAGTGTAGGCTCTGCCCCCATCAGCAGGACTAGACTACCAGCAACGAGGAGACACTCCCATGGCGATGCCGCAACTGACCGGACCGGTGCATGTCACCGACGACGTGGAGCAACTTTACGACGACCTCGGGGCGGCGCTGCTGGGGGCGGCGCAGCGGGCGGTGGACGAGCGGGGGGTGTTTCACCTGGCGCTCTCGGGCGGGTCGACGCCGGAGAAGTTTTACATGCAACTGGTGATGGAGCCGGTCTACCGGGCGCTCCCTTGGGACAAGACGCACATTTGGATCGTGGACGAGCGACGCGTGCCCTTCGACGACGACAAGAGCAACTGGAAGATGATTCAGGAGTCGCTGATCGACCACGTGCCGATGCGGCCGCGGCAGAAGCATCCGATGCCGGTGATGAAGGATGACCCCGCCACGCTCTACGAGCACGAGTTGTGCGACGTCTTCAACTGCCGGCCGGAAAACCCCCGGCTGGACTTCGTCCTGCTGGGTATGGGCGACGACTGCCACACGGCCAGCCTCTTCCCGCACTCGCACGCGCTGCGGGTCAACGATTCGCTGGTGGCGGTGAACGAGGGCAAGCACGTCACCCCGCCGCCGCGCGTGACGATGACGTATGCGCTGCTCAATGCGGCGCGCGAGCTGGCGGTGATGGTAACGGGCGAGAAGAAGGCGCCGGCGATCAAGCGGATTGCCGAGGCGTGCGCGGCCGGCGGCGGCGACGTGCGGGAGATGCCGATCGTGGGCATCGCCCCGATCGACGGCGAGATGACGTGGTACCTGGACAAGCCGGCGGCGGGGGCCGAGTAGTTTAGCCCCGCCGCCCACGGCGGGGCGCCCCCGCGCAGGCGCGAAGGCGAAACATCCTCGTCCCATCATCGCGATGTCTTCCCGCCCGCGGCCACCCACATCTCCCGGAACAGTTCGGCAAGGTCGTCGAGCTGGTGATGCGCATTGAGGCCCGACGGACTGGGCAGCACCCAGACGCGGGTGTCACCGATGCGGTGGTCCGGCTGTTCGCCGAGGCGGGCCTTGGGCGCGTGGAAGGCCTGGCGGTAGGCGGTGACGCCGAGGATGGCGAGCATGGCGGGGCGATGCAGGCGGACCTTGGCTTCGAGGCGGTTGCCGCCGCGGCGCAGTTCGTCGACGGTCAGTTCATCGGCGCGGGCGGTGGCGCGGCCGGCGATGTTGGTCACGCCCACGCCCATCGGCAGCAGCTTGCCCTGCTCGCTGGGGTGAAACTGGTGTGGCGTGATGCCCGCCTGGTGCAGCGCCGGCCAGAAGCGGTTGCCCGGCCGGGCGAAGTGACAGCCCACCGCCGCCGAGTACAGCCCCGGATTGATCCCGCACAGCAGCACGCGCAGCCCCGGCCCGATCACGTCCGGCAGCCGCTTGCCCGTCGCCGCCGCCATCTCCGCCTTGCCCGGTTTGCGATGCTCCATCATCATCCCGCCTTTACAGCCGCCCCCGCGTTCACTACATTCGCCCCTCTTCATTGAGCCTTGAGCCGTCAGCTTTCAGCCGTCAGCCAGAATACCCCGTCGGTTCGGCTTGTCTCTGGCTTATGGCTGAAAGCTGACGGCTCAAGGCTCGACACCCCAAGGCCCCGGCCACCTGGCCCCCGGAGAACTCTACACCATGGCAATCGAAACGCTCTACGACAAGGACGGCTCACTCAACGCATTGCAGGGCAAGACCGTGGCCGTCATCGGCTACGGCAGCCAGGGCCACGCCCACGCTCAGAACCTGCGCGACTCCGGCGTCACCGTCATCGTCGCCAACCGCAAAGAGTCCGCCAACGGCAAGCTCGCCATCGAGCACGGCTTCGACCCCAAGCCCGTCGCCGACGCCGTCCAGCAGGCCGACGTGCTCATCCTCACCCTGCCCGACGAAGTTCAGCCCGACCTCTACAAGAAAGAGATCGAGCCCAACCTCACCCCCGGCATGGTGATCGGCTTCACGCACGGGTTCAACATCCATTTTGAAACCATCACGCCCCCGCAGGACGTGGACGTCATCATGGTCGCCCCCAAGGGCCCCGGCCACACCGTCCGCACCGAGTTCGAGCGCGGCGGCGGCGTGCCCTGCCTCCTCGCCGTCCACCAGGACGCCAGCGGCAACGGATTCGACATCGCCATGGCCTGGGCCATCGGCGTCGGCGGCGGCCGGGCGGGCGTGCTCAAGACCACCTTCAAGGACGAGTGCGAGACCGACCTGTTCGGCGAACAGGCCGTGCTCTGCGGCGGCCTCTCGGAACTGATCAAGAAGGGCTTTGAAACGCTCACCGAAGCGGGCTATCCGCCGGAGCTGGCCTACTTCGAGGTCGCCCACGAGCTGAAGCTCATCATCGACCTGATCGTCCGTGGCGGCCTGAACTACATGCGCTACTCGATCTCCAACACCGCCGAGTTCGGCGACTACCACACCGGCCCCAAGATCGTCACCGACGATACGAAAAAGGCCATGCAGCAGGTGCTCAAGGACATCCAGGACGGCAAGTTCGCCGCCCGCTTCCGCGAGGATTACGAAGACGGCTTCAAGTGGTTCAAGGCCCAACGCGAGAAGGACCACAACCACCCGGTCGAGAAGGTCGGCAAGGAGCTGCGTGCGATGATGCCGTGGATCAAGCCCGTCGACGTCGACAAGCTGTAACACAGGCCAGCAACAACAACCCGATGCCCCCCCGAAGCCCACGGCGTGACGCCGTGGGCTTTGTCTTTAGCCGTGCACTTTGTCGAAGGCGGCGACGGCCGTGCCGGGCTTGATGTCGACGCCCGCGGCGATGAACTCGCTCTCGATGGCGTGGAGGCCCGCGACTGTGTCCTCCCGATCGACGAAGCCCATGTGGCTGATGCGGAAGATTTTGCCCTTCCACTTTGCCCCCCGGCCGTCCTGGCCGCCGGCGATGTGCACGCCATGCTTGTCACGCACCGCACCACGCAGCTTCGAGTCTTCCACGCCCTCGGGATAGTACGCCCCGGTCACCGAGTCGCTCGGGCTGGCGCTGATCAGCGTCAGCCCCATTGCCTTGAACGCCGCCCGCGTGCCCTCGGCCAGCTTGCGCGTCCGGGCGATGACGTTGTCCAACCCTTCCTGGAGGATCAGCTCGCACGCCACCTTCTGCCCGCGAATCAGCGACACCGGCGGTGTGAACGGCACATCGTTCTGCGCGTGACTCTTCAACCAGCGGCGCAGATCGAGGTTGTAATACGGCCCCGGCTTCACTTCCTCCAGCCGGGCGATCGCCCGCTTGCCCAGCCCGACGTAGCCCAGTCCCGGCGGCAGCATCATCGCCTTCTGCGATCCGGTCACCAGCGCGTCGATGCCCCAGTCATCCATCGCAACTTCGAACGCGCCCACCGACGTGATGCCGTCCACCAGCAGCAGCGCTTCGCCCCCGGAAGCTTTCCGCGTCAGCGCGGCGATGGCCTTGACGTCGCTGGCCGTCGCGGTGCTGGTTTCCGAGTGGACCACGGTGACGACGGAGACGTCGGGGTTGTCCTTCAGCGCCTGTTCGATCTGGTCGACCGGCGCGGGCTGGCCCCAGTCATGGCTGATCTTGATCTGCTTGATGTTCAGGTGCTGGGCGTACTGGTCGTAGATGTCCTGCCAGCGCTCGCCGAACTTGCCGCCGGCGACGGTGATGGCTTTCGTGCCGGGCTTGATGAGCGAGATCATGCTCGCTTCAAAGGCGGTCGTGCCCGAGCCGGCGATGCTGAGCACGGGGCCGGCGGTGCGCAGGATTTTCTGGAGGTGGCTGGAGAGCTCGGCGAAGATCGCCTGAAACTCCTTGGTGCGGTGGTGGATGATGGGCAAGGCCATCTCCTGGAGCACCTGCGGAGGCACGGCCGTCGGGCCGGGGGTGAGAAGACGCTGCTTGAGGGACGCTTGCGATTGCGGGGCCATGACGAAACTTTCGTTCGGTGGAAGGTTGGGTGTTGTTCAGGGATGTTCGATTCGTGGCAGGATGGATGAGCGTAGCCGGTGCGGGGGGAATCTTCAAATGGGGCGACTCATCCCGCTCTTCGCTCGCGGACTCGCTCAGAGGCGGGCGTCGTTTTTTGCAACTGGAAACTTCCGTCCGCGGCTCAGCCGATGCCGACGAGGCGGTCGATTTCGTCGATGCCGGTGTCGCCCTGCATGACCATCTGCATGCCGGCGTCGCGTAGGGGGGTGAACATGCTCATTTCCACGGCCTTTTTCATCGCGCCCATGCCGCCGCTGTTGATGATGACGTCGCGGATGTCGTCGTTGGTCGCCAGCAGTTCGAAGATGCCGCGTCGACCGGCGTAACCCGTGCCGAAACAGCGCGGGCAGCCGGCGGGGGCGTAGATCTTGCCCGCGCCGTCGACCCGCCGGCCGAGGCGCATGTTCTGCGTCGGCGTCGGCGTTTTAACCTGTTTGCACTCGGGACAGAGCTGGCGGGCGAGGCGCTGGGCGAGCACGAGGTTGAGCGTGCTGGCGACGAGATAGGGTTCGACGCCGAGGTCGAGCAGGCGGAAGACGGTGCCGATGGTGTCCTTGGCGTGGACGGTGGAGAGCACGAGGTGGCCGGTGGTGGCGGCCTGCATGGCGGTGGTGGCGGTTTCCTTGTCGCGGATTTCGCCGAGGACGATGACGTCGGGATCCTGCCGGAGGACGGAGCGGAGCAGTGAGTTGAAGTCCTGGCCGTGCTGGGCGTCGACGGGAATCTGCGTGACGCCGGGGATTTCGTACTCGATCGGGTCTTCGATGGAGACGATGTTGCGCTGCGTCGCGTCGATCTGGCGGAGCACGGCATAGAGCGTGGTGGTCTTGCCGCTGCCGGTGGGCCCGCAGACGAGCAGCATGCCGGTGTCCTGCCGGGAGAGGTCGCGGATCTGGCGGTACATCCAGCCGGGCATGGCGAGGTCTTTGAGTTTCTGCGGGGCGCTGACCGGGTCGAGCACGCGGAGCACGAGCTTCTGGCCGTGCATCGCGGGCGTGAAGCTGACGCGGTAGTCGACGCGGCGGTCGGGCACCTGGGCGGAGAAGTGGCCTTCCTGCACGGAGGTTTTGCGCGAGATGTCGATGTCGCTGAGCACCTTGACGAGGCTGAGCAACCGCTTGCCGACGTCGTCGGGCAAGGTGGCGGCTTCGACCATCGCGCCGTCGACGCGCAGGCGGACGAGGACGCCCTTGCCCTTGGCGCCGGTTTCGAGGTGGACATCGGACGCCCCGGTGCGGATGCAGGCGAGCAGGAGGAGGCGGAGGACCTTGATGGTCTGCGCGGTGTTGGACTTGTCGCCGTCGGCCGCGTGCACGACTTCGCCGCGGCCGTTGATCAGCGACAGCTTGCTCGCATCGTAGGGCACGTCCTGGCCGACGGTGGTGAGCGCTTCGATGGAGCCGCCGAAGTCGGTGCGGCCGGTCATGACGGGACTGAGGTGGTCGTCCTCGGGCCGGGTCGCAAGGTCGTCGATGGCGATGGCGTGTTCAGGCTCGGCGGTGGCGGCGGCGGTGGACGTGGCGGGCTTTCGCTGCTGTTGCGTTCGGCGTGGGGAGCGGGCGGGGGTGCTTTCGATGGCGTCGGCGTTGTCGGCGTCGACGAAGCGGAGTTCGGTCGAGCCGACGCGGATGGTGTTGCCGTGGGCGAGGGTAGCTTGGCGGACGGGTTGGTCGTTGAGCTTCGTGCCGTTGCTCGAGCCGAGGTCGCGGAGGGTGACGCCGGCGTCGGTGCGTTCGATCTCGCAGTGGAACCGGCTGACCTTGTCGTCGGTGAGGCAGAGGCGGTTGTCGGGGTGCCGGCCGATGGTGAGCTTGGGCTGGTCCGCATCGAGTTCGAGGCGTTCGAGGTTTCCGGAATGATCGATTTCAAGGTGTGGCATGGTGTGGGCCTGACAAAAGGGTGTGCCAGCGCGTCGGGTGATGCGGGCCGGCCACCGGGGTGCGAGCCGACGAGCAGCGTCCCCCCGGTGGGGCGTGTCGTCCCATGGCTGCGTGTGACGAACAGTCTCGATTGTAGTGGCACACAGGCACGGCGCACAGTGTGTACTCCCCTTCCTCCGGGAGGGGTTGGGGGAGGGTGCCTCCGGCCACCTTGCGCCGTCGGCACGGACGTACATTCAAGGCGGCCGGTGATCCCCTCCCCCGGCCCCTCCCGGAGGGAGGGGAGTTTCGTTCACACGCCGGCGGGCTGGACATAGCCGCTGCGGACGCTGCCGGCCTCGGCGGTGCTGCTCTTGAGGTCGCAGGGATGCGCCGCGTCGCCGAGGTCGAAGTCACGTTCGTAAAGCGACGCCACTTCCTGCAACACGTCCGCGGGCAGCGGGCGCCCGTCGCACACCGCGGCGAACGCCTTCACATCGTCAAGATTCAGCAGGTTCGGCTCGATGCTCACCATGGCCGGCTGCGACGCGAGCCACTTGAACGCGAACTGGCGCAGCGTCAGCCCCACGCGCTCGGCGATGGGTTTGAGGATGGCGTTCTTCTTCAGGCCGTACACCAGCCAGTTGCGGTCGCGAAACTTGCGGTGGTCGTGCGGCGGGAACTGGTGGTTCTCGCTTTGGAACTCTTCGTCGAGCATGCCGGAGTTGGTGGGCACGCGGGCGATCACGCCGCCCTGGTCCCGTCGCGCGGCGACCTCGCAGAACTCCCGGCCCGGGTCCTGCTCGTAGACGTTCATCACCGTCTGCACCGTCGCCGCGCCGCGCTCGAACGAGGCGTACCCTTCCTCCCGCCAGCCGATGGCCGGCCCCAGCGCCACGCCCCATTCGCGCACCTTGCCCTCGCGCTTGAGCTGGTCGAGCGTGTCGAACATCTCGTCGGCGAACTGCGGGAGCTTGAGGTTGTGGGCCTGGTAGAGGTCGACGCAGTCGATGCCCATGCGCTTGAGCGACTGTTCGAGCTCGAAGCGGATGGCCTTGGCGGAGAAGTCCTGCTTGCGTTCGCGGTGGCCACCTTCCTCGCCGGGGTCTTTGTAGAAGTCGTAGCCGAACTTGGTGGCGATGACGAGGTTGTCGCGGCCGGCGTAGTCGATGGTGGCCTTCATGAGGCCTTCCGCCCGGCCGTTGCCGTAGGCCGGGGCCGTATCGAAGAAGGTGACGCCGAGGTCGTACGCCTGGTTTTGCAGGCGGACGCCGTCGGCGTCGGTGAACTCGCCCCACCAGTTGGTGCCGAAGATGAAGTTGCCGAAGGCCAGCAGGGAAAGCGAGAGATCGGTGCCGGGGATGGTGCGGTG
This sequence comes from Phycisphaeraceae bacterium, assembly GCA_040876735.1. GTDB lineage: Bacteria > Planctomycetota > Phycisphaerae > Phycisphaerales > Phycisphaeraceae > Natronomicrosphaera. Next base: position 49,355 of record JBBDPC010000138.1, on the reverse strand, counting down.
GTCCATGGCGGGGCAATCGGGGTTGAGGTTGCGGGGGCGGGGCGCGGAGGCGTTGCGTCTGTGCCGCCGCCTCACGGTGTCGCCCTCATCTTATCAGCGTGTCTGATGCCGGGCTTCGAGCCGCTCAAACGTTTCGCGGTAGCGTGGGCCGCCGAGGCTTTCGTCATTGCGACGAAGCTGACGGATGCGCAGCGGGATCGCGTCCGTGCTCTGGTCCAGCCGATCGTTGACCTGCAAGCGGCGCATCCACGCATTCCACCACAGCGACGTCTGCGGTTCGACGCCGCGGATGAGCTGGTCGTACAACTGCGCCGCCCGCCGCAGCGACGGCTCCGAGCCCTGGGCGAACAGCGACTCGGCAAGCTCATGCATCAGCGGTGCGTTCTTGTCAAACGCTTCCAGCCGCGGCTCGAGCAGTTGCACCGCCTCGTCCGCCTGACCAGCCAGTCGCCATGCCTTGGCACGCGCCAGCTCGAAGCTGAGCATCTCGCGGTTGCTGAGCCCCTGCTCCTGCGCCCACGCGTACAACAGGTCCGCCAACGACACGGCGGTGTCCGCCAGGCCGTCGATGCGCTGCTCCAGATCCTGCCGGCGACTGCTGACGGTCGTCGCCCCCAGATCTTCGGTGTACTGCTCGATCTGCTCGTCGATCGTGTCGAGCACCTCGTCGATCACGGCCGCCGCGTCGTCGCGAAACTGCTCCATCATCCGCTCGGCCACGTCGGCGGCTTCGTCCAGTCGGCCCGCCTGCGCCAGCGCCAGAATGCGCCGCTCCATCGCTTCACGCACCAGCACATCCTCGTCCGCGAACGTTTCGACAAAGCCGTCGAGCACGGCCAACGCCTCATCCGCGTCGCCGATGTCCATCGCCATCCGTGCCAGCACCAGCCGTGACTCCGCCGCGGCGATCCGGGCCGTCTGCGTCCGATGCGCATCGTCCGCTTCGTCGAGCGCCGACTCCGCTTCCTCACGCACGCGCGTCGCCACCTCCACCGTTCGCGCCCGGCCGGCCTCGCGATCGTCCTCTTCCAGGCCCTGCACATGCCGGCCAAGCGCCATCACCATCGCCGCCTGCGCTTCAAAGTAATCCGGATGCTCGAACGGCACCTGCCCGAACATCGCCGCGGCCGCCTCGTACTGCCCGTCGTCGTAGAGCATCTCGTAGCCGTAGTAAATCCGCTCGTCGTCCGCCGCTTCGCTGTTGGGGTACTCGCGGAACAGCACCTCGCCCGCCCGGCGGTACGTCTGATCCACCTCCGCCGGCCGCTGGTCCAGGTCCCGCAGGCTACGCAGCAGGCCCATCGCGTTCGCGATCGCCGGCTCCGACACCGGCTGGTCCGGCATCTCCGCCGCCAGGTCCACCATCAGCTTCGAGACGCGCATCAGGTTCGACGCCCCCTGCGGGTCAAGCCAGTACATCGCGATCGCTTCGTTGTACATCGCTGTCGCCAGCGCCGACGCCGGCGCGTTGGCCGCCTCGTCCGACGTGCGCAGCGCCCGCCCCGCCTCGACCGCCAGGTTCAACCGCGCCTGCGCCCGTTCACGCAGCGCTTCAAGGTCATCGCCCTCGGCGTCACCGTTTTCCGCCGCGGCCTCGGCTTCCCGCAACTCGACCGAGAGGTTCTGCCCCTCCCGCCGCGCCGCCTCCGCGATCCCCGCCAGCACCACCGGCGACAACGACGCCAGGTCGTCCCGCTCGTCCGCGAACGTGTCCACCCATCGGCGATAGACGTAATGACGCAGCCCCTCGGCCGCGTCGCCCAATGCCGGGTCCTCCAGCATTTCCATGTAAGGCCGGTACGCCTCCGCCCGCGCCGCCGCGCGATGCGCCTCGGGCGCCTGCGCCGCCTCGGCCAGCAGCACCCGATGCTGCATGTCTGTCACCAGCAGCCGGTAGAGCGGGTTCTGCCGGGCCACCGCATGCTCCTCCAACGCGAGCGCCCGCTCGCTGGCCTGGGCATAGTCTTCCTGTTGCAGGCTGTTTTCCGCCTGCCCGAGCCGGATGATCAAATCGTCCACCCCTTCGCCGCCGACACGCAGCGCCGCGGTGTAGGCTTCCTCGGCCTCTTCAAACGCTTCCTGGCGCATCAGCGCGCGGGCCACGAACGACTGGGCGATCAGTTGGATGCCGCTTTCGTGGCTGCCGTCGGTGAACCGCGTGAGGCGCTCGTCGACCTCCAGCAGCAGCCGTTCACGCTCCGCCTCCGGCTCATCCCGCTGCATGCGGATGCGCGGGTTCGGTTCGCCCAGTTGGGCATAGTAGGGATGATCGTCAGGCAGCAGCGCCACCTGGTAGGCCGCCTGCCCCAGGAAATACTGCGTCCGTTTGCGGTAGTAGTCGTCGATCATCCGCGACCACAAGCCCGTGTTGACGCGGGTGCGAACGTGGTCGTCTTCGCGCGGCAACTCGCTCTGCAAGCGGAAGAAAGTCTGGTCCGCATCGGACGCCGCTTCCAGCGCCAGCGGGACGAGCCGTTCCACGGCCTGTCGCTGCTCGGCAGTGGGCACGCCGAACTCGTAGAAGAAGGGCGCCCCCTGGTGCACCGATTGCAAGGCCGGGATGAGCAGCAGCTCCGCGAGGTCGGTCTGCCAGATCGGGCGCTGCTCGTGGTCGTAGAAGTCGTCGATCATCGCCTGCGTGGTGGCCACGGCATCGTCGAACGCGGCCAGTCGCTGCTCGCGCGGCAGCTCCACGTCGTCGAAGGCCATGCGGTACTGCGCGATCTCCACCTGCCGGGCGACGACCGGATCGTCCGGCGGCTCGGTCTCGATCAGGTGCAGCAGCAACTCGGTCATCCGCTCTTCCGCCATCGCGTCGATGAGCATCGATTGGTCGAGTTCGCTGACCTGGGCGCGGGCGTGCGGCGCGGCGGCGACCAGCAGGCCGGCGGCGAGGAGCAGGGCGGCGACGGTGGGGCGGGGGTGTGTCATCCAGTCCATCATTCGGGTTGCGCGAAGTTGACGTTGGTGTAACGGGCCTTGATCGCGGCGTTGAAGGCGTTGACCACGTGCTGCCAGCGCACGTCGCCCGCCGGCCGGATGACCACCGGATCGTCGGGGGCGTAGACGCCGTTGTGCCGGCCACGGCCCGGGTCAAACTGAAGCCCGTCCAGCTCGCTGGCCAGGGCGGTGAAGCTGTCCAGCCGGCCGGTGCCGCCGAGGTCGATCGACACGCCGATTTCGCCCGCCGAGACCAGGCGGATGTCCAGTGTTTCAGGCGGCGGCTCCATGTCCGACGCGGACCCCGCCCCGGTGGGCAGCGTGGCGGTGAGCACGCCTTCGTCGATGGCGAAGCTGGCGGTGACCACGAAGTAGATCAGCAACTGGAAGATGATGTCGATCATCGACGAGAGGTTCGGCTGCATCTTCGCCGGCGCCAGGCCGCGCCGCTGACGCGCCGTGCGGTGATGCACCGTCGGGTCTTCGGCCGCCTCGGCGGACGGTCCCGCGACCGCTTTGGACATGGTGAGTTGCGACAAGCTCGGTCACTCCATCAACAAGGCTCGGCCGAACACGCCCACGCGCCGGCCAGGCACAGGTCATTCCTGCGTCGGGTCGTACGCCATCAGGTTCACCCGGCTGATGCCAGCCGCGGTGACCGCGTCCATCACCGGCTGCACTTCGTCGTAACGGAGCGCACTGTCGGCCCGCAGCACGACTTCAAGCTCCGGATTACGCTCCATCCGCCGCTCCAGCGCCGCGGTCACACCCGAAAGATCGTCCATCGGAAACTGCTGCTGCGAACCGATCTGCACCATCCGGGCCGTGCTGTCGAAACGCAGCGGGTTGTCCGTACGTTCGGTGCGCTGAAAACGCTGCGGCGCGACGTTGACGATCACAAACCCTTCCGACGCCAGCTCGCGGGCCTGCGAGTCGTCGAGGTCGGGCAGGAACATCTCCACGGCTTCCTGCATCTTGATCGTGTTCACGAGCATGAAGAACACGATCAACAGAAACACCACATCGATCAACGGCGTGATGTTCATCTCCGGCGTGGCCGGGCCGCGTCTGTGCACTTGCGAGGGCATGAATGATTCCTTGAGACTTCACCGGGGGCATTGGCCTCGATTCATCGGCCGCTGGTCGTCCCGGGCAGCGCGGTGCAAGCACCGCGGCTAAATGGGGGCCGTGTAGATCCATCTCACTCTTTGTCGCCGGACGACTCTTTCTTCTCCTTGCCCGGGTCGACCTTGGGCCGGGGGCGTGAGCTGCTGGATGAGCTGGAACTGGAACTGGCGGCGCTGCGCTTTTTGAACGGGGTGATGATCTGCTCGGCGACGACCATGCCTTCGCTGGTCAAGGCGTCGATGCGGTTGCGGATCATCGCGTACGCCGCCAGCGAAGGAATGGCGACGACCAGGCCCCAGAAGGTGGTGACCAGGGCGGTGGAGATACCGGCGGCGAGGTCGGCGGGGTCGGCGCTGCCGCCGCTGGCGACCAGTTGCTGGAAGGCGACGATCATGCCGTACACCGTGCCGAACAGGCCGATCATCGGCGCGATGTTGCCCACGACGTTGAGGTACTCGACCGGGCGGAGGATGCGGGTGGTTTCCATGTCGCCCGCTTCCTCGATAGCGCGTTCCATGGCCCCGTAGCCGTTGGACGCTTCACCAAGCGCGGAGCTGGTGAGCTTGCCGAGGTAGCTCGGGTCGGTCTGGGCGTAGTCGATGGCCTCGCGGTATTTCTTGTCGGCGAGCAGGCCTTCGAGTTCGTTGCGGGTGGCGTCGGGCACGAGCTTGCTTCGGCCGTACTGGATCAGCAGCATCAGTGCGAAGCCGAGGCTGAACGCCGACATCAGCAGCAGAAGACAGATGATGGACAGGCCGAGCAGGTCCCGTTGGTCGGATCCGCCACCGAGAAAGAACATTTCAAGGTAGGTGACCGTGGTGGGGCCTTCGTCCTGGGCGAAGGCGGCCGGGCTCATCGTCAACAGCAGGGCCAGTGTCAGCAGTAATGTCCGTCCGCGAGCCATGGGCATCTTTCCTTCACGTAGGTGTCAAGTCGGGTGAGTCGGTTGCGTTCGGCCGGGCTTGTGTCGCAGCGTGCGATCAGGGCAGTTCGTCGAGCAGCCGCATCAGGCGGGCGTGGTATGCCGGGTCGCGATCTTCGTCGATGGCGGGGCGGGCGCGGTCGTACAGCCGGCGGGCGATGTCGTGCCGGCCGATCCGGGCGTGGACGTGGGCGAGCTCGACCTCGGCATAGCCGGCCCATCGACTGCGGGGGAAGTAGACGAGCACGCGCATGAAGCTGATGCCCGCACTCAGGTAGTCGGCCTCGTCGCCGGTCTCTTCGGCCATGCCGAGGCAGGCCATGCCGTGCTGGTAGAGGCGAAGCGAAAGCTGCCCGCCGCGGTCGAACTGCGCCCGGGCGCCCTCCTGGGCCTGGCGGAACTCGCCGGCCTGGAGGTGGTCGGTGATGACGTCCGCGTCGATGTTGGCCGGGAGGGTGATGGCGGATTCGTCGGCGTCCGCGTTCTCGCCGTTGACCTGCTGCGCCGCCCCGGTGAGCCCGAAGCCGAGCCCGGCCAGCAAGGCGAGCGTGAGGGCGAGGGCCGACGGGAACGGCGCGGGCCGGCCGGCGGGAGGCGACACGTTGCGACGCATGTTTTCAGGCATATTCGGCGGTTCCTCGCATGGCGGGCGGGCTGGTTCAACGCAGGTGCAGGTCCTCGGCACTGATGAAACGGTAGATGCCGCCGCTGCGTCTGGCGATCAGTTCCATCGTGCCCCTGCCGCCGCCCTCGGCCAGGCGGTCGGGGTAGAGGAACTGGATGGTGTTGATCTTGGTGTTGGCGGTGTTGGCGCGTTCGATTTCACGCAGCAGGTCGCGCTGGGAGATTTCGTACCGGCCTGAGCCGGTGATGTTGTCCGAGAGCAGGTAGACCAGGTCGGGGCGGTAGCGCATGGCGCGGCGGATGGCGTTGACGGGGTTGGAGCGGCCGCCGGGGATGACGTTGTAGGCATCGAGGTCGACCCACTCGATGACGCGTTGCTTGTTGGTGCTGGTGGCGTCGCGCAGGCCCGGCGGGGGGACTTCGATCACGTCGTCGGCCTGGAAGAAGACGACGGTGAACTGCTGTTGTTCGCTGAGGTTCTGGATCGACTCTTTGAGCTCGGCGATGACGTGCGGGAGCGTGTCGATCAGCGAGCCGGAGGCGTCGATGCAGAAGACGAGCTGGCGGGCGTTGCCGCGGACGCCGAACATGCCGGTGCCGAACTGGCCGGCGCTGGTGTGGCCGGTGGCGAAGGGGCTGGAGTCGGCAGCGCCTTCGACGCCGACGAGGGTGGTGGGGGTGTCGATGGTCTGTTCGAGGTCGGACTCCCGGCTTTCCTCGGGACGTTCCTGGCGTTCGACCTGGCGCTCGTTGCGTGTTTCGTCGACGCGCTCGTCGGCTTCGACGTCGAGGTCCTCGGTGGCTTCCTCGCTGAAGGCCATCACGGGGATGATCACTTCATCCTCGTCGGGCGGGAAGATGGTGGTCCAGGCGACGAAGGCGGCGATGAGGATGAGCCCGGCGTGGAAGAGCAGGGCGATGCCCCACGGCAGCATGGCCATGAAGACGTTGTTGATTTCTTCGCCGACGGAGGCTTTCTCTTCGTCGTGCGGCGACTCCGCTTCGGGCAGGGCTTGGGCCGGCTCCGCGGCCGGATCGGGGGGCGTGCCCGGTGCGGGGTCCGGCGGCGTGGACGGCTTGGGGTCGGCCAGTCGCATGAATACCATTCGCATCCGCCTCCACCCACGAGGTCATCGCGGTTCGTCGGCCTCAGTGTCCGAGGCGCCCTGGGTGTGGTTCGTCGTCGCCCAAAAGGCCGGCGTGCCGGTTGGCAACCTATTGCAGGTTCAGCCTTCACAAACGCGTATGCTGGCACGATACGCCTCTATTGAACCGCAAGCAAGCCGGGCTGTCTAGTCGCCGGGCCCAGCCGGGCGAACGAAGGCGCCCCGCGCCGGCGTGGGACACGAGACACGGAAGCGGCGATCAGCGGCCCGGGAATCCTTGCTTGCGTGTTCGGCGCCAGGCCACGATAATCGCCCGCTGATCAATCATTCGGGCCGGTCGGCCCTTTCATGGAACCTGGAGACTCTAATGTCGAGTACGAAGAAATTGCGGATAGCGTTCATTGGCGCCGGTGGCATCGCGGGCGCTCATCTCAAAGCCCTGGCCAAGATGGAAGACGTGGAAGTGGTGGCGCTGGCGGACAGCAAGAACGATCCGATGATGCGCTATGCCGAGGAGTACAACATCCCGGCCAAGCATTGCTACGACGATCCGCAGACGATGCTGGAGAAGGTCGAGCCCGACGCGGTGAGCGTCTGCACGCCCAACGGCGAGCATTGCCCGAACACCATCGCCGCTCTCAAGGCCGGCTCCCACGTCATCGTCGAAAAGCCGATGGCGATGAGCGCCGAGGAAGCCCGGCAGATGGTCGACACCGCCAAGGCGGTCGATCGCAAGCTGGTGATCGGCTTCCAGTACCGCTACGACCCGCGGACGCAGTTCCTCAAGCAGGCGGTCGACGACGGCGTGCTCGGCAAGGTCATGTTCGGCCGGGTGCAGGCCATGCGCCGCCGCGGCATTCCCAACTGGGGCGTGTTCGGCCAGAAGAAGCTCCAGGGCGGCGGGCCGATGATCGACATCGGCGTCCACGTGCTGGAGATGTGCCACTACACCATGGGCTCGCCCAAGCCCGTCGCGGCCGTCGGCATGACCGACACCTACCTGGGCAACAAGCCCTCGGCGGTGAAAAGCTCGTGGCCCAACTGGGATCACAAGACTTACACCGTCGAAGACTTCGCCTGCGGCCACATCCGCTTTGACAACGGCGCGGTCATCCACGTCGAGTCCATGTTCGCCGGCCATATCGAGCGCGAAGTGATGGACTTCCAGCTCATGGGCCACAAAGGCGGCGGCCTCTGGAGCGACTCCAAGATCTTCACCGACCAGCTCGGCCACATGGTCGACATCAAGCCCAATTACCTTCCGCCGCACAATTTCGGCATGTTCTTCGACTGGAAGCTGCGCAACTTCGTCGACCACGTCCTCTACAACAAGCCCACCGGCGCCCCCGCCGAGCACGGCCTGCTCGTCCAGCAGATGCTCGACGGCGTCTACCGCTCCGCCGAGCAGGGCGGGAAGGAAGTGGCCCTCGACGAACTCGTCGCCGTCGAGTAACGCATACCAAGGCCAATTGACAACAGACGATCGCCCCGAAGCCCACGGATTCAATCCGTGGGCTTCTTTTTCGGGCATGGATGTAATTGATGTATAATGGCGTTGCTGGTCCGCGCAATCTCGTGAAATCAAGGCAGCAAGCGTCATTATGGATTTTCGACAGTATGACACAGAAGGCTTCTGCGACGAGCTTTTCATCGCACCTGGGGAGCCTCGGCCACTCGTGCAGCCATTGATCGAGCGCATCGAAGCCATGCCCGACGGCGAATTGCAGCGACGCCAGCTTGCCGCCGAGGCGAGGCTGCTCGACCTCGGCATCACCTTCAACGTCTACGGCAGCGGCGACGGGGCGGAGCGCATTTTCCCGTTCGACATCGTGCCCCGCACCGTCGAGGGTGGTGACTGGCAGCAGATCGAGGCCGGCCTGCGCCAGCGCATCGAAGCGCTGAACCTGTTCATCCACGACGTCTACCATGAGCAGCGGATCCTCAACGACGGCGTCGTCCCGCCGGAGCTGGTCCGCGAAGCCGACACGCTCCGCAAGCCGTGCACCGGGCTCGATCCGCCGCACGGCATCTGGTGCCACGTCACCGGCACGGACCTGGTCCGCGATGCGGACGGGCAGTTCTACGTGCTCGAAGACAACCTCCGCTGCCCCTCCGGCGTGTCGTACGTGCTGGAAAACCGCGAACTGCTCAAGCGCACCTTCCCGCACGTCTTCCGCTCAATGCGCGTCCGCCCGGTGCACGACTACCCCCACCGCCTGCTCGAAACCCTGCAGCACCTCTCGCCGCAGCAGGACGAGACGCCCAACGTCGTGCTGCTCACGCCCGGCGTGTTCAACTCCGCCTACTTCGAGCACGCGTTCCTCGCCCAGCAGATGGGCGTGCAACTCGTCGAAGGACGCGACCTGGTCATCCGCGACGGCTACGTCGGCGTCCGCACGACGTACGGCTTCGAGCGCGTCGACGTGATCTACCGTCGCATCGACGACGACTTCCTCGACCCGCAGACCTTCAACCCCGATTCCATGCTCGGCGTGCCGGGCCTGATGGAGGTCTACCGCCACGGCCGGGTCGCGATGGCCAACGCCCCCGGCACGGGCATCGCCGACGACAAGGCGATCTACGCCTACGTGCCGCAGATCATCCGCTATTACCTCGACCAGGACCCGATCCTGCCCAACGTCGAAACCTTCGTCTGCCGCGATCCGCAGCAGCGCCAGCACGTGCTGGCCAACCTCGACAAGTTCGTGGTCAAGGCGGTGAACCAGTCCGGCGGCTACGGCATGCTCATCGGGCCCACCGCCAGCCGGGCGGAGCGTGAGCAGTTCGCCACGCTGATCAAGGCCCGCCCGCGCGACTACATCGCCCAGCCCACGCTTGCCCTGTCGCGCGCCCCGACGATCGTGGACGGCCACTTCGAGGGCCGGCACGTCGACCTCCGCCCGTTTATCCTCTACGGCAAGGAGATCTACGTCATGCCCGGCGGCCTCACCCGCGTCGCCCTCCGCAAAGGCTCGCTGGTCGTCAACTCGTCGCAAGGCGGCGGCAGCAAAGACACCTGGGTGCTCTCGGAATAACGCTCCCCCCAACGCCCGCCTCTGAGGAGCAACGCGACGAAGAGCGGGATTGAGTGAATGACAAATGACAAAACTCAAATGGCAAATGCAAGCCACGGCAAGCCGGTTCTGACATTTGTCATTTGAACTTTGTCATTTGTCATTCTCCCCCGCGGGCGTTGGAAAAGTCCTGACTTTTAAGGTCCACCACCATGCTCAGCCGTGTTGCCGAATCGATCTACTGGATGAGCCGTTACATCGAGCGGGCCGAGAACGTCGCGCGCGTGATCGATGTGAACCTGCACCTGATGCTCGACCTGCCGCTCGACGGCGACGAGCAGTGGGCCCCGCTGGTGAACACCATGGGCGACGAGGCCATCTTCCGCGACCGCTACGGGGAGCCGACGCAGGACAACGTCATCCGCTTTCTCACTTTTGACGCCGACAACCCCAATTCCATCGTCTCCTGCCTTCGCAGCGCGCGCGAAAACGCCCGCCAGGTGCGCGACGCCATCAGTTCTGAAATGTGGGAGCAGGCCAACCGTTTCTACCTGATGGTCCGCGCCGCGGCGGCGCAGTACGAAGCCATGGACTCGCCCAACGTCTTCTACAACGATGTCAAAATGGCCAGCCATCTGTTTGGCGGCATCACCGACGCGACGATGTCGCACAACGAAGGGTGGCATTTCGGCCAGCTCGGCCGACTGTTCGAACGCGCCGACAAGACTGCCCGCATCCTCGACGTCAAGTATTTCATCGTCCTGCCCGGCGTCGAGTACGTCGGCACGCCTTACGACGAAATCCAGTGGTCCGCGCTGCTCAAGTCCGTCAGCGCGTTCGAGATGTACCGCAAGAAACATCGCGGCGTCCGGCCCGATCCGGTCGCCGCGTTCCTCATCCTCGACCGTCAGTTCCCCCGCTCCATGCAGTCCTGCCTCTACAAGGGCCAGTGGTCGCTGCACCAGATCACCGGCACGCCCATCTCCAGCTTCCGCAACCTCGCCGAGCAACGCCTCGGTCGGCTGCGGGCGGAAATGGATTACACCAGCATCGACGAAATCGTGGCCGAGGGGTTGCACGAATACCTCGACGGCTTCCAGGCCCGGCTCAACGAGGTCGGCCACGCCGTGGGCGAAACGTTCTTCGGCTATCCGCCGTCCCGGCCCGCTGCACCTGCACCTGCCGCCGCCATCGGCGCGACCGACGACGTTCAGCTTCAAGCTTAAGCAGACACCCCCTCGTTCCAATCGGCCCATGATGGACCTGGCAGTCATTGCGATCGTGCTCGCCCTTGCCGGCACGATTTTCTACACCACACGCGGTCGCCCCGCGTTCGTCATCCGCATCCGCCACGGCGAGCCTGCCGTTGTCAAAGGCGATCCGCCCGCCACGTTCGTCACCGATGTGCGGCGCATCTGCGAACTGTTCGACGTGCAGCGCGGACGCATCGTCGGCATCCGCAAGGGCCGGCACAAGATCGACCTCCGCTTCGGCGGCGGCCTGCCCGAGTCGGTTCACTGGCAGCTTCGCAACGCGTGGAACCACCCGCTCTGATCGAAGCCCGACGCAGATCGTCAGTGGCTGCCGAAGGCGGTTACCGCAACTGCACCGGCTCGTCGAGTCGCCTGCCGCGCATGCCCGGCACGGCAGTATAGCTGCCGCCATACTCGCGGGCCATGCGTTTCAGCGCGTCGTCCACACCTTGTCCGAAAAACTGAATGGCGTGAATCTGCGTCTGCCGCTCGTCGTTGAGTCGGCGCATCTGCTCCAGCAGGGCGGCTTCCTGTCGGCTTCGCGGATCGCCGTGACGCCACGCGTCGGCAAGCAGGTAGATGCGCGCCGGCTCGTCGCGCATCGCCAGTCGCAGCGCCGCAGGCAGTTGCACCGCGTCATGCACCTGCGTCTGCTCCGCCAGTTCCGTCAAGCTCTTGGTGAGCGAAATGCCATTGGCAATCGTCGCCGCCGACTGGTTCGGCAGCACCACCGTCCGGAACGACTGGAGCACCACCACCCGGCAACGCTCGCCCGGCGGCAATTGCCCGGCGACATACCGCAGTTCGTCATCCACCAACGGCACCACGCTGCGCAACGCGACGGACAAGTCGACGAGAAACAGCGTGTCAATCCCAAGCTGTTCCGCGGCCTCGTGCTCGTTCACGCCACCGGCCGCGGCAACAGCGTCGCGTGCGGCCGGCCCCGTGTTCCGGGCTTGTGCAGAGTCTCGCTCCCGCTCGGCCCGCAACGCACGCACCTCGGCAACCAGCTCCGCGAGCCGGTCGTCGTCTCGCTCGGGCTGGAGCTGGTGCACCGCCTCGGTCAGTTTCGTCCATGCCTCGGCCGTCGCCGCTTCATGCGCCTGCTCCGCCTCCGCCTGCTGGTGTTCGAGCCGCTGCGTGAAGCCGGCCAGCTCTTCCCGCTGCCGCGCCAGTTGGGCGTCCAGGGTCTCGGTCACCGCCGCCGCTTCCATGCCCTGCATGGCCTGCACGGCCCGCACCTCCGCCTGCAACGCGTCCAGCCGGTGAGCCCGGTCACGCGCCTGCGATGCGCCCAATTGAACGAGGGCCATATCCAGACGATCGATCCGCTGGCGTGTCTGGACGAACACCGCCACGTTCGCCCCGAGCAGCGCGAGGATGAACGTCCACGCCACCACCGCCGGCCACCGCCGCCGCGGCGCCGCGGGCCAGGCGATCGGCTGTGGCGGGCTCAAGGCAATCTGGCCGCCCTCGGCCGCGGCCACCTCGCGGTCGTGTTGACGGACGGGCATCGCCGCCGCGCTCCGCCGGGCCGGGAGATGGTGCTGAGCGGGTTCATCGGCCGCAGGCTCGCCGGCCAGCGACGTGACTTCCCCGAAACTCAACGCGCTGCGGCCGAGGGTTGCCACGTCCCCCGCTTCGATGGCCGCCACCGCGTCGAGCAGTCGGCCGTTGAGGTAGGTGCCGTTGCTCGAATCAAGGTCCTGCATGAACCATTGGCCCGCCTTATACCAGAACCGCACGTGTTGCCGGGAGATCTTCCGATCTGCGATGCACACGTCGCCGAGCGTTCGGCCGAGCGTGATCGGTCGATCCGTCGGGATCGCAATCACCTTTCCTTTGCCGGGTCCTTTCGTGACGTGAAGGTACACACAAGGCTCCTGAACTGGCGGTCAACAAAGCACGCGGTGACGCAGCACCGACCGCATCACCGGATCGGCCGACGGGCCGGCTTCGGCTGCAACGACTGCGCCAGGGCGCGGTGCTCGTCGGCGCGTTCGAAATCGTCACGCGCTTCGCACAGCACCGCGAGGTTGTGGTGGGCCTCATGCTCAGGCAACATGCGCAGGTAGATGTCGATCGCCTCGTCATATTGTCCGAGCATGCCCATCGCGGCCGCCTGGTTGCCCATGTAGGCCTCGTTGCGCGGGGCGATCCGGCAGGCCTCGCTGAAGCTCGCCAGCGCCTGCTCGTGATCGCCCGCGAGCATGCGGCACATGCCCATGTTGTTGTGCAGCACCGCGTCATCCGGCGCCACCGCCAGTCCCCGCGCGAGCACGTCCTCCGCCTCCGCCGGCCGGTCGTTCTGGATGTACAGCTCGGCCATCTTGCTGTACGCCGGGGCATAGTCCGGGTGTTCGTGCATGATCCGCCGCAGCACCGTCATCGCCTCCGGATGCCGGCCCTGCGTGGCCAGGATGTTCGCCAGCGCGTGCAACGTCTCCGGCGCCGGCGTCGGATCGCCCGCACGTTGAAAGTCCGGCCCGCCGGCGCCGCGGTGACCCGCCGAGCCGGCGCACCCGACCAGGCAGCCGGCCAGCAGCATCAGCGTCAATCCAACCGCCGCGCGTTGCGCGGTGAAGCAGAAGCACATCATGTTCATCGATCTCCCGTTGTGGTTTGCATCGTTGGCACTTCTGTCGAAGGCGAGGTCGTACGCGATCGGTCCATCTCCAGGGCATCCGCCGCACGCTCGGCCTCGATGCCCGATCCACCCGGAACCTCGTCGACGATTTCAATGCGACCCGGCTCGACGCCATGCTGCGCCAGCGCCGCGTGCACCTGCTGCACCCGGGCGCGGTAGAGGGCGTCGGGCGCTTCGCCGCGCGACAGATTCATCCGGCTCAGCCCTTCCGCCGGCCGGTCACGGAACGCGGCGGCGAGCACCGCCACCTGCCGCTGGCCCAGGGCGTTGAGCCGTGGCGAGTCGGCGGCGAAGTGATGCGGGTAGACGGTGCGCTCGGTGACGATGGCGTTCTGGACCTGCTGGTCGAACGTCATGCGCATCATCGTCTCGTTGGCCGCGCCATACCGATCCGAGCCCAGCGGCTGGACGTGGGGCTGCTGGTGGCAGCCGACGATGACCGGCAGGCCGAGCAGCATGATCGCAAAAGCGAGTGAACGTGAATGCATGGCAGCAACTCCCATTGCAGGCCGAATCAAAGGTCGCCGAACACTTGTCCAATCTGGATCAGCGCCGGCCCGAGTATCACGACAAACAGCACGGGGAAAATGAACAGCACCATCGGAAACAGCAGCTTCACCGCCAGCTTCTCGCCGGCTTCCTCGGCCCGCTGACTGCGCTCGGCGCGCAACGACGCCGCATAGCTGCGCAAGGTCTGCCCGATGCTGATGCCGAAGCGATCGGACTGCACCAGCACGGCCACCAGCGAATTGAGGTCTGACGCCCCCGTGCGCCCCGCCATGTTGCGCATCGCTGTTTCCCGACCCGCACCGAGCTGAATCTCCAGGTTCGTCAGCGCCATCTCGTCGGCCAGCAGCGGGCTGACACCGCGGATGTGATCAGTCACCGCATTCCATGCCATGTCCAGTCCCATGCCTGCCGTCACGCAGATCTCCAGCAGGTCGACCGCGTCGGGCAGGTTCTGCGTCACCTCCCGGCTGCGCCGCCGCTGGCGGAGACCGACCACGAGGTTCGGCAGCAGCGCCGCCGCCGCGATCAGGCTCAACGCCAGTAACAGTCGCATCACCACCGGCAGATTGATCTGCATCACCACCACCGCCGCCAGCAGTATCGCCCCGGCCGCCAGCGCCAACTGACTGCCGAGAAACACCGCCGGCGCGGATTCGTGGTAGTAACCGGCTTGGAGCAGCTTGCGACGAAGTACGCCCGCGGACTCGCCCGTCGCCATCGGCCGGCCGACGCGCTCCAGGGTCTGCTCCAGCCAGCGGTCGGAGCCTTGTCCCATGGGGGCGACGGCGGCGTCGCTCTGCCGGCCGAACAGCCGATCATGCACCACGCGATGCCGCGCCCCGCGGAAGATCAGCACCGCCCCGCCCAGCGCCATGATCGCTACGAACACCAGCAGCGGAATCAGCACATGCAATTCGAGCAAACTTGCCATCGTTCGCATCCTTCCCCGGCCGGGCCGCGCTAGTAGCGCAGCACCGCCATCTTGTTCATCAGCCACGCACCCAGGAGCAACCCGCCCATGCAGATCGCCAGCAGCAGGTTGCCGATCGGCGTCGTGAACATCGGCGCCATGTATGTGGGATTCATCAGATTCAACAGCACGAACATGCCCAGCGGCAGCGCCAGCAGCACACGCTTGCTGAACTGCGCCTCGGTCGTCAGCACACGGGCACGCCGGTTGAGGCGCATGCGTTCGCGAATCACCCAGGCGACGCGCTCCATCATGTCTGCAAGGTTGCCGCCACTGTGAAGCTGAATGATGACGGCGGCGGCAAACACCTTCATATCGGCGTTGCGCGAACGGGTCGCGGCCTCATTCAGGGCCTGCTCCATCGAGACGCCCAGGGACTGACTGTCCTGAATCTCGCCGAACAGAGTGCCCACCGGCGCGGGGATTTCCTCGGCCGCCAAAGCCATGGCGCCGCTCAGCGGATGGCCCGCCCGCAGCGAGCGGGCAGTGAGGTCCAGCGCGTCGAGAAACTGGCGGTCGAACGTCGCCGCGGTGCGGCTGACGCAGTGTTGCAGCCAGGTCCAGAACACGACCACCACCAGCGCCATGCCGCCGAGGACGGTGACGAGATTGCCGGTGATGATCTGAACGACCGCGGCGACGAGGATCATCGCGCCGCCAAGCCCGATGAGAATCGCAGGCAAGGAGGCATGCCAGCCGGCATCATCGCGCAACTGTTCCAGGCGGTCCCAGAGGGTTCGGTGCACGAGACCCGGCACGGTGGTCTGCGCGATCTCGCCATCGCGCCAGATGCGCAGCACGCGCGGGTCGTCGTCCTGGTCGGCGGTGTCCAGCCCGAGCCGGCGGTTGAGGCGACGCGTCCGTCGGGCGTGCAGCAGGTACCAGAGGATGACGGCGATGATCCACAGCGCGAACACGAGGCCGAACACGGCGACCTGAAGCAGCAGGGCGATCAGTTGCTCGTGTGAGACAGGCATGGCTAGGCGTTCCCCTGTTTGGCGGCGTTGGGAAGCGTGCGGCGCTGGAACAACTCGGGCGTGAGGGCGAGCCCCTCGGCATGGATGCGTTCGATCACCTGCGGTCGCACGCCGCAGGCTTCGAACCGTCCCACGGCGTTGCCCTGATCGTCGAGACCGCTCTGGCGGAACAGGAACAGTTCCTGGATGCAGACCGTGTCGTTCTCCATGCCGGTGACTTCGCCGACGCTCATCACGCGCCGTCGGCCGCCGGTGAGCCGACTGACGTGGACGACCAGGTCGATCGCCGAGGCCATCTGCTGGCGGATGACGTGGATGGGGAAGTTGAGCCCGGCCATGGAGACCATGTTCTCGACACGGCGCAGGGCGTCGCGTGGCGTGTTGGCATGGACGGTGGTCATGGAGCCTTCGTGGCCGGTGTTCATGGCCTGGAGCATGTCGAGCGCTTCGGCGCCGCGGGATTCGCCGATGATGATCCGGTCCGGTCGCATGCGCAGCGTGTTGCGCAGCAGGTCGCGTTGGGTGACTTCGCCGCGGCCTTCGATGTTGGGCGGGCGGGTTTCGAGGCGGACGACGTGCTTGCGCTGCAGGATTAGTTCGGCGGCGTCCTCGATGGTGACGACGCGTTCGCCCTCGGGAATCCAGGCCGAGAGGCAGTTGAGCAGCGTGGTCTTGCCCGAGCCCGTGCCGCCGGAGATGAGGATGCTCAGGCGGGCGCGGACGGCGGCGTTGAGGAAGGCCGCCATTTCCGGGGCGATCGAGCCGGTGTCGATCAACTGCTCGATGTTGAGCGGGGCTGCGCCGAAGCGGCGGATGCTCATCGCCGGGCCGTCGATGGCCAGCGGCGGGATGATGGCGTTGACGCGTGAGCCGTCGGCGAGACGGGCGTCGAGCATGGGCGAGCTTTCATCGATTCGCCGGCCAACGCGCGACGCCACGCGCTGGATCACCTGGATCAGATGATCGTCATCCCGGAAGCGCTGCGCGGAGAGTTCCAGCCGGCCGTTGCGCTCGATGTAAACCTGTTTCGGCCCATTGACGAGAATGTCGGTGACGGTCGGTTCGCGGAGAAACGTTTCCAGCGGGCCGAGGCCGAACATCTCATCCATGACTTCACGGACAAGCTGCTGTTTTTCCGGCTCGGAAAGGGGGGTGCGCTGCTGGCTGAGCAGCAAGTCGACGCGGCGGTAACATTCGTCGTAGAGCTGTTCCGGCGACATCCGCCGCGCCTGGGCGAGGTCGATCGTCTCCATCAGCCGACGCTGAACGTGGGCCTTGATCGCCTGCGTGGAGCCGTCGCCATTGTCTGGGCGGCCGTTGTTCGTGGTGGTGTCGAAGCGGGTCATCGGGTTTCCTGCTGAAGGTGGTGTCGGCCGTTGACGGCAACGGGACGGATGGTGGCGACCAGTTTCTGGAGATCGCTCCGCAAGGTGGATCGCGGCGCGGCGTCGGCGAGCGCCTGGCCGTAGTTCAGCCCGCGGATGGCGCTGCGATAGTCGTTGCGCACGCAGGTCAACGGCATGTCGCCGAGCACGCGCGTCGCTTCCTGCATGCTGATCATCTGGTGCCGTCGGGCGTAGCGGCTAACCACCGGCTGGATCCGGCTGCGGGCGACGCCGTGGCGGGAAAGGCTGGCGAGCATCGTCCGCGCCATCCGCAGATCCTTGACCGACAACTGAAACACAAGCAGCGCATGATCGCTGGCCCTGATCAACTCGGCGGCCACCGCCAGCGGCAGGCGCGGCGCGTCGATCACCGTCGCCCGGTACGCCAGCCGACACTTGTCAATCATGGCGGACAGCCGCTGATATTGCAGCGGCGTCGGATCGTCCGGCCGAGTGGTCGCGGGACTGGCGAGCAAGCACAGCTCCCGCGTGGGCGAGGCGGCGCTGGAGTGGATCAGTTGCTTGTCAATCGCCGCTTCATGCGCGAGCACGTCGAACACCCCGTACCGCGTCTCCACGCCGAGGTAGGCCGCCAAGGCGCCGTAGGCGATGTCCAGGTCCACGAGCATCGCGGGCTGGTCCGGTTCGCTCATCTCGCGCGCGGCGTTGAGGGCGAGCGTGGTCGCGCCGCAGCCGCCGCCGGCCGAGAGCACCGTCACCACCGCACCCCGCGTCCCGGCGGCGAGCGCCACCACCGGCGCCAGTCGCGCGATGGCGCTTTCCAGTTCCGCTTCGATCGACTGCTTGGGCAGCACGTGGCGGATGCCGACCTGCATGGCCTGCAGGAGCAGATCGCGGTCCAACTGGTCGGCGAGCATGATGAACCGCGTCTGCGACATCTTCACATCACCCGTGATCTGCTCCAACTCCGTCAGCACGGGGCCGGGCGTGGGGCCGGCGTCCACGAGCACCAGAGGCACGGCATGGTCGGCGCTGTAGCGCGCCAGTTCGCTGGCACGGCGCAGGACAGGGGTGACGAGGCGATACCCGTTGCTCGCCAGCGCCAGGTCGACCCGGTTGGTCAGCGACACGTCATCGGTCACGAGGATGATGTCTAACTCACCGCTCATCGTGTGGCTCGCTCTCTGGTCGGTTCGGGAGAAGCGAGGGACGCGTCGTACTCCATCCACGCGCCGGGCCCCTTGAGCTGGTCGAGCCCGGTGCGTTGCAGGCGCTCGGCCTGGGCGGGACCGGCCTGCGCCGGCTGGCTGCCTTCAAGCCGGCCGCCGGCGAACAGTTCCCAGTCGCTTGGCCGGCTGTGCAGGGCGCCGGGCATGGGCAGGGGGTCGGTGGTCGACAGCGGCTCGACCAGGGACGCGGTGACCAGGATCAGCAGCTCGGTCTCGTCCTCGGCGTAGCGGACGGAGCGGAACAGCGGGCCGAGCACGGGCAACCGGCCGAGGCCGGGCACTTCCGAGAGGCGGGCGTTGGTGTTGCGGTCGATCAGGCCCGCGACGCCGAACGACTGGCCGCTCTTGAGTTCCAGCGTCGTCTCCACCCGACGTTTGAGCAGCGACGGCACGCGCGTGCCGAGCACTTCCACGGCGCCGACGTCCGAGAGTTCGCTGACTTCCGGGAACACGTGCAGGCGGATCGTCCCGTCGCCGAGCACCAGCGGACGAAAACGCAGCAGCACGCCGAACTCGCGATACTCGATGGCGATCTCCGTCGTCCCCCCGCCGCCGACCTGCGCCACCGGCACGGGAAACTCACCGCCGGCCAGGAACGTCGCCTCTTCCCCGCTCAGCGCCACCAGCGTCGGCTCGGCGAGCACTTGCAGGTACTGGTTTTCCGCCAGCGCCTGGATGAACACCTGCAAGTCCGCTCGCGGCACCCCGCCGAACAGCGTCACCGCCGAGGGTACGTTGACGTTGTTGAGAAACTCGAAGCCAAGATCGCCCACCGGCGTCCCGGCCGGCACGCCCGCGTTCATCGGCACCAGCGGGCCGGCCGACGAGCCGATCGGAATCCCGCCGAAGAAGTCGTCCCCGCTGTAAAGCGTGTTCACCCCCAGCGTACGCAGCGCCCCGCGGCTGACCTCCGCCACGCGCACCTGCAACTGCACCTGCTGCACGCCGCCGACGCTGGTCAGGTCGATATACGGCAGCTCGCTGGCTTCAAAGATGCGCCGAAGCTGATCGACGTGCTCGACGCGGTTGAGCACGCCACGCACCACCACCACGCCACGCATCTGCGACACCTTCAGCGACGAGCGCGGAAACAGCTCGGCCAACTCCGACTCAATGTCGGTCAGGTCTGGCTGCACGACCACGTCCGCACGCCAGACCTCGTCGTTCTCGCCCCACATCATCACATCCGTCGACCCCAACGCCTTCCCCTGCAACTGCACCCGCTCGGGGGCGAGCACCTGCACGTCGGCCACGTTCGGGTCCGTCACCGAGATGCGTCGCACCGGCCAGGGCGATTCGAGCACCTGTGACTGGCCGGCGTAGAGCGTGACGCGGTGGGGCAGCCCGGTTTCGATCGTGGCGCCCTCGGCGTCCGCTTCCGCCTCGGCCGGCGCGGTGTCGGCTCCCGCCTGCGCCGCGGCCGGCAAGCCGGCCAGCGTGATCAGCAGTGCGAACAGTGCCAGTCCACCCCCCGTCGACTTGACGTGATTCATGCGATTTTGCACGCGTGTTTCCCTCCAGCAGTCGTCATGCATTGATAGTGAAACAGTTCGGTCGGCCGATCCCCCCTTGGACGCGGCCGGCTCAACCCGCCGGCGCCTGGGCGGCCGACGCCGATTCAGGCAACGGCAGTTCGAGCGTCTCCTTGTCGCCGCCGCGAATGATCAGCACTTCCCACCCATGGGGTTCGGGCTCGGGCGGGGTGTCGTTCGACACGGCGGTGTTCGGGGCGGCGGCCGGGCGTGCGCGGGCTTCGGCCAGCGCGGCCCTTAGCGCCCGGATCGTTTCGTCATCGGCGCGACTCTGGCGGGGCGGCTGGCCCTGCCGGGAAATTTCGCTCAGCCAGGTCGTCACCGGCGTGGTGGGTTTCTCGCCATCCAGCGGGTTGCGCATCGCCAGCGACACGCTGCCGTGGGCCATCGCCAGTTGCAGTACCTGCGCCTGTTTCGGGTCGACCAGCAAGGCGACCAGCCGGCTGGGCGTACGCCGGCCGGCCAAGGCTTCCTCCGACGACACGACCGTCTCATCGCCGACCGCCAGCACCTGCAGGCCCTGGAGCAGCGTGGTCGTCGCCTCATCGGACTGCCCGTCCTGCTCCGATTCCATCCGGATCGACGCCAGCACATCCACCACGCTGCCGGGATACAGCAGCCCGGAGAGCCCGGCATGGTCGGTCAGCGACACCGTCACCGCCCGCTTGCCGTGCGGCAGCGCTGCGGCCAGATGCACCGCCGAGTCATCCCGGGCGAACGAGCGGGCGGTGAACGCCTGCCCCGCCACCACCGGCAGGGCGAGCACCTTTCCCACCACCTGCACCGGGTTCTGCAGCGCCCCGGCGGGCGCTTCACCCCGCGGCACCTGCTCGACCGTCACCGAGTCGCCGTCCACGACCGACATCGCCGGCAGCGCCTGCTTCGCCACGAGAATCTGCACCTCCGGCTCCGCCTGCGCCTCGGCCACCGCCTCCGGGTCCGGCGCGGTCAACGCCTGCACGATGAGCATCGCGCACACCGCCGCGACCAGCCCGAACAACACCAGTAATCCGACAGCCATCTTCACGAGCAGACCCTCCTTCCTCCATGCCGTCGGGCTTCAACGCGCCGACGGGGGAATGTGAACGGTTCAAGGCCCTTCCTTCGCCATCGCCGCATGTCCCCGCAGTTGCTCGGGCATGGGAATGAACCCGACGCCGGTGAGCGTGATCTCGCTATAAGGCACCTGCAACGCCACGTGCACCGGCTCGCCCACCGACGGGTCGACGCCCGGCGTGATGGCAAACGTGTAACCGACCTCCCCCATGCCCAAGTCGGCCATGATCTGATCAAGCCGCGCCGCCACTTCCTCGTTGGTGGCGTCGGGGCGTGCGGCCACCCGGGCGGTGTGGCGCGCCGCGGTCGTCAACTGCGACATCCGGTAGAACGCCCAACCCAACTCCATCAGTCCCAGCAGCAGCAGCAACAGCACCGGCAGAACGATCGCCAACTCCACCATCGCGGCGCCTTGGCTGCGCGGTCGTTTTTTCAGCCTTGCACCAACCATGTCCATCCTCCCGCCGCGACCGTGCCAGCCAGAATGGCGACGGCGTAAGGCATGCTGGCCTGAACCTGGACGCCCGGCAGCATCGCCCGCCGCGTTTGCCATGATCCGCGCGCAAAGACCAGGCACATCAGCCCCAGGCCGATGCCCCGGAAGTTCCGCCCCGTCTCGGCAAAGCTCCGCCGCGCCAGGAGGTAACCCCCCGCCAGCACGCCCCCCGCCAGCGCGACGCCGAGCACCGCCACCACCGCGTCGGGAAAGCCGAGCCATGCCGCAATCGCCCCGATCAGCTTCGCATCGCCCGCCCCCGCGCCCCCGATCAGCCAGAGCAGCACGAACGGGCTCATCATCAACAGCGCCGCCAGCAGGGCGATCCCCGCCCCGCCGAGCCCATGCACCACGCCCGCCCAGATCAACCCCCCGGCCAGCAGTGGGAATGTCAACCGGTTGGGAATACGTCTGCCGCGCAGGTCGTATACCACCGCTGTCGCGGAGGCGCCGATGGTCACGAGCCAGGGGACGGCGTGCGTCAGTATTTCCACCTGCGTCTCAGTCACATTGAGTCTCCGTCCTTGCCAGGTGATCACCCCGTCGGACGATGTTTTATGGAGCTTTGAGAAGTTAGCCTTAAGCGATTAGCCAGCGATAAGCCGACCGGGGGGCGTTCTGACTGAAGGCTCATTGCTAACGGCTCAAAGCTCAATAAGCACCATGCGTAACGCGTGATGGTATTTACGGGAAAACCGCGCATCACTGTCTCCAGCGACACGCGGAGGTTGATCGACTATCCAAGTACCAGTGTCATCCTGACCTAAACCACCGAACGGTTGGTACTGTGGACCCATCTGTTTCGGGATAGGTCGCTAGGTTCAACCGCCAGTCGTTGTGTCATGTGTCATCGCTGCCGTAGCCGGGGTCTGTGGTGGCGGGGTCGCCGTCGGGCGCGTCGATCAACGCGTCACCCGCCACGCCGAAGATCTCGGCGATGCCGCCGCCGAGATACATGGTCACGGCGATCAGCGCCACGCCGATCAGCGCGACCAGCAGGCCGTACTCGACCATGCCGGCCCCGTCTTCCTCATGCACGAACTGTTTGAGCAAACGTGTCATCTTCCTATTCCTTCAGTTTGGCATTTTCGATTCAAAACAGCGCCGGTCAGCCTGCGCGGCTCGAGTGTTGCTTGGACAATCGAACGATTCACAGTAGAATCGGCGCAAGAAGATCGCGCCTCGCCTTCAGCGAGTTTGTTTCCCTTCAAGGCCCACCGGGCCCTGTTCACGAGGCGTGGATGCGGTTCCCTCTCGACTTGCTCTCTACAGCAAGTGGCGTCGCCGACTGATTCGTCAGTTCGGCGGCGCTCTTGCTGCGCGACGCACCGCCCGCCGCGGATGCAAATGACCCACCCCAGGCGGAGGGATGAGGCATCCGTCGGCTGCCAGGTTGCGGCCATTATCTCGCGATTTTGTTGACATGTCCCCCCCCCTCTCACAACGTGGCCCCATCGGTGCGCTGCCCACCAGCAGCGAGCACCGTCCTGGCCCACGACATCACCATTGTCCTATCACGTCCAGACAAGTCAATAAAAATATAAAAAGTCCTTGACGACACTTGTTCCATGTTCGCCTCCCAGCAAGATGAAACAGACGAAAGGCAAGCGCCAGCCGATGAGGCGGATCACATGTTCCGGCCTCTTGATAGACAGGCCTGAAGTAGAAGGCAAATTAAAACGAACGGAAACAACCACCAAAATGGGAAAGCCCGAGGCCAGAAAAGTAAACCCTGGCGGTAGAATGACAGGCACGCCCGAGGCGTGTGGCATCGCGTTGTGCATCTCCATACCAGTTCAAGAATCCGTTGGCGAGGGAATGTCATGACTGCAGTCATCCAGAACGCGGGCAAGCGTGGTGGACGAACGTGGGCGGCCCGGCGTCGATCGGCGTCACGCGAACGCGGGGCGGTGCTCATCTGGGTGGCGATCCTGTTGACGGTGCTGATCGGCCTGGTCGGGTTGGCGCTGGACATGGGATACGCGACGTGGACGCACCAGCAGTTGCAGGTCGCCGCGGATGCCGGGTCGCTGGCCGGCGCGCAGCTCGTGCGCAGTGACGAGCCGGCGGCGCGGCAGGCGGCGACGGCGCTGGCGGGCCAGAACGTCGCCGCCCGGCAGGCGGTGGCGGTCGATCCCAACGACGATCCTGACAGCTACAACGCCAGTGGCGGTGAAGTCGTCGTGGGTTGGTACGACCGCGACGAGAAGACCTTCACCCCGCGGCTGGAGGGGCCGAACGCGGTGCGCGTGGTGGCGCGGCGGACGGTCGACAGCCACGGCCCGGTCGCGCTCTTCTTCGGGCCGATGTACGGCCGACCGACGATGGATATCTCCACGGAAGCGATCGCCATGGTCGGCGGCGGTACGGGCGCAGGCCTGATCTCGTTGAGCGAGCATGAGTGCGAGGCGCTGCATGTACGAGGAAGCGCCAGGCTCAACGTCAGCGGCGGCGATATCCAGGTCAATTCCGACTGCACGTCCGGGCGCGGGGCAGTGCGGAACCAAGGCAACACGGTGATCGACGCGCCCAACATCAATCTCGTCGGCAGCTATGCCGGCAACGGCTCGGTTACGGGCGATATCAATGAGGACGCGGACCCGATGCCCGACCCGCTGGCGTGGCTCGAGCCGCCGCTGGACTACGATCCGGACAACCCGCCGGCGTATGACGTGCACACGATCGACGGCAGTCAGACCACCTATTCCCCGGGCTACTACCCCGGCGGCGTCAATCTGACCACCGGGACGGTGCACCTGGAAGCGGGCGTCTACATTCTTGACGGCGCCGGGCTGGACATCCGTGGTAATGCGAAGTTCTACGCCACCGAGGGCGTGATGTTCTACATCGTCGGCAGCGGGATTGTGGACCTTGGCGGCGGCGGCTCAGGCGCCATCATCCAGATCAGGCCGCCCGACGACGGCTACTACGCCAACATCAGCATCTTCCAGGCACGCACCGACGAGGGCGGCGGGGGGGGGGAGTCCGACATCCTCGGGACGGCGGGCCTGGACCTCGAGGGAACGCTCTACTTCCCCGACAACCACCTCCGGGTCGGCGGCACGGGCGACGGCTTCGGCAACCAGTTGATCGCCGACACGATCGAGGTCCACGGTACGGCCGACGTCACCATCAACTATGACGGGCGGTTTCCGGCCGCCGGGGATCAGGTGTTCCTCGTGCAATAGGTCGGTCGGCGGCCGACATGCCGCGCCCGCTTGCTCCACGGGTCGATTCAACCCTACCATGGCGGCATGAACCGTTCATCCTCGCCATCGCAGACGCCCCTGTTACGCACGCTGCCCGACGCGGCCGGCCACTACGGCCGGTTCGGCGGCGTCTATGTGCCGGAAACCCTTCACGCCGCGCTCGACCAGCTCATCAACGAGTATGAAAAGGCCAAGCAGGACCCCGCCTTCCGCAAACAGTTCGACCTGCTGTTGCGCGACTACGTCGGCCGGGCGACGCCGTTGTTCTTCGCCCGCCGGCTGACCGACACCGTCGGCGGCGCGAAGATCTACCTCAAGCGCGAAGACCTCGCCCACACCGGCGCCCACAAGATCAACAACTCGCTCGGGCAGGCGCTGCTGACCGTCCGCATGGGCAAGACACGCCTCATCGCCGAGACCGGCGCTGGGCAGCACGGCGTCGCCACCGCCACCGCCGCCGCTGCCTTCGGCCTCAACTGCGACGTGTTCATGGGCACGGAGGACATGCGCCGCCAACGCCCCAACGTGCTGCGCATGCAACTGATGGGCGCCCGCGTCGTCGGCGTCGAAGGCGGCTCACGCACGCTCAAGGACGCCACCAACGCCGCCATGCGAGACTGGATGGAAACCTCCGACACCACGCATTACATCATCGGCTCGGTCGTCGGCCCGCATCCCTACCCCATGATCGTCCGCGACTTCCAGTCGGTCATCGGCACAGAGTGCCGGCAGCAGTGCCTCGATCAGATCGGCCAACTGCCCGACGCCATCGTCGCCTGCGTCGGCGGCGGGTCGAACGCGGCGGGCATCTTTTATCCGTTCATCGACGACGAACAGGTGACGCTCGTCGGCGTCGAGGCCGGCGGACGCTCGACCACGCTCGGCGAACATGCCGCGCCGATCAACTACGGCCAGCCCGGCGTGCTGCACGGCTCGCTGAGTTATGTCATGCAGGACGAGGACGGCCAGACCGCGCCGGTCCACTCCATCTCGGCCGGGCTGGACTACCCCGGCGTCGGCCCCGAGCACGCCTGCTGGCATGACGCCGGCCGAGTGCGCTACACCGCCTGCACCGACACGGAGGCGCTCAAGGCCTTTACCACGCTCACCGAGAAAGAGGGCATCATCCCCGCTTTGGAATCGTCGCACGCCATCGCCCATGCGATCGACCTCGCCCGCACGATGGCCAAGGACCAGGTGGTGGTCATCAACCTCTCGGGGCGGGGGGACAAGGACCTTGACGAGGCGGTGCGGTTGCTGGGGTTGGACGGTGCGAAGGAAGCGCCCGCCCACTGAAGGGGGCGGGCCGGAGGGGCATGTCAAGTCGGCGCGGGTTTGTGCTCGGCGGCAAGCTGCGCCAGCAGCGTGTCGGCGGCGGTGGGGGCGTAGGGGGTGTCGGCATAGCAGGCGGTGATGGCGTCGAAGGCGCGGCGCTGGGCGTCGCGTGCGGCGTCGTCGGCGAGCAGGGGGGTGAGCGCGGCGATGACGGCGTCGGCGTCGCCGAAGTGGGGAATCAACTCCGGCACGATGCGGCCGAGGTCGAGCGACTCGCTGATGAGGTTGGGCAACGTGAACGTGCGCGTCTGGATCAGCCACCGGCCGGCGAGATGCCAGGCCCACGGCTTGACGTTGAACATGACGGCCATGGGCGTGCGCCGGGAGACGGCGTGGAGCGTCGCCGTGCCGGAGACGATCAGCGCGGCGTCGGCCCAGTCGAGCGCGGCGGAGGCCTGGCCGGTGATCATCACGGCGCGGTGGGGCACGGCTCCGCCGGGCGAGAGCGAGCGGATGAGCGCGGCCCGGCTGGGGCTGGCGGCGGCGATGACGACACGCATGTGCGGGTAGGCGGGGCGCAGTCGCTTGAGCGCTTCGAGCATGGTGGGCCAGTTGGCCCTGATTTCCGATGCGCGGGAGCCGGGGAGCAGGGCGAGCCGGGGCTGGCCGTCGGCGGGGAGGTCGAGGGAGGCGGAGGAGGCGGCGGCATCGTCCGGCCGGGCGTCGTCGAACAGCGGGTGGCCGACGAAGGTGGCGGGCATGTCGCGGCTGTTGAACCAGTCGGGCTCGAACGGGAGCAGGCACATTACGTGATCGCTGAGGCGTTTGAGCTTGTTGATCCGCCAGGGGGCCCAGGCCCAGAGTTGCGGGGCGACGAGGTGAACGATTCTCGTCTCGGGCTGGGTTTGCCGGACGGCTTTGCAGATGGCCCAGTTGGCGGCGGGCGAGTCGGTGGGCACGAGGGCGTCGATGCGATGCTCCGCGAGCCAGGCGCGCAGCCGACGGACGCGCTGGTGATGCTGCCACGCCTGGCTGGCGGCGCCGAGGAACATGGCGGCATGCTCGGTGGGGTCTTCGATCAGTTCGGCGCCGGCGTCGGCCATGCGCTCGCCGCCGAGGGCGAAGATGGGGCGGTCGGGCTGGCGGCGCTTCAGCTCGGCGATCAACGGTGCGGCGAGGGCGTCGCCGCTGGTTTCGAAGGCGCTGAAGAGGATGGCGTGGGGCTGCGGCATGGCGGACAGTGTAATCGGGCGGCGGGATGGCGTCGGGCACGTCGTGTCCGGGTCGTGGGACACTTCAAAGTGGGGCGGGCGTCTCGCCCGCCAAAAGGGGAAGGCGGGCGAGACGCCCGCCCCACTAGGAAATCAGTCTACCACGACCCTTGTCCTGCCCATTTGAAAAGCCCGCGCACCGGCGTGAATGCGGTGCGCGGGCTTTGTGATTCAAACGGCAGGTTGCCGTCGCCGGTTCAGCTCGCCAGGCCCTCGAACAGGGGGGTCGAGAGATAGCGTTCGCCGAAGCTGGGGGCGATGGTGATGATGGTCTTGCCCTTGTTTTCCGGCTTGGCGGCGACGCGGCAGGCGGCGCAGATGTTGGCGCCGGTGCTGATGCCGCCGAAGATGCCTTCTTCGCTGGCGACCTTGCGGGCCCACTCGAAGGCTTCTTCGTTGGAGACCACGACGGAGTCGGAGACCAGGGACATATCCAGGTTCTTGGGGACGAAGCCGGCGCCGATGCCCTGGATCTTGTGCGGGCCGGGCTTGATCTCCTGGCCGTCGAGCGTCTGCTTGATGACCGGCGAGTCGGTGGGCTCGACGGTGACGGCGGAGAAGTCGGCCTTGCCCTTGTCGCGGAAGTAGCGGGTGACGCCCGTGATCGTGCCGCCCGTGCCCACGCCGGTGACGATCAGGTCGGCCTTGCCGGCCGTGTCGTTCCAGATTTCCGCGCCGGTGGTGCGGTAGTGGACTTCGGGGTTGGCCGGGTTTTCAAACTGCTGGGGCATCCAGGCGTTGTCGGTGGTGGTGACCAGCTCGGCGGCCTTGGCGATGGCGCCCTTCATGCCGTTCGCGGCGGGGGTGAGCACGAGGTCGGCCCCCAGCGCCCGCAGCAGCGCCCGGCGTTCGATGCTCATCGACTCGGGCATCGTCAGCGTCAGGTTGTAGCCCTTGGCCGCGCAGACGAAGGCGAGCGCGATGCCCGTGTTGCCCGACGTCGGCTCGATGATGTGCGTGCTCTTGTCGATCGTGCCCGCCTGCTCGGCGGCTTCGATCATCGCCCGGCCGATCCGGTCTTTCACGCTCGACATCGGGTTGAAGAACTCGAGCTTGACCAGCACCGTCGCCCCGTCGGGCGCGACGCGGTTGAGCTTGACCAGCGGGGTGTTGTAGGTGGTTTCGATGATGTTGCTGTACGTGCGGCCGTGCAGCAGGCGGATGTCCTGGGTGGCGCCGGTGGTCATGGCAGGTGTTCTCCTGAGAACAACAAGGCGAGGAATGTCAACGGTGAGCACAGATACGCAACGTGCATAGTAGGCCACACCCATCGCAGCGCCAAGCGTCGAAACCCATGCTCGAGGGGTGGCGCGTTCACGGCTCATCTTCGTCCGTCGGCATCGCCGTCCCGCTGCCTCGCGGCAGACGTTCCACGACCAAGCGCGCCAGCGCCAGCACGATCAGGCAGATCAGCAGCCACCACGATTCGCCCAGGATGAACCCCCAGTAGGCCATCGGCAGCGTCGCCAGCACCGTCACGCCGAAGACCGCAATCTGCGCCTGTGGCGCGATGCCGCGCTGCAGCGTCGGAATCATGCACAGCCAGACGTAGGCGGGGAAGATCAACCCATAGAACAACAGAAACCCGCGGTAGACCACCTCGCCCGTCGCCTGTCCCTGCTCCAGGTAAGGCTCCGTCACCGCCCAGAACGCCAGCGCCCCGCCCGCGATCGCCAGCATCCCGACCCGGTGCAGCCCCTCATGCCCGCGCCGCGACGCCAGTTCGTGCAGGTGCAGCGCCACCGTCAGCCCCGCCTGCAAGGTGAGGTGGATGCCCAGCACCCACAGCACCGGCGTCGGCAACCCCAGCGACACCGGGTCCGTGAACACCGGCCGAAGCGTCACCGCATACAGCAGCGTGAACACGATCATCGTCAGAAACACCACACCAAAGCCCAGGGCGAACGCCCACCGCCCGGCCGACGGCGTCAACGCCTGCCGTGCCCGGTGAAACGTCAGATCCAGGTAAGGACACAGCAGAAAGCCCACCACCACGTTCGGCGCCAGCAGCAACAGGTCCGTCACCGTCCGCTCGCCACCGGGAAAGCGCGGCCACGCGTATCCCCGCACCAGCACCATCGCCACCAGGCAGCCCACTGACACCAGCGTCACCGCCGCCGTCGCCACCAGCACCGCCGGCCGCCGACCCGCCGCCAGCGTGCCCACCGTCGCCACCGCCGCCGCACCCAGCAGGCCCCATGGCCCGAGCAGAAACCAGAACGCCCAGCCCACGGCGAACACATGAAACGCGATCGTGATTTCGGAAAACCGGTAGCACGCCTGCGGATGCCGTTCGATCAATGCCGCGCTGTCCGTCGGCCGGGCGATCACAAACCCCATCGCCGCCGCTCCCACCACGTTCGGCACGGCGAACACCAGCCAGCCCCACACGCTGAACTCGCTCACCAGCAGCACCGGCCAGAGCATGCCGATCACCCACGTCCACGAGCAGCCCAGAAAACAGGCCCACCCCGCAATCGCCAGCCACCCCTGCTCCGGCACAGGCAAAGATGGTTGTCCTGATCTGTCTGCCATGTCGCTCATGCCGGGAGTGTAGCGGCTGCCGTCGGCGAAAGCCCAGCCGCTCTCGCGCGTCAAAGTGGGGCGGGCGTCCCCCCGCCTGCCTCCCCTGTAGGCGGGCTTTGGCGCCCGTCCGACCCTGAATGTGAACCACGCCCCCCGGGCGGCTTGCGGGGCGCGGCTTTCTGTGCTCAACTAATCTGGATAAATCGGCCATGTATGTCGATTTTCAGGGAGAACGACGCGTGACATCCATCCATTCAAGTGAGCAGACAATGACGGGCACCCCCAAGCAACTCGATAAGAAAATTGAGTCGATCTACCAGGAGGTGCTCCACCGCAACCCCGGCGAGGCGGAGTTTCACCAGGCCGTGCACGAGGTGCTCGAAACGCTCGGCCCCGTGCTGGTGAAATACCCCGAGCTGGCGGAAGCCAAGATCATTCAACGCATCTGCGAGCCCGAACGGCAGATCATCTTCCGCGTGCCCTGGCAGGATGACTCGGGCGAGGTGCAGATCAACCGCGGCTTCCGCGTGGAGTTCAACAGCGCGCTGGGCCCCTACAAGGGCGGCCTGCGGTTCCACCCCTCGGTCTACCTGGGCATCGTCAAGTTCCTCGGCTTCGAGCAGATCTTCAAAAACGCGCTCACCGGCCTGCCCATCGGCGGCGGCAAAGGCGGCAGCGACTTCGACCCCAAAGGCAAGAGCACCAGCGAAATCATGCGCTTCTGCCAGAGCTTCATGACCGAACTCTACCGCCACCTCGGCGAATACACCGACGTGCCCGCGGGCGACATCGGCGTCGGCGGCCGGGAAGTCGGCTACCTCTTCGGCCAGTACAAGCGCATCACCAACCGCTACGAGTCCGGCGTGCTCACCGGCAAGGGCGTCGACTGGGGCGGCTCGCTCGTTCGCACCGAAGCCACCGGCTACGGCACGGCCTACTTCACCCAGGAAATGCTCAAGGTCCACAACGACAGCCTCGACGGCAAGACCGTCATCGTCTCCGGCTCGGGCAATGTCGCCATCTACGCCATCGAAAAAGTCCACCAGCTCGGCGGCAAGGCCGTCGCCTGCTCCGACTCCAACGGCGTGGTCCATCACAAGGCCGGGCTGGACCTGGACCTGATCAAACGCCTGAAGCTCATCGAACGTCGGCGGATCGCCGACTACGCCGAGCACCACCCCGACGCCAAGTACACCGAGAACGGCAGCATCTGGGACATCCCCTGCGATGTGGCCCTGCCCTGTGCCACGCAGAACGAACTGGACGCCAGCCACGCCCAGACCCTGCTGGACAATGGGTGCACCGCCATCGCCGAGGGCGCCAACATGCCCTGCACCCCCGACGCGATCGACCTGTTCCTGAAAGCCGGCATCGCCTACGGGCCGGGCAAGGCCGCCAACGCCGGCGGCGTCGCCACCAGCGCGCTGGAGATGCAGCAGAACGCCAGCCGGGACTCGTGGAGCTTCGAATACACCGAGCAACGGCTCGCCGAGATCATGAAGAACATCCACAAGGCCTGCTACAAAACCGCGCAGGAGTTCGGCTCACCCAACAACTATGTCGTGGGCGCCAACATCGCCGGCTTCCTGCACGTCGCCCGCGCGATGGACGCCATGGGCCTGATCTAGAACCATGGCTTCAACTTCTGTGTCGTAACGGTCCAGCCACGCTGTGTCGCCCCCGCACCCACGCGGAGGCCGCCCTCGGACCCCACTCCGCCACAGGCGATCGGGTGCAACGCAACAACTGGTGGCCTGTAGCACGCCGTTCGCTTCCGACCAGGAGAACCCGTTCACGGCTCATCGTTCAGATGCCTGCCCGTCGGTTCCTGCGGGGGTGGGCTCCCCACGTCCTGCCAATCCAGCACGCCCCAGCCGAGATACGACCCCAGCAGCAATGCGAGACTGAGTACCACCGTCAACCCGCCCATCACGATGCCCGAGGTCGCCATCCGCGACCCGGCAGAGCGGTCCGCGTACTGGAACTGGCCGCGCGCGATGAACCCGAACACCATTGCCAGAACCGCCGCCACCGGCGCCACCGCCCATCCCACCGGCGTGAACGCCCAGACCAGCGGGCACAGGCACCCTGACACCGTCAGCAACACCGCCAACAGGCCCAGCAACATCGACGCGAGAGCGAAACGGTTGGTCGGCCGGGCAGGATTCCGGTCCGCCGGCCGTTCGGGCGCAGGTTCATGCTCAGCCATCGTGCCGTTCTCCATCCAGCTCCAGCGGCCCGGTGCCCGGCGGATCGTAGTCGCGCCGCGATCGGAAGTAACCTCTCGATCTGGTGACGGGCAATCGCTCGCCGCACCAGCGTCACACGCCCAAGCGCCTCCAAACGTCCATGGACCGGCCCAACACAGCTCGCTACAGTTCGGCAAGCAGGCTGGCTGCGGGAAGGAGAAACCGCCATGGCAGAGGCCTACGACCGGGGCGTACACAGCAAGGCGCGGCTGTTCGGCCATCCGCTGCATCCGATGGTCATTCCCTTTCCCATCGCCTTCCTCTGCGGGGCGCTGGTGACCGACCTGGTCTACTGGGGGACCGGCGACGCGTTCTGGGCCCGCATGTCCCTCTGGCTGATCGTCGGTGGATTCGTCACCGCGTTTGCCGCCAGCGTGTTGGGGATGATCGACTTCTTCACGATCCCCCGCGCCCGCAGCCATGCCGCCGGCTGGGTGCATGCGGTGGGCAACTTCGCCGTGATCCTGCTGGCGATCCTCAACGCCGCCCTCCGCTGGCCAGCGCCCGAGGCGCGTGTGCTGTGGGGCGGCCTGACCCTCTCGGCGATCGTCACCGTGCTGCTTATCGTCACTGGATGGGTGGGCGGCGAACTGTCCTACCGCTACAAGATCGGCGTGATGGACGCCCCCTCGCCGGAAGCCGAACAGCAGGCCATGCGTCGCCGTGCCGCATGATCGTGCCGCACGAGAACTTGCGACTGGGATCGAAGGCATCGACGCCCCAGAGGCAGACAACTGCCGCCTGCAGACCTTTGAAGCGGTGCACCGCAGCGACGAACACGTCGCCGGCCACAACCTGGGCCTCCAAGCCCGAAGTTGCGCCGAAAGGCAACGGACGACCGCACAAGGTGACCGTACCGCAGCCCATGGCGTGACTGCTCGACCGGTGCCCGCACTGCGCGGTTCACGTTCCGGTGGAAAGCTCACTCATCGCCGACTTCGGACGCACAGCACCAGGCCGCCGAGCGCCAGCAAGACCGCACTCGCGGGTTCGGGGATCACATGCAGTTCCACGCTGCCGGGCGTTGAGGTGGTATCGAGGACGTAGCCGAATTCCTCAGGCAGCGAGCCGAGGGTCAGGCCGTTGTCGATGAGGTTGCCGGTGTAGTCGATCAGCGTGTAGTTGCCCTGCTCGAGCCCGCCGAGGTTGATCACGTTGAGGATGCCGTCGAGCGTCAGGTCGCCGTCGACGGCGATCAAGTCGCTGATCTCGCTCAAGCCGTCCAGCTCGAAAACGAGCAGCGAGCTGTCGCCGAAGGTGAGCGAGCCGGTGTGCAGTGTGCCGGGGCTGGAGCCGGGTCCGAGCGTGCCGCCGCTCACGATGACGTCGCCGACGCTGCCGGAGCCAGCGAGCGTGCCGTCGGCGTTGACCGTGATGGTGGACTCGGTGAGCGAGCCTTCGACGCGCAGCGTGCCGTTGTCGATCGTGGTCGGGCCGGTGTGGGTGTTTGTGCCGGCGAGGGTGAGCGTGCCGTCGCCCTGTTTGGTGAGACCGCCGGCGCCCGCGACAGCGCCGGCGAAGCTGGTGTCGTCCGCCTGGTCGACGGTCAGGGTGGCATTGCCGAGGTCGACGCTACCGCCGGTTCCGGCGAGCGCGCTGGCGGTCAGCATATGGCCGTTGAGATCGAGCGTGCCGCCGTGGATCGTGTAGGCGGTGTCATCGGGCAACGCCCCGGCCGCGCCAGCGCGCAGCGTGCCAGCCTCGACGGTGGTGGTGCCGGTGTAGGTGCTGGCGCCGTGGAGCGTGGTGGTGCCGGGGCCGAGGTGGGCAACGCTCGTGTTGTTGATGATGACGATGGGAACGCCCGAGGCGCTGCCGTCATCGGTGAAGTGGTGGTCGGTCCCGTCGTGGTTGATGTTGAGCGTCGAGCCGGTGCTGAGGGCACTAACCGTCTTCACCTTCAGCAGCCCGGCCCCGCCGCCGTCGCCGATGTTCACGTCGCCCATGAACGCCAATTGCGCGTCTGCGTGCTGGATTTCAAACACGCCGTCGTCGGCGACGGTCATCGTGCCGAGCACGTTCAGGAGATTGCCGCTGGTCAACGTCCACCGGGAGTCGGGGTCGGCGATGGTGACGTTGCCGAAGGCGGCGTTGCCGGCGACGGACGGGTGATCGAGGATGCCGCCGTTCTCGATGGTCAGCGCGACGGGCGAGCCATTGAAACCGAGTCTGAGTGTGTCGATGTGTTCGAGCGCGCCGCCGTCGAGCTTCAGCGTGCCGCCGTGGACCTCGACGTCGCCGGTGTAGGGGTTGTCACCGGTGAGCGTGAGCGTGCCATCGCTGCCTTTGACGATCGCGCTGTCGCTGCCTCCGCCGGTGATGATGCCGGCGAACGTCCGGTCGGCATGGTGATTGAGGCTGAGCGTCGCGGTGCCCACGGCCAATTCGCCGCCCGCGCCGGCCAGGGCGCCGCCGTTGACGTCGAAGTTGTTGAGATTGAGCACGCCGCCGTTGACGTTCAGGTCGACATTGTTGGGGATGGCATTGGCAGCGTCGGCGCGGAGCGTGCCGGCCTGGACGGTCAGGCCGGTGCCCGCGTTGCCGAAGGTGTTGCCGCCGCTGAGTCGAAGCATCCCCGCGCCCTGCTTGGTCAGGCTGCCGTTGCCGCTAATGGTGTGGGACATGCCCAGGTCGTGGCCGTTCGTGTCGATCGTGGCGCCCAGGAAGCCCACGTTCATCTCCACGGTGATGAAATCCGTCTCTGACGACAGGGCGCGAAGGGTGCCGCCGTCGACGGTCAGGTTGGCGGTTGACGGGGCCAAGCCGCTGAGGATGTTGTGAGTCGCCAGCGTGCTTCCGGTCTTGACGGTCAACGATCCGTGGCCGCCTTCGAAAAGCGGATCGCCCAGGACGATGTCGCCGAACAGTTCCCAGAGCGAGTTATTCTGCACGACCACGGTTCCGGACCTTGGAATGGCGCCCGGGTCGGCCGCGCTGCCGCCCGTGCTGCCCAGGGCAGCGTTGCCACTGGTGTGCAGGTGGCCTCCCTGCTCGATCGTCAGCGTGCCGCTGAAGCTGCTCTCGCTGCGGGCCCAGCCGATGAAGAGGGTGTCGCTGACGGCGGTGCCATTGGTGTCGCTGTCGCGGATGACCGGACTCACGGTTGAGGAGTTGATGTAAACGGGCGATTCGGCCGTGGGAGCTATGAGCCAGGGAGAACCGAGTGGGTTGTTGGGATCTTCCGTCCGCCAATTGCCATCGGCGAACCAGTTGTCGTCGGTAGGAAACCACTCCCGCGGCCACCAGTCCTCCTGCGCCGCCGCCGGGGACGTGAGGATCCCCGTCA
Source organism: Phycisphaeraceae bacterium (assembly GCA_040876735.1). Classification (GTDB taxonomy): domain Bacteria; phylum Planctomycetota; class Phycisphaerae; order Phycisphaerales; family Phycisphaeraceae; genus Natronomicrosphaera. The sequence goes on along the minus strand of JBBDPC010000138.1, from coordinate 13,789 downwards.
AGGCCGCGGCCAGCAGCGCCGGCGCGAGACACGTCCGGATGATCCAATATGGTGTCGGTTGCATAAGCGCATTTCCCTCCTCGCTGAATGAAAGGTCGCTCCCCCCTGGGAGATCGTCTTCATACATAACCAAGGGGGGGCGCGTCGTCTCCCCTCTAATCAGAGGGAGCGTTTCCGAAAAGAAGGAATTTTCGCAGCAACGCGCGTGACGCGATCGAGCTGGTGCGCCGCTCACCCCTGGCGGTTCAACCACGATGCCATCAGGCCCATGCGGCCGCGGACGCCGTACCTGCGGCAGATTTCGGTGATGTACTTGTGCGTGGTCTTGGGCGACTGCCCCAGTTCGGCGGCGATCTCTTTCTCCGTCCGGTCGGTCAGCATCAGGCGGACGATGCGACGCTGCATGGGCGAGAGCGGTGCCCCGGCCAGCAGGAGGCCGTGGCTGAGCATCAGCTCGCGGTGAAACCACTTCAAGCCGCGCATCACGTAAGCCACCAGCTTCGCCTGGGCCGGCGTGAAGGAGGGCGCGTCGTGGTACCGGTCGACCAGGAAGATCGTTTCCGCATCCTGATTGATCGGAATGCCCACGAACAGGCGATCGGTGATGCCGCGTGCCAGGTAGCTGATGCGGTAGTGGCTGGTGCGTTGGAACGCCTTCATATCGATCCAGCCGTCGCGCAGGCGGTGGATGCGCCACTGGCCGGTTTCGCGTGCGGTGGCTTGGGATGTGAGGCTGGGTTCGCTGTCCTGGTCGACGATCATCCTCTGGCTGATCTGATGGTCCGTCGGCCCGGGACGCCAGTGCCGGGCAACCAGGGCCCGCCAGCCGAGTTGCCCGTCGCGACGGGCCGTGACCCCATGACCGATGCGGGCGGCCCCGACCCAGATCATATTGTCGGCGGCGACCAGCTTCGACAGGCACTCCATCAGGTGCATCAACGCTGCGTCCGCTTCGGAGGCCGGAAAATCGGCCAACGCGTCCCAGATCGCGTGCGTCGCTTCAAGTTGATCCTCTGCCAGTGCCACAAGCTTTAATATGCCCCGGCAACACCGCTGCGCCAAGCATGTCATGCCCGAAAGCTACGCGCCGCCGATACCGACGCGATCGCCGGCGGCGTCCGTAGAAAATGACGTACGGGGGGGACTGCGTGGCGGAAAGGCTGACTTCCCTGCCGACCCGTTTGGGATCCAAACAGGTCAATTCGGGCCAAAAAGCAGGCCAGACGGGTGAAGTCGGCGCATAATAAAACCCCTGATTTCTCAGGGGTTTGTGTGAATGGGCCCGGCAGGATTCGAACCTGCGACCTCACCCTTATCAGCGTGAACTGACGGTCCAACGCTGAGTCTTGCCTGGTGGCGACATGACCGCTACTTACGGCCACGTAAGTAAGTTACACCGCCATATCTTGTGACGCAAGGATGAACATTCGAAGCAATTCCGAACACCCAAGGTGCGGTCAAGGTGCGGTCGCCTGAGCGGGCCCTGATGCAGTGCGCACCATCATCTATCTCTACGCAAAAATTTTTGCCCTCTGCTGTCGATCCCGATCGCCCTCGATCGACCATATTACGGACGCGTTGGTTACCCCCCCCGATTCAAGGAGCAAGACATGAAATACGCATGCTTGGTTTACGGCGACGAGAAGGCGATGCACGAGTTCCCCGTCGACGAGTGCATCGCCTACAGCGAGGAGATCGAAAAAAGCGGCCACCGCCTCGGCGGGGAGGCACTGCAGCCTGTGGAGACGGCGACAACCGTGCGGGTTCGCAGTGGCAGCGTGTCCACGACCGACGGCCCGTTCGCCGAGACCAAGGAGCAGCTCGCCGGCTTCTACCTGATCGAGGCCCGCGACCTGAACGAAGCGATCCGCATCGCCTCGCGCATCCCGCCGGCCCGCATCGGCAGCATCGAGGTGCGCCCGGTGCGGGAACTTGCGCCGCAGCAGCAGCACGGCGCGGGCGCCGTGGCGGGAGCGCCGTGATGTGCCCCCTGTGCATGACCACCGCGAACGTCGCCGTCGCCGGCGTGACCTCAGCGGGCGGTGCGGCTGTATTGCTCACGAGCTGGCGCCGTGCCGGAACCACCACGCAAGCAGGCGTGACAAGCATGGCAAAGCTCGAGACGAAGATCAAAACGAAAGAAGGTACACCATGAGCGGAACCGCCACGACACATCCGGTTGTCTCTCGTGACGAATGGACCGCGGCCCGTAAGGCGCTGCTTGCCAAGGAGAAGTCGCACATGCGTCAGGGCGATGCCCTTGCCGCCGAGCGTCGGGCCCTCCCGTGGGTGAGAATCGAAAAGCAATACGCTTTCGAGACAGAGGCCGGAACGCGAACGCTCGCCGAGTTATTTGGTGGTTGCAGCCAACTCATCGTCCACCATCTCATGTACGCGCCCGATTGGGAAGCCGCCTGCCCCGGCTGCTCCTTTCAGGCGGAGCACATCGACGGCCCCGCCCGGCACCTTCAGCATCACAACGTGCGGATCGTGGCTGTCTCCCGCGCGCCGATCGACAAGCTCCTCGCCTACCGCAAGCGCATGGGCTGGCGCTTTGAATGGGCGTCCTCTTTCGGTGGCAACTTCAACTACGACTTCCACGTCTCCTTCACATCAGAGCAACTGGCCAAGGGCGCGGTGAACTACAACTTGGGGACAATCGAGACCGACCCGCGCTATCAAAGCGAGGAACTGCCCGGCGTCAGCATATTCTTCAAAGACACAGCGGGGCAGGTCTTTCACACGTATTCCGCCTACGCCCGTGGCCTGGACATGCTTCTGGGCGCCGATCACTATCTCGACCTCACGCCGGAAGGCCGGAACGAGGCCGCCTATCCGGACTGGCCCCGCCGCCACGATGAATACGAAGGCGGGGATGACGCGAGATCCTGCTGCGCCTCATAAGGCGCGGGCGCGGCGTACCGATTAACAGTCCTTTTAAAAGAGAACAAACCATGAGCACCACAACAACCCGATCCGCAGAAGAAACGGCGATTCTCGAACTGGTGGACGGCTACCAGGACGCGATCCGCAGCGCGGACGTCGAGCGAATCGCCTCGCATTACGCGCCGGATATCCTCGCGTTCGACGCCATCGCCCAACTGCAGTTCAAGGGGGTAGACGCGTATAAAAAGCACTGGGAAGCGTGCATGGCCATGTGTGCGTCGGAAGGGATGACCTTTGAACTGCACGAGCCGAGCATCGCGGTGAACGGCGACGTCGCGTTCGGCCACTGGCTCTGCCGGTGCGGGCCGGGGCCAGACAAGTCCGGCAAAGAACAAACCGGCTGGATGCGCGGCACCCTCGGCTTCCGCAAGACGGACGGCAAATGGACCATCGTGCACGAGCACTGGTCCGCGCCGTTCGATCCGGAAACCAGCAAGGCAATGTTCGACCTTACCCCGTAACCACCTGTTCGCATGCTGCAACCCAGTCACCACGCACAAGGAGACATCATGCAAGTTCAACCCTACCTGTTCTTCAACGGCAATTGCGAGGAGGCAGTCACGTTCTACCGTGATGCGCTCGGCGCCGAGGTCGAAGCGATCATGCATTACAAGGACAGCCCCGAACCCGAGATGTGCCCGTCCGGCGTCGAAGGCGTCGAAAACAAGGTAATGCACGCCAGCTTCCGCATCGGCGAAACGATGGTGATGGCGTCGGATGATCCCACCGGCAAGACAAAAGCGCATGCTGGTTTTTCGCTCTCGCTCACCGCGGCGGATGAAGCGGAGGCCGATCGGCTGTTCAACGCCTTGAGCGATGGCGGGCAGGTGCAGATGCCGCTGGAGAAGACCTTCTTCTCCCCGCGTTTCGGCATGGTCGCCGACCGCTTCGGTGTCTCGTGGATGGTTGTCGTGGTGCCGGAGAATACTTCCGTCAAATAAGTTTCGCGCAGTGAACAGACGCCGTTTGCCGACGCGGGTTGACAACATTTACGCCTCAACATTCAGGAGAACCGCAATGAAAGTCATGGTCCTGGTCAAAGCTTCCAAAAGCTCCGAAGCGGGTGAGATGCCCAGCGAACAACAGTTCGCCGAGATGGGCAAGTTCAACGAAGAACTGGCCGACGCCGGCATTTTGCTTGCCGCCGGGGAAGGGCTGCATCCGAGTTCCAAAGGCGTTCGCGTTCATTTTTCCGGAAAGAACCGCACCGTCACCGACGGTCCGTTCGCTGAGACAAAGGAACTCGTCGCCGGCTTTTGGCTCTGGCAGGTGAGTTCGATGCAGGAGGCGATCGACTGGGTCAAACGCTGCCCCAATCCGATGCCCGAAGATTCGGAGATCGAGATCCGCCCTGTCTTCGAGGCCGAAGACTTCGGCGAGGCGTTCACACCGGAGTTGCGCGAGCAGGAACAACGGGTCCGAACGAAAACCGAGAACCGGTAGGCGTCACGAAATCGTCTCATTCCACCCACAACCAACCACGGTGCAATCATCATGGAAACCACCCGCGCACAACCGAACGTCGTTTCACGAGACGAATGGCTCGCCGCAGGTCGGGAGTTGCTTGAGAAGGAAAAGCAACATACCCGCGCCGGCGACGCGCTTGCCGCCGCGCGCAGGCGCATGCCGATGACCCCGATGGGCTCAGCCACCGTCATGGGTTCAAACGGCCCCATTCCCCTGCATAAGGTGTTCGAAGGCCGACGGATGCTGATCGTTTATCACTTCATGTGGAACCACGGCGCGCCCCACGACAAGCAGTGCGAGGGCTGCACGCACAGCCAGGCGGCAATGAACGCCGAGGTTCGCGCCTATCTGGCCGAGCGCGACGTGACCTATGCCGTCTTCAGCAGCGGCCGCTGGGATGAAATTGCCGCTTATCGAGACTTCATGGGCTGGACGACGCCGTGGTACTCGACCGCCGACGCCGACGAAGCGCTGGCGACGCGAGACGGCGGCGACCTCCGATGCTATCTGCGGGACGGCGACCGGGTGCTCCAGACATACGAAACCAAGTGGCGGGGGGTTGAGGCCATGCTTCCTACGCTGCAGCTGCTCGATTTGACGCCATACGGCCGGCAGGAGACGTGGGAGGATTCACCCCCCGGCTGGCCGCAGGACCAGGCTGGCTCATGGTGGCGGCGCGGCGGCCGACCCGTTGCGCAGTGGACGCGTACCGACGCCCCAGTCAAATAGGCCGCGGTTGACCGGTGGCGCGCACGATTTTCTCGACACCACGCCCGAAGGCCGCGGAACCGACTGGTATCCGAAGCTGGCGTATGTTTCGTGAGCCCTTGGGGCCGACACGAGGACTTCGAGGATTCCCCCGCCGAGCCAGATTCCGTTTACTCTACCACGTTCAGTTCGACCCTATTCGCAGGAGCAAAGCCCCTATGCCTGACACGACCAACACCGTCCGACTCCATCGCGTCCTCCGTGCCCCAGCCCAGCGCGTGTACAAGGCCTTTCTCGATCCCGACGCCAAGGCCAAGTGGATGCCGCCGCACGGATTCACCGGCAAGGTTCACGAGATCGACGCCCGCGTCGACGGCGGCTACCGGATGTCGTTCACGAATTTCGATACCGGCAACAGCCATTCGTGGGGCGGAACATTCGTCGAGCTGACGCCGCATGAGCGGATCAGGTACACCGACCAGTTTGACGATCCGAACATGCCGGACGAGATGCAGGTCACGATCACGTTACGCGCCGTCACATGCGGAACGGACCTTGAGATCGTTCAGGAAGGGCTGCCCTCGGCGATTCCCGTTGAGCTTTGTTATCTGGGATGGCAGGAGTCGTTGGCACAGCTTGCCCACCTCGTCGAGCCGGAGATTCCGGAGGAAGCGTAGCCAGGTGCGCGAGTAGAATGTTGTTGTCGGTTGAAAGCCTGCTTTCCACGGGCGACCGGTAACTGAGCCGAGAGACGTTAGGCCGCACGCACGCTTCACGATCGTCATCAATCCCGAAAGAAGGAGCACCATGGCCAAGTACTTAATCTCATTCCCCAGCGCGGCGATGGTCGTACCCGACGGCGAGTGGGAGGCCGTGGTCCGCGACACGCACGCCGTGATCGACGAGGCGAAGGCCGCTGGCGTCTATGTCTTCGGTGGCGGCATCGACGAGAACGTGCCGCCCGCGCTCGTATCGGCCGATGGCGTGGTCGCCGAGGGCGGCTATCCGTGGGCGCCTCCGCTCAATGGCGGCTTTACCGTGCTCGAAGTACCCTCGCGCGAGGAAGCCGTCGCGTGGGCCGCGCGCATTGCGAAGGCCTGCCGGTGCGAGCAAGAGCTACGCGTCTTCGGGTTCGATCCACAGTCCTGATAGCGATAGGGAGCCTCTTACCACTCCGACGCTTCGACCGAAAGGGCTTGACCATCGGTTGCAGTTGACCGGCGGCGCCCGTCCTCGGTAGATGTATAATCCAGCATCCGGTTGGACGCCTATTCTCGGGGCGGCCGGCAACTGAACCGAGTTACGTTAGGACCCTTATGAAGATTAACGGTGCTGCGGCGGTCTTTCCGGTAAGCGACCTCGACGCTTCGCTACGCTACTTCATCGACGTGCTCGGCTTCAGCGAAGACTTCCGCTTCGGTCAATACGCCGGGATCAAGCGCGACGATTGCTGCCTGCACCTCTCGGCTCACAGCAACCCCAACATCGGTGAGCCCGGCACCGGCGCGGTTTATATCTTCTGTGATGAGGTGGATCGCTACTTCGCGGACATCTCGGAGCGCGGTGCAGCCACGGATGGTGAGCCGAAGAATTACGACTACGGAATGCGCGATTTCATCGTGCGCGATCCCGATGGTAATCAGTTGACGTTCGGTGCCCCCACCGAAGAAGCCTAACCACCGCCTGCAGTTGAACCCCGGAAAGCCATATCATGCCCAGCATCCAAACGATCGCCCCCTGCCTGTGGCTCGACGATCAGGCCGAGGAGGCGGCTGGGTTCTACACAAGCGTCTTCAACCACTCCCGGATCATCGGCATTTCCCGTTATCCGGAGGTCGGCCAGGAAGCCCATGGCAAGCCGCCAGGCTCGGTGATGACGGTTGAGTTCGAGCTGAACGGCGAGCCGTTCACCGCGCTCAACGGCGGGCCGGTGTTTCGGTTCACGCCTTCCATCTCCTTCTTTGTCCCCTGCGAATCCAAGAAAGAAGTGGACGGGCTATGGGAGAAGCTCTCGGCCGGCGGCACCGCGCTCATGCCGCTCCAGAAATACCCGTGGAGCGAGCGGTACGGCTGGGTGCAGGACAAGTACGGTCTTTCGTGGCAAATCATGCTGGTCGAGGACGGGCAGGCAACCCGCCAGATTGCGCCGGCCCTGATGTTCACCGGCGAGCAGGCCGGCCGGGCCGAAGAAGCGATGCGCTTTTACACATCCGTGTTCGATCATGCGAAGATCGACGAGGTCTTCCGCTACGGTGAAGGTGAGGAGCCGGATCAAGCGGGGACGATCAAATACGCCGCCTTTACGCTTGGAGATCAGCCATTCAAAGCAATGGACAGCAACCATGAGCATGGGTTCACCTTTAACGAAGCCGTCTCGTTGCAGGTCAACTGCCGGACACAGGATGAGGTGGACTATTACTGGGAGAAACTCTCCGACGGCGGCGAGGAAGTCCAGTGCGGCTGGCTCAAGGACAGGTTCGGCCTGTCGTGGCAGATTACCCCCGTCCGTTTGATCGAGATGATCATGGACGCCGACGCGGAAAAAATGCAACGTGCCTTTGCCGCCATGCTCAAAATGAAGAAGATCGACATCGCCGAACTCGAACGCGCGTATGCGGGATAATCATCAGCGAACAACAAGGAAAACACCCATGACTGCACATGCGGGGCCCGCCGACAGCCCGACAGGTCGAGAGACTCAGCCCTCGCCCGCTTCCAGAAAGATGTTCTGGGCCGGCTGGATCATCAGCATTCTGCCGGTGCTGTTGTTGCTCTCCGGCGGCGTGATGAAGCTGATCAAGCCGACTTTCATGGTCGAGGATTTCGCTCGGCTCGGATATCCCGAGCATCTGATTGTGACCATCGGGATCCTGAAGATCGCCTGTACCGTGGTCTACCTGATTCCGCGTACGGCCGTGCTCGGCGCGATTCTGCTGACGGGCTATCTCGGCGGAGCAACCGCCACCGGCGTGCGCGTTGGCGATCCGTTTTTCTGGCCGCCGATTGTTTTCGGTGTGCTGATCTGGCTGGGGATTTTCCTGCGCGACCCCCGGCTGCGTGCGCTTTTGCCATGGCGACGTTCAATTTGAGCACGGTTGAAGGCCGCCGTCGATGCGCGACACCGCCGCCGAAGCTGTGCGAGAGCATGTGGATGCGATCTACCGCGCCGAGTCGCGGCGAGTGTTCGCCACACTGGTGCGGCTGCTGGGCGATTTCGATCTCGCCGAAGAGGCATTGCACGACGCCTTCGCCGCGGCGCTGGAGCAGTGGCAACGGGATGGGGTTCCCGGCAACCCGCGGGCGTGGCTCGTCTCGACCGGCCGCTTCAAGGCCATCGACACGTTGCGCCGCCGCGCCCGCTTCGATGCGTCCCTGGCTCAACTCGCCGAACGGCTCGACACCGGCAACGACGACCGCGTCATCGCGGACGACGAGGCCGTGGCCGACGACCGCCTGCGTCTGATCTTCACCTGCTGCCACCCCGCGCTGCCGCCGGACGTTCAGGTGGCGCTGACGCTCCGCGAGGTGTGCGGCCTGACGACCGAACAGATCGCTCGCGCCTTCCTCACGACGCCGCCCACCGTGGCCCAGCGCATCGTGCGGGCCAAGCGGAAAATTCGCGACGCGAAGATCCCCTACGAGGCGCCGGCGCGGGAGGAGCTGTCGGATCGGCTGGACGCCGTGCTCCGCGTGATCTACCTGGTGTTCAATGAAGGCTACACCGCGTCCTCGGGCGGATCGTTGACGCGGCCCGACCTCTCCGGCGAGGCCATCCGCCTGGGTCGGCTGCTGATGGATCTGCTGCCCCAGCCGCCGGACGCCGAGGCGATGGGACTTTTGGCGCTGATGCTGCTGCACGACTCGCGCCGCCGCGCCCGCACTTCGCCGGCGGGTGAGCTGGTCCTGCTGGACGACCAGGACCGCTCGCTCTGGGACCGCGCGTTGATCGCCGAGGGTGTGGCGCTGGTGGGGCAGGCTTTTGCCTCACGTCGCATTGGGCCGTACACGCTCCAGGCGGCGATCGTGGCGGTACACGCCGAGGCCCCCACCGCCGCCGCGACCGACTGGGCCCGAATCGTCGGCCTGTACGACGTGCTGCTGCGGGCCGATCCCTCGCCCGTGGTCGAGCTGAACCGCGCCGTGGCGGTGGCGATGCGCGACGGGCCCGCGGCCGGCCTGCCCCTGATCGACACCCTCCTGGCGCGCGGCGCGTTGCAGAATTATCATCCGGCTCACGCTGCCCGGGCCGACCTGTGCCAGCGTCTCGGCAAAACGGCCGAAGCCCGCACTTCCTACGAGCACGCCCTCGCCCTTACGAAACAAGCTCCCGAGCGGCGCCTCATCGAGCGACGACTGACCGACCTGGTCGGCTGAGGCGGCGCTGTGCACCACGGCCTATTCAACTTTCCTTTCTGACCGGCTCTCGCTCCGGCTCGTGATTGGTTACTTACCCTTGGAAACCTGATCGCCAGTTTGTTCGTTAGAAAGCAGGGGCAGCTCATGACCGGCCTATACTGCGCCGTGGTGCCGGGGATGTCCTTCGCCAGGCCCCGTAACCTATTCTCGTTACGGACCAACGACAGGAGGTACAACTGTGGCCAGCGAGATCACTCAGCAGTTCATGGACGCGCTCTCGGGCGTGGAGGAGCGGGAGGACGTCGAGGCGATGGCGGAACTGTTTGCCGACGACGCCGAGCTCATCAACCCCGCTCGCATCAGCCAGCCTCGCGGCAAGGAGGGGGCTCGCACGTTCTGGCGCGAGTACCGCGGGGCCTTCGACCGCATCCACTCCGATTTCACCTCCGTGAAGGAGGGCGATGGATTTGCAACGTTGGAGTGGCACAGCGAGGGAGCCCAGCGGAACGGGGAGCCCCTGCGGTACGATGGCGTAAGCCTGATCGAGTTCCGCGACGGCCGGATCCACCGCTTTGCGACCTACTACGACTCCAGCGCCTTCGTCGGCGCGGGTAAAAAGGGAACGAACGGCTGAGCCAGTGGGAGAAGCGACATGGCGGCCGGGGGCAAGGACTTGCTGGACCGCGCGCGCCAGGCGCTGGATGAGGCTGTGGTGATTGTGCCGCACACGGATGCCGATGGTCTCGCCGCCGGTGCGATCGCCCTCCGCCACCGTCACGAGGCCGCCGATGCCGCCGTGCTGATTGGCCGTGGACACACGCCTTTTGGGCCCGAGGCGCCGCTGCCTCAAGGTGCCGTCGCCGTACTCGACTGGGGCGTACGGCCCGTGTACCGGCCGGGGCTCATCGTCGACCACCACGCGCCCGAGGCGGACCCGCGTAGGGACCAAGTGCTCGTTTCCAGCTACGGCGAGCAACCGGAAGTCTCGACGGCTCCGCTGATGCGCCGCATCCTGCCGGACGCACCCGCGTGGCTGGCCGCAGTCGGGGCGGTGGGGGATTTGGGCGACGACGGGTTCAAGCTGCCGGAATGTGCTGGTGTTACCAAGACGGCGATTCGCAGGTTGGTACCGCTGATCAACGCCCCTCGTCGCCTGCCGGAGGGGCCAGTGCGCGAGGCGCTGGCCATCCTCACAGAGGCGGATGACCCGCGCCAGGCGCTGGCCGACCCGAGGATCATGCAACTCGAGGCGGCTCGGGAGACGTGGCGGAGCGAATTCAAGCGGGCGGTCCGCACCGCACCGCTCGTACACGAGGACGTCGCGCTCATCCGCTTCGCCAGCCCCTGTCAGGTGCACCCGCTCGTGGCCTCGGCGTGGGCCCGCCGGCTAAGCCCGCGCGTGGTCATTGCCGTCAATGATGGCTACCTGCCCGGACGCGTGAATTTCTCCGTCCGCGGCGGCACCGGTGATCTTCGCCGATTCCTCCGGAACGCTTTGCCCCACGCCACCGGCGAGTTCGCCCACGGCCACGACCGCGCCACCGGCGGCAGCCTCCCCGCCGCGGAATTCGATGCCCTGCTCCGTGCCCTCAAGATCATCTCATGAACCGCGATCTCCCCAACCATCCGCCCTCGCAGCCTCCCGCCCCACGGCTCGGACTGGTCTGCATCACGACGGATCAGGCGATCCGCTTTCGCGCCATCACCCGCGCCCGCTGGCTCCGCCTCGAACTCGACGAGCAGCACAAGGTCCTCGGCGAGCTCTACCGGGCCAACCTCGCCCGGCTGCTTAACGCTCTGCGCTACTGTGACCAGCACAACATCCAGCTCTACCGCGTGACATCCAACCTCTTTCCGCTCTGCGATGAGCCGGTGGGCGAGCGGGTGCTGGACGCGATGGCGGATCGGCTGACGCAGGTGGGCCGGCAGGCGGAAAGGCGACAGGTCCGGGTCGTGGCCCATCCCGATCAGTTCGTGGTGCTCAGTTCCGATCGGCCGGAGGTCATCGCCACCAGTATCCACATCATGCAGCGACACGCGCGCGTCTTCGACCTGCTGGGGCTACCGAGGTCGCCCTGGTCGGCCCTGATCCTCCACGGCGGCAAGGGCAACCGAGCCGACACACTTGAGCGCATTGTCGGTGAACTGCCAGCAGCGGTCCGCACGAGGCTGGCCTTGGAAAATGACGAGCGAGCCTACTCCGCGAACGAGATCCTGGCGGTTTGCCGACACACCGGCACGCCGATGGTCTTCGATGCCCACCATCACGTCATCAAGGAGGGGCTCGACAGCTTCGAGCACCCGAGCGTGGCCGAGCTCGTCGAGGCGTCGCGTGAGACCTGGCCCGACCCCGCCTGGCAACTGGTTCACCTGTCCAACGGCCGCACCGGCATCCGCGACGCGCGGCACAGCGAGCTGATCACCACCTACCCCAGCGCCTACGAGCACACGCCGTGGGTGGAGGTCGAGGCCAAGGGCAAGGAGCGGGCCATCGCGGAACTGCGGCGGATCTGGCCGAGGGCCAGGTAGTGCGGGAGGGTGTGAGGCTCGAGCGAGCGGTGCCGAGGGAGTAGCCCTCCGAATGTCGACCAGCGTCAGCACGCGCAGCCGCCGATCGTCGAACAGTTGATCCGACACAAAGTCCATCAACCATCGTTCGTTCGTGCGCGACGCCGTCGGCCGAACCTCACGCTTCTGGCACGCCACCCGCCAACGCGGCAGCTTCCGGCGCATCGGCAGGCCCTCCTCCTTGTACAGCCGGTAGACTCGCTTGGCATTCACTTGCCAGCCTTCGCGCCGCAGCAGGATGTGGAGCCGTCTGTAGCCGTAGGTCACGCGCGTCGTCGCCAGGTCCCGCAGCTTCCGCCGAAGCGGCAGTTGTGGATCGGCCACCGACCCGTACCGCCCCACCGACAGCGCCTGGCACGCCCGCCTCTCGCTGACCTGATAGCTCGCTCGCATGGATGCCACCAGCTCACGCTCGCGATAGGCCTCATCGCTTTCTCTTGAGCGCGTCGGGCAGCATCGCCTTGTCCAGGCTCAGGTCCGCCACGAGCAGCTTCAGACCGCCCGACCTACGTCAGTTCTGGGAGCAGACCAGCCGGCACACAGCCGAGCGGTACCTGAACGACTGGATCGTCCGAGCCGAGGCGTCGGACGTGGCGATGCTCAAGAAGTTCGCCCAGACGTTGCGGCTGCACCGGGCGAGCCTGCTGAACTGGTACACCTACCCGATCTCGACCGGCCCGCTGGAGGGCACGAACAACAAACTCCAGACGACGAAACGCCAGGCCTACGGCTACCGCGACGCCGAGTTCTTCCGCCTGAAGATCTACACCCTCCACGAGACTACCTACACGTTAGTCGAATGAGCCCTAAGAAAGCCCTTTGATTAGTAGTGGTCGACTGCGGGGCGATCAATAAGAAACTTACACATACATCAGCCATCGACTGATAGGACCTTCGCTCCCGTTGGAATGCTGACCTGTTCGACAACATGGACTAGGCCGAAGTTATGGGCGTCGGCGGCGGAAAGCGAGCGATAGTTCACGATTAATTTCCGAGCCTCTTCATGTGGTTTGCCAGTCGCTGCAGCGATAATACTAGCAATGGATTCATGCTCAACTCTCAGCTGGCTTGCCATTTCTTCCAGCCGATCAATACCTAATGTCTGATTCTGGATATTAAATGTGTTCGGATGAAATGTGAAACGTGCTTGCGGCCTCGATAGTCTTTTGTCGCCGGCACAAAACATCACGGCACCGATCGACGCCACCACTCCCATATTGACAATGGTAACTGGTATTGATATAGACTTAATAAAGTTATAAGCCGCGATTCCGGCGTCCGTTGAACCGCCGGTAGTCGCCAGCAACAGTGTTACTCCAGCTTCGGGAGCATCATCAAGTACGCCAACCAGCCGTTGCACCGTTTGGTTATTCACAGGTGCAAAAAAGCGGACTACAAGTGGAAGGGGCATGTTATATCGCCTGATCAAAAGGCTGGGCTTGCGGGCGTCCATGAGAGCGGGCATAAGCTAACAGCACAGCATGAATCGAAGTCATTGCATTTGGCGTTGACCTGCTCCCCAAATCCTGATCCATCTGCTATGAGAGTCTTCACCGGCCCATGGGGCCAAGGAGACTCGGGATGTCGAAGAAGCGCAAGCGGCACAGCCCGCAACAGATCGTGGACAAGCTGCGTGAGGCGGACGCGCTGCTCAATGCCGGGCAGAGCGTCGGGCAGGTGATCCAGCACCTGGGCGTCAGCGAATCGACGTATTCACAATGCACCTCATGACACACGGGTTTAT
>JBBDPC010000137.1:41271-65823 GCA_040876735.1 Phycisphaeraceae bacterium | reverse complement strand
CTCGTCGCCGAGACCGGCTCGGTGGTCATCTGCACCAACGAAGGCAACGGCCGCTTCTGCACCAGCGCGCCGCGCATCCATGTCGCCTTCGTCGGCATCGAAAAGCTCGTGCCGCGCCTCGAACACCTCGGCGTCCTGCTCAAGCTGCTCGCCCGCTCCAGCACCGGGCAGCCGCTCACCTGCTACACCCACACCATGACCGGCCCGAAGCGCGAGCATGAGCCGGACGGCCCGGAGGAAATGCACGTCGTCCTCGTCGACAACGGCCGAAGCGAAGTGCTCCGCGAAGAGACCCGCGAAATGCTCCGCTGCATCCGCTGCGGCGCCTGCCTCAACGCCTGCCCGGTCTACCGCAAGATCGGCGGCCACAGTTACGGCGCGGTCTACTCCGGCCCCATCGGCGCGATCCTCACGCCCATGCTCAAGGGCCTGCACAACTACACCGACCTGCCCCATGCCAGTTCGCTTTGCGGCGCCTGCTACGAAGCCTGCCCGGTCAAGATCAACATCCCCAAGTATCTCATCCAGCTTCGCCGCGACATGGTCCACCAGCATATGACCGGTCTCGGCGACCGGGTCACCATGCGACTCTGGGGCGAAAGCCTGCAACACGAATGGACCTACCGCCTCGGCGGCTGGGCGCAGAAGTTCTTCGCCCGTACCCAGGCCCGCTTCGCCGGCACCTTGCAAAGCGATGACCCGTACAGCAGTCGCGGCTGGCTGACCAAGGCCCCCGGCCCTATGAAAGGCTGGACCAAAGAACGCGACATGCCCACCCCCACCGCCAGAAGCTTCCGCCACTGGTGGCGCACCGAACACACGAAACCTTAAATCAGCCGAGCCCACTTCAGTGGGCGGGCGCATCCTCCAAAGTTCAGCGAATACAGATCATGCCCCAGACTCCGCCGCAAAAAAAGCAACTGCCCCAGATGGGCGAAGCCCGCGCGTCGTTCCTCGGCCGTATCCGCGGCATGCTGGAGCACAAGACGACGCAGCCGCCCGCCGAGCCTGCCCCGGCGGTGGACGAAGCGCTCGTCCGGCTCGCCTCGGCCGACGACGACCTGCCTGCCCTGTTCACCCAGCGCGCCCAGGCGGTGGGCATGAAGGTGCATCGCGTGAAGCTCGAACAGGTCGTGCCGCGCTTGCGTGAACTGCTGGGCCAGCTCGAAGCGCGGCGGGTGGGCGTGGCCGGGGGCGCGGTGGGCGAACGGCTGGAGTTGGAGCTGGACGCGGCGCTGCAGGCCGACGGCATCCGGCAGGCGGACTGGGACGCGCTGCCGAACATGGGCTCGCAGTACGACCTGGACGCGGGCATCACCGACGTGCACGCCGCCATCGCCGAGACGGGCACGCTGGTGTGTTGTGCCGGGCCGCAGGCAAGCCGTGGGCTGTCGCTGGTTCCGCCGGCGCACATCGCCCTGGTGCGCACCAGCGACATCGTGCCGGACATGATCGACTACTGGGCCCGGCTCAAGGGGATGCCCCACACCGAACTGCCCAGTTCGCAGGTGTTCATCACCGGCCCGAGCAAGACCGCCGACATCGAAGGCGAACTGGTCACCGGCGTGCACGGCCCGGCGGCGGTGCATATCCTGCTGATCGACGCCGGCTGAGCCGCCTGAGAACGTGTATCAGAGATCCCCCGGCAGTGCGACTTAAGTCGCACTGCCTGTGGCGTAGGGCGCCCGGCAAGCCACCAGTGACGCCAGACATAACATCACTTGCCCTCGATCCGCTGCACGTAGAACATCGAGTCCGCGGCGCGCGGGCCGATCATGTGCCAGCTCAGCGGAAACTTCGGCCCCTTGGCGACGTAGCTTTCGAAGATGTGCCGGCCCCAGGCGTACTGCTGCTCGATGTTCCTCTCCACCTTCGCGGTGTCCGTGCTGGGGATGAAGGTGCGGGTGAGGTAGTTCCAGTTGGGGTCGAGGCGGATGAGCAGATGACCTTCGTCCCACTCGATCGGGTAGCCGTGGACATAGCCTTCGCCGGTGCCGGGGGTGTGGAACCAGAAGCAGAGGTAGCGGTCCTTGTCGGCGGTGGAGGTGTCCTGCGTGCCGCCGACGAGCAGGCGGGCGTGGCTGACGCGGACGGGCACGGTGCCCCATCGTTTTTTGGCGATCCAGATCTCGCGCGACTTCACGTCATAAAGCCCGACGTGCGCGTAGTCCACGCGGACGCGGTCGGTGCAGTACGAGCGGTTGATCTTGCGGTCGTTGGGCAAAGGACGCTGGGGCCAGCCCTCTCCATTTGTGACATCAGGCCAACAGCCCGGTATCTTATTCCGCTCAGGAAGTCACTGCACGGCTCATGCCTCGAAGGAGCGATTCGCGATGAACCAGGCCGCCCCCCCCGCCGTCCCCACCGTCACCGGCAGGCTTGAAGAAAAGTCCGACGACCGCATCGTGCTGCACGTGCTCGACACGGACTATCGCCTGCACCTGCACACCGACGGCCCGATCGCTGCCGAGCCGGGCGACCGCATCACCGGCACGATCCACGCCAAGGCCCGCCGCGTCGACATCTTCCCCGCCGGCGGCCGATTCGTCGAGCCTGTCTTCGGCCGGCCGCGCCGCGTCCACGGCCGGGTCTGCGGCGGCGATGTGGCCGCCAACCAGCTCTACGTCCAGGCCGGCCCCGCCGTGATCCTCCAGCTCACCAAGGCTCAGCAGGCCAGCAACTTCGCCATCGGCCAGATCGTCGGCTGCGACGTCGAGCGCGGCGCGACGTTTGTGCCGGCGTAGCCGACACGGGGTGCAGGGGACGGGGATCAGGGATCAGGGGGTGGTGACTGTGGACAATCACGCTTATCGCAAGCTCGATGCTTGGCAGCGGGCGATGGACAGCTACGATGCGGTGCATGATCTGTCCCGCACCTTCCCGCCGGACGAACGGTTCGGCCTGACGGGGCAGATTCGACGGGCAGCGCTTTCCGTGCCTTCAAATGTCGCCGAAGGTTATGGTCGGCGGCATCGGCGAGAGTATCTGCACCATCTGTACATCGCTCGCGGCTCGCTGATGGAGACCGAAACCCAGTTGATCGCGGCGGTACGACGAAAGATGGGCCCGCGCGAGCAGGCCACGCCTGTGTGGGATATCCTTCAACAAACCGGCCGGCTGCTTCACGGCCTCATCGCCTCGCTCGAAACCGACGCAAACCATTCCGATCCCTGATCCCCGCACCCCGAACCCCCATCCCCCATGGCTGATACTCTTCAACGCATCCTCGTCACCGGCGGCGCGGGCTTCCTCGGCTCGCACTTGTGCGAACGACTCGTCGAGCAGGGACACGACGTCATCTGCGTCGACAATTTCTTCACCAGCCAGAAGACCAACGTCGCCCACCTGCTGCCGAAGGCCAACTTCGAGCTGATCCGCCACGACGTCACCCACCCGCTCTGGCTGGAGGTCGATCAGATCTACAACATGGCCTGCCCGGCCAGCCCGGTGCATTACCAGTTCAACCCGATCAAGACGATGAAGGTCTCCGTCATCGGCGCGATCAACGTGCTGGGCATGGCCAAACGCTGCCGCGCCAAAGTGCTCCAGGCCTCCACCAGCGAAGTCTACGGCGACCCCGACGTCCACCCCCAGCCCGAAAGCTACCGCGGCAACGTCAACCCCATCGGCATCCGCGCCTGCTACGACGAAGGCAAGCGCGCCGCCGAGACGCTCTTCTTCGACTACCACCGCGCCAACGGCGTCAACGTTCGCGTCGTCCGCATCTTCAACACCTACGGCCCGCGCATGCACCCCTACGATGGCCGGGTCGTCTCCAACTTCATCCTTCAGGCCCTCAGGGGCGAAGACATCACCATCTACGGCAACGGCAGTCAGACGCGATCGTTCTGCTACGTCGACGACCTGATCAACGGCATCATGGCCATGATGAACGGCCCGGACAGCTTCGTCGGCCCGGTCAACCTCGGCAACCCGCACGAGTTCACCATCCGCCAGCTTGCCGAGCTGGTGATCGAGATGACCCACGCCAGCAGCAAGATCCGCGAACTGCCCCTGCCCGCCGACGATCCCACGCAGCGCCGGCCCGACATCAGCCTTGCCAGAAAAATGCTCGACTGGGAGCCGACCATCGAGCTGCGCGACGGCCTGGCCAAGACGATCGACTACTTTGCCTCGCTGGACCTGAGCCTGTTCCGTCGGCCGACGGACCATACCGCCCACAAGTCGTCCCAGTTCGCCGCAAGCCGGTGAGGGCGAAGCGCATTCCGGCCCGCCCGCTTCAGTGGGCGGGCGAGCGGCCTCTATCTCCCGAAGCCGGCCCACTGAAGTGAGCTCGGCCGCATCGCAAGCCCCAAAGCTCAACCCTTGCCGGCGGCGACGCGGATGGCGAGAAGCAACGCCTCGGCCGGCGCGGATTTCTGCACGTACGCGGACGCCCCGGCCTCGGCCATGGCGTTGGCACGGTCCGCCGAGTCGTACATCGACAGCCCCACCACCACGACGGCCGGAAACGCCCTCGTGATCTGCCGCGTCGCCTCCACGCCGCCCATCCCCGGCATGCTTACGTCCATCAGCACCAGGTCCGGCCGGTGCGCGGACGTCATCTGAATCGCCTCTTCGCCGCTGACGGCCTCGGCGATCACGGTCATGTCGGGATCGTTCTCCAACAGCGCACCAAGCCCCTGCCGCATCACTTCATGATCGTCCACCAGCAGGATGCGGATGCCCGTGCCGCTCGCGGCGCCGGTTGATGTGATGGCAGGATGGGGCGAATCGAAAGACGTCGTTTCCTCCCCTTTATCCTGGTCGGGATCCGGCACCTCGAGCACAATGCGGCTGCCTTTGCCCGGGCTGGCGATGATCCGCACCTGCCCGCCCAGCGAGATCACCCGTTCGTGAATGGTCATCAGGCCAAACGCTTCGACGTCATCGTTCATGTCGAGCTGGTCCGGGTCGAAGCCGACACCTTGGTCTTCGACAGTCAGTCGAATCACCTGCCCCTGGCGTTCGAGGCGAACCTGGGCCTGGTCCGTGTCGGCATGCTTGGCGATGTTCAACAGCAGCTCGCGTGCCACCGAGTAGAGCATGTAGCGCAGATCCGGGCTTTGGGGCTCGGCGGCCGGATCGGTGTCGACCGTGGTGTCAAGATTGTGCTTGTCGCGGCACCATCGGCGCGTCCACTGCAATGCCGGCAGCAGTCCCTCCTGAAGGATCGGCGGGCTCAGTTGATGGCTCAGGTCGCGGCTGGTCTCCATCGCCTGCTCCAGCAGTTGCTTGAGCTGGCCCATGCCGGCCGCCGCTTCGTCACCGCTGTCTTGCCGGATGCCGTCGAGGGTGAACTGGGCGCCGGCGAGAATCTGCTGAAGATCGTCGTGCAACACGCGGGCGATCCGTCGGCGTTCGTTCTCCTCGGCCCGGGACAGGTCCAGCGTCAGCTTGCGCAACTGCTCGGCGCGTTGCTCGGCCATCGCGGTGCGTTCCGTGACGCGACGTTCCAGTTCTTCGTTGAACTGCTGCTGACGTTGCTGGGCTTCGCGCATCGCCGTCACATCATGCACGGCAGCCGGGCCGGGCGTGTCGGCCAGGAGCCGGTTGACCAGGTCGTGGCGGGTGGGCCCGACGCGACGGTAGATCCGCCACTTCTTGTCGGCGGTGTCGAACAGGTTCGCCCGCTGGCTGACGGTTTCGGCGGAGCCGAGAAGCAGGTGGCCGCCGGGTTGGAGGGCGAAGTGGAACAGTGCCAGCACGCGCGCCTGCGTCTCGGGTTCGAGGTAGATCAGCAGGTTACGGCAGGTGATCAGGTCCAGTTGTGAAAACGGCGGGTCGACGATCAGGTCGTGCGGGGCGTAAACCACCGACTCGCGCACGGTGGCATGCACCCGATAGGACTCGTCCTTGTGTTCGAAGTATCGTTTGAGCAGATCGTCAGGGACGTCGGCTTCGATGCTGTCGGGGAACAGTCCTTCGCGCGCCTGCTGGAGCCGTTGCGACGCGGTGTCGGTGGCGAAGACCTTGATGTCGCCGCGCCACGTCGCCTCCCGCGCCGCGTCATGCAGGAGGATCGCCAGCGTGTACGCCTCCTCACCCGACGCACAGCCAGGCACCCACGCACGCACCGCCTGGTCCGGCTGGCGTGTGGCAAACAGCTTCGACAACACCTCGCGCTGCAACGCCCGCCACGCTTCCGGGTCGCGGAAGAAACTGCTCACGCCGATCAGCAGATCTTCCGCCAGCGCATTCGCTTCCGAGGCATCTTCCCGCAGCACATCCCGGTAGGCGTCGAACGACGTGATATGCCGCAGCCCCATCCGGCGAAGCGTCCGGCGAAGCAACGTGTTTTTCTTGTAGCAGCGAAACTCCCGGCCCGTCTGCGACTGCAGTACTTCCAGGATGGCGTTGAGCTTGTCCCACGGCTCAGCGCTGCCTGCTTCAAGCTGGCGCTGGCGGATGTACGGATGCTCGGCGTAACCCTGGAGCACGGCGGGCATCTGGTGGATCGAGAGCACGCGGTCGACGATGCCCGTGTCCAGCGCGTGCTGGGGCATGTTGGGGTAGGCCGCTTCGTTCGGCGTCTGCACCAGCACGATGCCGCCGTGATGCTTGACATCGCGAACGCCCATCGACCCGTTGCCCCCCGTGCCCGACAGGACGATCGCCACCGCCCCATGGCCGCGTGCCTTCGCCAGCGATCGGAAAAACGCATCCACCGGCTTGCGCGGCAAGCGCGGCTCGGGCAGTTTCGACAACGCCAGCGTGTCGTCCCGCAACTCCAGCACGCGGTCCGGCGGAATGATGTAGACGTGGTCGGGGCGAACGCGGATCGGCTCGGTCACCTCGGTGACGGGCATGGCGGTTCGCCGCGTGAGAATTTCGGCCAGATGGCTTTTCTGTTCGCGCTGAAGATGCAGAGTCACGACAAACACCATGCCGCTGTTGGCGGGCATCGCTTCGAAAAACGTCTGCAGTGCTTCCATCCCGCCGGCTGAAGCGCCGAGACCCACCACCATCGGAGTGGAAGGTTCACTTGAAGCCGCTTGCTGCTGCTGCTGGCTTTCGGGTGTTTGCTCATTCATATCTGGCGACTGGCTCATCATTGCGTGTAGCGAACGCCGGCCCTTGAATGAGAAATGACGGTGATACAAGGATGCGATGCCTGATGCCGGACGCTGGATCGGCACGTTTGCGCCAGAGTCACGACTGCGACGATCGCCGAGGCGTGCACCTGCCGGCACACTCCGCCCCGGTGTCTCCGGACTGTACGGAAGAGGATGCTCCACTGGATGGTTCGGCCCCAAACCGTCCGGCCCCTTGCCTGCCACCCGGCGGCCTTCCCTCATCGTCTGATGCTTTAGCGCGACAACGCGGACGGGGACTTGAAATCATTTATTCGGCCTTGTGCCGTCCGCTCAAAGCTCAATAGAGCGTCTGAAAAGTCCTTCTCCTCTCAGAGGCGAAGGTGCCGGCGCAGCCGGCGTCCCCGGAAGATGAGCGGTGAACGTGTGGCGTTCGATCGACGCACGGCCTTGCCAATGGTGCAAGGTAAAAGTACGACCCCCCCTCACCCCAGCCCTCGCCCTGGAAGGGAGAGGGAGTCAATTTAGACGCTCTAAACAGTGCGCATGACGTACGGCGCGGGACGGGTGGCAACCTCACGCCGCGAGGGCGGCGACGGCGGGTGTCTGGGGCGGATCGGCCGGCTGGGTGAGGCAGGCGAGGCGGTACAGGTCGGCCGTGGCTGGCTCGAGGCGTGGCAGGCGCGACTCGAACCAGTTGCACAGGTCCGCCAGCCGCACGCTCTGGCGGAAGGCGGCGTCGGCGGCGAGCAGGCGGAGCACGAAGGCGGCGGTGCGGGCACGGTCGGCGTCGCTGCGATCGTCACCGGCATGAAACAGGCCGTCCGCCCCCTGCATCTGCGCCAGCGCGACCAGCGCCCGTTCATGGGCGGCCTCCAGGGCGGGCGTGACGGCGGCGGGATGGTCGGCGCGCACCAGCGACATCGCGGCCACGGCGGCGGCGGTCACCAGCGGGTCGGGCTGGTCATCGGCGGTGAAGGCCCCGGTGTCGGTCTGGCAGGCGAGCAGGGCGTCGGTCATGGCCCGGCTCAGGGGGGTGGGCCCGTACGTCAACTCCACCACCCGCCGCAGGCCGAGGGCGATCGCCGCGGCCGGCCCCTGCGAGAGGCGAACGCGAAGCGGCAGCGGCAGGCGGAGGCCGTTGGCGAGGACGCCGTCCAGCAGCTTCTCATGGTCGCCTGTAGTGAACTGCTTCTGGATGCGGTGGAGACTGAGCATGCGAGCACCTCCGTGTATCGATAGGGTTCCGTTAGGGCCTATCATCACCCGAACGGGCTCGCATGTCAAGATGTTTTTATCGAGCCTTGAGCAATTCGCTTTAAGCCTTCAGCCAGAGTGTTCCCGGCCGTTCGGTCTGTCGCTGGCTAGCGGCTTACAGCTAACGGCTCAAGGCTCAATAAGGGAAATGCTTGGGGTGCCGGTCGGGCGGTGCATTTCACCGCTGCGGGGTGGCGCGACGGCGCAGGAGCAGGAGCATGCCGGCACTGACGAACGCCATGGCCGTGCCAGGTTCGGGCACGAACGCGTAGCCATCGATTTCCACCAGCGCGGCATAGACGTTGAGCTTCTGCCACGACTGGTCGTCTTCGCTGATGAGCGTGCCGGTGGACTGGAGGATGCCCAGCAGTTCGTCGGTCGTCGGCTCCAGGCCGACGCGTTCGACGTAGAGTTGGTGCATCAGCAGGAAGGCGCCGGCGACCATCGGCGTGGCGGCGCTCGTGCCGCTGCCCATGGCGATCAGGTTGTGCGGATCATCCTCATCCAGCGCCGCGTACGCGCCCCAGACGTCCACGCCGGGGGCGAGCAGGTCCAGGTCGTTGCTGCGGTTGGTGAAGTCGGCCACCGCGTTGCCGTCGCTGGCGCCGACGCTGATGATGTTGTCCAGCACGGCGGGGAAGCTCAGGCCATCGCCCTGCCCGCTGTTGCCGCTGGCGGCGACCACGGCGATGCCCATGGCGCGCAACTCGTCCACGACAGCGGCGACGTCCTGGGCGATGGCCTCGTCCGAGAGCGATTCGCTGTCGATGAACGTTGACTGCGTGCCCAGGGAGAGGTTGACCGTGCGGATGTTGTGCGTGCTGGCGTTGTCGCGCACCCAGTAGAGGGCGTCGCGGATATCGTCGAAGCTGCCGTTGCCGTCGTTATCGAGCACGCGCACGGGCACGAGGCCCGCCCCGGGCGCGACGCCGCCGATCTGGTCGCCGTTGGTGCGGGTGAAAGCGTTTGAGCCGGCGGCGATGCTGGCGACATGCGTGCCGTGGCCGTGGCCGTCGCGGTAGGGTTCGCTGCCGGTGGCCAGCGGTGCGAGTGGGGTGACGAAGTTGGCGCCGTCGAGGATGCGTGAGCCGAACAGGACGTGCTCGGTGTCGATGCCGGTGTCGAGGACCGCGATCGACTGGCCGGCGCCGGTGAGGTGGGCGAAGGTGGGGTCGGCCCAGACCTGGTCCATGCCGATCTCGGCCAGGTGCGGGACGATGGCGGCCCGGGCCGGGCTCACGACCAGCAGCAACAGCAGCGCAAGAACCAGGGAGATGCGTTTCATCGACTTCCTTTTTATCAGACATCCCCCGCACAAGCTACAGCGAACCCGCACCGGCGGCACCGATTTCATCGTCCATTGAGCCGTCTCGCCCAACCTGGCCAATCGGAAAAACCGGAAAAGCCACGCCCGTTTCTCATCCCGCCCTGCTCACCCCGCCGTCCGCTTCGCCACGGCCCGGCCCTAACCCCTCTCCAGGGGTAGGCGAGTTGGGATATCCCGCCCTTCGTCGCGGCGCTGCTCAGGAACGGGCGCTTTTTTCCCGAACCCCATCCCCCTCACATGTTTGCTCGCTTTCGCGCACGGCCGTATATTCGCGCCGTTTTCATCGGCCCGTGGGCGGGGGGGAAAGCCAGTCGTGAGACATCACTTGAAGACCGACCGCCGCCGACCATGTCGCCTTGCGATCCACGCTGTGTTGCTGGCGTGCTGCCTGGGGCTGTTCACGGCGTCGCTGCGGGCGCAGCCAGAGCCAGAGGCGGAAGTGTCACCGGTCGTCGTGCCGCGGGCCGGGGCGGTGGTGAGTGCGGACGCGTCATTTGCCGGGCGGAGGGTGACGACCTGGCAACAGGACGAAACCGAATATCTGCTGTTGGAAGGCGATGCGGTTTACCGCATGGGGGCATACGTGTTCCGCGCCAGCCAGGCGCTGGTGCGGATCGAGACCGAGGCGCGTGACCCGGAGCCGATCCGGCACCTTGCCATCTACCTGGACGACGCGCGTTCACCGCGCGGCGTCGACCGCGAGGCCGTATCCGCCGAGGCGGACCAACTGCTGGTGACCGGCTCGACGACCGGGCCCATCAAGCTTGCGGCCGACCGGCTGGTCCGTGCCGATGCGCCGCCCGCCGATCCGCTGGTCGCCGCGGGCCTGGAGCGGATCGCCCGGTACGACACGGCCCGGCAGGCGCCACAACGCGCCCAGGACCCGCCCCGGCCGAGCGTTACCGCCGAGATCAGCGTCGCGGTCGAAACCGGCCCCACCCCCCCGACGGGCCCGACGCCCGCCGATGCCCCGCCATCGCCTGATGGGGACGATGCCGCCGGGTCGGACGTCCCCGCGTCAGCCGACCCTGTGCTGCCGACGACCGGCACGGTGCGCTTCACCGCCGACCGCGTCGTGTTCGACCGCGAGCCGGAGCAGAGTGTGTTGATGCTCATCGGCAACGTGCGTCTGTTTTACGAAGATGCCGAGCAGGTGCGCAGCGTCGTGTTGCAGGCCGAGCGTGCCGTGGTGTTTCTCGAGCCCGACGTCGACGAGGCCGCCGCGGGCGCTGCGTTCGGCGCGGGCGAGGTGACGGGCATCTATCTTGAAGACAACATCGTCATCACCGACGGCGACTTCACGCTGCGTGCCCCGCGTATCTTTTACGACCTCGCCCGTGACCAGGCGGTCGTGCTCGATGCCGTGCTTTACACGTGGGACGTGCAGCGGCAGGTGCCGCTTTACATGCGGGCCGAGGCGGTCCGCCAGACGTCGCGCACCAGCTTCGAGGCCAGCGGCGCGCTGCTGAGCACCAGCGAGTTCGCCCAGCCGCACTTCGCCATCGGCGCCAACCGCGTGACGCTGGGCATGGGCGTGGACGAGCGGGGCGTGATGCGGCAGCGGTTCTCCGCCAGTCACACGACGCTGCGCGTGGGCGAGGTGCCGGTGTTTTACTGGCCTTACCTCGCCGCCGAGACGCGCGACCTGCCCTTGCGTGCGATCGCCGGCGGACAGTCGCGGGCACGCGGGTTCGAAGTGGAGACCGAGTGGGACGTGCTCGCCCTCGCCGGCGTCGAAGCGCCCGACGGCGTGGACATGACCGGCAAGCTCGACTACCGCGGCGACAGCGGCCCGGGCCTCGGCGGCGAACTGGACTACGACCTCGAAGGCACGCACGGCCGGGTGGAAGGCTACCTCCTGCCCATCGACTCGGCCAACGACCGCGTCGGCGACCGCGAACGCATCGACCACGACGACGACACCCGCGGCTTCATCCACGCCCAGCATCGCCAGGTGCTCCCGGACAACTGGTATGCCGACGTCGAACTCGCCTATGTCTCCGATGAGATGTTTCTCGAAAGCTTCTTCTCCAGCGAGGCGTACAACGCCAAGCCCTACCAGAGCTCGCTCTACCTGCGCAAGCAGGAATCGGAATGGGCGGCTGACCTGTGGGTCTCCGGCCAACTCACCGACTTCACCGAGCAGCTCACCACGCTCCAGTCGCCCGGCTTCCAGGTCGAACGCATGCCCGAACTGGGCTACTTCCGCACGGGCACCAGCCTGCTCGACGACCGGCTGACGTGGTACAGCGAGAACCGCTTCAGCCGGGTCCGCGCCGACTTCGGCCGGGATACGCCGGGCGATCGCGGCTTTGACGACGAGATGGCGCAAGCGCTGTTCGGCATCGACTCGGACGTGCGCTTCCGCGACGCCGCCGCCGACGCCGGCTTCCCCCGCGACTGGCGGCTGCGGGTCGACACGCGGCAGGAAATCACCATGCCGCTCGAGGCCGGCCCGGTCCACCTCACCCCCTATGCCGTCGGGCGGGTCACCGGGTATGACGACGACTTCGAAGCCTACGCTGGCGAAGAGGAGCAGTTCCGCCTCTGGGGCTCGCTGGGCCTGCGGATGAGCACGCAGCTTCACCGCCGCTACGACACCATCGAAAGCCCACTGCTCAACATCAACCGCCTGCGCCACATCATCGAGCCCAGCATCGACCTGTTCCTCATCGGCTCGACCGTCGACGCCGGCGACCTGCCCCCCTACGACCGCGACATCGAAGCCATCGGCGACGGCAGCGGCGTCCGCCTCGGCCTCCGGCAGACGTTCCAGACCCAGCGCGGCGGCCCGGGACGGTGGCGCAGCGTCGACTGGCTCACCCTCCAGACCGACTTCGTCTTCCGCTCACGCGATGGCGACCGGCCACGCGAACCGATCGCCCGCTACTTCGACTACCGCCCCGAATACGCCCTCGGCGGCGACCACTTCTACAGCCGGGCACTCTGGATGGTCAGCGATACGCTCGGCGTCACCGGCGAACTGACCTACGACTTCCAGGACAACCGCGTCTCCCAGTGGCGCGTCGGCGCGTCGCTCGACCACACGCCTCGCCTGACCAGCTTCGTCCAGTACCGCGACATCCAGCCGATCGACAGCCGGCTGTTCAGCTACGGCTTCACCTACCAGCTCACCACCAAGTACACCTTCAGCTTCGCCCATCGCCTCGACCTGCGCGAGAACGAGTCGCGCAACATCGACCTCTGGCTCGAACGCCGACTGCCCCGCGCCCGGCTGCGCATCCTTGCCTCGTTCGACCAGGTGGACGACGAGCAGGTCTTCGGCGTCGTCCTCGCCCCCGAAGGCTTCATCACCGACAACCCCTTCGGCCTCGGCGGCCGGGCATGGTAGAGGGGAACCGGGAGTGGGGACTCGCAAAAACGCCCGCCTCTGAGCGAAACCGCGAGCCAAGGGCGGGATGAGGGGGGGGAGATTTCTAATTGCTGATTGATGATTTCTGATTTGAACAGTCAGCAACCAAAAATCAGAAATTCGCCACCCTGATCCGGGGCTTCGCGGACTCAGCCCTCGGCTTATAAAATCTTCCCGATCCCCAACCCCCAACCCCCGCCCCGAACCTTCCACGGCCCGCTCTGGTATACTTCAAGGCTCGCTTTCATCGGCCCCAACCGTCCTGACGGAGATCCGCAGTGCTCAAGTTTTTCCGGAAATACAACAAGTTCATCCTCGCCTTCGGCGCGGCGTTCCTCATGCTCGCGTTTCTCATCCAGCCGACGCTGGACATCTTCATGCGCGGCCCCGGGGACCAGCCCATCGGCGAAGTCGACGGCACGGGCCTGACCGTGGCCGATCAGCAGTCGGCGGCGAATGAACTGGAAGCCCTCGATCGCATCCACCCGGCCATGGGCATGCTCAGCCGGGACCTCTCCGAAGGCGACCCGCTCAAGTGGCTGCTGATGAAGCACGACGCGCATCGCATGGGCCTCGGCGCCAGCAACATCGAAGTGCAGAACGTGCTCGAAACGATCGGCCGCGATGAAGAAGGGCTGCGGCAACTCTCGGCCGGCATGCGCGTGCCGCCGGAGTACATCCACCAGGCCGTCCGCAACTGGCTGATGCTCGAACAGTATCGCGAAGTCGTGCTCGGCCGAACGCACGTCAACCCGGTTCAGCGCCTCCAGGCCATCGCCTACGTCATGCAGGCCCAGCAGAGCGGCGACTTCCAACTCATGATGCAGGGCTACCAGATGCTCGACGAAGCGTTCGGCCAGCCGCGCCTCAGCGAGCCGTTGATCCAGCACATGCTCCGCGATCTTCAGACCACCGTCTCCGGCCAGGTCGCGCTGGTCGAGGCCGAGCGTTACCTTGACGAAGTCGAACCGCCCGACGAGGCGGAAGTGCAGGCTTTGTTCGAGCAGTACCGGGACGTCGCGCCCGGCCAGGGTGAGCCGTACGGCTTCGGGTATCGCATCCCGGCGCGGGTGAAGATCGAATACCTCGGCGTGCCGATCGACCGGGTCGAAGCGCAGGTGGAGATCGACGACGCGGAGGCGATGGCCTACTTCGAGCAGAACCGCGACCGCTTCCGCGAGGACGACGGCGAGAATGAGGAAGATGCCAACGGCGTCTGGACGGCGTCGCAGCGACGGGCGGTGATGCAGGAGCTGCGCGAGCGGGAGGCCCAGACGCTGGCCAACCGCATCATCCGGGCCGGGCAGGGGCTGCTCGTGCAGCACGCCCGCCAGCTTGAGCAGCAGCCGGACGGCTACCGGGCCGTGCCGGCGGACTACAGCCCGCCGTCGCTGCGCGAGGTGGCGAGCGAGTTGGAAGAGCAGTTCGGCGTGCGGGTGGAGCGGTACGACGACTTCAGCGACGACTGGTGGCCGGTGGCGAATCTCGAGTCGCTGCCGGGCCTGCGTGGGGCGACGCTGTCGGGCCGGCCTGACATTCGCTTCAGCCAGTACATCCGCAGCGCGTACGAGCTTGAGCCGGCCGCAAACGACCCGCTGGTGAGCCTCGGGCTCCAGGCGATGCTGCCCAGCCAGCCGTTGGAGGCGGCGGACGGCTCGCGGTACCTGTTCCGCCTCGTCGACGCGCAGCCGGCCCACGCGCCGGAGACGCTGGACGAAGTGGCGGAGCAGGTCCGGCGTGACGCGCATCTGCGCAAGGCGTACGAAGAAGCGCTGCTGCCGCGCCGTGACGAATGGCTCACCCGAGCCCGGTCGGAAGGGTTCGACGCGGTGGTGTCAGAGGCCGACCTGATCGCCGACACGCTCCGGCCCACGCCCCGGCGTCAGCCGGACGCGCGGGGGCAGTTGGGCGTGCCCGACGTGCCGCTGATCGGCCAGAGCGAAGCGTTCATCGAGGCGATCTTCGACCTTGCCGCGGACGTCAGCGACAACGGTCAGCAACCGGTCACGGATGCGGAGGCCTCCGAGCGTATCGGCGTGGTAGAGGTGGATGGCCGACTGGGGCTGGCGCTGTTCCAGGTGGACGAATACCAGCCGGTGACGGAGGATCAGTACCGGGAGATGGTCAACTCGTCGCGCGTGACGTCGTGGGTAAGCCAGATGGTGATGGGCGGCGACGACGATCCGATGGCGTCGCTGTCGATGGAGGCGGTGCGTGCCCGGGTCAACTTCGAACCTGCCGATCGCGGTTCCGACGATCCCCCGGCCGAGGGCCCCGCCCAGCCGCAGCGCCGACCGGGTCAGATCTGAACGCACCCCGAGCAGCGCGGGCCAAGGCCCGCGGCTAAATGAATGAAGGGGTGGACGCCTCGCGTTGTCATGTTTAGAGCCCCGGCGTTCTGCGGGGCGTTGACTACCGTACCAGCAGCGTCACCAGGGGATGTCGTCGTGGCCGTCGCTCCACCGGCCTCGGCCGTGGTGACGGTGCCCGTCGGCCGGGGCGTCGGCTTCGTCGTCGAGGTGGATCGGCGGCGGGACGTCGCCGGGGGCGTCGGGTGGTGCGGCGCCGTCATCAAGACCTTCTTCTTCCAGCAGCGCATCGGTGTCGATGGGGTCACGCCAGGCGAGCTCGTCCTGAACGGGCATCCACTCGTCGGCATCTTCGTCGTCAGCCTCTTCGTCGTCGGCGAACGGGCCAAGCGGTTCGCCGTTCTCGTCGCGATATTCCGGGTCGATGGGGAAGATGTCGAAGCCGAAGCCTCGGCCATCGCAGCCGGGGGTGGGGCAGCACCAGAAGCCGTGGCGTTTGCCCTCGGCCATCTCTTCACGCCACTCCATCAGGTAGCTTTCGTACTCCTGCTGGCAGTGGAGACAGAAGACCTCCGTCGGGATGGCGGGCGGGCGGAACGGATCGGTCTCAGGATCGGGGCGGTGTACCGTCATGGCTACCTCCCAGCATGCATCGGGAACGGGCCGAACGCAACCCCCGGCTGTCCGGTGACGGCGGTTTTCTCATCATTTTAGCCTGCTTGTAAGCACTGGCGAGGCCGGATTTTTCGAGTTCGCCGCGCCTTGCCCCCAAACCTCGAGCCTGAACGGGTGAAGATACGTCGGCGTGGAAACCACAGATGCATCCGGGTGGGGAAAACGCCAGCGCCCGGGAAGGCAGCAGCGGGGAAGGAAGGAGGGGGTTCGGGGATCGGAAAGATTTTGTAACGTCCGCCTCTGAGCGAGTCCGCGAGCGAAGAGCGGGATGAGTCTGATCGATCCATCTGTGATCTGGAACGGCCGCCGCTTCTGACATCATCGATCACACATCACACATTCCCATGATCCCGCTCTGCGTCGCTGCGCTCCTCAGGGCGGATGTTTTTCCGGTTTCTGCTCCCCCACCCGCCACCCGTCGTCCCAAGCGGCGTGCGGTTGTGGTTACAATGGGGCGATGGCAGATGGAGGCGATGACATGGGATCGCAGGCCGCGTCGCCGGGCCCGGCCGAGGGGCGTCGGTGCGTGGTCTGGGTGCCGCCGGAGGGTGCGGCGCCGACGCGGCTGCTGGCGGGACTGGCGTTGCGGCAGGTGCCGGCGGCGGTGGTGCTCGATGCGCCGTCGGTGATGCTGCAACTGGCCGGGAATTCGCCGGGGGCGGTGGTGGCGTTGATCGTGGTGGAGCCGGAGGATCAGCCGCACTTGCACGAACTGCTGGCCGCCGTGCGAACGTACCATCCGGGGCTGGCGATGTGGCAGTACCGGGCGGAGGGCGGCGGGCTGACGCGGCTGTCGCTCGAGCCGGAAACCGAAGCCGAGCCAATTCAAGCGGGCGATTCGGCCGATACCGTGGATGAACAGAGCCTGGCCCATGTCGGCCCGCGCACCGGCTCGCGCCCGCACAGCCCTTCCCCGGCGGCGACGAGCGTGTACGCCGACGACCGCCCCGCGCACCGCCGGCTGAACGAGGCGGACCGCACGCCGTTGATCTCCCCCGAGGAACTGGACATGCTGCTGGGGCCGATTGAAAGCCTGGAGCCGGAGCCGCCACGTCCATGAGCAGTGCAGGGCAGGACAACCTCGCCGGGGCCGCGTCGCGGGATGTCTCGCCAAGCGTCACGCATGACGGTCCGGCGCCGCAAGCCTCCCGTCGGGTGGTGGTGGTCGGCGACGCGCTGGCCGAGCAGTTGCGTGACGGACTGGCGGAGCAGTGCCTGCCGGGGGTGGAGGTCCGGGCGGTGCCGGCGTTTCTCAGCGCGCTGGGTGAACTGGGGCGCGACGAGGCTGCGGCGGTGGTCGTGCCCATCGCCGCCATGGCGGGCATGGTCGCCGCGGGCGCCAAGACGCTGCGGCGGATGGCGCCGGGGTCGCGGCTGCTGGTGGTCGCCGACGACGCCAGTCTTGCTGAAGCCCAGCGGGCCGTGGAACATGGCTTTGACGCCCTGGTCCCCGAGCCGGTCGATCTCGACACGCTCCACCTCGCCTGGCATGGTCGCCCCGTGCCGCCGCCACAGGTCGACACCGACGCCACCACCCCGCTTGCCGACCGCCCTGCCATGCCCGCGGCCCGCAACGGCGCTACCGCCGCCATTCCCGGCCAGAGTGAAGATCACGAACTCGGCGACGTCGATCTGGTCGAGGCCATCCTCAACGGCCGCGGCCTGCTTCGCCGCACCGCGATGCGGCTGCTCACCGCCCGCTCGGGCATCGACGACGTCCAGTGGGCCGGCCCCGACGACGACGTGCCCACGCACCGCATCACCGCCACCGTCGCCTGCCGGCAGCATCTGTTCGGCACGCTCCACGCCCCCGCCCTGGCCGAGCAACAGCACCTCGACGCCTGGGCCGCCTGGCTCGCCCGCTGGCTCACGCTCGAACGGCAGATCCACCAGCTCGAAGAGCTGTCGATGAAGGACGAGCTGACCTGCATCTGGAACCGCCGCTACTTCAACCGCTTCCTCAAGAACCTCATCGAACGCTCCGTCCGCGACCGCTCGCAGGTCACGCTGATGGTCTTCGACATCGACGACTTCAAAATCTACAACGACCGCTACGGCCACGCCGCCGGCGACGAAATCCTCCGCGAAACCGCCCGCCTCATGCAAAGCTCCGTCCGCGAGCATGACGTGGTCGCCCGCATCGGCGGCGACGAATTCGCCGTCATCTTCTGGGACGCCGAGGAAAAACGCCGCGCCGACAGCCAGCATCCCGAGTCCGTCCGCACCGCCGCCAAGCGCTTCCAGCAGGCTGTGCAACAGCACCGCTTCCCCAAGCTGCTCAACGAAGCGCCCGGCACGCTCACCATCTCCGGCGGCCTCGCCAGCTTCCCGTGGGACGGCCGAACGCCGCAGGAACTGCTCGAACGCGCCGACGAAATGGCCATGCAGTCCAAACGCCAGGGCAAAAACGCCATCACCTTCGGCCCCGGCGCGCTGCGCCAGGGCGACGCCTGAAGCCTCGGTTGAGCCTTCAGCTGCCAGCTTTCCGCGACGTGCCCAAGGTTGCCGGGCCCACCTCTTTGCAGGCTGAACCCTGCCGACTCAAAGCTGGCAGGGGGTGTCCTATTGAGCCTTGAGCCGTCAGCTTTAAACCATAAGCCAGCGACAGACCGAACGGAGGGGAACATTCTGGCTGAAGGCTTAAAGCTGACGGCTCAAGGCTCAGTAAACTGTGTGGTTCCGGGAATAAGGGGGTTGGTGGCGAGGTTAGGTCATGGCACGCGGACGTCCGCCCGGCGAGGGGCCGGGCCTGAGAAAGGGTTTCAGTGGAACGGCAAGCGTTCCGAGAGCTATGCCTGGCGGAGATGGACGCCCTGTATCGCATGGCGATGCACTTGGCGCGCCGCCCCGATGAAGCGACAGACCTGGTGCAGGAGACGTATCTCAAGGCGTTCAAGGCAGAGGCCAACTTCGAGTTGCGGGCGCAGGGCGTTCGGCCGTGGCTATTCAAGATTCTGCACAACAGCTTCTACACCCGCGTGGGCAAGCAGCGGCGCGAGCCCACGATCGCCGACGACCTTGCCCACCCGACAATCCCGAGCGAACTGGACAGCCCCGCCCCGGCGTGGGACCTGGACAGCCTGGACTGGGAGCAGGTGGACGACCGGCTGAAGCAGGCGATCGCCGACTTGTCCGAGCATTACCGGGAAGTGCTGCTGCTGTGGGCGGTGGAGGGGCTCAAATATCGCGAGATCGCCGACGTGCTGGACGTGCCGTTGGGCACGGTGATGAGCCGGCTGTACCGGGCGCGGGCGATCCTGTCGCGGGAGCTGGCGGACCTTGCCGGAGAGTTGGGCATTGCAGTGAGGACGGAAGAATGAATGAACGCCGCGCGACCCGCCATCGGCGTACGGCGTTGGCAGTGAGTGTTCGCTGATGAAACAGCCCATGGATGACAAACAGATTCGCCGCTACCTCTCGGCCTTCGCCGACGGCGAGTTGGACGTGGAGCAGAGCCTTCAGGTGCTCGAGCGGATGGCGATGGACCCGCAGACCACGCGGCGCGTGCTGCACCAGCAGCAGCTTCGTCAGCGGGTGAGCCAGACGATGAGCCGGGGCGAGAGCAAGACGCCCGAGGCGCTGCGGCGACAGATCGCGAGCATGGCCGAGCGGCCCGCCGCGCCGGATCAGGTGGCGGATCTGCGAGCCGCGAGCCGGTGGGCGTTTGCCCGGCGGTGGTTTCCCACGGTGCTCGCGGCGGCGCTGCTGCTGGCGGCGCTGGTGACGGTGCAGTTCGGCCGTGATGGAGCGGGCGCGCCGTCCGGGCCTGAGGGTGTCGCGTACCACGACGACGGCGGTGTGGACGAGCCGGCCACGATCGACTTCGCCTCCGCCGACCGCTTCGGCCGACGCCACTCCCGCTGCTCGCGCGACCAGACGCCACTGTTCAACCCCGAGCGTTTCCCCACGGAAGTCACCGCCCTGCCGGCTGCGATCGAAGCGTTCCTCGGGTTGGAGTTCACCGGTCCGCCGCTGGACCTGTCGCTGCTGGGCTTCGACTATCGGCAGGCCGGCGAGTGCCTGCTGCCCGGTGGCCAGGCGGTTCACGTGCTCTACCGCACCGATCAGGCCGGCGAGGACGGCGACTCGCTCAGTCTCTGGATCGCGCCCGACACCGGCCAGCTCGATCTCGAGCCCGACCGGCTCTACACCACGGCCGACCCGGCCAACACCGGCCCGCCCCTGCTCATCTGGAAGCACGAGGAGCTGGTCTACTACCTCGTCGGCGACTCGATGCCACGCGCCCACCAGGTCGCCCAGGCCATGGCCAGCCGACGGTAACCCGGCGAACGTCCAGGTCACGCGCCGCAAGCCATGGCATCCCGATGTGGGCTTCACGTGCCCTCTTGACTCGCCCGCGCCACACCCTAGGCTGTGGCGGCGGTGGATGCTCGACGTTTCCCAAGAGGGGCTCTCCCCATGCATATGGTCAAAGCAATCCGGCAGGCGATGTACGACGACGGCTACACGGTGCTCCGGCAGGCCGTGCCACGGCAGGCGGTGCTCGATGCCCGGCGGCGGATCAACGAGTGGCTCGGCCAGGAAGGCATGCCGCCGGACGACCTGCCGACAATGCGGGCCCAGACCTACTGCCCTGGCTTGGGTGGCCAGCCGCCGCTCAAGGCCCTGATGCACCGCTCGCTTGTCCCCGACGCGGTCGAGCAGCTCATCGGGGAAGGCAACCTGCTGCCGCCGGGCAATGCGCAGATCGCCCTGCGGTTTCCCCGCGTCGTCGACGCGCCCAAGCCGCCGCACGGCCACCTCGACGGCATCGGCACGGGCACCAACGGCATGGCCGTCGGCCAGTTCTCACGCGGCTTCACCCTGCTCGCCGTCGTCCTGCTCAATGACCTGCCCGAACCCTACATGGGCAACTTCACCGTCTGGCCCGGGTCGCACCGCTTCTTCGAGCAGTTCTTCCGCGAACGCGATCCTTCGATTCTCGCACAGGGCATGCCCAAGGCGGACCTGCCCCACCCCCCCGTGCAGATGACCGGCCAGGCCGGCGACGTCGTCCTCGCCCATCATCACCTCGTCCACGGCGCCGCGCCCAACTACAGCCCCGACATCCGCTATGCCGCCATCTTCCGGCTCAAGCACAAAGACGTGGAAGCCAACGGTGTCGATGCCATGAGCGACATCTGGCGCGAGTGGCAACCCGTGCGCGAGTTGATCGAACCCACCCAACCAGCCGCAAGTGCGACGTGAGAACGAATTGCTGATTTATGATTTCTGATTGCTGGTGTTTTTGTTGGTCGTCTTCGGCACAAGGCGTCCGACAAATCAGAAATTAGAAATCACAAATCAGCAATCAACTCCCCCGCTCCCACCCCCGGCTTCGCTTCACCGCTTCCAGCCACCGCTCCCGCAGCGCCGCCGCCTTCGCCCGCGCCATCGCCGGCTCAAACCGCCGGTCCACCTGCCACTGTCTGGCGATCTGCAACCGACTCTCCCACACGCCTGTCGCCAGCCCCGCCAGATACGCCGCACCGGCCGCGGTCGTCTCCGACACCACCGGCCGCACCGTCGCCACGCCCAGCACGTCCGCCTGAAACTGCATCAACAAGTCATTCACCGACGCCCCGCCATCGACGCGCAACTCCGTCAACGCAACGCCCGAGTCGGCCTGCATCGCATCGAGCACGTCGGCGACCTGGTAAGCGATCGCCTCCAGCGCCGCGCGGGCGATGTGGCCCGCCGTCGTGCCGCGCGTCAGACCCACCAGCGTGCCGCGGGCGTAAGGGTCCCAATGCGGCGCGCCCAGCCCTGCGAAGGCGGGCACCAGGTAGACACCGCCGTTGTCCGGCACGCTGGCCGCCAGCGCTTCGACCTCCGCCGACGAACGAATGATGCCAAGCCCGTCGCGCAGCCACTGCACCACCGCGCCGCCGATGAAGACGCTGCCCTCCAGCGCGTATTCCACCTCGTCGCCGATCTGCCATGCGAGGGTGGTCAGCAGCTTCTGCTTCGAGACGATCGGCTGCGGGCCGGTGTTCAGCAGCAGGAAGCAGCCGGTGCCGTAGGTGTTCTTCGCCATGCCCGGCCGCATGCACATCTGGCCGAACAGCGCCGCCTGCTGGTCGCCCGCGATGCCGGCGATGGGGATGGCCGCGCCGAACAGGTCGGGTTCGGTTTCCGCATAGATTTCGCTGGAGGAGCGCACTTCGGGCAGCAGGGCGCGGGGGATGTCGAGGTGGCCCAGCAGTTCGTCGTCCCACTGAAGCTGGTGGATGTCGTAGAGCAGCGTGCGTGAGGCGTTGGTGACGTCGGTCTGGTGGACGCGGCCGGCGGTGAGCTTCCAGAGCAGCCAGGTGTCGACGGTGCCGAAGGCGAGCTCGCCGCGACGGGCGCGCTGGCGGAGGCCGGGGACGTGTTCGAGCAGCCAGTGGAGCTTGGTGCCGGAAAAGTAGGCGTCGAGCAGGAGGCCGGTCTTGCGCTGGTAGAGGTCGGCCAGGCCCGCGTCGCGGAGGCGGTCGCAAACGTCGGCGGTGCGGCGGTCCTGCCAGACGATGGCGTTGGCGACCGGCTCACCCGTGCGACGGTCCCAGACAAGCGTGGTCTCGCGCTGGTTGGTGATGCCGATGGCGGCGACGTCGGCGGCGGTCAACTCCGCCTCGGCCAGGGCTTCGCGGGCGCTGCGGAGTTGCGACTGCCAGATCGCCTCGGGATCGTGCTCGACCCAGCCGGGCCGGGGGAAAAGCTGCTCGAAGGGGTGCTGGGCGGATGCGACGATGCGGCCGTGGTGGTCGAAAACGATGGCCCGGGAGCTGGTGGTGCCCTGGTCGAGGGCGAGCACGTGGCGTGGCGTCATGGCGAGGCCCCCTGCTGAAAGGTGCGTCGATCGGACGGTATCGTACGCGGAATCGAAGGGAAATCGGAAATCTGCCAATGATCGGATGCGTGTCCGCATTAAGGCAGACCCTCCTCTCCCGCCGTGCGTAAAATAGATGTCAGGCCAGCCGCCTGGCCGAACGGCTCTTCGACCCGGCGGGCGGGTCTGGTATAGTGGCCCTTTGCACCCGACTGTCCTCGATTCAGGAGAACCTACCTTGCCGCTTCAAGACCACCTGTACGAGCTTTTTCTGCTGGACCAGCAGGTCCGCGGCCTGCGTAGCCGACTCGACGCGGGCCTCCGTCGCCACCAGGCCCAGCAGAACAAGCTCGAACAGCTCCAGCAACAACATCACGAACTGTCCAGCCAGCTCCGCTTGACGCAGACCAAGGCCCAGAGCCTGGAGAAACAGTCCAGCGATCACGAAGCCCGCATCACCGAGCTGCGCAACCGGATGAACAACGTCACCAGCAACAAGGAATACTCCGCGCTGCTGGTGGAGGTGAACACGCTCAAGATCGAGAAGGGCAAGCTGGAAGATCAGGCCCTGGAGCAGATGAGCGAAGTCGAAACGCTCAAGCAGCACGCCGAGGAGATTGCCGGGAAGATCGAGGCGCAGAAGACGCTGCTCGCCGGCGCGGAGAAGGACGTCGCCGAGGCCCGCGCGGAAGTGGGTGACCGGCTGGACGACGTCACCGCCAAGCGCGACGCCGCCGCCGCCGCCATCCCCGCCGACGCCCGTGCCGTCTTCGAGCGCCTCGCCGACTCCTACGAAGGCGAGTCGATGGCCGAGGTCGAGGAAGCCAACCGCCGGCGGATGGAATACAACTGCGGCGGCTGCTACATGAGCCTGCCCATCGAACGCGTCAACGGCATCATGATGCGCAACAACGAGCTGGTCACCTGCCCCAACTGCAACCGCATCCTCTACATGAACCCTGAGCTGAAGTCGGCGCTCAGCGGCGCAAAGTAATCGATCCATCGTTTATCGATCACCGATTCATCGATTGCTTATGAACTGCATCATCCACATCGACGGCGGCTCGCGCGGCAACCCTGGGCCCGCGGGCGTCGGGGTCGTCATCCACGACGCCGAGACGCGCGAACCCATCCACGAAGCCGGCTACTTCGTCGGCCGAACGACCAACAACGTCGCGGAATACACCGGCCTGATCCGGGCGCTGGAGCTGGCGCACACGCTCGGCGCCAACGCAGTGCAGATCCGCAGCGACTCCCAGCTTCTGGTCCGCCAACTGCTCGGCCAGTACCGCGTCAAGTCCGCGGACCTCAAGCCGTTGTTCGACCAGGCCCGCCAGCATCTCGCCGGCTTTGAAAAGTGGAAGCTGGACCACGTTCGCCGCGAGCTGAACCAGCGGGCGGATGAGCTGGCCAACCTCGCCATGGACGCCCGCCGCGACGTGCTGGTCACCCCCAACGGCGCCCCGGCCGACGCGTCCGCCGATGAGCCACCGCTCGCCTGGCGCGTCACCGTGCAAGGCGACACCCCCCGCTGCCCGGCCCACATGCCCGCCGACCAGGCCGTCGACCTCGGCCCCACCGTCGGCTATGAACTGTGCATCTACGCTGCCGCCGCCGTCTTCGCCACCGGCCTGCCCGACTGGGCGAGCACGAAAAAAACCGCCAAAACCCGCTGCGCCCGCTGCGACCGCACCATCACCATCCGCCGCACATAACTAAACCTCGACTGTTCACTTCATCCGAAGCCCACGGACTTCGTCCGTGGG
>JBBDPC010000137.1:0-41261 GCA_040876735.1 Phycisphaeraceae bacterium | reverse complement strand
CCTCCACTCCCCTTCTGCACCATCACCAACCCCACCCCCCCCGCGACCAGCACCACCAACACCTCCGCCGCCCGGTCCAGCACCGCTGCCGCCGCCGCCGTCGCCGTCTCCACCGGAGCCAGCACCGGCGTCAGCGCCGCAACCAACCACTCGCTCAACCCCAGCCCGTTCGGCGTCAGCCCCGCCAGCTTCACCAGCAGGCTCGCCGCCCCGATCAGCACCGCCTGCTCGAAGTCGATCGGCTGGCCGAGCAGCGCGAACGCCAGCCACAGCCGCGCCGCCGTCGCCAGCAGGTCGAGCGTCCGCAGCGGCGCCCACAGCCACCCCCACCGCACCGGCCGACGCAGCAGCCGGCGGGCCACCGGCCCCGTCGCCAGCGTCAACGCCAGCAGCGCCGCCGCCATCGCGATCCATCCCGCCGTATCATCGAACGCCAGCAGCATCGCCGCCGTCACACCAAACACCGCCACCGCCAGGGCCAGCACCACCGCCATGATCACCACCGATTGCCGCAGCGGCAGGCCGTGCCGCCACTTCAAGTAGGCCGACCGCCCCACCAGCCCGGCACGTGGCAGCGGCAGGTAGTTCAGCAGACTACTGACGCAAACCAACCCCACCATCCGCCCAGGCCCGACCGGCGGTGAAGCGTCGAAGCTGAGCGTGATCGCCCAGAACAGCAGCCCCGTCAATACCAGATTCGCCAGCACCGCCGCTGCCAGCAGCACGAACCCGCTCGGCTCCGCGGCCGCCAGCACCGTCCAGTCCACCCCCCACAGCGCATACACCACCGCCGCCGCCAGCAGAGCCATCCCCAGCAGCAGCCCGAAGGTGCGGGCAACCCCTTTCCACGTCGGTCGCGACATGGCCGGAATCGTAGCAGAGGGAAGCGGGAAAAAGTTTCGCGTTGGGAGTTCTACCCTGTCTCCAATAGCCCCGGCCGGAAGGCCAGGGTTTCCAGCGACCAGCGGTTGCCTGCGCAGGCAGGTCGCACCGGGTGTCCGAACCCCGCCCTTCCGGGCAGGGCTATTGGCACAAGGTGTGCGTCCATGTCTAAAGACCATCAGCCGGGAGACGCGAAACCAGCAACGCGAAACTGGCTCCCAATCCCCTGCTATCGCTTGTGTTGTCGATGCCCGGTACAATGAAAGGGACAAGGAAGTCAACCACCTCGAAGCTTGGCCGCCGCGATCGGGGGGGCCGGGCGCATGGGGCGGTGCATTTTTCATTCATCATTCCTCTTAGAAGTAATGGGGTGCATCGATGGCTGAACAAGACAAAAAAGCGGACGCGTCGGCTCAGGACCAGCCGCAGCAGCCGCGCAAGCCGTTGTTCGGGACACCGGTGTCGATGCTCGTACTCGGGCTGTTGCTGTGGGTGCTCGCGGCGGCGGCTTCGGTGGGCGGTCACATCCTGCTCTACAACGTCGTCGGCTATCAGAACAACCAACCGATGCGCGTGCTCACTTATTATCTGACCTACACGCCGAGTACGTTGCTGGCGCTGCTCGGGCTGGTCACGCTCATCGTGGCGGCGGTGCGATGGGGCGTCTACGGCCGCGATGCCGTGGGCGTGCCGCATCGCGACAGTGCCGAGCAGACCGTCGACCTGCTGCGCCACATCAACCAGCGCATGCTGCTCAGCGAAGCCGCCAAACGCATCGCCTACCGCCAGCAGGATCTCCAGGCCCTGCGGCGAACGATCAACGACGACATCGACCACGGCAACTTCGACGCCGCCCTCGTGCTCGTGCAGGACCTGGCCGAGACGTACGGCTACCGCGAAGAGGCGGAAGCCTTCCGCGAGCGCATCAACGCCGCCCGCGCCGCCGAGCAGGACGCGAAGATCAGCGAATCGCTCGCCCGGCTGGACGAGATCCTCGCCCGCCACGACTTCGATCGCGCGGCCCGTGAAGCGGCGAAGATTCAACGGCTCTACCCCGAAGCGGAGCGCGTGCGCGACGTGACCCACCGTGTGCGCGACGCGCGTGAGCGTTACAAGACGCAGCTTGAGCGCGAGTTCCTCGAAGCGGCCGAGCGTGACGACATCACGCGGGCGATGAACGTGCTCAAGACGATGGACAAGTACCTCAGCGAAGCCGAGGCCGCGCCGCTGCGCGAGACGGCGCGCGGGGTGATCGGCAAGCAGCGGGACAACCTGGGCGTGCAGTTCAAGATTGCCGTGCAGGACAAGGAGTGGATGGCGGCGGTGCGCGTGGGCGAGCAGATCATCCGCGAGTTCCCCAACACGCGAATGGCCGAGGAAGTGCGTGCCATGATCGACCTGCTGCGCGAGCGTGCGGCGGGCCAGCAGGCGGTGCAGACGCGGTAAGGGGGGCGGCTTGCCGATACAAGTGTCTGAAGCCCCCAGCGTCACGCTGTGAGCTTCGGGCGTTGTGCCCACCAGCTTTCAGAGCTTCGGCAAGGCGAACGTGTCGTCGGTGTCGGCGATCCACTGCGCGAGACGGTCGTGCAGGCGTTGGCGCTGGTTCCTGAACGCGGCGTTGTGCGCGAGGTTGACCTGCTCGTAGGGATCTTCGTTGAGGTTGAACATCAGCCAGGGCTGGTGTTCGAGGCAGACATACTTCCAGCCGTCGGTGGTGACGACGCCGCGCCAGGGCCGGTCGGTGCTGTGGCCGTGGCCGGTGGGTTCGACAAGCTGGAGGTAGGCGGAGTCGGGCGTATCGTCCGGAACGGGGCCGAGGAGGCGGTGGCCTGAATAGTCATAGCCCGCCATCCAGTCGGGGA
This sequence comes from Phycisphaeraceae bacterium, assembly GCA_040876735.1. Lineage (GTDB taxonomy): Bacteria > Planctomycetota > Phycisphaerae > Phycisphaerales > Phycisphaeraceae > Natronomicrosphaera. The sequence goes on along the minus strand of JBBDPC010000137.1, from coordinate 38,517 downwards.
CGGGGATGCCGGCAAGGCCGAGCGACGTCGGGGCGATGTCGACGTGGTTGACCAGCAGCGGGCTGCGCCGGCCGGCCTTGGTGCGGTACTGGGCGGGGCCGCCGAGGATGAACGGTACACGGACGGCTTCTTCGTACGGGCAGGTCTTGCGGAACTGGCCGTGTGAGCCGTGCATGTCGCCGTGGTCGGAGAAGAAGACGATATGCGTCTGATCGGCCAGGCCCGCGGCGGCAATCGCTTCGCGCAGCCGGCCGAGGTTCCAGTCCAGGTTTTCAATCATGGCGTAATAGCCCGCCAGCTCGCGCGCCGCCTGCTCACGGACGCGGGGGACGTCCGGCACGTTGGGGCGGAACTGGACCTGCCCGGGCGTGTGCCGGCTCATCCACGGCTCGGGCGCAACGTATGGATCGTGCGGCGGCTGAACGGAGAGCGAAGCGAAGAACGGCTCGCCATCGCCGCCCTGCTCGGCCGTGGCGCGACGCTGGATGTAGTCGATCAGCCGGTCGGTGAGCACATCGGTTTCGTAGGCGGGCAGGCGATGGTGTGCGACTTCCTCGCCTGCTTCGTTGTGGCCGTGCAACCAGGTGTCCCACTGGCTGTTGTTGTTTTCATAGCCGAGCCAGGTCTCGAAGCCGCCGCGCCGGGCGCGGGGCACGGTGTGCATCACGGCACGGCCATCGCGTTCCTGCCAGCCGTCCACGTGCCACTTGCCGAACCAGGCCGTATGGTAGCCAGCCTCGTTAAACGGTTGAGCCACCGTGGGCATGTCGTCGGGCAACGGGCGTTCGTGGCCCGGCACGGCCTTGTGCGGATACTGGCTGGTCAACAGCGAACCGCGGTACGGGCAGCACAGCGGGCAGCCCGCGACGGCGGCGGTCGACGTCACGCCCTCGGCGGCGAGGCGATCAAGCTGAGGCGTATGGACGTTCGCATCGCCCATACAGCCGAGCGCCTGGGCGCGGTGCTGGTCGCCGAAAATCCAGATGACATTGGCACGTTTCGCGTCGGGTTGGTCTGGCATGGTGCGGCCAGACTAGTCACGATCATGCGCGGCCGCAACAGCCTGAGCCGCTTCGAGGCTGCGGCGCGAGTCGTACCGTTGGGCGATCGGCATCCGTCGGCCGAAGCCGAACGCCCGGCCGGTGATCTTGATGCCCGGGGCCATCTGCTTGCGCTTGTATTCATTGACGTCGATCAGGCGGATGACCTTGAGCACGACGTCGGCGTCGTAGCCGGTCTCGCTGACGATGCGGCGGGCGGACTGCTCGCGTTCGACATAGCGTTCGATGATGTTGTCCAGTACGTCGTACTCAGGCAGCGTGTCCTGATCGGTCTGGTCGGGGCGCAGCTCGGCGCTGGGCGGCTTGGTGATCGTGTTTTCGGGAATGACCGGCCCCTCGAAGCGCTCGCGCAGCGGGGAGGCGGGGGCGTCGTTGATCCAGCGGGCGAGCTGGTAGACCATGGTCTTGGGCACGTCGGAGAGGATCGCCAGGCCACCGGCCATGTCGCCGTAGAGCGTGCAGTAGCCCACGGCGACTTCGCTCTTGTTGCCGGTGGTGACGAGCATTTCGCCGAACTTGTTGGAGAAGGCCATCAGGATGATGCCGCGCACGCGGGCCTGGATGTTCTCTTCGGTCGAGTCGGGGGGCAGGCCGTGGAAGCTGGGTTCGAGCAGTTGCTCGAAGGCGGCGTGCGGGGCCTCGATCGGGATTCCCTGGAAGGTGATGCCCAGGCGGTCGGCCAAGGCCTTGGCGTCATCTTTCGAGCCGGGGGAGGAGTACCGGCTGGGCATGGCGATGCCGCGCACGTGCTTTGATCCCAACGCCGCGACGCAGATCGCCGCGGCGACGGCCGAGTCGATCCCGCCCGAGAGCCCGAGCACGACCGACTTGAACCCGCACTTGCGGCAGTAGTCGCGCAGGCCGAGCACGAGGGCGTGGTAAGCCGCGGCGAGCGGATCGGGACTCGGGTATCGGGTCTCGGGTATCGGAGTACTCTCGTCGGTGATCGAGGCGTCGCGGCCAGAAGGAGGTGACTCAGGGCTGGTCTGTCCGAGCTCCGAGCCCCGAGCCCCGATACCCGCCTTCTGCGCTTCATCGCCTAATGACAGATCGACGACCAGCAACTCTTCCTCGAAGCCTTTCGCCTCGGCGATCACGTTGCCTTGCGCGTCGATGGCGCAGGAGTAGCCGTCGAAGACCAGCTCGTCATTGCCGCCGACCTGGTTGCAGTAGACCAGGGGCAGATGATGCGCGCGGGCGGCGTGGGTCATCAGCTTCTGGCGGAACGGGTACTTGCGGACGACGAACGGCGAGGCGGCGCAGTTGACGAACAGCCCGGCCCCGCGCTGGACGAGCTGGTCGATCGGGTTGTCGTGGTAGAGCTGGCGGGAGAAGATACGTTCGTCGTTCCAGAGGTCTTCGCAGATGCTGATGCCGAGCTTCAGGCCGTCGAGCCGGGCGATGTCGACCGGCGGGCCGGGCTCGAAGTAGCGGTGTTCGTCGAAGACGTCGTAGGTGGGCAGCAGCGACTTGACGTGACGGTGGGCGATCTGGCCGTCGACGCAGAGGGCGGCGGCGTTGTAGAGGGCCAGGCCGCGCGGGCTGTCGGAGGGGCAGGGGTAGCCGATGATGGCGGCGACATCGTGACATTCGCTGGCGAGGTCCTGCACCGCCTGGACGCATTCGCGGATGACGGCCGGCTTGAGCAGCAGGTCCTTGGGCGGGTAGCCGATGATCGCCAGTTCGGGGAAGACGACGAGGCGGGCGCCCCGCTCGACCGCCTGATGGAGGCTGCGGCGGATGAGCGCGGCGTTGCCGTCGATGTCGCCGACGGTGGGGTTGATCTGGGCCAGGGCGATTTTCATGCGTCGTTCGCTGCAGGAAGGCTACGGGAATCTGCCGATGATTGTACGATGCGAGGGAACGGCGTGCCGAGCCCGGTGGATTCGGCTGGTAGTTGACCCGGGGCGGGCAACGCTCTAGCTTCACCGGGGAAAGGGATCATGATGCGCGAACTTGCGACCATTGCATTGACTGTCCTGCTGGCGATGTCGTTGACCGGCTGCGAAACGGCGGCCCAGCGTGAGGCCGAGCGGCAACGGCGTGCCGACGCGTTGCTGATCGACGCGGAGGAGTTTCTCACGCGGGACCTCTCCGACTCGGCCCTGGCGGCGTTCGGGATGGCGCTGGAGGAGAATCCGCGCCTGACCGAAGCGCACATGGGCATGGGCGACATCTACCTTGACCGGGGCAACTACGAACTGGCCGAGCCCGCCTACGAGCGTGCGACGGAGGTCGAGCCGGACAATTATGAAGCTCACTATTACCTGGGCCTGGTGCGCCAATTGCGCGGCCGGGTGGAAGACGCCATCCGCACCTATCTGCGGGCGTTGGCGTTGAATCCGGAGAGCATGGAGGCCAACCGCGACCTGGCGGCGGCATATCTCCAGCTCGGCCGCGCCGGCGAAGCGGTGCCGTATGCCCGGCAGGCGGTGCGCCTGGACCCGGAAAGCCAGGCTGCGTGGTCGAACCTCGGCGCTGCGTACAGCCTGACCCGGCGGTACGACCGGGCGTTGGACGCCTACCGCCATGCCGTGGAGCTGGGCGAGCGAGAACAGCCGGTGCTGCTGGGCCTGGCCGACGCTCACATTCAGCTTGGCAACCATCAGCAGGCGGTCAACGTGCTGCAAGCCCTGCTCCGCGACAATCCCGACTCGGGGACCGGGCACGAGCGGATGGGGCTGGCGCAGTTCCGCATGCGTGAGTTTGAGACGGCGTTGACGCATTACGAACGTGCCAGCGAGTTGGACGAAAGCGACACCGCCGCGCTGAACGGCGTGGGCGTCTGCCTGATGACGCTTTACCTTCAGGAAGAGCGCGGCGACGAAGATCTACGTGAACGGGCGGTGGAAGCCTGGCGTCAGAGCCTGCGGCTGCGTCCCGACCAGCCGCGCATCAGCGACCTGCTGGCACGGTTCGGGAGGTATTGAGTCAGTTTCCAGTTTCTGGTTTCGAGTTTCCAGTTTTTAATCTGTGTACCAAATGGCGCTGCGGTGCGCCTCAGGCCCCTGGTCTGGAAACCAGAAACCAGAAACGCTCACCCCCCCGAAGTCACCGCCCCGTGACCGTCGAATTCGAAGCTGGGGCGGGCCATGATCGCCGGTCGGCGTGAGGCGAAGTTCAGGACCAGGCCCACCATCACGAACGCGGCCACCAGGCTCGACCCGCCGTACGACACGAACGGCAACGTGATGCCGGTGATCGGCGCCAGCCCCACCGTCACCGCCACGTTGATCGCCGCCTGCGAGAAGATCAGCCCGCCGAAGCCCACGCAGACCAGCCGGGCGAACGGGTCTTTCGACCGTGCCGCCACCAGAAAAAACGAACTGAGCAGCACGACGTACAGCCCCATCATCGCCACACCGCCGAGCAGACCCCAGCGGTTGACGATGACGGCAAAGATCATGTCGTTGTGGTTCTCCGGCAGATGGTTGAACTTCAACAGCGTCGTCGTTTGTGCCGCGCCCACGCCCGTCACCCCGCCGGCGCCGGCGATGGTCATCGCCACGTGCTGCTGATACCCCTCGCGGTCACGGTGGCGTTCAGGCCAGAGCATCGCGGCGATGCGGGCTTCCTGGTGGGGCTTGAGCAGTCGCATCGACTGCGGCGCGTCAAACGCCACGATCGCCACGTTCACCGCCACCAGCAGCGCCCCGATCGACATCAGCGCCGAAAGATGGCGCAGCTTCGCGCCGGCGGCGACGAGCATCACGCACAACGTGGGCACGAACACCAGGGCCGTGCCCAGGTCCGGCTGCTTGAGCAGCAAGCCCATGGGCACCATCAGCAAGACGAAGGGCACGAGCAGCCCGAGAAACGTCCTGTAACTGCTGCGATAACGCAGGTACCACGCCAGCGCCAGCACAAACGCGATCTTCGCCACCTCCGACGGCTGCACGAGCATGAACTGCAAGTCGATCCACCGCCGCGCGCCGTTGATCACCGGCACCACCGACCGCGGCAGGCCCGGCACGATGAGCACCAGCATCAGGACGATAGCGACGCCTGCCAGGACATATGACGCTTCGCCGATCAGGCGAGGCCGGGGAAACAGGCACACGATCATCGTCAGCAGCGCGATGGGCAGCCATCGCTGCCCCTGCGACACCGCATAGTGCGGCTGCACGGTGTCGATGGCCATGACCCCCATGACGGTCAAGCCCACCGCCGCCACAAGCCCGTACCATCCCGGGTGCGGACGAAGCAGCAGGCGAAGTTGGCGGGTGATCGATTGCATAAGGCGGCGATTGCGATACGTGGTCAGCCGTCGGGCCGGGGGTGGCTGCGAACGTGTTAGAAGTACCCCTCCGTCTTCATCGCGTGAATGATCTGGTTGGCCACCGGGCCCGCGACGCGACCGCCGCTGCCACCGTGTTCGACGACGACGGCCACCACGTGGGTCGGCCGCGGTTCACCTTCGGGCTGCACGAGCGCGACGGCCCAGGCATGGTCGCCTCGGCGGAAGGTGACGTCGCCGTCGGGCGATTCGAGGCGGGTGGGCGTGGTCTGGGCGGTGCCGGACTTGGCGAGCACGCGGACGCCGGGCACGTTGAAGATGCGTTCGTTGCCGGGCAATCGGTAGGCGGTGCCGCGTGGTTCGTTGGCTGCGCGGTCGAGGCCGTCGAGGATCGAGCGCAGGTGGGGGCGGTCGAGGCCGAGGCTGGTGGCCTGTCGCGAACCGCGTGCGTCAGCGGGGTCGGCGATGAAGGTGGGGGTGATGTGCAGGCCATCCCGGGCCAGCGTGCCGTAGGCGGCGGCGGCCTGGAGGACGGTCCAGGCGACGGGCCCTTGACCGATGCCGAGGAAGATGTGGTCGGCATAGCGCATGTCGTCGGCGGTGGGCACGTGGCCGGGCCGTTCCTCGCGAATGCCGCTGCCGGTGACTTCGCCGAGGCCGAAGCGTGGGAGCCATTCGGCCATGCCGCGCGGGCCCAGCCGGTCGCCGAGGGAGTAGAAGTAGATGTTGCAGCTTTCCTGCATGGCCTGGGCGCCGTCCATAGGCCCATGCCCCCGGCCGTAGGCGTGAATCCAGCAGCGGAAGGAGTTGGGCCGGTCCGGGTAGTAGTGGCCGATGCAGTTGATCGTTTCGTTCGGGCTCACCTTCCGCTCGGCATACGCGGCGGCGAGCACCATGGGCTTGAGCGTCGAGCCCGGCGGGTAAGCCCGCGCCACCGGCCGGTTGAGGTAGCGATACTCCATACGATCGCCCCAGACGCTTTGCGAGTCTTCCTCCAGCTCGTCGCGTGTGTAGCCGGGCGTGCCCACCGCCGCCACCACCTCGCCCGAATGCACTTCCAGCACCACGGCCGTCGCGTTCAGCGGGTCGCCCAGCCGCGGTGTGCCGGGCTCGGCGTCGTCACGGTTGCCATGCCACGACTGCACGCGAAGCAGGCCGTACGCGGGCGAGAGCAGCCCCTGGATGCGGGCCTGCAACTGCACGTCCATCGTCAGCCGCACATCCCGCCCCGGCTCGGGCTCGCGTCGCCGCTCGGCGCCCGTGTCCCGCCGGCGCGTCACCCGCCCGCGCTGACCGCGCAACACGTCTTCCATCGACCGCTCGATGCCGAACGCCCCGACCTGGTCGCCTTCCATGTAGCCCGCCAGGTCGATCTGCCGTCTGCCCTGCTCGTCCGTCAGCCACACCGGCCGGCGGTCGAACTCCTCCCGCCACGCCGGCCGCATCGCGCCGATGATGTGCACGCCCACGCCTTCGATCGTCATCTCCGTCACGGCCTCTTCACGCAAGTCCAGCGGCAGTGTCGACCGGTCGAACGTCAGCGTGATCTGTTCCAGCGGATACCGCCGATGCTTCGGCCGACGCACCTCCACCTGACTCCACACCTTCAACGCCTCATCCTGCCCCGCCTCGGCGACGAACCCCTCCACCACGCTGCGCACCTCGGCGGGCACGTCGAACAGCACCGCGTGCGCCTGCCGCTGGGCCTGGATCGGCTGCACCGCCTCGCTGAACGGCACCGACTCGCCAAGCTCCGCCAGCTTCTGCTCATGCCACCGCGCCCACAGGTAGCTCGCCTCCCGCTGCACCGCCTGGCGAATCTCGTCCTTCCGCTGCTCCAGCTCATCCCGATCCACCCCCGCCACGCCCGCCAGCGTCTGCCACAGCGCGTCCACCTGCTCATCAAACCGCTGCTGGTGTTCGCGGGCCAGCGCCTCACGCTCCGCCGGCCCCAGTTCGGACCACGCCCCGCCGCTCGCCTGCCGCGCAGCCCGCAGCCCCTCGTGATAGGCCCAGTCGCCCACGATCACCGAGTAACTCACCGCCACATCGAACGCCGACTCGTCATCCGCCAGCACCCGCCCGTATCGGTCCAGCACCCGGCCGCGAATCGTGGGCACGAACTGCGTCTGCTCCAACGCCGACTGCACCGCCTCGCTCGCCCGCCGGTGCCCCTCGCCCAGCGTCAGCCGCGCCGTCTGCGCCGCCAACAACGCCACCAGCCCCACCGCCCCTGCGGTCAGCAGCAGCAGCCGGCGGTGAAACATGCTCGGAATGAGCTTGCGAAGATGACGTCGCATGGGCCGTCCGTCCCTGATGGCGGGAATTCTCTCGTCCGTGCAATGCCCGACTTGCACATTATCGGCCGCCCTGCGGTCAAACCATCACCCCGCCGCATGATCGGACCTCGCCACCAATGCACAAGGCCGGCCAGCACGCGCCAGCCGGCCCCTCACATTCACCGCCTCCACGCCGGCGTGGAACGCATCGCACCACCGGCCCGCCCCCTGAACCGTCCTCACACGCGTCACTTGGCCTGTGCCACCGCAATCATCCCCCGCGCCCGCGCCAGGTCACGATCCCGCTTGGAAGCCGACTCCGCCCCGATCGCCCGCAGCGCCAACGCCTCGTTCAACGCCGCCTGCGCCTCTTTCAGATCGATCTGATCCGCCGGCGTCGCTTCGTCGGTCAACAGCGTCAGCCGATCATCTTTCATCTGCGCAAACCCGCCGCCGACGAAGTACGTCCGCGACTGCCCCCCCGCCAGGTCCAGCCGCAGCGGCCCGTAGCCCAGCTTCACCAGCATCGGAGCACGATGCCACAACAGCCCCACCTCGCCGTCCCACGCCGGCACGGTCACGTGAGCCACCGGCTCGTCAAAAACCTGTTCCTCGGGCGTCACCAGCGTGCAGTGGAAGCTCTCAGGCACCGTATTCGCTCCTTCGCAAATCGCGATCAATCATGGAAAAGGGAAATTGTAGTGCCTCCCCCCCGGCTTGGCCAACGCCCCGGCGTGCATGCATCTTACGCGAATGGACTTGACGAATTCCGCCTGCCTTCTTAGGCTGTTTCGTCTTACGGTCCCCTTCGTCTAGCCTGGCCTAGGACGCCAGGTTCTCATCCTGGAAACAGGGGTTCGAATCCCCTAGGGGACGCTTGCAAGCCGCCTTCTTCAAGCGGCTTAAACGAACAGAACCGCAAGTGCCGGACGCCTCCGGTGCTTGCGGTTTTTCGTTGGACGGGCGTTCGCACCGATGCCGGGATGGTCTCCTCAACCGTTGATCAGACCTGCCTGAGCCCCCAGACCAGCAGCACCAGCCAGCACACCGCCATCACGACAATGACGGGTATCGGCCGGTAGCCGATGTGATAGCGAACCCCGCCATGATGCCAGGTGTGCAGCGGGTCGTTGGGATGTGAAATCGGCTGTGGGAGGCCACGTGCCAGGCGGTCGATGAGCATCGCGGCGTGCGCCGCCTCTTCTCGAACGTACACCGCGTCGACCGACGCGCCCGCCGCCTCCATCCAGGCGAGCATGGCCCCTTCGTCCAACTGGTCGCCAACATGCTCGACGCCATCGGGTGTCGTGTAACGATAGCGGCCCGTGCCCTCTTCAACCGTCAGCACCAGTTCCTGAGCATCTTGTGGGACGTCGCTGATCCGGAGTTTGATGTCCTCGTAACGAAGCGTGCCGGGAAGGTGATGGCGGAAACGCCAGTGCGGCAGGATCCATTGCTCCCCGGGCCTGGAACCCATAAAAGCCTGATTGGCCACATCGACGTCGTCGTTCCAGAGTTGAGCGACGCGCTGCGGCGAACGATCCAGATGAATGGTGTAGCCTGCGTTTTCCTTGATGGGCATGGCACGCGTCGCCGCTCCCACGATCAGCAGCGTCGCCACGAGCCAGGCTGTACGGCGGACGAAGCGGGCGCCAGCCAGCAGGCGCCAAGTCAGCCCAAGGCGCATCGCGACAGTCAGCGCGGTCTCCGGGTGGCCGCACTCGGGGCATGAGCTGGCGTTGGGGCGGCCGTGAAGCGAGTAGCCGCAACGTTCGCACCACGGGCCGGGCGTCGTGAGGCTGCGTCGGGAGGGCCTGATCCACAGCACGCGCACAGCCAGTATCAGCCCTGCCACGAACAGCCACAGGTCCAGCCAGCCCACCCCGTGCACCACCGGAATGCCATGTTGCAGCATGGCGCCAGCGTACCCCGGATGCGGATGCACGGCGATCCAGAAAATGCCTGTCGACACTTGAGCAGTGTGTACTTTGCTTTTCAAAGTGGGGCGGGCGTCTCGACCGCCAAGAGAAGCAGGCGGGCTTTGGCGCCCACCCCACTTTGGGGGTATCCCACGCCCCCCTACCGTCCAGCAGGCTCAGCGTGCGTCCGTCTGGCTGGCGTAATACGTTTCACACTCCGTCTCCCGGCCACGCACCACACGCCGACCCTGGAGCGGGCCGCGGGTGGCGGTGACGACGGTCCACTGCCCGGTGCCGGCGTCATCCTCCCGGTAGATCACCACCCAGTCGCGCTCCCGGCCCAGTTCATGCGCCCGGCGGGTGTTGGAGTAAAGGGCGGTGTACTGGCGCTCGTCGCGGCGGGTGTGCAGGATCGGCAGCCAGGCGTCGCCCTCGGGGTTGAAGCGGCGCGGGCGGATGGTGCGCAACCGGCCGGCCTCGGCTTTCGTGCGGTATTCGCGGTCGACGTCGAGCAACTCGGCCACGGCCGGACGATCGCCGACCGGCCGACGCCGGCGCTGTCGACGGCCGAAGCGGGCTTCGAGCGAATCGCGGATGGCGCGCAGCCGGCGGGGCCCCATCCCTTCGACCTGCGCCAGCCGGCCGTCCCAGGCGGCCAGTTCCAGTTCCTCCAGCGATTCGACCCCGAGCCGGTCGTGAATCCGCCGCGCCAACTCCGGCCCGACGCCGGGCAGGGCCATCAGCAGCCGTTCGGGCTCGGCCTCGCCGCGCAACCGTTCGAGCAGCGGCCAGTCGTCATCCGTGGCAAGTTGTGCGATGGCCTGCGCCAACGAGTCGCCGATGCCACGGTAGCGTTTCAGGCCCGCCAGGCCGTGCCGGGTGACGATGTCGTGGATCGGCTGATGCAGTTCGCGGACGACCTCGGCGCCGCGGCGGTAGGCTTCGATGCGGAAGGGGTTGGCCTCCTGCTGTTCGAGCCGGTCGGCGACTTCGTCCAGCCGGCGGGCGATCGGCTCGTTCTCGTCGACGTGAGCGTGAAGGCGAGATGGTTCGGCCCTGCGGATCATGGCGGCTCCTTGTGATGCCGACGGCGGGCGTGAGGTCAGGCGGCTTCTTCGTCCGGGGGATCCGGGGGATCCGGGGGATCCGGGGGATGTACCTCGATGTCCACGTCCGGGTTCTCCGCCTCGAGGGCGGACTCTTCATGCACCAGCACCGGGTAGCCGTCCTGCTCCAGCGGCAGGTCGTTGCGCAGGGCGGGGGTGATTTTGGTGACGAAGATCTTGATCGCCGGCCGGCCGTCCTTCTCCGCGATGCCGACGCCCTCCACCTCCTCGACGGCCATCCACCGCGGCTGGTTCTCGCGGATCACCTGTTCAATCGGTTTTGTTTCAGGCATGTCGCGCTCCTTTGAAAACACGTCGCCGGGGTGGGGGAAACGGCTCATTGACACTAGGCGCGACGGCGGGCGAAGGTGCCATGCTGCGGGAAAGACCGGGCATCGCAAGGGCATGGGACGAAGCAGCATTCAAGAAGCTGACATCGGAGCGTCTGCTGGTGTACCTTGAAGCCTGTTCTTTGAAGGAATGGACGGATGCACAGCACGGCAAATCCACAACCGGTCACCACCGGCCTGCCGGGCCTGGACGGGATCCTCGACGGCCTGCGGATCGGCGACAACGTCGTCTGGACGGTGGACGCGGTGGAAGACTACCGCGCGTTCGTCGAGCCGTTCGTGGATGCGGCGCTGCGCGAGGGCCGGCAGATCGTCTACTTCCGGTTCGCCGACCACGCCCCGCTGGTCCGCGATGACGCAGCGATCACCCGCCACGACCTGGACGCCTGCCACGGGTTCGAGACGTTCACCAGTTCGGTTTACGAGCGGATCACACAGCACGGCCGGGAGGCATTCTGCGTGTTCGACTGCCTCTCCGACCTGCTCTCGGCCTGGGCGACGGACCAGATGATCGGCAACTTCTTTCAGGTCATCTGCCCCTACCTCTACCGACTGGACACGATCGCCTACTTCGCCCTGCTGCGGGGCAACCACTCGTTCCGGACGATCGCGCAGATCCGGCAGACGACGCAGGTGATGGTGGCCCTCTACGCTCGCGACGGCCGACGGCACGCCCACCCGATCAAGGTCTGGCAGCGCCACTCGCCGACGATGTTCCTCCCGCACGAAATGCGCGGCGACACGTTCGTCCCGATCGCCAACAGCTACGAAGCCACGTCGCTGCTCTCGGATGTTCGCCGACGGTCGGTCGACAGCCCCCGGCGTCGGCTGGACTACTGGGACCGGCTGTTCATCGAGGCCGAGGCCGTCGCCGACGCCGACGAAGACGCCCCGGCCCACAGGGCGATGGTGGACAAGCTCTGCCGGGTGATGATCGGCCAGGACGAACGCGTGCTCGCCCTGGCGCGGCGGCACCTGTCCCTGCATGACCTGTTGGGCATCAAGTCGCGGATGATCGGCACGGGGTTCATCGGCGGCAAGGCGGTGGGCATGCTGCTGGCCCGGAAAATCCTCCACAGCGACGACGCGTTCGACTGGTCCAGCGTGCTTGAACCGCACGACTCGTTCTATGTCGGTTCGGACGCCTATTACTGGTACCTGGTGCACAACGGGTGGTGGGACCTGCTGATGCGGCAGAAGACGCCGGCCCATTATTTTGAGGCCGCGACGGAACTGGAACAGAAGATGCGCCACGGCCGGTTCCCCGATGAACTGGTGCAGACGTTTCAGCAGATGCTCGAATACTTCGGTCAATACCCGCTGCTGGTGCGCTCGAGCAGCCTGCTGGAGGACGGCTTCGGCGGGGCGTTCGCGGGCAAGTATGAAAGCCACTTCTGCGTAAACCAGGGCACGCCGGAGCAGCGGCTGGAACAGTTCATGGCGGCGGTGCGGCGGATCTTCGCCAGCACGATGAGTCGGGACGCGTTGACCTACCGCCGGCAGCGCGGGCTGGAACAGCGCGAGGAGCCGATGGGCCTGCTCGTGCAGCGCGTCGCCGGGCGGTACCACGAGCACCTGTACCTGCCGGACGTGGCGGGCGTGGGGGTGAGCTACAACACGTTCGTCTGGAGCCGGGACATGGACCCGCAGGCGGGCATGTTGCGGATCGTGATGGGGCTAGGCACGCGGGCGGTGGACCGGGTGGAAGGCGATTACCCATGTACGGTGGCGCTGGATCAGCCGCTGCGCCGGCCGTATGGCGGACAGGAGGACATGCGGCGCTATTCGCAGCGCGACGTCGACCTGTTGAACGTGGAGCAGAACCGGTTTGAGTCGGTGTCGCTGTTGGAGTTGAGCCGGGCGGGCGTGGACCTGGCGTATGAACGGCTGGCGGTGCCGGACCGGCCGACGGAGCGGCTGCTGCGCGATCGTGGAGAGCGCGACCCGCGGGTGTGGCTGGTGACGTTCGAGCCGTTGCTGCGTGATGCGGCGTTTCCATCGCTGATGCAGCGGTTGCTCAAGACGCTGGAGCGGGCGTATGCGTATCCGGTTGATGTGGAGTTCACGGTGACGTTCGATGACCGGGGCCGGGCGTGGATCAACCTCGTGCAATGTCGGCCGCTGCAAACCCAAGGGACGCGCGAGCGGGTGCAACTGCCTGCCCAGGTGCCGGCCGACCGCCTGTTCTTCCGCACCAAGGGCCACTTCATGGGCGGCAGCGTGCAACGGCCCATTCAGCGCGTGATCTGGGTCGACCCCACGGCCTACAGCACCGCCACCACGGAACAACGCCACGCCATCGCCCGCCTGATCGGCACGCTCAACCGCGACCTCGACGGCGACAACGGGCCGCACCGGGTCACGTTGCTCATCGGCCCCGGCCGCTGGGGCACATCCACGCCGGCCCTGGGTGTCCCAGTGCGTTTCTCCGAGATCAACAACATGGCGGCGCTGATCGAAGTCGCCTCCCGCGAGGCGGGCATTGTGCCGGAGTTGTCCTATGGCACGCACTTTTTCCAGGATCTCGTGGAGACCAACACTTTCTACGCCGCGCTGGCGGTGGACCGCCCGGAGTGCGTTCTGAATGCGAGCTATCTCGATCGCTATCCCAACCAGCTCACCGCGCTGGCGCCGAACGCGACAGGGTACGAGCGGTTTGTGAAGGTGTGCGACACCGCCGATCGCCCGCCGCAGTTGCTCGCCGACGTAGTCCGTCAGGAAGCGATCTGCGGGGAACTGTAGGGTTTCCAGTTCGCGTGCAGCGCGGTCCACGGCTTGCGTTCGACCAGACCACCATCCTCACTTCGGGCATGTAGACTTTTGCCGGGTGTGGCGTCAGCGGGGGTCCCAGAGCTCCGCCTCGAAGGCGGGGTCGTCCAGTTCTTCCGGGCCGGAGGCGACATGTCCGTCTGCGTAAAGCACGTGGGCGCGGTCGCTGTGCCGGCGCGCGACACGGCCAAAGCCGTCGATGGGCGTGTTGTCGCCGGGCCGTTGGAGATAAGTCCACAGGCTGGCATGGCCGGGAGGCGCATCATGGTCGACGAACCAGATGGTCTGACTGGGGCGTTGGAGCGTGTCGAAGTCAATGCCCGGGTTGCCGAAACCGTCCCAGCCGGTGTGCGGATAATCGGGTCCGGGCTCGAACAGATACTGCCAGTTGTAGCCGTAGCTGCTGGTCCAGCCGTCTTGAAAGCGTTCATGTCGCGGACACACCCAGATCCCCGTGCCCCATCCGGTGTTGGTGTAAGGGCGAAATCCGCCGGTGTGATCGCCGCTGCCGTCGGAGTTGTTGTCGGGCAGTTGATTTTTGTAATCACTGGTGTACATGACGACCGCCTGGCCGATCTGACGCATGTGTGAAAGACACTGGGCATTCTGCGCCGCACGCCGCGCGGCGCCAAGCGTCGGCAGGAGAATGCCGATCAGCAGAGCAATGATGGAGATCACCACGAGCAACTCGATCAGCGTAAAGCCACTTGATGATGCGTGACGGGGGCTTATCAAGGTCGTTCCTCCTGTGACGTGGGACATCGCTTCGATCGGTCAATCGACGTCGTCGAGCAGGTCCTGCAGAACCCGCCTGGCATCAAAATGTTCGACAGCGATCGCCTGGGCAGCCCGGGCATGCAGGTCGGGTCGGGAAACCACCGCGTCGATCGCGGCGGCGGCCTCGTCAAGCGTGCGAAAAGCCAGCAATCCCTCCCCCGTCGGCAATCGTCGGCTGAAGCCGGTGTCCTGCACGACCACCGGCACGCCCAGCGCCAGATAACACGCGCTGCGGCATGAGAACCACCCGCTCAAACTCGCGGTGTAGGCATGCTTGGCCACGCTCCATTCGCCCAGTACGTTCGCCAGGTAGTCGCGGTAGACCCACGGGTCGTGCGAGACTTCGTAGGCGTCGCGCACCTGAAAGCCATGCGCCTCGAGGCAGGAGCGTGGGTACTTTCCGCTCAGCGCCAGTTCGATGGGCACGCTCACCCGCCGCGGCAGGTGGAGAAACCGCTTGAACTCGACGCTTTTTCCCTTGTACTGCACGCCTTCGACCACCGGCCCTTCCTCGGTGGGCTCCCAGGAGGCGACGGTGTTGAACCGGCGCGGCCGACGGTCGACCGCCACGGCATGGGGAGCGAAGCGGTCGAGCACGATCGGCTGACGGGTGGGAATCCAGTCGAACACACCGGTGGGCACGCGCGCGTCTGGCTCGTGAATGGTTTCACCGAACGTAAAGAACACGTCGTGGCGACGGAGCATCTCGATGCGCTGGCGGTCGGCTTCGTCCAGGGTCCCGGCCAGGTAGCCGGGCACGGACGCCTGGGTGTACATCGGGTCCGAATCGATGAACGCGACGCGGCGGGCGGCGAAATATTCCTCGCGCATCCAGCAGGAGGCGGAGACATGCAGGAACAGGTCCGCATCACGGCAGAAAGCCTTGGTCTCATCCCACGACTGCCCGAAGGTCTGCCCGGTGGTGTCGCGGAAAAACCACCGGTCGGCCAGGTCGGGATCGAGTTGCCGAAGCTGCCGATGGAGGTAATCCGCGTTGTCGTTGCCGCGCTCGACGAACGTCTGCTGCGTGGGGCTGTAGCACCACTTCCCGGTGTCTTCGAGGTAGAGCACGTCATGGCCGAGTTGACGGAAGCCCAGGACGTACTGGATGTAGTCCCAGAACACGCCGCCGAAGGGGTAGGTGGCGACGAGTCCGGTGACCACGATTTTGCGTTTGGACTCAGGCACCGGTGCTCACGCCTCGTCGGGGGGTTTGAGGCAATCGAGGTATGCGGCGGTGGCGGAGGCGCAGTCGCCGACGGTGCGGACGGTGAGGCAGGCGCAGATGCTCAGCAGGAGGATGCACGCGCCGATCTGCCAGTTGAACACGGCTCCGACGGCGAGCAGGAGCAGGCCGACGATGCTCATCGACGTGTACCGGCCGATGGCGGGCCAACTGCGCAGCCGCACCATCTGGCCGTGCCCATGCTCTTCGATCGCCATGATCAGCCGGACGCTGCCGAAGAGGCCGCCACGAATTTCCAGGTCCCACCGGTTGAACGCGCCGCCGCGTACGGAACAGCCGCCCACGCGGTGCAGCGCCGTCTCCAGTTGACGCAGGCGTGTTTCACCCGACTGCCACTGCTGGCTCCAGATCCCGGTCTGCCGCGGGCGCGGCAAGGCGAGCTTGCGACCGCCGATTCCGACCCCCGGCCGGCGCCACGGCGTCAATCCCTGCACGAGCCGGCCCTTGAGCCGGACCACCGGTTGGAGCAGGTGCAGCAACGCGATCAGCCCCCGGCGGCGCAGCCGGGTGGACAAGGCGTGACGCCAGTCAAGCCGGGCCTGCGTCGCACTGATACTCGCCTGCGCCACGGGAATGCCGATGACCATCACCGCCAGCGGCACGAGGAACATCACCGGCTTCCAGAGGATGCCCGGCAAGGCCACGAGCATGGCCGTCACCGTCAGCAGATACCACTCGGGCATCAACGGCAGCGAGCGCAGCATGCCGGGCTTTCGCGTGTAGAGCGACTGGAAAAGTTGCGTCCCCCACACCCCGTGGTAGACCCGTCTGCGCCGGAGGAACAGCGGCAGCGTGCAGCCGTCGCCATAGAGTTGGCCGGCCCAGGCGACGTGTCCGAAGCGGTTGTACTTTTGCGGCCACTTGTGTTCGAGCATCGCCTCGGCCCGACCGTAGTTGGTCTGCTGCCGGAGATAGCCGCGCACGGTTCCTCGTCGATGGTGCCAGACCATGGCGCTGGGATGGAAGCCGATCATCCCGTCACGTTCCTGCAACCGCCAGCACAGGTCCACGTCGTCGCCGGCGATGCGGAACTGCTCGTCGAACCCGCCGATCGCCAGCAGCGCGGTCTTGCGAAACGCCATGTTGCAGCCGGGGATGTGCTCGGCCATCGTGTCGGTCATCAGCACGTGGTTCGGCCCGCCGGGCGCCCAGCTCACGCACTCCGCGACCAGGCCGTCCTCCGGCACGGGCAGGTTGGGACCGCCCACCCCCACCACCTCGGTCGTCATGAACATGTCCGCCAGGTATTGCAGCCAGTGCGGATCGGGGTAGGCATCGTCGTCGAGATACGCGACGATCTCGCCGGTCGCCGCTTCCATGCCGATGTTGCGTGCCCGGCTGAGCCCGCCGTTGGGCACGTCGATCACGCGGAACGGAACCTGCTCTCCGACCTCGGCGACCGCCTCGCGCAGCACGTCGGCGGTGTGGTTGGTCGAGCCGTCGTTGACGACGATCACCTCGAAGTCGGGGTAGTCGACTTTCACCAGGGCCCGGCAGGTTTCGCCGAGGGTCGCGGCGCCGTTGTAGGTGCACACCACCACCGAGACGCGGGGCCAGTCTCGGTCCCGGGCGAATGGCGTCTGCTCGAAGACGTCGGTCACCGCCTCCAGCGCGGGCTTGGGGCTGCGCTGCCGATCGGTGAGGCCGAAGTCCCAGTCGTCGATGGCATGCCCGCCGCGGTACCACTCGTCAGTCCAGGCAAAGACGAACGCGCCCGCGCAGCCGGCGGCGAAGCAGGTGCGCACCTGCCAGTCCAGCGTGGCGGCCTGCTGGTTGACGCCGTTGCGCTGGCTGTCCAGCCCGATCTCGCCCATCACCAGCGGCTGCTGGCCCGCGAGGTTCTGAAGGCGGTTGAGGTAACCGCGCATCGTCTGCGGGTCTTCCAGGTAGACGTTGAAGCTGACGAAATCCAGGAACGGCAGTTGCAGGTACTCGGTGGTCGGAAAGTTGACGTAGGTCACCAGCGCGGTGGCGTCTTCCGCCTTGGCGGCGCGGTAGAGGCGATCGAGAAAGCGTTCCACGCGCCGGCGGCCGTACCAGCGGACGATGTCGGCCGGGATTTCGTTGCCCACCGTGTACGCCAGAACCGCTGGATGGCCGGCACATTGCCGGACGCCCTCGCGGACGCGCTGTTCGATCGCCCGGCGTCGCTTGCGCGAGTCAAGGAACAGGACGTGCTGTTCCCAGGGAATGCCGATGAACACCCGCAGCCCGTGCGCCGCGGCGATGTCGAGCAGCCAGCGAGGCGGCACGGTGTAGACGCGGATGGTGTTGAGACCGGCGGCGGCCATCATGGCGAAGTCGCGATAGACCGCTTCGGGCGTGTGATACTCGCTGCCCGGGTAGGGGCTGCTCTCCGGCTCGGGCTCGAAGGGGCCGTACGTCGCCCCGCGCACGTAGAACTTGGCGTCCTCGACAAAGAGGAACTTGCCGCGCACACAGGGCCGCTGCGTCGTCGCCCTCGCTGCTGACGCAATGGCAGGCGCCGCCAGCGTCGCCGTGGCGATATCCTCAGACATCACGTCGGTCATCGCCTTCTTCCTCTCGTCGATTCGTTTCGGATCCCCCACTCGAATTGCAGGCCGAACCCCTTCCCCCGCAAACGTCAGAGCATAAACCACGCTTGGGGCACCGTCCACATTTTTTTTTGCGATTCCGCAGCAAGTGAGGGAAATGCCGGTCAGGGCAGGAGCACCTGCTCCGGTGCGATCTGGTCGACGGAACTCGCGTGCCAGTCCGCAAAAAGGACGATCGCCGTCTCGTCGCGATTATGGCGGCGCGTGTGGGCTTTGGCGACGAATTCGTAGCTGTCGTCGTAGACGCCCTCGACATTCTTTCCACGACCGGGCCCGCTCATGCTGCCGTCGTAGAGGACGGCCGTGCGGCGGGGCTGGGTGAGATCGTCGAGTGTCGCCCCCCGGATCGGCAATTCGACGTTATAGCCGTAACTCATCACCTGCTGCGTCACCGCAGCCTCCTCGCGGACGGGAACCGTGCCCCGGCCCTGATCGGCGGGGCAGACCAGCAGGTCTTTGTCGATGTGGTGGATGCCCGCCTCCCTCGGCGTGCGGGGATGGACGCGCACCATGATTTTCCCGCTCTGGCCGGGCGAGAAAGCATGAAACATGGGGGGAAAACGTCCGTCCCGCTCGAACGCGTGCAGGAGAAAGGATCGCCCGTTGCTGGTGTTGTTCCGCAGGCAGGCGGTTTCATTCGCCGACATGCGGGCTCGCTGCAGGGCCGGCAACAACAGGCCCAGCAGGCCGGCAACAATCACAAGCGTGACAAGCAATTCCACCAGCGAGTAACCCGGGATGGAGCGGTTCCCCTGATCCATAACTGGCACCCGTCTGCCCGGTCGAGTGAACTGTGCGGCGACCTGTGCCGGCCTGGTCCATGGCGGCACGGCCTGCCGCTGACTTGCTCTGGCACTATACTACCAATCGGCCATCCATCCCGTTCTCCTTCACCCGTCCTCGCCGGGGCGCGGTGAGATTCGCTGGCCCTGCTCGTTATCATAGCCTTCGCGATGCGGGACACGCCGCCTGGGCGTCCCTTGCTCCTATCACACAGGCCGGTGAGACGCCGGTGCGCCTGCGCTGCACGAACCGACGAGGAAAGCGACATGAAGGCATTGTTGGCCGGCTGGTACAGTTTCGAATTGATGGGGGCCACGGCAGGCGACCTGATCAGCCGCGACCTGGTGGCCGACTGGTTGCGGCGTGCCGGCGTCGCCTTTGACGTCGCGCTGGCGCCGCCGTTTGCCGGCGGCGTCGATTGGGCGTCGGTCGATCCTGCGGTGTATGACTGCGTGGTCTTTGTCTGCGGGCCGTTCGGCAACGGGGCCCCGGTCGACCGCATGCTCGAGCGGTTTGCCCACTGCCGGTGGTATGGGTTGAACCTGTCGATGCTCGATCGGCTTGAGGCGTTCAATCCGTTTGAGTTGCTCTGGGAGCGCGACAGCGACCGGGCCGCTCGGCCGGACCTGGTCTTCCTCTCGCCGCCGGTCACCGAACCGCTCGTGGGCGTGGTGCTCGTGCATCCGCAGGGAGAGTACAAGGCCAAGGCCCGGCACGAGCAGGCCAACGATGCGGCCGAACGCCTGATCGCCCGACAGCGGTGCCCGGTGGTGCGCATCGACACCCGGCTGGATGAAAACAGCACCGGGCAACGCTCCGCTGACGAGATCGAACTGTTGATCGCCCGCACCGATCTGGTGGTGACCACCCGGTTGCACGGCACGGTGCTGGCGCTGAAGAACGGCGTCCCGGTGATCGCCATCGATCCGATCGCCGGCGGCGCGAAGATCATCCGCCAGACGCGGACGATCGGCTGGCCCCACCGGTTCGATCCGGAGTCGCTGGACGACGCCGCGCTGGACAACGCCTTCGCCGCCTGCCTCAAGCCTGAGGCCCGAACGCTGGCGCAACAGTGCGCCCGACAGGCCCGGAGCCTGCTCGCTCCCGTTCAGGACGAGGTCATCACGGCGTTGACCCAGGCCCGGCAACGCACAGGCTCCCGGGGCTGACGCACGCAACCCGCGGCATGCCACGGCAGCCGGCCGGGAGGATGAGGAAGCAGTGGCAAGCACGATTCGCAAATACCTGAGCCTGGCCGGCTACGTTCGTCGACGCTGGAAAGCGCTCGTGCTGATTGTCGTGCTCACGCTGCTCAGCGCCGGCGCGGCGGCGCTGCAGCCGTGGCCGTTGAAGGTCATGGTCGACTTTGCGCTTGACGACGAGGTGGCCACCGGCTGGCTGGCGACGTGGATCGATGCGGCTGCGCCGGCCACGATCATCACCTGGGCGGCCGGGATGGCGCTGATCGTCTATGTGCTGGGCGTGGTGTTGCAGATCAGCATCAGTTGGTGCTGGGGCGTGGCCGGCGAACGGATGGTCTACGACCTTGCCGCCGACATGTTCGACCGCATGCAGCGCCTCTCGCTGCGTTTTCACGCCCGCAGCCACGTGGGCGATTCGCTCAGCCGGCTGACCGGGGACAGCTACTGCGTCTACCAGGCCTGCGACGCTCTGCTGGTGACGCCGGTGCATCAGCTTCTGACCATCACGTTCATCGCCCTCGTGGCGTTCCAGCTCGACCCGATGTTGACGCTCGTCGTGCTCGGCTCGACGCCGGTGCTTGCGGGGGTCGCCGTGTGGTTCGGCCCGCGCCTGAAAGAGCGCAGCCGGCTGATCCGCGAAGCGCAGGCGCGCGTGATGAGCCATGTCCACCAGAGTCTCTCCGCCCTGCCGGTGGTGCAGGCGTTCACCGCCGAGCCGTACAGCCGGCAACGGTACGACCAGCTCGCCGGCGACGCGGCCCTGGCCCAGCGGCGCGGGGCGTTTCTCAAAGACGGCCTGACAATGATCAACGGCGTGACCACGAGCGTGGCCCTGTCGATCGTGCTCTACGCCGGCGGCCGACAGGTGCTCGCCGGGGCGTTGAACGTGGGCTCGCTGCTGGTCTTTCTCGCGTATGCGGGCAGCCTGCAAGGCGCTTTCCAGAAGCTGTTCAAGACGTACGGCCAGATCCGCACGACCGAAGCCAGCGTCGACCGCGTGCTGGCGATCCTGCACAACGACGAACGCGTGCGTGAGGCCGACGACGCCGTCCCGCTTGCCGAAGCCGTGCCCGCCGTGCGCGGCCGGATCGCTTTTGAAGATGTCAGCTTCGGTTACGAACCGGGCCAGCCGGTGCTCAGCGACGTGTCGTTGACCGTTGAGCCGGGCGAGTGCGTGGCATTTGTCGGGCCCACGGGCGCGGGCAAGAGCACGCTGGTGTCGCTGGTGCCGCGGTTTCTCGACCCGTGGACGGGGCGGGTGACGTTTGACGGCGTGGACGTGCGGACGCTGACGCTCTTGAGCCTGCGCGAGCAGGTGACGCTGGTGCTTCAGCAGCCGTTTCTGATGCCGATCTCGATCGCTGACAACATCGCCTACGGCCGACCGGACGCGCCGCGGGAACAGGTCGTCGCCGCGGCGCGCGACGCCGGCGCGGATGCGTTCATCACCCGCCTGCCCGAAGGTTACGACACCGTCATCGGCGAGCGCGGCGCGACGCTCTCAGGCGGAGAGAAGCAGCGCATCGCCATTGCCCGGGCCCTGCTGAGCGAGGCGGCGGTGGTGATTCTTGACGAGCCGACCTCCGCGCTGGACGTGGAAACCGAACGGGCGGTGATGGCGGGGCTCGACCGGCTGACGGCGGGGCGCACCACGTTCATCATCGCCCATCGCCTTTCCACCGCTCGCCGGGCCGACCGCATCGTGGTGGTCGACGAGGGGCGGATCGTCGAGCAAGGCACGCACGATCAACTCATGCGAAGCGAAGGCCTCTACTACCGCTTCCACCGCCTCCAGCATGACGACGCCATCGCGGGCGACACGGCTTCGGACGGGCCGGGCGACGCCGGGGCAAGTCCCGAGGAGGTGGCGCGATGAAGCGACGATGGTGGTGCCGACTGCTGGGCTATGCGCTGCCGTACTGGCGCGGCTTGGTCGTTTTGCTGGCGCTGGTGCTGGTGGGCATCGGGTTGCAGGCGTTGCGGCCGTGGCCGGTGAAGCTGGCGGTGGATCGCGTGCTGGATGAGCCGGAGGCGGGCGTGGTCTGGCTCGAGCGGTTGCCCGGGGCCGAGACGCCCGGCGGACTGCTGGCGTGGCTGGCGGTCGGGCTGGTGGTGGTGGCCGGCGGCGTGCGGCTGGCGCATCTGTTTCAGGTGTGGTTCCAGACGTGGCTGGGCGCGCAACTGACGTACGCGCTGGGCAGTGACGTGTTCGGCCGGCTGCTGGCCAGTTCGCGCGCCTGGCACGGCCGGCAGCGCGTGGGCGACCTGGTGCGCCGTGTCAATGCCGACTGCACCTGCATGCGCGACCTGGTGATGGGGGTCGCCCTGCCGATTGTGCAATCGGTGTTGACGCTGGTGGTGGTGTTCGTGGTGATGTGGCAACTGGACTGGCTGCTGGCGCTGGTGGCGGCGGCGGTGGCGTTACCGATGGGCCTGGCGATCCGTCTCTTCGCCGGGCCGATGACCGAGCGCAGCTATGAGCAGGCGGAGCGATCGGGCGAGTTGATGGCGATGGCGGAACAGACGCTGGGCGTGGTGCCGGTGGTGCAGGCGTTTCGCCGGGAGACGCACGAGCACAACCGGTTCCGCCAGGCCGGCGAACGCACGGTGCGGGCGACGTTACGCGCGCTGGCGTCGCAACTGCACTTCCGCCTCGGGGTGAGCAGCGCCACGGCGGTGGGCACGGCCGCGATCCTGCTCATCGGCGGACACCGGGCGTTGGCCGGCCGGATCAGCGTGGGCGACCTGTACGTCTTTCTCGCCTACCTCGCGGCGCTGTACGGGCCGCTGGAGACGCTGGCCTATCTCTCCTCCGGTTTCGCGAGCGCCAAGGGCAAGGCCCGACGGGTGATCGAGGTGCTCGACCGCGAAGACGCGCTGGCCGAGCCCGCCACACCGCATGCCCTGCCAGCCCCACAGCCGGGCCCGGCCCGGGCGATCGCGTTCGACCACGTGAGCTTCGGCTATGCGCCGGGCCAGCCCGTGCTTGAACGGATCGCCCTCACGGTCGAGCCCGGGCAGCGGGTGGCGCTGGTGGGCGCGACGGGGGCGGGCAAGTCGACGCTGGCGTCGCTCGTGCCGCGGTTTGCCGATCCGACGCAAGGCGCGGTGCGGATGGATGGCGTGGATCTGCGCGATCTGCCGCGCCAGGTCGTGCGGTCACAGGTGGCCTGGCTGCCGCAGGAGCCGACGCTGCTGCCAATGTCGATCGCCGACAACATCGCCTTCGGCCAACCCGACGCCGCACGCGAAGCGGTGGTGGCCGCCGCCGAAGCGGCCGGGGCCCATGCCTTCATCACCCGCCTCCCCGCCGGCTACGACACCCACGTCGGCGAACGCGGCGCAACGCTCTCCGGCGGCGAGGCGCAGCGGCTGGCAATCGCCCGGGCGCTGCTCAAGGACGCGCCGATCATCATTCTCGACGAGCCGACCGCCGCTCTCGATGCCGCCACCGAAACCGCGGTCATGGCCGCCATCGAACGCCTCACCCACGGCCGAACCACGCTCATCATCGCCCACCGGCTCTCGACCATTCGCCGCGCGGACCGCATCGTCGTCCTGGAGCACGGCCGAATCGCCGAGTCCGGGACGCACGCGCAACTGCTCCAGCACGCCGGCCCCTACGCCCGCCTGCACGCCCACCACGATCCGCCCCCCGGGCACGCGGCTGCCGAAGAGGCCCACCGGCGCGAGTGATTCTCTCGTCGCTCCACGGCACGAATCGATGTCCTCAGAATGGTTTTCAGAACAAGGGGCAGACATGAAAGCCGGCCGGCGGACGTTGGCGCCTGCCCACTTTGAAAATGAACCACGACCCGATTTTTCTATCATGGGGCAGGTGCGAGTATCCTTATCGAGCTTTGAGCCGTCAGCTTTCAGCCATGAGCCAGCGACAGGCCGACTTGGGGTATTCTGGCTGACGGCTCAAGGCTCAATCATGAACGTCCGGCCTCAGACCCGGCCAAGGCGGCAAGATGGTATCAAGGGGAATGTCATGTCGAACGATCACGAAGTGCTGACCGGGTTGCGCGAAGCGCTGGCGTTTTCACCGGAGAACCTGCCGCTGCGCCGTCAGCTTGCCCATATGCTGCTCGGCCGGGGCATGGTGGACGAAGCGGCGCAGCTCGTCCGCGAAGGGCTGACGCTGACGGCGGAGAGCGAGCAGTTGAAGCTCCTGCTGGCGCGCTGCTTTGAGCGACAGGGGCAGACGGCCGAGGCGCTGGTGGTCGTGGAAGACCTGGCCAAACGGCCCGACGCGGAGCCGGGCACGCACCTGCTGCTGGCACGGCTGCTGATGAAGCGGGGCGAACTGGATCGGGCGGCCACGGCTTACCGCCGGGCGATCGCGGCCGACCCGGCGCTGGCGGACGAAACGCTGGCCGAAGCACTGGGCGTCACGGACGCGAACGATGCGGACGGCGACGCGTCGGACGACGACGTGGACGAGTTTGGGCGTGTGCTGCTGCGCGCCGATGAGAAGGAAGCGCCCGCCGGTTTCGAGATGGAAAAACCGTCCACTTCGTTTGCGGACGTGGGCGGCATGGAAGCGCTCAAGGATGAGATCCGGATCAAGATCATCGAGCCGATCCGCAATGTCGAACTCTACGCGGCCTACGGCAAGGCGGTGGGCGGCGGCATCCTGATGTACGGCCCGCCCGGCTGCGGTAAGACCTATCTCGCCCGCGCCACGGCGGGCGAAATCGACGCGGGCTTCATCGCCGTGGGCATCCACGACGTGCTGGACATGTACCTCGGCCAGAGCGAACAGCGGTTGCACGCTTTGTTTGAGTACGCCCGCCAGCACACGCCATGCGTGCTGTTCTTCGATGAAGTGGACGCGCTGGGCGCCAAGCGCACGGACATGGCGGGCAGCGCCGGCCGGCAGGTGATCAACCAGTTCCTCTCGGAGCTGGACGGCGTGAAAAGCTCGAACGACGGCGTACTGGTGCTGGGGGCGACCAACGCGCCGTGGCACCTGGACTCGGCGTTTCGCCGGCCGGGGCGGTTCGACCGTATTCTGTTCGTCCCGCCGCCGGACGAAACGGCACGGGCCGAAACGCTGCGGGTGCTGATGAAAGGTAAGCCGCAGGACGCGGTCGATTTCGAGGCCGTGGCGCGTAAGACGCCGCACCTCTCGGGCGCGGACCTCAAGGCGGTGGTGGACGTGGCGGTGGAGGCGAAGCTGCGCGACGCGATGAAGTCCGGCCGGCCCACGCCGGTGTCGACCAAAGACCTGCTGCGCGGGGCCAAGGCGGTGAAGCCATCGACGCGGGAGTGGTTCGCCACCGCCCGCAACTATGCACTCTACTCCAACGAGAGCGGGCTGTACGACGACATTCTCACTTACATGAAGCTCAAGTGACGTCCGGTCACGCATACGCGGAGATGCAGCATGAGTCAGCTTGAACGGGGGCGGTTGCTGATCCAGCAACAACGGTACGACCTGGCGGAGCAGGCGCTGCGGCAGGCGATGACCGAGTTGCCCAACGACGGCATGGTGCACGGCATGCTGGCGCTCGCGCTCTGCGGGCAGAAGCAGATGAAAGCGGCGCGGACGGCGGCGAAAGAGGCGGTGGCCCTGGAGCCGGACCTGCCGTTCGCCCATTACGTGCTCGGCTGCGTCCTGCATGACAGCGAAGCCTACGCGGCGGCGCGGCAGTCGGCGCGTGAGGCCATTCGCCTGGACCCCGCTTGTGCCGACTACTTCACGCTGCTGGGGCAGGCGTACATGGCGGAGGCGAAATGGGCCAAGGGGCTTAAGGCTGTCGAAAAAGCCCTGGCGCTGGACCCGGAAGACGCCGACGCGGCGAACTTCCGGGCGCTGGCCCTGACGCAACTCGGCCGCACGGACGCGGCGCGGTCGGCGATTACGCGCGCCACGTCGCAGGCGCCCGAAGATCCGCTTGCCCACGCCAACCAGGGCTGGGCGCACCTGCACGCCAACCAGCCCGCCAAGGCCCTGCCCTGCTTCCGCGAAGCGCTGCGGCTGGATCCGGAACACGAGTTCGCCCGCCACGGCATGGTCACCGCGCTCAAGGCACGGCATCTCATCTACCGCATGATGCTGGGCTACTTCCTGTGGATGAGCCGGATCAGCCCCAAGGCGCGCATTGGCGTGGTGATCGGCGTTTACATACTGGTCCGTATGCTGCGGGCGACGGCGATGCATGCCTCTCCCGCCGTAGCCATCGTGGTCTGGCCGGTATTGATCGCCTGTGTGCTGTTCATCCTGCTGAGCTGGGTGGCGGACCCGGTGTTCAACCTGATGCTCCGCTTCAACCGGTATGGCCGGTACGCGCTGACGCATCGGCAGGTGATGGGCAGCAACTGGCTTGTGGGGCTGCTGGTGGGCGCGATCGTGGCGGGCGTGGGGGCTTACCTGTTCAGCGAACCGGCGCTGGGGGTGCTCGCGTTCTGCATGGCGGCAATGATCCTGCCCGTGTCGGCGACCTATGAGACAGCAACGCAGAGAAGCTTTCGGCAAGCGGGCTTCGTCTGCATCTTCCTGGCGGTGATGGCGGTACTGCTGGTGGTGGGCTTGCTGATCGACCAGATGGCGGTGGCGCTGGTTGGCGGCGGGGTGTTCGCCCTGTTCATGATCGGCTTTCTGCTGGCGTTCAGCTTCGGCACGGCCAGGCAGGGGTGAAGCGGTCAGTCACCGGTGGTCGGCGTACGGCTTCGTGCGGCCGGCGGTCTTGCGGTGGACGTGGATGTGGTTGATGCCGCGATAGGTCACCAGCAGGGCGCCCACCGCGGCGTAGGCTTCGAAAATGCGCTCGACCGTCTGCTCTTCGCCGGGCCATGGGTAGGCGTAGATCAGGCCGAAGTCTTCCACGTCCAGGCCCATTTCGTCGTAGGCGCTGTGGCGGTCGGTCGCGAGCGTGTCGAAGTCGCCGGAGTCGATGGCGAGGTGGTCGCCGGTGTCGGGGATGAAGCTGCCGTGGGTGAACTCGGTGGACAGGTCGTGGGCGTTTGCGAGGTCCTGCGCTTCGTCAACCAGGTCGGGTTCGATCTCGATGCCGCAGGCGTCGTAGCCCAGCAGCGTCGCGAGGCAGGCGGTGACGCCGAAGCCGCTGCCCCATTCGCACATGGTCATGTCGGGGGCCAGGTGGCGGTCGCGGATCAGTTCCAGCGTGGTGTAGCTCAGCCGGGCGTCGCTGGGGACGAACGCGGGCAGGGGATCGTTGCGCCGCCGGTGGATGAACTGGTCGATGCGTGCGTCGGCATCGCGCAGCAGCGCTTCGGCCTCGGGTGAGACCCGCGCGGCCTCGACCGTCAGGTTGACCGGCTTCAGACCCATGAGCTTTATCATAGCTCACCGCGTCGTCACCGACCGGCCGGCCTCGACGAACCGCATCACCTCGTCCACGTTGTCACGGCTGCCGATGACCAGCGGCGTGCGGTCGTGGACGCCGGTGGGCGAGCGATCGAGGATCGCCCCTTCACCATCGGTCGCCGCGCCTCCCGCCTGCTCGGCGATAAACGCCAGCGGGTTGGCCTCGTACATCAACCGCAGCTTGCCCTGCTTGTGATCGGTGGTCGGCGGGTAGAGGAAGACGCCGCCCTTGAGCAGGATGCGGTGAAAGTCCGCCACCAGCGAGCCGATGTAGCGCGAGCTCCACCGCTTCTGTTGCTTCGTCCACGCCAGGTATTGCTGATAGCCTTCCGGAAACCGCTCGACGTAGGCCTCGTTGACCGAGTATTGCGGCGCGTGGGCAGGCATCTCGACGTTTTCCCGCGTGAGCAGATAGGCCCCGAACTGCGGGTCGAGCGTAAACATGTGCACGCCATTGCCGGTGGTGTAGACCAGCACGGTCGAGCTGCCGTAGACGACATAGCCCGCCGCGAGCTGTCGCCGGCCGCGCTGGAGGACGCTAGCCGCAGCGCCCTCGATTTCGGGCGGATTGCCGAAGATGGTGAA
The DNA here is from genome assembly GCA_040876735.1 of Phycisphaeraceae bacterium. Lineage (GTDB taxonomy): Bacteria > Planctomycetota > Phycisphaerae > Phycisphaerales > Phycisphaeraceae > Natronomicrosphaera. Next base: position 10,291 of record JBBDPC010000137.1, on the reverse strand, counting down.
GATCGTGCCGATCGAGACGTTGGCGTCGATATTGGACGAGCCGTCGAGCGGGTCGAACATGACGATATACTTGCCGCCCTCGCTCACTTCCTGGAGCACGCGGGGTTCGTTGTCTTCTTCGGAGGCGATGATGCCGACGGTGTCGCGATAGCCGAACGTCCGCATGAGCGTTTCGTTGGCGATGATATCGAGCTTCTGGACGACCTCGCCCTGGATGTTCTCGTGGCCGGCGGCGCCGAGCACGTCGATCAGGCCCGCCCGCCGGACGTAGCTGGCGATGATTTTCGTCGAGAGCGTGATGGCCGAGAGCAGCCAGGAGAACTCGCCGGTCGCGGTCGGGTGCTCGCGCTGCGACTCGATGATGTGTTCCTGAACGGTGATGAAGTGTCCGTCTTTTTTGATGGCCATGGGGGAGAAATCCGTTTCATGGTGCGGGGGGGCGTGGTGGCTGCTGCTCAGTTCGTCAGAGCATAGGTCAGCAGGTTGGCGTTGATCATCCGGGCGTTGCGGATTTCGTTGCCGCCGCAGCAGCAGCAGCCGCCGCCGGCGTTGTCGGTGTCGTTCAACCCCATCGGCGCGAAGACCACGCGCAACGTGCCGTTGACCGATCGGCCGAGCAGCGGCGTCACCGTCTCGGGCACGGCCCGGCGCATCTGTACCCGGCCGATCTCATACAGTGAATGGAACATCGCGTGATCGCTGTCGATCGGCTGCATCGCCTCCTCGCCGAACAAGGCCGTCATCACCTCCTGAAAGCTCGCCGACCATGCGGCGTTGGAGCAACTGGCCGAGGCGAGCACGAACCCGCCCTGCTCGATGTACGCCTTGAGGTTCGTCCGCTCCGCTTCGCTCAGCGCAAACGCGCCCTCCCCGGCCAGCACCACGAACGGGTGCGCGAACAGCTCGTCGCTGGCCAGTTCCACGCTGGCGAACGCGCGCGCCACAGGCAACTCGGCCTCACGGGCGACCAGCGCCAGAAACCCCGTCGAGAAACAGTCGGGCGTCTTGCCCTCGGCATACGTCAGCAGCGCGACACGCACCACCCCCTCCCGCGGCGCCTCCGCCTCACCGCGCACCGGCACGGGCCCGGCAAGCATCGCCATCATCGCCACCAGCAGTGCAACCCTGCCACCACGTCGCGTTCGATCCATCATCATCGCACCTCCTCGCTCAGCGAACGAAAGTAACGCTCCACCAGCGTCCGGTAGGCGGGCGGGGCCTGCTCCATCATCGCCCGGAGCTGCGCCGGCGTCACGTCGCCCGAAGCGATCTGCACATCGTACGTCCCTTCCGCCGCCGGGTCGGCCCACGCCGCGGGCAACGCCCCCGCCCCCTCCTCTCGACTGACCCGGCCATCCGCCATCGCCGCCATCGCCGCGCCGCGCTCGGCCAACGTCGCGCGGTCCGCCTCGGCCGCCTCGCGCACCTCGTTCGCCGGCATACCCTCCGCCTTCCCGCTCGGCTGCAAGTCCATCTCCGCCATCGCCGGCAGTGCCAAACCGCGCAGTACGTCCGCCATCGCCTTCGCTTCGCTCTGCATCGGCTCGTCCAGGCTCGCCGCCATCGCTTCCAGTTCGTCCGCCAGTGCGCCCGCGTCGCCGGCAAACGCTTCGATCTCGCCGCGCAACGCTTCAAGCATTGCCTGCCACGTCGCTGCGTCCAGTTCGCTCGCCGCGGCCATCGCCTCCGCCAGGTCGCGGATCGCCGCCGCCTGCTGCATCAACGCACGCAACGCCTCCACCTGCGCCGCCATGTCGTCATCACCCGCCGTCGCATCAGCACCCGCATCCGCCACGGCCTCGACCGTGCCAGGCTGCGCCACTTCCTCCGCCTCCTCCGCTTCATCCCGCGCCGCCATCGGCCGAACCACATACGCCCGCGACCACGCCGCACCCGCCTCCACCCGAAACCGCACCGGCTCTCGCAGGTCGCGCAGCGTGTGCACCCACCGCCCCTCGTCCGCCTCCCGCATCGTCCACCGCCGCGCCGCGTCTGCCGAACCACCCAGCGTCACCAGCGTCGCAGGCTCGGCCGGCATCACGCCGCTCACCGCCGCCGTCACCCGCACGTCATCTCCCACCATCACCGCCTCCGAACCATCCCCCGGCTCAACCGTCACCACCAGCCGCGTCAAACTGAACGCCGGCACATCCGCCCACGGCAGCGCCACCCGCGCCAGCCCCTGCCCCACCACGCCCGGCTGAATCACCGCCACCACCATCCACGCCACTGCCACCGCCCACAGCCAGCCGCCCTCCCGCCGCAGCCGCTCTCGATCGACCGCCGCATTCATGTCGAGCCCCCGCAACGCCGCCGCCCCACGCTCGGCACTTCGCCGCGCCAGCGCCTGCGCCAGCGGATCGCCATACCCCCTCGCCGCGCCGCCCAGCAGCAGTGCGTTGACCAGTTGGTTGTGCGGCACGCCCGCTTGCAACTCCACCTCCCGCGCCAGCCGCCGCTGCGCCGCCGCCCCCGGCCCCCCCGGTTCCCCCGGCTCGCCCGGCCGCCGCCGCCACCGCGCCGCCGCGGCCGCGATCACCGCCACCACGCCCATCGCCGACAACAGACGCACCGAAGCCGGCAGCGTCACGCTCGCATCCGCCAGCACCACCGCCAGCAACGCCAGTCCGCCCATCCACGCCAGCCGCACCGCCGCCGCGCAGGCCGACACCGCCTGCCGTCGTCGGCCCAGCGTAGCCAGTGACACGGGAACCACCTGCTCCCGCGCAATCATGTCGATCGGCGCCGCCTGTGTCATCTCACTCATCATACGGGGTCACCCCCTCTGGCCGTTCACTTTCTTCCATCACACTGTCGGCCGAATCCAGCTTCATTGAACCGGCGCGACGAATTTTCCGCTTGAACAACTCGCTAACATTTCGCTGCACCGGTATCGTGCAGTCAGTCCGAACGTCACCGCCATGACCTTGTTCATCACGATCGCCGGCGGCGTGGCGCTGATCCTCTTCGGCGTCCGCTTTCTTCGCAAAGGGCTCGACCGACTCTTCGGTCCGCAGCTCGGGCGATGGATGCGCCGCATGGCCAGCTCGCGCTGGCGCGCGTTTCTGTGCGGCATCGGCGTCTCGCTCGTCGCGCCCTCCAGCACCACCATCTCCCTGCTCAGCGTGCAGGCGGTGCAGCTCGGCCACCTCTCCGCACGCCAGACCCTCGCCGTCATGCTCGGGGCCAACATCGGCCTGACCCTCATGGTGCTGCTGATCGCCCTGCAACTGGATGCCTACGCCCCCCTGCTCATCCTCGTCGGCGTGCTCGGCTACCAGTTCTTCCGCCGCAGCGCGGTGCGCGGCATGGGCCAGATCGTGCTCAGCCTCGGCCTCATCTTCATGGCCATCGGCATGATCCGCACCGGCGCCAGCGACCACATCGCCCCCGACGGCGACCTGATGGCCCTGCTGGAGCTGGCGCAGGATCGGCCGGCCTGGCTCATGGTGCTCGCGGCGATACTCGCGGTCGCCCTGCAGTCGAGCACGGCCGCGATCGGGCTCGTCGTCGGCCTCGCCGCCGCGGGCACGGTGGGCCTGGCGCTGGCTGTGCCCGCCGTGGCCGGGGCCAACGTCGGCTTGTCGTTGAGCACGCTCATCGTCGGCTGGTCGCAGACCGAATCGCGCCGCCTGGCGCTGGGCAACCTGCTGGCCAAGGCGAGCGTCGCGGCGCTGGCGCTGTTGACGCTGCCGCTGGTCATCGAACTGCTCGGCCGCATCCCCACCGGGCCGGACATGCAGGTGGCGCTGTGGCACACCGCGTTCAACGGGGTCGTCGCCCTGCTGTTCCTGCCGCTGGTGAGCGTGGTCTACCGGCTGGCCAGTCAACTCGTGCCCGAGCGCGACGAGCCGGACACGTTCGGCCCCCGCTACATCACCGACCGGCCGGTGGAGGGGTTTTCGCTGGCGACCGGGCAATCGATGCGCGAGATTCTGCGCGTCTCCGAGATCGTGCGGTCGATGCTCGCCGACGTCTGGCGGGCGCTGGTCGAGCGCGATGCCGAACTGGCCGAGCAGGTCCAGCAGCGGGACGACCAGGTCGACCTGCTCGACCGGGAGATCAAGCGCTTTCTCGCCGACCTTGCCGGGCAGGACGGCCACGAGGACGAGTCGGGCGAAGTCATGCGCCAGTTGCGCTACCTCTCGGAGCTGGAGGCGATCGGCGACATCGTTGACAAGAACCTCGCCGAGCTGGTCATCAAGCGTGTCCGCCATCGCGTCACCTTCTCCACCGCCGGCTGGAAGGAGCTGAAAAGCTTCTACGCCAAGGTCGCCCGGAACATGCTCATCGCCGAAACCGCCTTCACCACCCGCGACAGCGACCTCGCCCAGCAACTGATGCAGAACAAGGAGCAGCTTAGCGAAGAAGAGCGTCGTCTCCGCGACAACCACTTCCAGCGCCTCCGGGCCGGGGAGCAGCTCACGCACGAATCCAGTGCCGTGCACCTGGACCTGCTGACGCACCTGAAGCGGATCAACAACAGCGTCACCCACGTCGCCTACGCCGTTCTGCAATACAATGCCCGCAAGCGCGGCGCGCCGAAGTTGGCGGCGGAAGAGTAGCTTCGCCTTTCGTGCGCTTCCCGTTTGGGCAGTGGTGTACTTTGCTTTTCTAGTGGGGCGGGCGTCTCGCCCGCCATTGGCCCGAAGGGCCAACAACGTATTCGGTCTTCGACCGAACGGCGGGCGAGACGCCCGCCCCACTTTGAAAGTATCCCACTACCCCCGTTTGCGGCAACTTCAGTGCGGGCATACACTTTCTCCTTGTCAACCGGTCTCGTACGGAACTTTCCCATGTGCAAGCTCGTAAGCCTGTTATTGCTGGTGGCGTTGTCGGTGGCCGCCGGTGCGTGCACGCAACAGTCGCTGCCGCGGGCGGCCTTCACGGACGACGGCGACTACCTGCCGCCGCAGTCGGGCCCCGGGCTGGTGGCGCGGGACCGTTCGCCGATTCCGGACGTGCCGTTGCCGATCGGCTTCGTGGCCGTGCCGTCGCGCAGCGAGGCCCGGATCGGCGCCTCGGCTCGCGAGGTGCGCCACGTCTACCAGGGCCGGTCCAACACCGCCGAGGTGGTGAACTTCTACCGCCAGCATCTGCCGCGGCACGGCTGGTCGTCGCAGGGCCGCGAACGCGACGCCGACGGCACGACCGTGATGCGCTACACCAAGGGCCCCGAGTCGCTGCGCGTCCGCATAGGCGAACGGCACAGCGTCGTGACGACGATCGTGACGCTCGGCCCGCGAAACTAACCGTTCATCGATGGATCGATCATCTGTGATCTTCGATCCACGTTCATCCCTCACCGATTCAACCTCCAAGATCAGATCTCCCCCATGGACAGCGAAGAACGCCACGAACTGAAAGAAAACGACCTCGCCGAATTTTTCTCCAACTTCGGCCATTGGTGGGAGAACTACGGCAACGTGGTGCTGCTCGTCCTGGTGATCGCCGCCGGCAGCTTCGCGGGCTATCGCCTCTACAGCGCGTGGAGCACCGAGGCGCATGAGATGGCCTTCGCCGACCTCGCCGCCACGACCACCGCGGCGGGCTACTCCGACATCGCCGAGGAGCATCGGCACCCCACCGTCCAGGCCCTGGCCTACCTGCGCGGCGGCGACGCGGCGATGGACCAGGCGGTGCGCCCCCGCGAAACGGCGGAAGCGGAAGACACGAGCGAGGAAGCCGACGCCGCCGGGATGAGCCGGGCCCAGGCGCTCGATCGCGCCGAAGCGATGTACCGCCGGGCCCAGGAGACGGCCCGCCAGCCGGTGTTCCGCGTCAACGCCCTGCTCGGCCTCGCCCAGGTCGCCGAGACGCGTGGCCAGTGGGACCAGGCCACCCGCTACTACCAGCAGGCCGAGGAAGCCGCCGCCGCCGCCGAGTTGCCCGGCCTCGCCAACCAGGCCCGGCAGCGCCACGCCCTCGTCGAGCGGTTGCAGCAGCCGGTCGTCTTCGCTCCCGCCTCCGCCGCCCCGCCCATGCCCGACATGACGCCCTCGACCGACTTCCTCGAAGGCGATGTCGACATGTTCGACGAAGCCGAAGAGGTGGAAACCGGCGAAGCGCCCATCCCGCTCGACCCCAACGTGCCCGCCGAGCCGGAGTAAGCCCCGGCGGTCCATCACACCCACGTTCACCGCGACCCGTCGCGGAGCGTTATCCCCGTCATGCCCCCCCGCTTCCGCCCCAAAAAGCTGCCCACCCCCGTCGCCGACGAGCAGACGCTCGCCGCCGGCGTCGACCAGGCCATGGAAGCCGCCGCCGAACTGACTCACAGCGAACTGGAAGAGGAAGGCCCGGAGCACCTGCGCTACCGCCTCACCCGCGACGCCAAGGAACGGCTGGACAAAAACCTGCAAAGCCACGTCGGCCACGTCAGCCGGCACCAGATCCAGAAGCTCATCGCACTCGGCGGCGTCCGCGTCAATGGCAAGCAGGCCAAGCCCTCCACCAAACTCAAGGCCGGCGACATCGTCGACGTCATCCTCCCGCCCCGCCCCACCAAAGCGTTCAAGCCCGAGCCGATCCCACTGGACATCCTCTACGAGGACGACGCGTTCATCGTCGTCAACAAGCAGGCGGGCCTCATCGTCCACCCCGCCCGCGGGCAGATGTCCGGCACGCTCATCAACGGCCTCGCCTATCACTTCCAGCAACAGGTCGCCGACCATCCCGTCGCCCACGAAGACGGCACCGTCGAGGGCCTCTCCTCCCTCGGCGCCGACGACGCACGCCCCGGCATCGTCCACCGGCTCGACCGCAACACCACCGGCGTCATGATCGTCGCCAAGCAGGACGAGCCGCACTGGAAGCTTGCCCGCCAGTTCGAAGACCGCACCAATCTCAAGGCCTACCTCGCCGTCGTCCACGGCTGCCCCGATCCGCCTGGCGGCGCGATCGACCAGCCCATCGCCAAGCATCCGACCATCCGCGAAGCCATGGCCGTCCGCAACGACTCCACCGCCAAGCAGGCGCTGACGCTCTACCGCGTCCGCGAACGCTACCAGGGCTACTCCCTCGTCGAACTCGAACTCAAGACCGGCCGAACGCACCAGATCCGCGTCCACCTCTCCTTCCTCGGCCATCCCATCGTCGGCGACATCCTCTACGGCGGCGAACCGGTCGGCCATGCCGAACTGGACCACCCGCCCCTGCCCGCCGCCCATCGCCACCAGATGACCTACGCCCGTCCCAAGGCGGAAGGGGACAAGCTCGAAGCCGACGCTCTCGCTCGCAGCGACCTGTTCCTGCACACCCCCGCCCTCCACGCCGCCCTGCTGGGCATCCGCCATCCGACGACACAGGAGCAGATGATCTTCACCGCTCCCATCCACTCGAAGATGCGCGACCTGATCGACGCGCTCCGCCAACGCCCCGCCCCCGGCCCCCCCGGCCCCATCGTCACGCAGGGTTACTGGGTCGACCTCGCCAAGGCCCTGCCATAACGCCGCGCCTCGCGTGACCGCCTGACACCCCCCGGCTGCGCCGAAGCTTGCGATCTGACGCCGCGATGCACGGACGTCATGCTGTCTGCCGGATGCGTCATGGCGTAACTGCGGATAAAAGTGGCGGTTGCAGTGCATCTGCTTTCCGCCGTCGGTGACAGGGGCCAAGGTAATGATGGAGCGCGGGGGCTAATTGCTGATGGCTAATTGCTAATGGCTGATGTCTGATTGATACATCAGCAATCATCAATCATAAATCAGCAATTAGAAATCTCTTCCCCCTCATCCCGCCCTTCGCTCGCGGACTCGCTCAGGGGCGGTTGTTCACGGGTTCCGATTCCTGAGCCGTGTCCGCCCGGGCCCGGGCCGTCAGCCGTTGGGCGTCGGTCAACTGCTTGGCGGGGTCGAGGTAGTTCCAATCGCTGATCTGCAACGCCCGGCGGTACAGCTCGGCCGCCCGTTCACGTTCGCCGCGACGCCAGTGCAGGTCGCCGAGCTGGACGTGGTCGTCCAGGTTGTACGGCGCCCGCACGATCGCCTGCTGCCAGGCCGTGGCGGCCGCGTCGAGCCGGTCGGGTTCGTCGAGCATCTCGCTGGCCATCAACTGCACCCGCGCCCGCTGGCGGTGCAGGGAGGCGGTGTCCACGCCCGCCGCTTCGCTGGCGTCGAGCACGGCCAGCGCGTCGGCGATCTGCTGCCGGGCGAGATCGGTCCGCCTCATCGCCGCCGCCTGCTGGGCGATGCTCAAGCGCAGCGAGAGGCGCCATTGCCGAACGTCCGCGTCGGTCGGTGACGCCGCGCCCGCCTGGTCCAGCCGTGCCAGTGCCGTCTGCGCATGTCCCTGTTGCAAGGCGGTGGCCGCCCGCGCCAGCCGGCCCTGCTGGGCGGTCACCGGCGCGGCATGTCCCACGGCCAGGGCCACCACCGCCGCCGCCAGCGCCGCCGCCGGCCCGAACCGCGCCCATGCCCGCCCCGCCGTGGCCGGCTTCGCCTGCACGTCCCCCGCTGCGGCCAGGCCCACGATCACCCAGACAATCCCCGCCGAGGTGAACTGGTAGAACGTCATCTCGATCTGGTTGTGCACCAGCACCGCCGTCGCGGCCGCCAGCAGCCCGGCCATACCCCACCACGGCCGCAAGCGCCCGGGCGTCGCCAGCACCGCCATGACCCCGACGAACGCCAGCGCTGCGACCAGCCAGAGCAGCGCCGTCTCGATCATCAGTTGCGGCAGCATCAGCCGGTACTGCACGCCGAACACCGCCGCCGCCACCACTCCCGCCAGCACCAGGTGCTCCCGCGGCAACATCCCCCCCGGCTCCCCCGATTCCTCACGCCCCACACCCCACGCCCCACGCCCCACGCTCATCCCCGCCTGCATCAGCCACAACCACAGCACCGCCGCCAACGCCCACCCGCCGATGCCGAGCATCACCACATAGTCGATGAACACGTTGTGCGCGTTGGTCACCTCTTCCGGGTTCAGCGGGTTCTTCGCCCACAGGTAGCCTTGCGAAAAACCGTGGGGCCCGACGCCCACCACCGCACTGCCCGGCAGCGCCTCGCCGATCAGCCGGGCCGCCGCCTGCCAGTAGTGAAACCGGAACAGCAGCGTCCGCTCGCCCGCCATCGTCTCCGGCGGCCCCATCGCCCCCCGCACCAGCACCGCCGCAAACGCCAGCCCCACCAACGCCACCACGCCCACCATCACCCATCGCCCGAGGCCGTGCGGCTCCAGCCGCACGGTCCCCTTCCCCCACACCCTCACCAACCCTACTATCCCTAACACCCCCGCCCCCGCCAGCAGCCCCACCATCGCCCCCGCCGACCGGCTCAGCCACACCGTCACCATACCCAGCCCCGCCACCGGCAACGCCATCAACGCCCATTGCCACTGCGTGCGCCGCCCCATGTCCACCATCACCGCCGCCGCCAGCAGCGTGAACCCCGCCACCACCGAGCCGAACACATTCGACAGCCCGAACGTGCCGACCGCCTGCCAGTCCATCAGCCGTCGGCGGTATAACTCATGCTGCGACGAGCCGGCTTCCCAGCCCCGGCTGGCCAGCATCTCCGACTCGGTCTCCAGGTAGGAGGCCACCGTGGCCGGGTGCTCCACGAGAACGTACCAGCCCGCCTGCAAGCCCATCGGCACGAGCATCGCCACCAGCCCCGCGACCAGCCACCGCCGCGCCGGCTCAAACTGCCCCAGGTGCACCGCCGCCAGCCCCAGCGCCGCCGCCGCAATCCACCCGCCCGTGGGCAAAGCGTTGGCGGTATGCTGCGGCAGGTGGTAAGCACACGCCAGCATGCCCACGCCCACCAGCGCCGCCGCTGCCCACCGCACGCGCGCCCCCGCCGCCACGCTCACCGCCAGGCTCAACGCCGCCACCGCCACCGCCGCCGTCTGGTACCACGCCGCGCCCGCTGGCCCCAGCGCCACCACCGCGCTGCGCCCCACGTCGCTGCGCGGGTCGACATCGAAGTAAATTGCTGGCAAAAACGTCACCACGCACGGCAGCAACACCAGCGTCAGCACCGCCAGCGCACAACCCACCACCGCCGCATCGCGCGATCGCTCAGTCATGCCCGACAGTGTACCCAAGCCCACGGTTTCCAACCGTGGGCTCCCCCCCAGCAGTGGTGCACTTCGCTTTCCCAGTGGGGCGGGCGTCCCGCCCCACTGGGAAAGCATCCCCCTAACCCTTACGTCACCCCGGCAATCGGAAAAACCTTGTCGCGTTCGCATCGGTCCGCGTCGTGAACTGCGGCACGCTCAACCCGCGCCGCCTGGCGAGAAACCGCGCCACGTCGGCGACGTACCGCGGCTCGTTGGGCCGAACCTT
>JBBDPC010000136.1:0-14237 GCA_040876735.1 Phycisphaeraceae bacterium | reverse complement strand
CGGGGTTCGGGGTTCGGACAGAAGTGTAAAAAGCCGAGGGCTGAGTCTGCGAAGCCCCGGATGAGGGGGATCGATGATGTTTAATCGATGATCTATAGAATCGACCGCCGCTCTCTGACATCATCGATCCCACATCACACATCCCACATCCCCCTCATCCCGCTCTTCGTCGCGGCGCGCCTCAGAGGCGGGCGTTTTCCACGCCCTACGTCCCACGGCCCACACTTCACGGGGAGCTGTTGAGGCGGCTGTTGGCGCGGGCGCGGGCGTGGTAGCGTTCGTTGTTGGCGTAGATCAGCCCGGCGGCGGTGAGGCTGCACAGCAGGCCGGCGACGATCGCCAGCGTCAGGGCCTGCACGTCGCCCGCCAACCCATACTGCCGAAGCGCCACCAGCGACAGCACAAACAGCCCGAGCAGCATCATGGCCACCACCAGACGCGGGACGCGGACTTGTGGCATCTCTGGCATGGGAAAGCTCCTGACTCGTTCACCTCATTCTAGTCGGCGGCGGCGGTGAGGCCTAACCCTTCGGGCAACGTTTCGACGAACTGCCGGATCTCGTCGCGCACCCGCCGGTAATGCCCCATCGCCGATTCGTCATCCGGTGCGTCGGCGGCGAGATGCGGTGGATCGTCGAAGCCGACGTGGATCACACGCGCCGCGCCGGGAAGCACGGGACACGTTTCCCGCGCATGGTCGCAGACGGTCACGACGCAGTCGAAGCGCACGTCGCGCAGCGCGTCCACGTGCTGCGAGCCCTGGCCGGCGATGTCCACGCCCGCCTCGGCCATCGCCCGCACCGCCCGCGGGTCCATCCCCTTGGGCGCCACGCCCGCGGAGTAAGGCTCGATCACGTCCCCCTTGAGCGCGCGGGCCCAGCCCTCGGCCATCTGGCTTCGGCAGGAATTGCCGGTGCACAGGAACAAGACGTTGAGCTTGACGGGCACGACGGGCTTCCCCATGTAAAAAAGTGGATGCGAACCGACCCTCAGCGTACGCCGACTGGCAAGCGTGTCAATTATGAAAATATTGTCATGAAGTTGCCAGGCAAGGCGTCCGATAGATGCTCAAGCCCCCCATGCGTACGGACGGGGAGCCGGGCCGAGGTGCGAGGGGGAAAAACTTTCGCTCCCGGGCCGCCATCGGTGACTTGTGTGTGACCTGCCGAAGGCTGTCCAGATGCCAATGCCATCCTCCAGTTCCTGCATCGACACGCTCCGGTTGAGTCATGCGGAACGGCGTGACCTGCTCGACCGGCTCGAACGCGAGGCGGACGCCCAGAAATACCTCGAGATGCGCGGCGACCAGCGCATCAACTTCGAGCGCCGCTCCGGCGTGGTGATGAAGCTCTACCACCCCGGCGGGTCGAGCATCAACTACCTCATCCGCCCACGCAACATCAGCCGAACGGGCATCGCCTTCCTCCACGGCAACTACGTCCACATCGACAGCCGATGCGGCCTGCTGCTCAAGACCGTGCACGGCCAAGCGAAGCTGATCCACGGCAAGGTCGTCTGGTGCCGGCACGTCGTCCATCGCGTGCATGAAGTCGGTGCGCAGTTCGAAGACCCCATCGTCCTCAGCGCCTTCGTCGACAGCCTCGTCCGTGCCGACATGGTCGACGGCGACGACGCCAGCCACGAGCTGCCCAGCCTTCACGGCCGGCTGCTCTACGTCGAAGACTCCGTCGACGACCGCGACCTGCTCCAGTTCCACATGAGCCAGCTCGGCGTGCAGCTCGACACGCTGCCGGACGCCGTCGAAGCCATCGGCCACCTCCAGAACCAGCCCGCCGACCTGACGCTCGCCAACGTCTGCCTGCCGGGCATGACGGGGCTGGAGATGACGCAGATGCTGCGGGCCGAGGGGTACAACCGCCCCATCGTGCTGCTGACCGCCAACCCCAACCGGCCCAGCGACGAGGAGGCCCGCGCGGTGGGCGTCACCGCCGTGCTGCACAAGCCGTACACCTTCGAGCAACTACTCGCCACGCTCCGCGACCACCTGCCTGCGGCCGCCGCCGACGACGCCCCCCCGCCCGAGCCGGTGCTCAGCGAGCACTGGGGCAACGTGCGGATGCGGCCGTTGATCCTCAACTTCCTCAGCCGGCTGGACAACCAGCTCGGCCAGCTTCGCCAGTGCGTCGAGGGTCCGGCGGGCGATCCGGTGCTGGAGAAGATGTGCCTGGACCTGCGCGGCTCGGCAGGCGGCTACGGCTTCCCGCAGATCAGCGAAGCCGCCGAACGCCTCTACCAACACGCCGCCGACGGCACGAACCTGGAGGAGCTGCAACGCGACTTCACGCAACTGGAAACGCTCTGCCGCAGCGCCTGCGACACCGCCGCCACTACGCCCGTTCCGCCACCCGCGGGGCGAGAACGGAGTTGAGAAGTGTTGAAGAAGAGAACGTCGCCAATAGAGCGTTCCGAACCCGGCCCCGTCCGAAAATCCGGTGGCACAGGCGCCTCGCCTGTGCATGTGAGGCTGACATTCGCACAGGCGAGACGCCTGTGCCACCTATGGTAAGAAACCACGTTCTGAGGGGAACCCATTGACGCATTCCACCAAGCCTGCCACACCCACGACGCCCCCCACCCCCGCCCCGCCCGCCGATGATGCCGCCCGCCACAACCTGTTCGTCGCCCGCCAGCCGATCTTCGACCGCCATCGCAAGGTCGTCGCCTATGAGCTGCTCTTCCGCGCGGGCACGCACAACGCCTTCGCCCACGCCGACGGCTCGCAGGCCACCCGGCAGACCGTCAACACCACGCTCAACGTCATGGGTCTGCAACGACTGGTCGGATCGCACCGGGCCTTCGTCAACGTCACCCGCGACCTGCTGCTGAGCGACTTCTGTCACGTGCTGCCCGCCGACCAGACGGTGATCGAACTGCTGGAGGACATCACGATCGACGATGCCGTGGTCGATGCGTGCAAACGGCTGAAGAAAGCGGGGTACACGCTCGCACTGGACGACATTGTCCTGCAGCCGAAGTCGTACCGGCTGCTGGAGATCGCCGACCTGGTGAAGGTGGACCTGATGACGACGAGCCTGGCCGAGTCGCGCACGCTGATGGCGGAGTTCGGCCGACCGGGGCTGTCGTTTCTGGCCGAGAAAGTCGAAACGCACGAGCAGTTTCAGCAGTCGGTCCAACTGGGCTACCGCTATTTCCAGGGCTACTTCTTCTGCAAGCCCGAGATTCTCAGCGATCGCGTCATCCCCGCCTCGAAACAGCATTACCTGATGCTGCTGAACGAAGTCACCCGGCCGGTGATCGACTTCGTAACGCTGGAGCAGGCGATCCGCTTGGAGCCGGACCTGTCGGTGAAGCTGCTGCGTTTCATCAACGCCAGTTCGCACGGCATCGGCGAGACGGTCAGCTCGATCCGGCAGGCGCTGACGCTGCTGGGCGAGAAGGCGCTGCGGCAGTGGGGATCGCTGGTGGTGATGACCGCCCTGGGCGAGGACAAGCCGGTGGAGGTGGTGCGCACCTGCTTGGTGCGGGCGCGATTCTGCGAGCTGATCGGGAAACAGTTGGCGGTGAAGCAGTCGCAGTTCGACCTGTTCCTGCTGGGGATGTTGTCGATGCTGGACGCCCTGCTGGACCAGCCGCTGGGCGTGGTGCTCGGGCCGTTGCCGGTGAATCGGCACATCAAGTCGGCGCTACTGGGCGATAGCACGCCGTTGGCGAAGGTGCTGATGCTGGCGTTGGCGCGGGAGCGGGGCGAGTGGCAGCGGCTGACGGTGCTGGCGAAGCTGCTGCGCGTCGACGAGCCGGCGATCGCGCAGGCGTACGTGGATGCGGTGGCGTGGACGGACGCCACGGTGTCGGGCACGGCGGCGGGGGCGACCGATTGAATGGCGCGGGAGTGGAAACGGACGCCCCCGGCGTCGCGCCGTGGGCGTCGGGAATATCAATTCATTCGAAAAACTTTGCGAATCGTCCCGGGGTCGGGTTGCTGATTTGGTGCACGACTCTAGACTGGGTCAAAATGACGAAGCACCAGGCGTCGTCGCTGGCCGAGCCGAGTTTCTGCCGGCCGCGACGACGCGGGGAATGATCCAGCCGTGTCCGCGCCTGCCTCACCCAATTCAGCCGCCCCTTACCGCGCGAAGCTCAGCACCAGCGACGATGTCTCCACCGGGAGGCTGATCGCCCGCATGCTGAAGCTGACGTGGCAGTATCGCATGGGCGCGATCAAGCTGATTGTGCTCCAGCTTTTCATGCTGGGCATGGCGCTGTCGGGCCTGGGGCTGGTGGGCCTGGGGGTCGACGTGTTCCGCGACGCGGTGGTCGACGACTCGAAAGACCCGCGCTGGCCTTTCGGGATCGAAGCGCCGGCGGACTGGTCGCTGATGCAGACGGTGGCCCTGATCGCCGGGGGCATCTTCACCATCGCCGCGCTGCGCTTCGTGCTCGACCGCGTGACAACCATCGCCAAGGCCCGGCTGGTGCAGGACATCGTCGTCCACCTCCGCTCGCGGGTCTACGACAAGCTCCAACGCCTCAGCTTCCGCTTTTTTGACGCCAACGAGTCCGGCTCGATCATCAACCGCGTCACGGGCGACGTGCAGGCCGTCCGCATGTTCGTCGACGGCGTGATGGTGGAAGTGCTGATGGTGCTGCTGTCGCTGGCGTTTTTCCTCTCCTACATGCTCAGCATCAACGTGCCGCTGACGGTCGCCTGCCTCGCGACCACGCCGCTGCTGTGGTACCTCACCGCCACGTTCGCCCGCATCGTCAAGCCGGCCTACCGGCGCAACCGCGAGTTGTTCGACAACACCATCCGCGTGCTCTCGGAAAACGTGCAGGCGGTGCATGTCGTCAAGGGCTTCTCCCGGCAGAGCCAGGAGATCGAGAAGTTCGCCACCACCAACAAAGAGGTGCGCGACCAGAAGCACTGGATCTTCTGGCGGGTCTCCAGTTTCGGGCCCGGCATCAGCTTCGTGCCGCAGTTGAATCTGCTGATCCTGCTCGTGTTCGGCGGGTGGATCTACGTCCACGACGACACGTTCACGCTCGGCACGATCGTGGTCTTCTGCGGCCTGCTCCAGCAGTTCTCCGGGCAGGTGGGCAACATCGCCCAGATCGCCAACTCCGTCCAGCAGAGCCTCACCGGGGCGCAGCGGGTGTTCGAGGTGCTCGACGCGCCGGTGGAGATCACCAGCCCCGCCGACCCCGTGCCGCTGGACCGGGCCCACGGCGCCGTGCGGTTCGAGAACGTCACGTTCAGCTATGAGGACGACGCCGAGGAGGACGCGGTGCTCCAGGACGTCAGTTTCGAAGCGCCCGCCGGCCGGAGCGTGGCGATCCTCGGCGCCACCGGCGCGGGCAAGACGACACTGCTGAGCCTGATCCCCCGCTTCTACGACCCGCAGCAGGGCCGGGTGCTCATCGACGGCGTCGACGTGAAACAGTACGACCTCGATGCGCTTCGCCGCAACATCGGCACCGTCTTCCAGGAAAGCTTCCTCTTCTCCAACACCGTCGCCGAGAACATCGCCTTCGGCCATCCCGAAGCCACCCGCGAGCAGATCGAGAAAGCCGCACGCATCGCCCAGGCCCACGATTTCATCATGGAACTGGACCACGGCTACGACAGCGTGCTCGGCGAACGCGGGAGCAACCTCTCCGGCGGGCAGCGGCAGCGCCTCGCCATCGCCCGGGCCGTGCTGCTCGAACCGCCCATCCTCCTGCTGGACGACCCCACCGCCGCGATCGACCCGCAGACCGAGCATGAGATTCTGCAAGCGATGAACAACGCCATGAAGGGCCGGACCACCTTCGTCGTCGCCCACCGCTTGAGCACGCTCCGCCGCGCGGACATGGTCATCGTGCTCGACCAGGGCCGGATCGTCCAGCAAGGCACGCACGAAGAGCTGATGAACAGCCGCGGCCACTACCAGAAAGCCGCCCGCCTCCAGATTCCCGATGACGAGTCCAAGCGATTGCTGGGCATCACCGAAGGGGCCGAGTCATGAGCACGGCCACCCCCCCCACCAACGCCACCAGCAGTTCATCCACCGCCGATCCCGCGCCCGATCGCCGCATGCTTACCAAGGCGGGCCTGGAAGGTCAGGACGAGCCCAAGCAGCGCCCGCTGAACTTCTCGATCATCCGCCGGCTGCTCAGCTTCACCCGCCCCTACGCGCTGCAGCGCAACCTGCTGCTGGTGATCGTCCTCATCCGCTCGATCCAGATGCCGATGATGGCCTGGACCGTCGCCGCCGTCATCAACGGGCCCATCGCCGCCCGTGACTGGAACGGCATCGTGCTCGGCGGGCTCGGGTTCGTGCTGCTGGCGGCGATCACGCACCTCACCCAGCACTTCCGCACGCGCTGGGCATTGGAACTGGGCGAGAACGTCATCCACGATCTGCGCCAGCTCATGTTCGAGCATCTCCAGCGCATGCCGATGCGCTTCTTCGACAAGACCAAGCTCGGCCGCATCATCTCCCGCTTCGTCTCCGACGCCGAGGCCCTGCGCTCCGGCGTGCAGGACGTGCTGTTTGTCAGCCTCGTCAACGTCGGGCAGATGACCGTCGCCGCCGCCGTCATGCTCTGGTACGACCCGGTGCTGTTCGGCGTCGTGCTCGCCATGGCGCCGATCCTCTACATGATCAACCGCTACTTCCGCGGCCGGCTGAGCCTCGCCTACCGCCAGTTGCAGGAATCGTTCAGCCGTGTCACCGCCACGCTCGCCGAGTCCGTCTCCGGCATCCGCGTCACCCAGGGCTTCGTCCGCCAGGACGTCAACGCCGCCCTGTTCAACGACCTCGTCGAAGACCACAGCGAATACAACATGCGCGCCGCCCGGCTGTCCGGCGTCTTCCTCCCGCTGATCGAGTTCAACAGCCAGTTCTTCATCGCCATGCTCATGCTCCTGGCCGGCTACCAAGTCGCCAACAACGTCCTCTGGGTTCACGACGACGCCACCGCCCAGGTCGACGCCCTCGTCGTCTTCTTCTTCATGGTGCCCCAGTTCTTCGGCCCCATCTCCACCATCGGCCGGCAGTACAACCAGGCCCTCACCGCCATGGCCGGCGCCGAACGCGTCTTCAACCTGCTCGACTACAACCCCGACCCGCTCGACCCGCCCGACGCCATCGAGGTCGACCGCATCGCCGGCCGCGTCGAATTCGTCGACACCGGCTTCGCCTACGAACCCGGCAAGCCCGTCCTCATGGACATCAACTTCAACGTCGAGCCGGGCCAGACCATCGCCCTCGTCGGCCACACCGGCAGCGGCAAATCCACCATCATCAACCTCCTGGCCAAGTTCTACCTCCCCACCGAGGGCCAGATCCTCATCGACGACCAGGACCTCACCAAAATCTCCGCCGACTCCATGGCCAAGCAGCTCGGCATCGTCCTCCAGCAGAACTTCCTGTTCACCGGCACGATCATGGACAACGTCCGCGTCGGCAAGCCCGACGCCACCGACGAAGACGTCATCGAGGCCGCCCGCAAGCTCGACTGCCTCGACCTGATCGAAACCATGCCCGACGGGTTCTACACCAACGTCGGCGAACGCGGTGGCAACCTCTCGCTCGGCCAACGCCAGCTCGTCTGCTTCACCCGCGCCATGCTCGCCGACCCGCGCATCATGATCCTCGACGAAGCCACCTCCAGCGTCGACACCATGACCGAAGCCCGCATCCAGAAAGCGCTCTCGCTGCTGCTGACCAACCGCACCAGCTTCGTCGTCGCCCACCGCCTGAGCACCATCCGCCACGCCGACATGGTCCTCGTCCTCGACTCCGGCCGCATCGTCGAACGCGGCAGCCACAACGAACTGCTCGCCACCGGCGGCGTCTACGCCAACCTCTACCGCCAGTTCATCCACGCCAGTGAAGCGTGAGGCGTGGGGGTTGGGGGTTGGGGATCAGGGGCCGGACGTAACAGTATGCCTGCCTATCCGTGTGGTATCCTCTTCGTCCATGCACTTTCCGACTGTGGGCGCTGACGCTCCGTCCTGAAACGCCGGAGTTCACATGAACCACCCCTTCCGGATCAGCCGTCTGTTCATCGTCTGCCTGTCAACGGGCACAATCTGCCTCACGGCATGCGCTCCGCCGGACGAGAACAGCCCTGCGTCATCCGACCAACAGCCATCCGAGATGGAAACAGCCGCAGCCATTCCAGAGGCGACGGCAGACGAGCCACTCAACGTCGCCGGGCCGGAGTACTACCACGGCATTTATCTCCCACAATCGATGAGCGATCGTCGAGTAAGTCGTCAGGCGGTTTTCGTCGAGTGGGTTCAGGTCTACGGCATCATGCCGCGTGATGCGGCAACTGATTTTCTGCAACGTCATCTCGGGGCGGAATACCGATTGTCTTCGCTCGCTTCACCATCCGATGATCGCGACGCCCGCAATCATTGGAACTTTATGAAACGTGTGATGCGCGATACCGACTGGTGGAAGCCGGACCTGCTGACCACGCCCCACACGGCAGAGGTTACCCGTGGCATGACGAGCACGTGGGTTGCGGTGGAAGAACAAGCCGACGGCAACTATGCGGTTCTGCTCATCCGATCTCGTGAGTGACCCAGAGCGGGGCCATGGCCTTTCGGAGCGTACGAGTTGAACGACGACTGTGTAACCCAGGAAAACGACATGGCCCTGATCACCTGCGACTTCTTCTCCGACGCGCTCGGGCTCAACACCTCCATGAACGTGATCCTTCCGCAAACCACCCGTCGGCAGATCGGCATGGTCGGCCGCGCCGACGCCGGTGGTCCGCACCCCACGCTCTGGCTGCTGCACGGGCTCAGCGATGATCACACCATCTGGAGCCGTCGCACCGCCATCGAACGCTATGTCGCCGACCGCGGCATTGCCGTGGTCATGCCCGCCGTGCATCGCAGCTTCTACACCGACATGGCCTCCGGCCTGCGCTACTGGACCTTCATCAGCGAAGAGCTGCCTGCCATTGCCCGGTCGTTTTTCCCGCTCTCGGACAAACGCGAAGACAACTTCGTGGCCGGGCTGTCGATGGGCGGGTATGGCGCGCTCAAGCTCGCCCTGCATCATCCCGAGCGTTATGCGGCCGCGGCCAGCCTTTCGGGGGCGCTGGACATTGTCAGCCTCGTCCAGCGGGCGACCGACGATCGCATCGCGGAATGGGCATGGACGTTTGGCGACGACTTCAGCCAGATTCGCGGCTCGGAGAACGACCTGTTCCACCTCGCGTCACAACTCGCCGCCAGCGACCGCCAGCGCCCCAGGCTGTGGATGTCCTGCGGCACGGCCGATTTTCTCTACCAGGACAACCTCCGCTACCACCGCCACCTCCAAGGCCTCGACCTCCCCCATCACTACGCCGAGCAGCCTGACGCCAGCCACACGTGGGACTACTGGGAGCAGGCCATTCAGGATGTGCTTGACTGGCTCCCCCGGCTCCCCCGCCCAGCGGTGACCGACGCCGCCCGCCAGGCCCAGTCCACGGCCGGGTAGTCGGCAAGGCCGGGCCGTCTCCCCCCCAACTCAACTTGACTTCCATTCCCTCCGATGTAATAACATGGTAGGAACCACCTGAAAGGCCTCACCATGATCAAGACCCTCAAAAAGCACGGCAACAGCCAGGCGCTGGTGATCGACCGCAGCATGATGGAGGCGATGGGGATCGACGAGGACACGCCGTTGCAACTCATGATTCGCGATGGCTCGCTGGTCGTCACGCCGACACAGGTCGGGCTCGGTGCGGAACAGGTGGAAGCGTCCATCCGCAAGCTTCGCCGGCGGTATACCCCGATGCTCAAGCGGCTGGCGGAGTGATCCATGCGTGGGGCCCCTCGGTTTCTGAGTGTGGAGGATGTGCTGTTGATCCACGCCGACACGCTCCGGCATGAAGGCGGTCTCGATGGCGTGCGCGATCTTGGTTTGCTCGAAGCGGCCGTGGCCATGCCGCGCCAGCGGTTCGGCGGCGCGTACCTTCACGACAGCCTTGCGGCAATGGCGGCGGCCTATCTCTATCACCTGGCACAGAATCACCCGTTCCACGACGGCAACAAGCGGGCGGCGGCGATGGCATGCCTGGTGTTTCTCGACGCCAACGGCGTCGGCCGGCTGCCTGCCCCGCGCAAGTTCGAGCGCGTCACCATGGACATCGCCGGCGGCACGATGAGCAAGACGCAGGTGATCGACTGGCTGCGCGGCCAGATCGATGAGCGTTGATGAGCCGCCGGCCGGCTCCAGGCCCGCCCCACGCCCCACGCCCCCCGCCACCACACTTCCCGATACTTTCTTGCAACCTCTCTTCCTGCCTTGTTCGAACCGGCTTCTGTGAAGCCGGGGGTCCGGGGGTTCCGGGGGTTGCCGCGCAGCGGCACGGGTTGGCGGTGCGGGCCCGCAACAGACGCACGGCTGCGCCGTGCCCCGGGCTCACAGAGCCCGGCTCGGACAAGGCATCGGCCTCAAACGCGAAAGTGTCGGGAGGTGAGCCCCCGCCACGGGTATCAAGCTCAGCCGGACCGGGCGAGGCAGTAAGCCAGGTGATGGAAAAAAGTTGTGGTTCACTTGAATGATCATGCGAACGTGACGGGAGGGCCCCCGGGGGTGGCAAAGCGTAACCCTTGGTGGAGACGCGGGTAAGCGGCGAAAATAGGCGGCGAGGGGGAGGGGGCGGAGTGTCAGCGGTCACAGGCGGTACAATCGCGGGCACGATGAACGCAGAGACCCCCAAGCCGGCGACGAACCCGCGGATCACCCTTCGCACGCTCCGCAAGTGGGCGCGGGAGGGCGAGAAGTTTGCCATGCTCACCTGTTACGACGCGACGACGGCCCGGTGGCTGTGGCGCGGCGGGATTCGCGTGCTGCTGGTCGGCGACACGGCGGCGGAGGTGGTGCTCGGGCATGACTCGACGCTGCCGGCGACGATGCCGTTCATGCTGGAGATCACGGCCGGCGTGCGGCGCGGGGCACCGGAGGCGCTGGTGATGGCGGACATGCCGTTCGGCAGCTACCAGTGCGGGGAGGATGCGGCGGTGGCGAACGCGATGGCGTTTTTGACGCAGGGGCAGGCGGACCTGGTGAAGCTGGAGGTGGATGCGACGTTTGCGTCGCTGGTGGAGCGGATGAGCCATGCGGGCGTGCCGGTGGTGGCGCACCTGGGGAGTCGGCCGCAGACGGTGCGGGCGGAGGGCGGCTACCGCGCGGCGGGCCGGACGGCGCGGGAGGCGGACCGGCTGGTGGACACGGCGAAGCTGATGGTGCAATGCGGGGCGTCGGCGTTGCTGGTGGAGGCGGTGCCGGGCGAGGTGGGGCGGCGGATGGTGGAGGCGGCGGTGCATCCGGAGACGGGGCAGGCGGTGCCGGTGATCGGGTGCGGCGCGGGGCCGGCGTGTCACGGGCACGTGGTGGTGTTGCAGGATGTGCTGGGGATGACGGACTGGCATCCGCCGTTCGTGGAGCCGACCGGGGCGGTGGGCGAGGCGGTGGCGGCGGCGGCGGGCAAGTGGGTGGAACTGGTGCGGTCGGGCGAGTATCTGAAGGATGGTGGGCCTTACCGGGAGAAGGCGTGAATCGACGAGAACAAGTGGTGCGTCACGGTCTGCGGAATCGTAAAATGGACTGATGATGGAAACGCTTCACGAGATGCTCCGCCAGCGCCCCTTTCAGCCGTTCCGCATCGTGCTGACGAGCGGCGACAAGTACGACGTGCATCATCCGGACTTGGTAGTGGTGATGCTGTCGCAGGTGTTCGTGGCGGAGCTGCGGTCAGACCGGTCCCACTTCCTTCGCCTGAATCAGATCGCCGCCCTCGAGTCGTTACGCGAAGCAGCATAGCGGCGGCCTTGGCCTGCCGGTGGACCCGGCCAGTCCAGCCGTCGCCCGCGTGCAGTTCTGCCCGAACCGGCGGGGCCGCCTATCGTATGATTGCGTAAGGGAGACGTGGGCGACGCGTGCGATAGGGCAGCGAAGACGCCCGCTCCAGACGCTTACATTGCTCATTGGGAGAATCAGAATATGGATCGCATCCGCTGGTATGGTCCGACACTGGTGTTGCTGGTCGCGCTGCTTGCGGTGATCGTTTCCGGGCCGACGGTGGCGCGGAAGATCGCCTGGGCGCAGCAGGACGCCCAGATCACCCACATCCGCAACGACCTGCATGACAACATGGGGTTGGCCCAGTTGTCCGAGGCGTTTCGGAAAGTGGCGGAGGTGGTTGAGCCGAGCGTGGTGAGCATTGAGGTGCTCCAGCGCAACAATGGGCGGGAACAGCGGCGTTTCGTGCCGCCGCCGGGCTTTGAGGAGTTTTTCGAGAACCTGCCGGACGGCGCCCAGCCGCGCGGTGATGAGCAAGAAGGGCAGTTCGACCGCTACGCCCCGCCCGTGCCGCGGGGGCAGGGATCGGGCTGGGTGTACGACGACGCGGGGCACATTGTCACGAACAACCATGTCGTGCAGGACGGCGACGAGATCCGCGTCCGCTTCCAGGACGGCCGGGAGTATGACGCCGAGATCGTGGGAACGGATCCGAGCACCGACGTGGCGGTCTTGAAGATCGACGCGAACGGTCTGCACCCGCTGCCGGTGGCGGCCAACGACATCGAGCAGGGCGAGATCGTCTTCGCCTTCGGCTCGCCGTTCCGCTTCGAGTTCTCCATGAGCCAGGGCATCGTCTCCGCGAAAGCGCGGCAGCTTCAGATCCTCGGCCCCGGCGGATATGAGAACTTCATCCAGACCGACGCCGCGATCAACCCGGGCAACTCCGGCGGGCCGCTGACCAACATCTACGGTGAGGCGGTGGGCATGAACACCGCGATCGCCAGCCGCAGCCCCAATCCCATGCAAGCCGGCTTCGTCGGGCTCGGCTTCGCCATCCCCGTGACCATGGTGCAGGAAGTCGCGGATCAGCTCATCGAGACCGGCGAGGTGCAGCGTGGCTACCTGGGCATCTTCATCGACGACCTCGACGAACGCATGGCCGAGACGTTCAACTTCGACGGCGACGATGGCGTGCTCGTGGTCGAGCCGATCGAGGGCGGGCCGGGCGAGGCGGCGGGGCTGGAGGCGGGTGACATCGTCACGCACGTCAACGAGACGCGCGTTCGCTCGGCGGACCAGCTTCGCAACATGGTGGCCCGGATTCGCCCGGGCTCGACGGTCGAGCTGACCCTCTTCCGCAACGGCGAGACGCAGACGGTGGAGGTGGAACTGGAACGGCTGCCGACGCAGGCCTCGGCGGTGCGGCCGGGGCGCACGCCGCGTGGCGCTGACGAGTCGGAGAGCGTGGCGGTGGAGACGCTGCGGAAGCTGGGCATCACCGAGGTACAGACGTTCACGCCCGAGTTGGCCGAACAGGCGGGCCTGACGCACACGCCCGGCGTGCTGGTGGCGCAGGTGCGGCGAAACTCGATCGCGGCCGCGGCAGGCATCATGCGCGGCACGCTCATCACGCAGGTCATGGGCAACCGCGTCACCGAGGCCGACGCACTGCTTGAGCATTTCGAGCAGTTTGACGGCGGCGAGTCGGTGCGGCTGCGGATCGCCATGTGGAACGCGCGCGACAGCCAGTGGCAACCGCGCTTCGTACTGCTGGAGCTTCCTGAAGATTGACGATCTCGTCGATGAAACCTGACCGTTCAGCCGAGGCCCACGGAACACCACCGTGGGCTTCGGCCGTTGATAGGCCCGCCGCCCCCTCCGCCCGGTGGCGCGACGGCGTAAGCTGCCGGGGCGTGTCTCGCCCGGTGCTGAGCACGATGCGTATGCTCTGCTCCGCTTGGTCCACCTTTGCACCTTCGACTATACTGCGCGACTACGATCTATTGAGCCTTGAGCCGTCAGCTTTAAGCCTTCAGCCAGAATGTTCCGTCCGTTCGGCTTGTCGCTGGCTAACGGCCTAAAGCGAACTGCTCAAGGCTCAATATCACCGAGACAAGCCTGAACGCCCACAAAACCCAAGGGTTGGGAAGCGAAACATGCCCGCCAGCCACGAGATCCGACAGCAGTTCATCGACTACTTCCGCGACAAGCACGGCCACACGTTCGTGCCCTCCTCGCCTGTCGTGCCGCACGACGACCCGACGCTGCTGTTCGCCAACGCCGGGATGAACCAGTTCAAGGACGTCTTCCTCGCCACCGGCAAGCGCGACTACACCCGCGCCGTCAACAGCCAGAAGTGCATCCGCGCCGGCGGCAAGCACAACGACCTCGAAGACGTCGGCAAGGACACCTACCACCACACCTTCTTCGAAATGCTGGGCAACTGGAGCTTCGGCGACT
>JBBDPC010000135.1:0-14262 GCA_040876735.1 Phycisphaeraceae bacterium | reverse complement strand
GCGACGGTGCGGGTGACGAACTTGCGGGCGAGCAGGAGGCCCTTGATCGTCTCCTTGACGTCGATGATGTGGATCTTGTTGCGTTTGCCGAAGATGTAGGGGGCCATCTTCGGGTTCCAGTTTGTTGCGCGGTGGCCGAAGTGAATGCCCGCTTCGACCAGGTCTTTGACCAACGATGCCATGTCCGACTCCTTTGAAGCTTACTCGCGTGGGAAGCGTTTGCTCCCGGAAGGTCCCTTGCCAGTCCGCCTTTTACGGACATCGAGAGACTGCGGCGCGAGCCCCTGCCAGCCGGGTGGGTTGGCAGGGATGAAAAAAACCGGTCGAAACCGGTCAGAACGTTAAACCAAACCTGAAAGAATGTCGCATTTGCGAGGATCGCAAAGCAGACGCCGATGGGTCAAGCGACCCGCCGTCGAGATATTGTATCAGGGCCGATCGCGCCTGCAACCCGCGCGGTGCGATCTGCCTTGCGCCACCTGTTGCGCAACCCGAGCCGTCTGCGTTTCAGACGGAGGGGCCGGCCGGCATCTTACTGGAATCGGCGGACTTGTCGAGCCGGGCGTTGGTGGTTTCCACCAGTTCATCGCTGTCGGCCGTTTTGGCGGGCGGAGTGGTGGCTCGGTGGGCCTCGGCCCGGGCGGCGCGGAGCTGGTCGCGGATTTGCTGTTGCTGGCCGTACTTGTAGGCCGTGACCATGACAAACCCGTAGAGCACGACGAAGACGGCCATGATGTACCGCCAGCGCAGTTCGGCCCAGATCAGGGTCACGCCGGTGGCGGCGAAGAGGGCGGCGAGGCTGTAGAGCACGAAGACGGTCTGCTTCACGCTCAGGCCGGAGCGGCGGAGTAAATGGTGGATATGCTGAGCGTCGGGCGAGAAGATCGGCTTACCCTGCATCTTGCGTCGGAAGATCGCCAGCGAGGTGTCGGTGATGGGCAGGGCGAAGACGATCAGGGCGGCGGTGACCAGCACCAGGCCATGGGTGGCGCCGGCGAAGAGCAGGATGGTGGTGACGCAGAGGTAGCCGAGCAGGAGCGACCCGGCGTCGCCCATGAAGATGGTGGCGGGGTTGAAGTTGTAGGGCAGGAACCCGAGGACGGCGCCGAGCAGGGCGAGGCACATGATGATGCGTGTCGGGTTGGCGTAGGTGATGGCGTCCGGGTTGTCGAAGGCGCGGAGCGTCACGATGCCCGCCATGACCAGAAAGCCGATGGCGGCGATGGCGGCCACCCCGGCGGCCAGACCGTCCAGGCCGTCGAGCAGGTTGGTGGCATTGCAGCCGCCGACGACGAAGACGGCGATGACGATGGTGCCCAGCAGGTAGATCAGCCAGCCGGGCACCTCCGGCATGCCCATGAGGTTGAAGGCGTTTTCGACCAGTTGAAGTCCGACGGCCTCGTTGGCCAGGGCGGCGGCGGCGAAGAGCTGGCCGCCGACCTTGACGCGTGGGCTGATGCCGTAGACGTCGTCGAACAGCCCGGTGAGCGTGATGGCGGCGGCGCCGAGGATGACGCTCATGGGGAAGTTGATGAAGGTGGCGCTGACGGCACTGGCGCCTTTGGTGGCCGGCACGTGGAAGTAGCAGAGCGTGACGCCGGCGAGCCAGCCGAGGAAGATCGCCACGCCGCCGAGGTAGGCCACCGGCTGGAGGTGGTTTTTCCGCTTTAGGTCCGGCCAGTCCACGACGCCGTTGCGCGTCGCCAGCCAGCGCATCACCGGCGTGAGGAGAATGGCGACGAAGAACGCCGCGAAAAAGACGCCCATGTATGGCGCGATCACCGTCGACAGACTGATCGAGTCAGTTATCGCGGCGGCGTCTTCAATCTGGGCCAGCGGGTAGGTCATTCCATGGCATCCGGCATGGCGGAAGCAGAGGCGGTGGCGAGTGAGGCCCGTTCCTGCTCAATCAGTTCCGCCAGGGTCTGTTCGAGGCTGTAGCGAGGTTTGAAGTCGATCGCCTGGCGGACGCGCGTGAGGTCGGGCACGCGTTGGGGCGGGTCTTCAAAGTCCGGGCCGTACACCTGCTCATACGCCACCTCCTGTATCGCGGACGAGCTGTCGGCGAGTTCGATCACCCGCTCGGCGAGCTGCCGAATGGTGATCTGCCGGTCCGAGCCGAGGTTGAACACCTGGCCGTGGGCGGTCGGCCGGGCGATCAGCCTGGTCATGGCGTGCACGATGTCGCGCACGTCACAGAAGGCCCGGGTCTGTTGCCCGTCGCCATAGACCTGAATCGGCTCATTGCGGACGGCACTGGAGACGAACCGCGGCACGACCATGCCATACCGGCCGATCTGACGGGGGCCGACGGTGTTGAACAGCCGAACGATCACCGCACCAAGGCCGCGGCGGCGGTGGTAATCCAGGGCCAGGTGTTCGTCGAGCGCCTTGGTCAGCCCATAGCTCCAGCGGGAGGCGGTGGTCGGGCCGTATACCAGCTCCATGTTCTCGCGCAGCGGCAGGGTGGGGCACTTGCCGTAGACTTCACTGGACGAGGCGATCAGCAGGGCGGCGCCGCTGGCATCGGCGGCGTCGAGCACGGCCAGCGTCTCGTCGATGTTGGTCCGCACCATCTGGGCCGGGTCGTCGACCACGAGCTTCACGCCCACGGCCGCGGCGAGGTGGTAGATCTCGCTGACACCTTCAAGCACGGCCGGATCGCGGAGCACCTGCCCAGCCCGGCCCTCGATCAGCCGGCAACGCGCATCGAGCAGCGCGGCGATATTGGAGCGCCGGCCGGTGGACAGGTCATCCACCAGCACGACCGACCGGCCCTGGCTTTTGAGTCGTTCGGCCAGGTGCGAGCCAATGAAGCCCGCGCCGCCCGTGATCAGGGCCTTGTCCGCCAAGTAAACACCTCACTTGTAAAACACGACGCCGGCCGGCTGTGGGGCGACTTTCGCTTTGCCTTCAGCGATCCGCGGTGGGCCGCCTGATGCGGGTCACGGGACACGCGTCGTTTCCGGCTCGGGCGCGTCCGGGGCCGACAGTCGCCTGGGGGTCGGCGTGCCGTTGCTGTGGCCGTTGCCGTTGCTGTTGCTGCGATAGCGGTAGTAGTCGCGGAAGCTGCGTTTGAGATAGCCGCCGGCACTGGGTCGGACGCCGTTGAGGATCAGCCCCAGCACGTCGGCGCGCTGGCCGTCGAGCTGTCGGATCATCCGGTCGATCATGCCGTACTTGTCCTGATCGGCGCGGACGACCAGGGCGAGGGCGTCGACGTACTTGGCCAGCAGTTGCGTGTCGGTGGCCAGCAGGGCCGGGGGGGCGTCGATCAGGATCAGGTCGTACTCGCGTTCGGCTTCGCTCAAGAGCGTGCGGAAGCGGGGGTTGTCCAGCAGTTCCGGCGCTGCCTGGTGCGTGTCGCCGGTGGGCAGCACGGCCAGGTTCGGTTCGACGTCGGCCAGGACCAGCTCCTGCAAGGCCGCCTGGCCGCGCAGGTAGTTGACCAGCCCCCGGTCGTTGGGCCGGTCGCCGATGAGGGTGTGCTGGGTCGGTCGGCGGAGGTTGGCGTCGACCACCAGCACCTTCCGCCCGCTCAGCGCCAGGCTCACCGCCAGGTTGTGCGTGATCGACGACGCGCCGCCTTCGGCCTGGGCGGCGGCGATCACCAGCGTCTTGTAGCCCCGCCGGTCCATCTTCATCAGAATCGCCGTCCGCACCTGCCGGAACGCCTCAGCCATCAGGCCCGTGGGGTCTTCGGCGACCACGCGCTCGATCCGGCCCGGGCCGGTGGGGTCTTCGCTGGCGTCGGGCACGAGTCCGAGCAGCTCCGTCTCGGCCACAAGCTTCACGTCCTGCGGGCTGCGCACCCGCTGGTCGAGCATCTCACGCAGGAAGATCAGCCCCACCCCGAGGCCGACGACCAGCAGCGTCACGCCCGGCACGACGATCTCCACACGCGGGAAGGTCTGCTCGGCCGTGGTCGGCGCCACCTGCCGACGCACCGGCACGGCGTCGGGACGGGTGCCGGCCCGGCGGATGGCGTCCAGCAGTTCGTCGGCATTCTCCCGCTTCTCGGTGGCGTATTCCAGTTGCTCTTCCAGTTGCTGGTAACCCGTCAGGCGTTCGTTGAAGTCCGTCAGGCGAGTGCCCGCTTCGCGCAGGCGCTGCTCGATCGCCGTCATCTGCGCTTCCACCGCCGCCAGGTCCCGCGCCGACTGCTCGACCCGCGCCGCCTCCATCTCCCGGATCATCCGGTCCATCTCCCGGTCCCGCTCGGACTCGGTGGCGGCGATCTGGTTGTCCAGGTCGCGGATGCTGAAGTGGTCGGCGCCGAAGCGTGCGGCCAGGCGATCCCGCTCACGCCGGTAGTGGCGCAGCTCCGCGTTCAGGCGCTCGATGCCGGGGCGCTGCTCGATTTCCACCAGTTGCTCGGGGGTGGGCTCGAAGGCCTCCTGTTGCATCTGCTCCTGCCGGACGCGGTACGCTTCACGCAACTGGTCCAGCACCATCGCCAGCTCGGCGCGCTGAGCGGCGAACTGCTGATAGGTGATGTTGGCTTCGCTGAACCGGCTTTCAAGCGTGTTGATGTCTTCACGCCGGAGAAAGTCGGCCAAGTCGCGCTGAAGCTGTTCGACTTCGTTCGCCCAGCGGTCGCGTTCGGCGCTGAACGAGTCGCGGATCAGATCGCGTTCAAGCGAGTATTCCTGCCTGATCCGCTGGAGGTAGACGTCGATCAGCTCCGAGAGGATCGGCGCCGCGTCCTCCTCATGGCGGGTGCTCACGGCCACGTTGATCAGCGTCGAGCCGTGGATCATCCCGACCCGCAGGTGGTCTTCTTCCAGCCGTTCGCGGGCGTCGGGCAGGTCGTGGCCATATTCCTGGAACCACTGCGTCCGGCGCACGCCGGTGCGGTCCAGCGTCGCCATCAGCATCTCTTCCGAGCGCAGGCGGATGATCTCGTTCTGGATGAACGTTTCGATCACATCCAACTGCACCTGGTTCTGCATGTCGGAGATTTCGACCGAGTCCACCGAGGCCGATGGCTGCACCCGCAACTGCGCGACCGAAGTGTACCGCGGCATCGTCTGGTTCAGCAGGACGTAGGTTCCCACGCCCAGCAACACGCCCACGATCAACAGCAGCACCAGCCAGGCCAGGTACTGGCGGATCACGCGCAGGGGATCGATCGGTTTCAGACGCCCGGGTTTCGGAGCCGGCGTCATGCCGGTGGTCGGACCCAGCGGCGGGATTGGCGAAGGCAGGTGCGCACTCATCGGCTGTCAATGCTCCGGTTCGAGGTAAGCCAGGTCATGGTTGCAATTGTTCAAGCAGACGCTGGGCCTGGTCCAGCGTGGCGGCATCGTCGGCCTGCTCGGCCAGTTTCACCGCCTCGGCCAGCAGATTCTGCGCCCGTTCACGCTCATCCTGTTCCATGTACAGCGTGCCCAGATGCAGATACGTCGGCGCCAGCGGATTGATCGCCAGGGCTTGTTCCAGTGTCAACTGGGCCTCACCGTGCAGCCCCATCTTGTACTGCGTCCAGCCCCACGTGTCGAGCACGCTGGCATTCTCCGGGGCCAGCTCCGCGGCCCGTTCGGCCAGCGGCATCGCCTGTTCCGGGTCGTCGTAAACGCTCACCAGCAGGTAGGCGAGGTTGTTCAGCGCCGTCACGTTGTTCGGGTCGGCCTCCAGCATACGCCGGTACGCGTCCCGGGCCTGGTCATAAGCGCCGGACTCGTGAAGCGACGTCGCCAGCATCTGGTTGACGAACTGACGCAACTCGGTGCTGGTCTGCTCTATCTCCGGCAGAATCGCCTGGAGACGGTTCACCGCCTGCTCATGCTGGCTGGAGCCGATCTCCACATGGGCGGCGGCCAGTTGACGCTTGATCAGAGGCAGCTCGCCCGCCACATTCTCGATGCGGTCGATCGCGCCGCTGACGCCCCAGACGCGGACCATGTGCGACCCGATCACGCCCAGTTGCGCGGGGTTGGCGGCGGCGTTGAGCGCCGCGCCGAAGGCCGTCACCGCCTCCGCCTCCTGACCGGTCAGAGCCAGTGCCTGGGCCCGGACCGCCTGGGCCACGGCATACCGGGCGACCAGTTCGTCGTGGGCGCCCAGCAGCTCCAGGGCGGCGTCGGCCCGCTCCTGCTCGATCAGGTATGCGGCGGCGTCGATCACGTTGGCCGGCGTGGCCGCCAGGTCGACGGCGTGGCGCCAGTGCTCGACGGCGGCCTCGACGTCATCGTTTCGTGCCGCCACCTGGGCTTGCAGGCGCGGCCAGAGGGGGTTGTCCGGGGCCTGACCCCGCGCCTCGGCGAGCAGGTTGCTGGCCGGGCGCGTCTCGTTGTCGTTGAGGTAGAGTTCCAGCAGCAGCAGCCGGGCCTGCGTGTGCTGCGGCACGTAGGACAGGAGCGTGCGCAGCTCACGTTTGGCGTTGGTCGTATCGCCGCGGGCGATCAGCAACTGCACCAGCATCTGGCGGGCGGCGGCAAGCTCGGGGTTCAACCGCAGCGCCTCGTTGACGTCGGCTTCCGCATCGTTCCGCTGATCCGGGCTGGCCAGGTGGATGCGCGCCCGCTCGACGTAGAGCAGGGGGTTGGTGTTGTCGCGGGCGATCGCGCGGTCGATCGCCTGTCGCGCCTGCGCCAGTTCGCCGTTGAGCCGGGCGACGATTGCCTCCAGCGCCAGCCGTTCGGTGCTTTCAGGCAGGCGGGCGAGGATCGTCTCCGCCTGCTCCGGCTCACCCATCTGGATCCGCGCTTCCGCCAGCCGCATCGCCACCGCCGCGTCGTCTGCGAACTGCTCGTGAAGACGCTCGTACAGCGGCGCCGCCTCGTCGAAAAGGCCACGTTCAAACAGCAGGTCGGCGAACTCGCGCGTCACCTCACGCCCCGGCGTCTCGTCGAGCGACATCGCCTGTTCGTACGCCTTGCGCATGCCCTGCCCATCGTTGAGCGACCGCTTGTACCGGGCCAGGATCAGGTAATCCTCCGCGACACGCTCGTCGCCGCGGTCGTCGATGTACTGGTCGATCACCGCCAGACCTTGCTCCGCCTCGCCCGCCAGGCGATGCACTTCCGCCAGCAGGGCGATGTTCGTTCGCGTCTCGCCTTCGTCCGCCAGCAGGGCCTGGACCTCGGTCATCGCCTGCTCGACCTCGCCCGACTGCGCGAGCAGGACGGCCAGGTTGCGCCGGTTCCCGCGACGGTCCGGGGCCGCCTCGGCCAGTTGGCGGCGCATGGCGATGGCCCGGTCGCGGTCGCCGTGGGTCTGTTCGTAAAGCAGGTACTGGTTGAGCAGCGATTCATCACGAGGGCTGTACTGCAGGGCCTGCCGCAGCCGACTGAGCGCGGGGGTCCGCTCGCCGAGCGCGTCGTGGGCCGCGGCAAGGCCGCGCAGCGCCTGCACGTTGCTCGGGCGCTGCTCGACCGCCTGGCGGTAGGCCTCAAGGGCTTCGCTGTAGTCCCGATTCAGCCGGAGCGCATCGCCGTGGAAGCGGTGGCCGTCGGAATAGACCGGCCGAGCCGTCAGCGCCCGGCGGAAGTACCCGATGCTTTCGCGCAGGTCCCCGCGCGCCGCGGCGAGCCGGCCCTGGTAGAAGTCTCCGTTGGCCAGGTCCAGGTTCCGGTCCCGCGCCAGGCGAGCGTACCGCTCGGCCCGGCTCCAGTCTTCGTCACTCAACGCCAGGTCGAACTGCAACTCGATCACACGGTCATGCGTCCGATCGTGCTCTTCCGCCTCATCCAGCGCTTCGCGGAACGTGTCCACGTCGCCTTGCCGCCGCGCGATCTCGGCGCGCAGCAGCGCCCGCTCCACCGGGTTTTCACGCGCCGCCAGCGCTTCTTCAATCGCTTCGTCGAGCGTGATTTCCTCGCCGGCCTGGAGGCGGCGCAGGCGGTTGAGCGCCTGGGCATTGGCGCCGGCCTCTTCCGCCTGGTCGAGCAGGGCCTGGGCGTCCACCGACTCGTCCTCGTCCGCCAGCGCCAGCAGCATCTGCACGGCTTGCAGGTCGGCCGGGGCTTGCTCCAGCCGGCGCTGCAGCAAGGCGATCGCCTCGTCCACCTGCTCGTTGGCGGCGTAGAGTCGGACCAGTTCGGCGACCATCTGGGCGTTCTGTACGTTGTCGAGCGTCTGGTAGGCTTCGATGGCCTGGTCCACCTCGCCGGTCCGGGCGAGCAGGCGGGCCTGGAGCTGTCGCGCCCCGGCGTGGTCCGGCGACTGTTCGAGCACCATGTCCAGCCGCTGCCGGGCCTGTTCGACCTGGCCGCCCGAGAGGTAGATGTCCGCCAGTTCCACCTGTGTGTCGAGCCGGCCGGGCTGCATCGCGGCCAGGGCCTCAAGCCGGTCGGCGGCGGCGCCCCAGTCGCCCAGTCGTCGGTGGGCGTGGGCCGCCAGGCGAAGGGCGTCGGGATTACGCCGGTTGGTGTCGAGCGACACCTCGTCGAAGGCGATCGCGGCCTGGCCCAGTTCCCCGTCGAGCAGGTGCAGCTTGCCCGTGAGCATGCGGAGCGCGGAGGCGTCGGGGATATGCTCGGTCAACTGGTCGACGATCGCATCGACTTCCTGGCGCAGCGCCTGACGCTCCTCGCTCGACTCGGCCTGCGGGATCCGGCTGACCAGCAGGTCCGCCTGCTGGACGCTGGCTTCGAGGCCGGCCTGCCGCCACCGCAGGTAGTCCAGGGCCGGGGCTTCCTGCGCCATCTGTCGCGCCTGGGCGAACTGCTCCAGTGCGTCGTCGTGCTCTCCGGTCGCCGCCAGGTAGCGTCCCAGCGCCAGGCGGTAGTCGGCTTCGTCCGGATGCGCGGCGACGGCGGCGTCCAGCAGCGCGAGGGCGCGGCGGATGCCACGCGGCAGCGTCTGGGATTCATCTTCCTCGACGGTCCGGTCAAGCTGCGGCAGCAGGCTCACGGTCGCCAGCACAATGTGGCGGGGCTGCGGGTCTTCGAGCAACGTGGCTTCCAGCGCGTCGGCCAGCGGTCGCGCCTCGTCCACCGCATCGATGCCCGGGTTCATCAGCAACTGGATGTGCATCAACTGACGATGCCGGTCGTCGGGCTGGGCTTCGAACATCTGCTGCGACAAGGCCCGGGCTTCGCTGCGAAGCTGCGCCGCCTGTTCGCGGTCCCCGCCGGGGCGGTCGAGGCGATCGGCTTCGAAGAGGTTCCACCGGACCAGGTGGTGAATCAGCTCGGCGTCGTCGGGCCGGTGCTCCAGGGCGAACAGGAGATCTTCGCGCGCCTGCAACTGCTCATCGCGCGGCTGGTCGGCGCTGAGGCGTCGGGTCTGGGCCATGCCGCGGTAGCGACGGGCAATGACGTTGTTCGGGTCGTCCTGAAGCCGGCGGTCGCTGACCTGGTGGATGCGGGCGTGGCTGGTGAGGTTGTCGCGGGCGAGGGTCCAGAGCAGTTGGTAGTACCGTTGGAGCGCCGCCTGGTCGTCCAGGCGCAACGCGCTGATCATCCGCAGCGATTCCTGAAGCTGGCCGGTGTGGCGCTGAGCGATGAGGTCGGAGTCGACCGGCGCGATCATCAACACGTCGTAGTACTTGTTCAGCAGGTCGGGGTCATTTGTCCGTCGGCCCAGGGCGCGGCTGTAGTTCTCGATCGCCTCTTCATATTCGCCGTCGGCCATGTGCTGATCGCCGCGCTGGATCATCTCCTCCGGGTCGCGATGGATGAAGACGAACCAGAAGATTCCGATGCAGCCGACCAGCGCGACCAGCGCGGCGCTGAGCAGGATGACGAACTTGGTGTTGACACGTGAGGCCATCGACTTGGTACTCCGTCAGGGCGGAAAGACGTTATTGCCGGGGTTGGAGGGGCGTGGATTCGGCAGCGACTTCGCCGCTGGTTTTGTCGGCCGGCCATCGGCCTTCGGTCACCTCGACCCAGTCGGGGATGCAGGCCATCAGTTCCGGCAGGGCGTGTTCGAGGAAATCGGCGGCGCGTTCGGCGGCGAGCTCGCGGTCGCCGACCTGCCGGACCTGCAATTCGATCTTGGCGTAGTAGCTGTAGCGGTCGCGCGGGTTGAAGCCTTCGAGGCGCACTTCGTCGGGGGTGGCGAGGAACTTGCCGTTGGCGACGAAGAAGTAGATCACGTTCTCGTCGCTGTCGGGCCGGTCGGGGACGGCGAAGGTGAAGTAGGTGGCGCGGAACCGGCGTTCGGGGATGCGGACGGTTGGTTCGATGGTGGCCGGGTGGAGGTAGCCGTCGGTTTCCGGGTCGGGTGTGAAGCGGTCGCCGGGGAGTTCGAGCGTGGTGAGGCCCTGGCCGCGGTGCTGGAGGCCGCCGGCGACGAAGCAGCGTTCGGGGACGTGGGGTACGGTGTCGACCGTGCCGGTGTAGTAGGCCACGTGCAGGCGGATGATGCTGCCGGGCTGGCCTTCGGGCCAGGTGTCATCCACATACCAGCGGCTGAGGTAGAGCTCCGTGCCCAGTTCCTCAATCATCTCCCGGCTCAATGGCTCGTCTTCCTGCACCTCCGCCCATGGCCCCATCTGTCGCGGCAACTCCAGGAGTCGATGCCGCAACGGCACGGCTTCCTTGAACAGCACCGCCTGCGTCATCGCCAGCACGGCGCGCTGGCCCGCCAGCGACGCCAGCAGCACGCCCGCCGCCAGGCTCGCCGCGGCGGTGTAGCGCAGCAGGCCGGCCCGCTGTTCGGGGCCGGGCATCCACGCCGGCAACCGCCACGCCAGTCCTGCCAGCAGCAGCGCCCCGAGGCCCGCCGCCGCATAGCCGATCCAGCCGGCCAGATTTTCATTGATCAGGTCCGGGCGCAGGCCCATCAGACTCCCGATGTAGATCAGCGCGGCCAGTCCGGCCATCGCCACCCCCAGGCCGAGGAAGCAGGCGATCAGTGGCCGGTGATTCGTGAAAACGTCCAGCCCCGACGCGTCTGCTTCCGGCTCGGCCTCGTTCGCCCTTGCGGCCGCCGGCGGCGTCGGGGGAGCGGGGGCGTCCTCGGCGGCCGGCTCCTCGCGGATCACGATCCGGTCCATGATCCAGCCCAACAGCAGGAACAGCAGGAACGCGGGGATGAGCATCAGCATGCCGACGAACGTGTGGAAGTCGCCTTGCGCGTAGGTGGGGTCGATCAGGGTGAGCAACCCGATGGCCGTCACCCGGCCGATGTTCACCAGCACGGCGACCGGCAATGCCATCAGGACCATCACGATCCGTTGCCACATCGGCCGGTCGAAGAGAAAGGCCACAGCCGTGCCCAGCGCCAGGAAGGCCATGAGCATTCGCAGGCCCGAGCAGGCCTCGGCGACGTTGAGCGGGTTGGTTTCACCGCCGTGGGTCAGTTCGATCGTCGAGCCGCGGTAGTCGATGTAGAAGCCGTCGATGAAGGGCGTGAAAAAGTGGAGGGCGAAGGTCGCTCCCTGGGCGGCGACCAGTTGAAGCTGGAAGGCGACCATTTCCCAGATGCGGTCGGAGACCTTGACGGCGAACACGAGGTAGAGGATCGGGAACCAGAGCACGCGCATCATGCCGGTGCCGAGCACGAACCAGACCAGGCCGAACAGCCCGAGGATCATGCTGTACCCCTGGGCCATGTCGTTGCGGACCGGGTAGATGCCCATGGCGTAGCCGGCGAGGCCGACGAACAGCAGCGGCAGGCCCCACCAGCACAGGCGTGGCGGGGCGGCGAGGAGCTTGTGGCGGTTCTGGTAGATGAAGTAGATGCCGATGAGCGGGACGATCAGGGCGTGGGACCAGTTGTTGTCGCTGATGGCGATCTGGAACGTCCGGCGCAGGAAGACGTAGTGGAACGAGGCGAACAGCACGCCG
Source organism: Phycisphaeraceae bacterium (assembly GCA_040876735.1). Taxonomy (GTDB): domain Bacteria; phylum Planctomycetota; class Phycisphaerae; order Phycisphaerales; family Phycisphaeraceae; genus Natronomicrosphaera. Next base: position 2,521 of record JBBDPC010000135.1, on the reverse strand, counting down.
AGCGCGATGATCCAGACCCAGCCGGCGTGGCTGATCAGTGGGCGCAGGGTGCGTGCGCGGTCGAGGCTGGTGAACGTGGTGGTTGTCATGCCAGTCCTGTTGCTGTGCTCATGGCTCTGTGCCGATCCTCCGTGCCGGGCGTCCGCGGTCGTTTGAAATGACGCGGCCCGGCGAGATGTCCTGTCCCTGCCTCCCGGAACGGCGGAGGCGGGCAGGTTGAAGATGCTACGCGGCCCACGGCGGCATGGTTCAGGTTTGCGTCGGCATCGTCTGAACCTGCCAGGGCAGACGTAGATTCTGAATTGTCGGCGAATTGGGCGTCTGCGCCAACCGCATGAAAACGGTTGAAACGCCGTGTTCACCTCCACCGCGGCCAAAGTCCGTGCCGGGCAGGGGTTGTATCGGCAGAAGAGGGTGGGGCGGTTAACCGGAATCCGTGAATATTGACGTTGTGTCGCCGGCAGCCCGTCATGCACCAGCCCGCCAGCCGCCCGAGCGGGCGCGGCACCCGGCGGGCGGGACGCCCATTCCACTTTGAAAGTGTTCCGCTGTCAGGAAAAAAAGAAGCCGGCGCTTGTGGAGCGCCGGCTTCTGGTGGGATGGTTTTTCGCGTCGTGTCGGATCAGTCGAAGACATCCGGGCCGAAGTTGCGGTCGAGGATGAACCCGAAGCCGTAGGTGACGCGGAAGCCGTTGCGGAGGATGGCCAGCGGCTGGGCCCAGAAGTTGGTGCCGATGTTCACCAGGTCGTTGGGTTTGAGGAAGATGTCCGGCTCGGTGCCGTCGAAGATCGCGCGGAGGTTGAGGCGGACGATGGATTCCTGGTTGGTGCCCACGCGGCGGACGAGGTCGACGCGTTCGGGGATGGCGAGGGCGCCGAGGTTGCCGCCGGAGGCGACGAGCTGCTTGAGGGTCAGGTCGTTTTCGCCGGGGACGACATAGGCGCCGGGCCGGTTGATTTCGCCCATGATGTAGACGAAGCCGGCGGTGGGGGCGGGGACGCGGATGACGTCGCCGGGTCGGATGACGATGTTGTAGCGCATGTCGCCTTCGAGGAGGCGGTTGTAGGGGATTTCGATGATGCGCTGGGTGATCAGCTCGCTGAGTTCGGCGAGTCGTTCTTCCTCGGCGTCGCGCTGCTCGGTGCGGCTGGCGAGGCCGGCGGGGCTGTCGGAGCGGACCCACTGCCCGCCGACGTAGACCCAGGGGGACGCCGGCCGGTCGTCGGCCAGGCCGCCTTCGATGCCGGTGGGGGCATCGCGGCGCTGGGGCTCGTCGTCTCCGTTGGCGGGCGCCCGCTCGGGTACCTCGTCGACGCCGCGCAGCAGGTCTTCGATCAGCGCTGAGGGATCGTCCGGCGCCGGGGGGGCGGGGGCGTCGTCGGCATCGCCTTCGGCGTCCGTGTCACGCCGGATGCCGGAGACTTCGTCGCTCAAGGTCGACTGGCGGTAGATCAGCAGCCGCTTGGTGCGTCCCGGCACGCCGCGGGCCATGGCCAGGGCGTCCAGGAGGCGGAAGTCGGGCTTGGGGATGGTGTAGGTGCCCACGGCCGTGCCGCCCTGCGCCGGTTCGCCGAGCACGCTGAAGGTGTTCTGCCGCGCTTCCTGCACGATGACGCTGACGGTCGCGTCGCGCAGCACGCCTTCGCTTTCGAGCACGTGGCGGATTTCGTCTTCCAGTTCGCTCGGGCTGCGGCCGGCGGCACGCACCGGGCCGACCACGGGCAGGCGGAACCGGCCCAGTTCGTCGATGCGCCGCGTCTGCACCGCGTCCTCGCCGGGGCGGATCAACTCGAAGATCGTCACCGTGATCAGGTCGCCCGGCCCCATGACGTACTCGCGCACGTCCGGGATCAGGTCTTCCCGCTGAACCGACGAGACTTCCTGACGCATCGACGCCTGTTCGTCGATCACGTCCAGCCGGTCGAGGATCGGCAGCGTCACCGGCGTCCGCTCCCATCGGCCGACCTGCGACGGATCCAGGAACGAATCTGCTTCACATCCCACGCCCACGGCCACCAGCAACGCGACCAGGGACATCTGCCCCCACCGCGCCAGGCGCCGACGTTCAGCCATCACATGCATCTTCACGGCTCGCTCCTGCGTTTTGCTCGGTGTCGCACGTTCCCGGCTACGGCTCGGCCACCGATATGGTCCCCGTCGCGCTGACGCGACGCCTGGTTTTCGGCCCTCAGTGACGGCAAGCTACACCGGGAGGGCAACATCAGTCAACCACCACATCATTCCTTGTCGGCATTCTCCCGTCCATCGCCCCTGTTTCTCCGCACCATCTATAGACGCCTGCCCCCGCTCAGGCCAGTCTCCATACCTACGCTTTCCTCATGGCCGCAGATGTACCCGCCAGCCAATCGCCCGGCCTGTCTTGCTTCCGATGCCGTCAGGGGCCACAATTGCCCTGGCCGCAACCGTGCGACAACCGCATCCCAAACCCAACTAGCCTGTCAGGACACCCATGCCCACCCCCGGAAACACCCCCGGTAACACCCCCGGTAACACCCCCGG
>JBBDPC010000134.1:0-14317 GCA_040876735.1 Phycisphaeraceae bacterium | reverse complement strand
CGACCGGGGAAGGCGGGCGAGACGCCCGCCCCACCGGGAAAAGCGCCAAATGCGCGTACCCTGGGTTCCCGGCTGGGAGGCTTCCTGCTCCCCTCCCAAAGGGAGGGGAGTAGCAAGCCGCTTCACATCGCCGTGCCCATGCCGGTCACCGCGCCCACCGTCGCCATCATGTCGCTGCGCAGGCGTTTGCGGCGGATCCAGAGGCAGATGGCGATGCCGGCCGCATAGATGGCCAGCCAGATGCCGCCGAGCATCCAGCCGAACCAGGCGGCGGGGCCGTTGTACGTACTCGAACTGCCGCCGCTGGTGGTGAAGTAACTGACATCGTACGTCGCGTTGCCCGCCCGCAGGTCGGCGACCGCCGCGGCAAGCTCCGCCGCCTCGGCTTGGACGTCGGCGTGGGTCGTGTCGATGTTGAGGCTGGTGAACCAGGCCGTCATCGCCTGCTCGTCCACGTCGGTGACGGCATGCCACTGGTGCTGAGCGTCCTGGTATCGCCCGGCCCCGCTGGCGGGGTCCAGTTCCAAGGCGAACGGGGAGCCGGCGTGGGTGATGGTCAGTTCCACCGAGTCCGGCAACTGGCCGGGCGTCGGCTGGCCCCAGTTCACCGTGCTCACCGTCGAGGCAGACGCACCACTGAGACGCCGCGTGCTCGCCCTACTGCTCATCCCGCCGCCGGAAGTCCGCGACTGCACCTCGGTCGCCAGTTCCACCTGGTAACCCCCCGACTCCGGCCGAAACGTCTGCGATGAACTATGCGTCTGATGGTGCGGCGCGAAAATCATCGCCACGCCCGACACCACGCAGGCCGGCATCGGCAGGAACAGCGTCCACAGCAGCACGAACCCCACCACGCCGATCGCCCCCGCCGCCTTGGGCGTCACGATGCCCACCTCGCGCAGGTCCGCCCCGCACTCCGGGCACGCCAGCGATTGCACGCCCCGCGCCGCGTATCCACACTTCCCGCAACTGGGCAGCGCCGACCCGCTCCCCCCACGCACCACCCGCCACCACAGCCACGCCAGCCCCACCAGCGAACCCAGCAACAGCCCCAGCGCCAGCACAGCCACGCCCAGTCCCATGATCGCCATTGATGAGCTCCCCTTCTATTGAGCCTTGAGCGGTCGGCTTTAAGCCGTCAGCCAGAATACCCCGTCTGTTCAGCCTGTCGCTGGCTTATGGCTGAAAGCTGACGGCTCAAGGCTCAAAGCCCCCGGCGGCCGGGGCCGGTGCGTGATAGGCTGCTATTCCGCGCCGCCGTGCACCAGCGATTCGTCGGCGACGAGTTCGATGGGCACGGTGGTTTCGTCCAGGCTGTCGCCATGCACATCGGTGATGCGCACCTTCATGCGGTACTTGCCCACGGAGAGGCGGGCAGGCAGCGTGACCATCTGCACGACGAAGAAGTCCCGCCGCTGGTTCTGCGACTGGTCGGTGATGCGCACCGGCTCATGCCGCCACACCGCCAGGCCGTCCGACTCATTGTACAGCACGACTTCCTGTTCCAGTTGCACCTCGTATTCGCCGTTGTCCAACCGTTTGGGCCGGAAGTGCTCCAACTCGCTGTAGACGATCAGCCGCTGGTTTCGGCCGGCGAGAAAGGTCCGGCTGTCGAACGCGTCAAAGACGCCGAAGCCCGACACCCGCCGGCACAACGCCAGCGTGCGGATTTCCAGCGGCCGGTCACGGAACAGCTCGTCCAGCCGGCGGTCGATCGAATGGCGTTGAAGCTCGCTGCCCTGGGCCAGCTCCTGGCCGAGCGTGAGCAGCAGTTGGTGGAACAGTTCGACGCGGGCGCGCTGGCGCTCGTTGAGGCCGTTGAGCACGGCGGGGTCGATCTCCTGTCCGCTGTCCGCGAGGCTCACCGCCGCGGCGGTCAGCGCCTTGGACATCGCCGAATCGTCGCTGCCGCGGATGTGCTCACGCAGCAGGGCGAGCACCTCGCGCCGCGTCAGCGGCTCGGGCGCATCATCATCCGTGATGGGCGGGTCGGGGATGGCGTCTGGCGCTTCGTCGGCATCGACCTCGGGTGTCACCGCCTCCGCTTCATCCGCTTCGTCATCGGCGTCCGGGGCGGCACGCTCCGCCTGCTGGCGGGCGCGGATCTGCTCCCACTGCTCGGGCGTCAGATCGTCCACCGGCGGCTCCCACGACTGCCGCATCGCCTCCGCCAGCCGGTCCGCCATCGCCTGCGTGGATGAGGTCACGTCGTCATCCGCCTCGCCCCCGGCATCAGCCGGGGTCGGCGGCTCGGCCTGCCCCTCTGTCTTGTCCGGCCCGGCGCAACCGCCCAGCAGCACGGCCGTCACGGCAATGCCCGCGAGCATCGATTGCAGCCACATCCGTGGCGAAAGGTCCAACATTGCGTGCCTCCCTGCACTTTTCTATGAAGCCTTGAGCCGTCAGCTTTCAGCCATAAGCCAGAATACCCCGTCGGTTCGGCTTGTCGCTGACTAATGTTGAAAGCTGACTGCAAAAGGCTCGCTAAGCCCGCTCCGCGAGCCGGTTATCCTGCGACAACCCTACCGGTTTCCATCGGCCAACTGGACGCAGAAGCATTCGAGATTCCGCAGCGGTTCGCCGAAGCCCGACTTCGCCCGGCGGTCGGCCAGCAGCACACCGTCGAACAACCGCGCCGCCCGCTCAGGCGACATCTGCCGCAACGCGGTGAAAAACATCGCCTGCCGCGGCCCCCACAGTTTCAGGTCCTTCGCCACCGCCGACTCCGGCACGCCGCCTTGACGCAGCATCCACGCCACGTTCAGCTTCCGCACCAAGTCGGCGATGAAATATGTCACCAGCACCTCCGGCTGCCCGGCCAGTTCGATCAGCTCGCGCACCTTGGCGATCAGCAGGCCGGCGTTGCGCCGTTGCATCGCCTGCAGCGCCGCTTCCTGCACGACCCACGCCGCCTCTTCGCTGCTGCGGCCGACCACCTGCTCCACCAGCGGTGCATCGATCGGCTGGCCGGGGTCGACCATCAACGCCAGCTTCGCCAGTTCGTTGTCCAGTTGCATCAGCCGCGGGCCCAGCCGATCGATCAGGGCGTCGGCGGCGGCGGGGGCGAGCGTGCAGCGGTGCTCGGCCTTGGCGCGGGCGATCAGCCACTTGCGCGCGTCGGCGGGGGAGGGGGCGTCGCACTTGACCAGCGCGCCCTGTTTTTCGATCAGCTTGTCGAGTTTGCCGGCGTTCCACTTGCCGCTGCGCAGCACAAGCGTGGCGTGATCGACCGGGTGCTCGGCATAGCGGGTCAGGGCGTCGCGATGGGTCTTGACGAACTCGTCCGCCTCATCGACGAGCACGAGCTTGTAGGTCTGCATCAGCGAGTAGGCGCGCAGCTCGTCGAGCACGTCGGCGAGCGGGGCGGTCTTGCCGTCGAAGTCGAAGGTTTCCAGTTCGCCGTGGGCCTGCTCGAGGGCGTCGCGCAGCTCGTTGAGTCTGGTGCGTTTGACCATGTCGTCGGGGCCGTGGAGCACGACGATGCGCATCGACGCGTCGAGCGGTTTCGCGGGTTTGCGGGTTGTGGTGCGCCCTTTGGCCATGGGTGGTGATTCTAACGTGGGAGCGGGGACGGGTCACTTATGAGCTTTGAGCCATTAGCTTTAAACCTTTAGCCAGAATATCCGATCCGTTCGACCTGTCGCTGGCTAATGGCTTAAAGCGAACAGCTCAAGGCTTCACAAGTGACCTGTCCGGTGGGGCAGGGCGTTCAGGTGACGGGGGGCAGGTATGCGATCACCAGCGTGGTGGCCATGGAGAGCGTGAGGAAGAACGCGCCCATGTCGGTGAGCGTGGTGAGGATGGGGCTGGAGATCATGGCGGGGTCAGCGCCGAGGGCCTTGGCGGCCAGGGGGAGCGTGCCGCCGATGAGCACGGCGAGCACGCTGTTCATCGCATACGCGCCGCCGACGATCCACGCCAGCGACATCAGTTCGCCGTGCATCATCAGCGCGGCGATGACGCAGAGGATCGCGCCGATGATCACGCCGTTGATCGCGCCGACCTTCACCTCCTTGAGGCAGACGCGCAGCCAGTCGCGCGGCTGCACGATGCCCAGCGCCAATTCGCGGATGCTCACCGCCACCGCCTGGTTGCCCGCCGCGCCGCTGAGGTTGGCGACCAGCGGCAGGAAGACCGCGAGCGTGGCGATCTGCTCGATCGACGCTTCGTAAAAGGCGATGATCGTCACCGCAATGAACGAGAGCAGGATGTTCGGCAGCAGGAACGCGAGCCGGCGCATCGCCCGCCCGCCCAGCGGCATGGTGCGCAGCTCTTCGCCGGCGATGATGCCGCCGAAGCGCAGCAACTGGATGTCGGCCCGCTCGCCCAGCGCCTCTTCCACCATCGCCCGCCGCACCACGCCCAGCAGCTTGCCCTGCTCGTCGACCACCGGCACGGCGTTGAAGTAGTGGGCGTCGAAAAAATCCTCCAGCGTGTCCAGCGTGTCGGTCGCTGTCACGAGCCGGGGGTTGCGGATCATGATGTCGGCCAGCTTCGTGTTGCCGCGCGCCAGGACGATGTCGCGGATGCGGGCGACGCCGCGCAGCTCGTGGGCCGGGCTGACCACGTACATGTACTGCACGTCATACTCGGCATATTCGTCGGCGTGGGCGCGCACGTCGGCGAGGGCCTGGTCCACCGTCATGTTCTCGGGGTAGGCGAGGTATTCCGTGATCATCAGCCCGCCGGCGGTGTCGGGCGGGTACTGGCTGAGCAGGCGGACGTCCTCGGCCTCCTCCGGGTCCATCCGGTCGAGGATGGCGGCCGCGTCGTCGGTTTCGATCTCGCCGAAGACGTCCGCCTGCTCGTCGGAGGGCATCTCGTCGATGATCGCCGCCGCCTGCTCCGCGGGCAGCTCTTCGAGCAGGTCGGCCGCCTGCGGGTGCGCCAACTGATCGATCAGAAACGCGGCGGTCTCCGGCGGCAGCGTCAGCAGCAGCTCCGACTGACGTTCTGGTTCCAACAGCGATACCGCCCGCGCCAGGTCGCCCGACGGCACGTCATAGACGAACGCCTGAAGCTGATCGATGTCGCCGCCTTGCAGCAACGCTTCGAGCAGTTCGGAAGCGTCCATCGTGCTCAGTGGCTTCTGTTCGTCCATCGGCGTCTTTCATAAGGCAGGGCGGAAGCACCGCCGCCGCGCCGCGATTGTAACGGCAGCTTCTCAGGGTGCATTGCCCGTCCACCGGCAGGCCTGCACGACACCCGGAGCGGCCACCCGCAGGTTTCGACCCGGAAGCCGCTTTTTCACACTTCTTCACAATGGGACCGATTCATGGGCGAGCGGCGGGTAGAATTGAGCAACCCAGCGGTGAACCGATCGGGCTGATGTGGCCTCGGGAGAGATGGATGCGTACGGCAATCACGGACCTTCCCCCTATTCCGGATTCGATCACGCTCTGGGAACCGTTCCCCGAGATCGATCTGAGACAATTGCGGGCGCTCACCGACGACACCGGCATCTTTCAGCATGCCCAGTATGCCGTGCCCGACCCGCATCACGGCTACTGCATCGACGACAACGCCCGCGCCCTCATCGCCGGCCTGCTGCACGCCGAGTTGCGCGGCGACGACGAGCAACTCGTCCCGCTCCAACGCTACCTCGCCTTCCTCGTCTACGCGTTCAACCCTGACACGCGGAAGTTCCGCAACTTCATGAGCTACGATCGGCGGTGGCTGGAGCCCGTCGGCTCGCAGGACAGCCAGGGCCGGACCATCTGGGCCCTGGGCATCGCGGCGCAGACCGCGCCGCGCGACAACCTGCGCGGCCTGGCCAGCGACCTGTTCTGCCGGGCGCTGGGCAGTGTGGAAGAGTTGACGCCGTTGCGGTCGAAGACGTTCGCGCTGTTCGGGCTTGATGCGTACCTGCACCACGAAGCCAACCCGCATGCGGAAGCGCTGCGCGATCGCTTCGCCAACGATCTGTTCGACGCGTGGCAGGCGCACGCCAGCGACGACTGGCCGTGGTGGGAAGACACGGTGACGTACGACAACGCGAAGCTGCCGCACGCGCTGATGATCGCCGGCCAGGCAATGGGTCGGCCGGAGATGATCGAGGCGGGCCTGAAGGCGCTGCGCTGGCTGCTGGCGGTGCAGACCGCGCCGCAAGGGCATCTGAGCATCATCGGCAACCAGGGCTGGCTGCAACGCGGCAAGGCGAAGGCGGCGTTCGACCAGCAGCCGTTGGAGGCGTATGCGATGGTGCACGCCTGCCTCGCCGCCGCGGAAATCACCGGCGAAGCGGACTGGGCGAACCATGCATGGCTCTGCTTCGAATGGTTCCGCGGCCACAATGACCTTGGCGTGCCGGTCTACCACGAACAGACCGGCGGCTGTCAGGACGGCCTGAACGCGAACGGCCCCAACGCCAACCAGGGGGCGGAGTCGTCGCTGGCCTACCTGTTGAGCGTGCTGGAACTGCATCGGTACCGCGAATCGCGGCGCGGCCGGATCACCGTCGCCCCGCCGCGCACGCTCGGGTACGCCATCGTCGGCGTGAGCAAGTTCGCCCGCTTCTGCCTCGACAACTTCGGCGACGTCGACGGCCTCAAGCCCGTGGCGGTGTGGAACCGCACGACGTCCAAGGCCCGCCAGCTCGCCGATGAACGCGGGCTCAAGGCATACGAGTCGCTCGACGAGATGCTCGACGATCCGTCGGTGCATATCGTGCACGTGGCGACCATTCCGTCCCTGCATGCGGAGCAGGCCATGGCGGCGTTGCGCCGTGGCAAGCATGTGCTGTGCGAGAAGCCGCTGGCGACGAACATGGTCGATGCACAGCAGATGATCCGTGCCGCCGGCGAACGCGACCGGCAACTCACGGTCAACTTCATGATGCGCTTCGGGCCGCTGGCCGAGCCGGTGCGGGCGTTGATCGCGTCGGGCCTGCTGGGCGCGCCGGTGCGCGGCGTGTTCACCAACCGGGCGGGCGACGCGGGATTGCCCGATGATCACTGGTTCTGGGACGAGCAGCAGAGCGGCGGCATTTTCGTCGAGCATGGCGTGCACTTTTTCGACCTCGTCCGCGCCTGGCTGGGCGAGGCCGAGGTGTTGCACGGCACGCGCCTGCGTCGGCCGCAGCAGGCGTTCGTCGACCAGGTCACCTGCGAACTGCGCTACGGGCCGCAGGCGACGGTGAGCTACTACCACGGCTTTCTCCAACCCAGCGCGGTCGACGAGCAGGACTTCCGCCTCATCTTCGAGCGGGGCCAGCTTACGTTGCAGGGCTGGGTGGCGCACACGCTGACGCTCGACGCGGTGCTCGATGAGCCGGGCATCGAGCGGTTGCAGGAACTGCTGCCCGGGGCGGAAGTGACGCCCGTGCAGCGTTTCGCCGAATCGGCGCGCAGCATCCGGTCGCGAGGGAAAACCTGGTCGGCCGACGGCCTGGTGCGCGTGGTCTGGCGGCCGGCGGGCACAGACGGGCAGCAGTTGTACGGCCAGGCGTTGCGCGGTTTGATGGAGGACATGATCGATGCCATCCGCCAGCCCGGTGTTCGGCCGCGCGTGTCGGCCGAGGACGGGCGGACGGCGCTGGAGCTGGCGTTGGAGGCGGACCGGCTGGCACGAGGGGTGACGCCATGAGTGACGACGCGGTCAAGGGTGGAAACGACCGGCCGGTGGGCTACGGCCTGATCGGCGCGGGCAGCTTCGGCCGGTACGCCTGCTCGAAGTATCAACGTCTCGATCAGGCCCGGCCCATCGCGGTGGCCGACGCGGACCCCGACGCCGCCCGCCGCGCCGCCGAGGAACTGGGGCTTGAAGCGAGTGCGTCGGTCGACGCGCTGCTCAACCGCCCGGACATCGACCTGGTGCACATCGCCACCCCGCCGTTCACGCACGGCGACCTCGCCACCAAGGCGCTGCAAGCGGGCAAGCACGTGCTCTGCGAAAAGCCGCTGGCGATCACCCTCGCCGAGGCCGAGGCGATGATCGACCTCGCCGAGTCGAAGCAGCGCATCTTGTCGGTCAACCTCATCATGCGCTACGACCCGCTGTGCGAAGCACTCAAGCGGATCATCGACCAGAAACTGCTCGGCGAACCGTTGCACGGGTTCTTCGAGAATTATGCCAAGGACGAACCGCTGCCGCCCGAGCACTGGTTCTGGGACCGCAGCCGCAGCGGCGGCATCTTCATCGAGCACGGCGTCCACTTCTTCGACCTGTTCAACTGGTGGCTGGGCGAGGGCGAAGTCGCCGCGGCGCAGCAGGTGCAGCGGAGCAACGCGGACCTGATCGAGCAGGTCCACTGCACGGTCCGCTACCAGGACGGCGTGGGCGGCGTGCTGGTGAACTTCTACCACGGCTTTACCCAGGCAACACGCATGGACCGGCAGGAGATGCGCCTCGTCTTCGAGCGAGGGTCGGTCCGGCTCGACGAATGGGTGCCGACCGCGATGACCGTGGATTGCATCGCCACCCGTGATCAGGTCAAGGCGATACAGAACCTGCTGCCCGACTGCCAGACCGAAACCGTCGCCACCTACACCGGCGACGAGCGAATGGGCGTCAGCCGGCACAAGCCTTACGAAGTCGACGGCCACTACCGCCTCTACGCCACCACCGGCATGACCAAGGATGCGCTCTACGGCCACGTGCTCCAGCAACTGCTGCTGGACCAGATCAAGGCCATCCATACGCCTGCCCACCGGCGACGCGTCAGCGAGCACAACGGCTACCGCTCGCTGCACACCGCCGTCACCGCCGAGCAACTCGCCCGCCACGTCTTCCCCAACGGTGCGCGTGAAGAGTAGCGCGTCTCGTCCCAGCGCTGCACCGGTAGGGTCCGCGGCTCGCGGACCACTGGTGATCCCGGCAAGGCGCGGTCCGCGAACCGCGGACCCTACGTCAGCCGGCCCCCATCCGCCGCCGCAGCAGATGCCACGCCAGGCCGATCGCGATCAGCCCCAGCCCGGCCAGCCAGATCTGCCAGTCGACCCAGAAGGCCAGGAACAGGCACGCCGCAAGCCCGCCCCACGCGAAGGCCGCCGGATACAGGCGGTCTTCCTTCCGCAACCGCAGGGCCGCGAGGTTGGTGATGGCGTAGTAGATCAGGACAGTGAAGGCGCTGAACGCCCAGGTGGTCTTGACGCTGCCGATCGACGCCAGGGCGGCGATGAGGACGCCGACGACGATCACCGCGACGTAAGGCGTCGTGCCGTCGGCGTTGAGGCGGGCGGTGGCGGCGGGCAGGTCGCGCCGGCGTCCCATCGCCAGCACGACGCGCGACAGGCCCAGGATCAGGTTCAGCAGCACGCCGAGCATGGCGGTCATCGCCCCGATCGCAATCAGCCAGTGCAGCCCCGGCACGCCGAACGTGCGCGACACGGTTTCCAGCGGCGCCGCCTGGCTTTCGGTCGCTTCGCTCAGCGGCCCGGCCCCGAACGCGCCGATCGCGACCACGCCGACGCCGATGTACAGCAACGCCGAGACGATGAGCGTGATGACGATGGCTTTGGGGATGTTGCGGCGCGGGGCGTGAATCTCTTCGCCCATCGTGGCGATGCGGCCGTAGCCGGTGTAGGCGACGAACATCAACGCCGTGCCGTAGAGCAGCCCCTGTATGCCGCCGGCTTCTCCGGCTTCGGCGGGCGCGAAGAAGGGCGTCAGGTTGGCCGTGCCGTTGCCCAGCAGCACCGGCAACCCCGCCAGCACGAACAGCACCAGCGCGGCGAGCGTGACCGAAACGATGATGATGTTGGTCGCGCTCGACCGCCGAATCCCGCCGAGCACCACGGCCGTCAGCACCACGGCCGTCACCACCGCCACCAGCGCAAGCCACTGCGCCCCATCCCCGGTGGACGTGCCGAACGTGTGCAGCAGGTAGCCGGCGAAGCCCAGCGCCGCCGTGGCGGCCGAGGCGCTTTTGGCGCAGAGGAACATCCAGCCGGCGGTGAAGCCCAGCGTCGGGTGCAGGTAGGTGTAGCCGTACTCGTACGTGCCGCCGCTGACCGGGTGATTCGCCGCAAGCTGCGCGCTGCTGAAGGCGTTGCACATCGCCACCAGCGCCGCGAGGCCGATCGCCAGGATCACCGCCGGCCCGGCCACGCCCGCCGCCACGCCGATGCTCACGAACACCCCCGTGCCCACGATCGAACCCAGTCCCATCATCACCGCGCCGAAGACGCCCAGTTCCCGACGAAGCGAGCCTTGCCTTCCGGCAGCGGCGGACGAAGACGACGTTTCATTCGCAGTGCTCACAAGCGATGCCCTCCTCAGTTCGCCCGGCCGAACAAGCGACAGAGATTGTCCCGGCCGATGCGGATGCCGGTGATCGGATCTTCCATGCCCTCAAACTCGATGGAGACCACGCCGTCGTAGCCGGCCTGCTGGAGCAGGCGGGCGCAGAGGCCGACCGGCACGTCGCCGTGGCCGATGATCGCGCCGCGCCAGTGGTTGCCGCCGCGCGAGAGCCGCCACCCTTCGCCCGGCGACGCGAGGTTGCCCGGCTTGAGGTGAAAGTCTTTGAAGTGGACGTGCCGGGCATAGGGCAGCACCCGCCCGAGCGCCCGGCCGGGGTCTTCGTCCACGCAGATGAAGTTGCCCACGTCCACGAGCAGGCCGAAGTTCGGATGCGCCACTTCGCAGGCGAGCTTCTCCACGCGGTCGCTGTCCTGGCAGAAGAGGCCGTGGTTCTCCACCATCGTCGTGATGCCATGGTCGGCCGCATACGCCGTCACCGCCCGGCACCCCGCGGCCAGCCTCGGCAGCGCGGCGTCGAACGACTTCGGCCCCGGATGGTCGGCCGGATAGCCGCCGGTGGCGTCGTGCCGCATGCGCGTCGCCCCCAGCTTGCGCGCCACGTCCACTTCCGCCTTGACCCGCTCGATCTCGGCCTGAAGGTCGCCGTGGCTGCCGGTGAGAAAATCGGCGCCCACGGCATAGTTCACCACCGGCATCCCCGCCGCCTCGGCCCGCTCGCGCAGCCGGTCGGCGTAGGCCAGCGGTGTCTGCCCCGCCGGCGGCTTGAACGCGGTGAACTCCACCACGTCAAAGCCCATTTCTTTCGCTTTGGCGGGCACGTCTTCCACGCTCATCTGGCCCGCGCTGATCAGCCGGAGGTAACTGTATGAACTGACGCCGATCTGCATGCGAACACCTTTTGGGGTGGAAATAGGGGGGGAGAGGGCCTCGCCTCAAAGCCACCTGCCGGACTTGAACCGGCAACCTGCGGTTTACAAAACCGCTGCTCTGCCAATTGAGCTAAGGTGGCACGCCACGCTGCGGGCACGCATTGTACGAAGTGTCGAACCGGGGTCGAGTCCGCCATGTCGGCGGCGAGGCGGGCGCGGCCCGGTCATAGGGGCGCCTCGGCCTTGAGCAATCCTGGGTCATCTCAGTCGAACCAGCCGATAAACAGACGATGAGCGACCTCCATCTGACGCCTGATTTCGCCCGGGCGATGGCCAGCCCGGGTGATGGCGGGCCTGCGGGCTCGGTGCAGCTTGTGGTCGATGCCGAGCATCAACGTCGGGTGGTGCAGGCGGGCATGCTCAAGGCGAAGGTGAGCCTGGCCGTGGCGACCGCCGACTTCAAGGCGATGCTCGTGCCGGCCGCCGGGCCGGGCGGCGCTGCCAGCGGGGGCCGACGCGGGGCGCCGTCGATCGTGGCCCATCTCGTGCGGCTGGCGAAGCAGGGGGTGGAGGTGCGCGTGCTGCACGCCGGCGTCCCGAGCAGTGCGGCGCTGCGGGAGCTGCGCGGCACGCTCCCGGCCAACCTCACGATCCGCCGATGCCCCCGGCTGCACGCCAAGGCGGTGATCGTGGATGCCAAGGCGATGTACCTCGGCTCGGCGAACCTCACCGGCGCCGGGCTCGGTGCGAAGGCGGACGCTCGGCGGAACATCGAGTGGGGCGTGTGGACCGAGTCGTCCGAACTGATCGACGCCGTGCTGCAACAGTTCAACGCCCTGTGGGAGGGCGAGCGATGCACCGGCTGCGGCCGACGCGAGATCTGCCCCGTCCCGCTGGAAGAACCGAAGCTCTGACGCCGGTGACCTTTCAGGCCAGTGGTCTACACCGGCACCGCGAAGCGCTGGCCCTTCTCGATGCGGCCGGCGACGGCGGCGAGCAGGTCGGCGATGCGCTGCATGTCCCGCAGGTCGATCATCTCCACCGTCGTGTGCATGTAGCGGTTGGGCAGGCCCAGGACCGCGCAGGGGATGCCGCCTTCCTTGCTGTAGTACGACAGGGCGTTGGTGCCGCCGGCGATGCCGAAGGCCTCGAACTGGACCGGGATGTCCGCCTGCTTCGCGACGGAGACGATCAGCTCGTTGAGCACCGGGTGGTTCTCACGCCCGAACGAGAGGGTCGGGCCCTGGCCCATCTTCACTTCGCCGTGCTCTTTCAAGTCGACGCCCGGCGAGTCGGTGGCGTGCGTGACGTCGACGACGATGGCGGCGTCGGGCTTGATGCTGGCGGCGTTCATGGCGGCCCCGGCCCCGCCGACTTCCTCCATCACGCTCGAGCAGGCGTACACGGCACATTGCAACTTGTCGCGATTCTCCGCCGCCAGGCGCAGGGCCTCCAGCGCACACCATGTGCCCACCCGGTTGTCGAACGCCCGGGCCACGCCGACGTGTTCGCCGATCATCTCGAACGTGTCGGCGAACGTGACCGTCTGGCCCACCTGCACGCGCTGGCGCGCTTCCGCGGCGTCGGCGGCGCCGATGTCGACGAACAGCTCCGGCCACTTGGGCGCTTTCTTTTCACCCTCGCGCGGCTGGAGGTGGATGGCGGTCGCCCCCGTCACGCCGCGCACCGGACCGGCGGGCGTGTGGATGTCCACCCGCTTGCCCCGCACCAGGGCCGGGTCGACCCCGCCGATCCGCTGCACGTAGAGGAACCCCTTCTCGTCGATGTACTTGACCATCATGCCGATTTCGTCGGCGTGGCCGTCGAAGACGATCTTCGGGTTCCCGCCGGGGTTCACCACCGCCACGGCGTTGCCGTAGGCGTCGGTCGTGACTTCGTCGGCGAACTGCCGGGCATATTCACACCACACCCGTTGGCCCGGCGCTTCGAAGCCGCTGGGGCTGGTGGTGGCCATCAGTGTTTTGAAAAACTCGAAAGATTCGGTCCGCATGTGCAATCCCCTGTGCATGAACTCGGGTGCATCGGCGCTGGGCGATGCCATCACCCTCAGCTTACCACGGATGGCTGATTGTTCGATATGAGACGGCAGCGCGAGGAACGATCACCCGATCTTCGTGCGCGTGATCAACCACAGAGACACAGAGACCGACCTTTAGCCCCGCAGCGCAGCGGAGGGGTGGGAACCATGTGTCACCGGCAGCCACCCCTCCGCTGCGCTGCGGGGCTAATGGCTGTGTCTCTGTGGTTGATCCCGCGGCACGTAGCATTTAGACGCGTTCAGATTTTGCCGAGGACGAGGCTGACGTTGTGGCCGCCGAAGCCGAACGAGTTGCTCATGCCGATCTTGACGTCGAGTTCGCGGGCCTCATGGGGGACGTAGTCGAGGTCGCACTCGTCCGAGGGCTTGTCGAGATTGATGGTGGGGGGGATCTGGCTGGTTTCGATGGCCTTGGCGGTGATGACGGCCTCGATGCCGCCGGAGGCGCCGAGCAGGTGGCCGGTCATGCTCTTGGTGGAGTTGACGGCGACCTTGTAGGCATGATCGTTGAACAGGCGTTTGACGGCGCGGGTTTCGGCGGCGTCGCCGAGCGGCGTGCTGGTGCCGTGGGCGTTGATGTAGGTGACGTCGGCGGGGTCGTGGCCGGCGTCTTCGAGGGCGGCCTGCATGGCGTAGGCGGCGCCGCGGCCCTGTTCGTCGGGCGCGGTGATGTGCGAGCCGTCGGCGGACTGGCCGTAGCCGAGCAACTCGGCGTAGATCTTGGCGCCGCGGGCCTTGGCGTGCTCGTATTCTTCGAGGATCAGGACGCCGGCCCCTTCGGAGAGGATGAAGCCGTCGCGGTCCTGGTCGAACGGGCGTGAGGCGCGGGTGGGGTCGTCGTTGCGTCGGGAGAGGGCTTTGAGCGCGACGAAACAGCCGAGGCCGAGCGGGGTGAGGGCGGCCTCGGAGCCGCCGGCGATCATGATGTCGGCGGCGTTGTGGCGGATGGCGTTGGCGGCGTCGCCGATGGCGTGGGCGGCGCTGGCGCAGGCGGAGGCGACGGCGTTGTTGGGGCCCTGGATGCCGAAGTGGATGGAGATGTTGCCCGAGCCGGCGTTGCACATGAGCTTGGGCACCATGAAGGGGCTCAGGCGGTCGGGGCCTTTCTCCATGAGCTTGCGGTGGCCGTACTCGAACTCTTCGATGCCGCCGATGCCCGAGCCGATGATCGAGCCGCAGCGCCAGG
>JBBDPC010000133.1:0-2659 GCA_040876735.1 Phycisphaeraceae bacterium | reverse complement strand
TTGCGCGCCCGCTCCACGGCGTCGCGCACGTCCTGCGCCGCCACGTCGATGTCACGCCAGAGTTCGAACTCGGCGATGATCGTGCCCACCTGCTCCCGGGCGGTCGACCTGAGAAACCGCAGGCCCTCGATCGTGTTGATCTCCGACTCCAGCGGGTCGATGATCTCCGACTCGATCACCTCCGGCGCGGCGCCGGGCAACAGCACGTTGATCGAGATGATGGGGAAGTCGACGTCCGGATTTTCCTGGACCGGCATCTGGACGTAGCCATAGCCGCCGAAGATCGCCGCCACCAGGAAGATGACGATCGTCAGCACCGGTCGGCGAATGCAGAAGTTCCAAATCAAAGCCAGTCACTCCGTTGCCGTGATGCGTGCCGCCAGGTGTCGCGCCCTTAGCCCCGCAGCGCAGCGGAGGGCGCGGGAACCATGCGTCACCGGCAGCCACCCCTCCGCATGCGCTGCGGGGCTAAAGGTCGATCTGTGTCACTGTGATTTTCTAAAACGCCTTACTCGTCCTGCTTCGCTAACGGCGCTGCGACCGCGGCCGATTGCGATTGATCGTCCACATCCGCTTCCTCCACCACGCGTACGCGCTCGCCGCCGCTCAGCCGGAGGTGTCCGGTGCGGACGACGCGGTCGCCGACGCTCACGCCTTCGGTCACCTCCACCATGCCCTGGCGGCGCAGGCCGGTGCTGACATCCTGCATCGTCGCCCGCTCGTCTTCGCCGACGGTGAAGACGCTGAAGCCGCGCCGCGTCGCCACCAGCGATTCCGCAGGCACGACCGGCCGGTCGGTCCGCTCGCCGATGACCACCACGGCCGTGGCGAAGCCGCCGGGCATCAACGCGGCGTCGGGGTTGTCGATGCGGGCCTTGACCAGGAAGCTGCGCGTCGCTTCGTCGATCGCGGGGCTGACGAAATCGACCACGCCGTCAAACGTCCGGTCCGGGTAGGCCGTCACCGTCACCGCCACCGGCTGGCCGCTTTGCACCTGCCCCATGTAGCGTTCGGGCACGGAGAAGGCGATCTCCAGCGGGTCCGTCTGGTACAGCCGGGCGAGGTCGTCGCCCGCGTTGACGTACGCGCCGCGGTCGACCATCCGCTGCGAGATCATGCCGCCGAATGGCGCGCGAATCTGCGTGTCCTCAACCTGCTGCTCGACCAGCGCCAGCTCGGCTTCAAGCCGGTCGACCTCGGCCTCGGCGCTGTTCAACGCCGCCTGCGCCTGGTCGAAATCGTCCGCCGAGACGACGCCACGGTCGCGAAGCTGCTGCTGGCGGGCGAACGTCCGCTGGGCATTGTCCACGGCCACCTGCGCCGCCCGCAGTGCCGCCTCCCGCGACGCGAGCTGTCGGCGAAGCTTGTCATCATCGATCTCAACCAGCAGTTGCCCTTCCTCGACGAACGAGCCTTCCTCGAACGTGATCGAGCGCACGCGGCCGGCCACCTCGGGGCGCACCTCCACCACCGCCGTCGCCCGCAGCGTGCCCACGCCCAGCACCGTCTCCTGAAGCGTCACGCCACGCACCTCCGCCACGCGCACGGGCAGCGTCCGCTCGCCACGCGCGTCGGCCGGCGCCTCGGCCTCCTGCTCCGGCATGAACGCCAGCACCAGCACGCCGGCAATGGCGGCAAACAGCACCAGCCCCACCACCCCACTGGCCCAGCGCCGCGCCCCGCCCGGGCGGGCCGTGCGGTGGGTCTTGTTCCGGTCTGCATCCGCCGTCATCGTGATTCACCTCGCGACTTGTCCGCCGTCCGTTGCCGCGACCGGTCGCCCGGCCGCCTGTCCTGCCCGTCCTGTGTTTGCGATGCGGTCGCCCCGTCCGGCGTCCCGGGCTTGAGAATGCCGTGCATCATCACGTCCAGAATCTCGTCCGCCTGCTCCTGAAACGTCTTGCGTCGGCCGGCGAGGTGATTGATAAAAATCGCCCCGTACATCACGTAGTTGCCCACGTCGATGATCTGGTCGACCGGGATCTTCCGCACCAACCCCTGCTCCTGAAGCGACGCCAGCCGATCCCGCCGCGACAGCCGGCACTGCTCCTCGTAACAGGCGTAAGTCGACTGCTTGCGGTCCTTGAACTCCGCCCGCTCCTGGATCAGCAGCTCCACCAGCTCCGGGTGCGTGTCGAAGTAGGCCAGGTACGCCCGCACCGCCCGCCGCATCTGCTCGAGCGGATCCGCCGTCTCGGCGATCTGCGCGTCAATCGTCTCCTGCAACCAACGCATGCCCCGGTCGACGGCCGCAAGAAACAGGTCTTCCTTCGTCGCGAAATAGCGGTAAACCGTCCCCTTGCCCATGCCCAGGCGGTCGGCGATCTCCTGCACGTCCGTCAACCGGTAGCCATGCTCGGCAAAGACGGCCACGGCGACGTCGAGAATCTCGTCGCACCGCCGCGCCGCCAGCTTCTTGTCACGCGGTCGACCGGGTTTTCGTGGCAGATCAGGCACAGTCCCGTATTTTAGTGACGGACACGTCCGTCAGCAAGTGCGGTTGCTCTGGAACTGAGAAAAAGAGTTTCGCGCGGAGAGCGCCAAGAGCGCGGAGATCGCAGAGGCAAGAGTAGAAACCACGGATGCACACGGATGCACACGGATCAAACTTTAGCCCCGCAGCGCAGCGGAGGGCGCGGCCGCCGGCAACGCACGGTTC
>JBBDPC010000132.1:0-14817 GCA_040876735.1 Phycisphaeraceae bacterium | reverse complement strand
ACGCCCGCCCCACGCTGAAGAAAGGAAACCGCGACAACAGACGGCCTCCCTGTAAAAGGACGCCGCCCAAGGTTCATGCGCACCCGGTTGAACGCGGCCCGGGGACCCGCCGCAAAGCCCGGCCCCACCGCCTGCTCGACGTCGACAACCCCAGCCTCCCGACGGGGGCGATGTGTCAAAGCGTGCGCACATCGCCCACCTCGCAGGGCAGGACTCGCCCTGCTTACTGACGGGTATGAATCACGCCCACGCCAACCTCGTTGCCCGGCCGAAATCGAACGCAAAGCGCTCGATCGGAATCGTCCAACACCGCAACCTTCCATCGCGGTGTGTCGCCGCGTTCAAACGCCACCTCAATCAGTCCGTCGTCGGCAACGCGCCACGAACCGACACCTGGTACGTAAGAACGCACCACGCGTCCATCACTGGCAAACTCAACCCGCCCGCTGGCATCATGCCATACCCCGACGATCAGGTCCGCTGCTGTTTGCCGGCCGCGTTCCGCTCCCGCCTCCGCGCGCTCCAACTCCGTCCGAATCTCCTCCACCTCCTCCACCGCGCCCGCCCGCATCGCGCCCTGCAACGCCTGGTTCAGTTCGCGCGTGTACGTCTCCGTCGCCCGCTCGATCGCCTGGGCGTACTCGCTCTCGGCACGCTCGATGGCGGCGTCGTACTTCTCCTGCGCACGCTGCGCCGCGCGGTTCTGCAAGGCGGCGTAGGCGCTGGTGGCGATCAGCAGAGCGACTAGCACGGCGAAGGCGGAGCGGGTCTTCATAGCTTCCCCTTGGAGAGTTCGGCGGTTCAGACGGCCTCATCCAGTAATGCGACCGGGCAAGCCCTGCCCTACCTGCTCATTTACCGAGATCCCACAGCAAGGTTCCGATGCCCACCCAGGAGGTCAGCAGCGACAGCACAACAGCGGAATGAGCCGCCATCATGTAAACAGGCCCTGGGTATTCACCTGCCAAAGCCACCGCAAGCACAAATCCAATCATCGACATCACCGTAAAGATGCTCAGGAAGATCGCACCACCAACCACGCCCTTGCCTCGCCGAATACGGCACGACAGCCAGACCGCCCCTATGGCGAGGCCCACATACTGCACCGAGCCGACGACATACACATCGACAGGCGTATTTTCGCCAGCAACAGCCAGAGACACAAAATACGTAGCCAGGATCGCAAGCCCCAAGGCAAGGAATGCCATTGATGCGAACCACTGCTTGTTCGTCCAGAGTCTCTGCACCACCAGAACGCCCTTCGATCCGGTCCTTGGCACTACTCAGGCCCCGGTTTATTTCACCCTCTCCCATTCCAAATTTTGCGACGGGTGCCACGGGTGGCTTGCCCCCAGCGTATACGGTAGAGCTTGCCCGACTTCCTCAGATCACGACACCCCGATCGGTCCTGCTTGCGTTTCTTCCATGCCTCCAGCGTCACCGTCCGATTATGGCAAGCAGCATGCCGACGCCGAGCAGAAACAACCACAAGTCCGCAGTCACACGAAACCACGGCGACAGGCGCCCGAACTCATCTGCATATCCTCTGATGTACAACTCCAACCCCAACACCATCCAGAGTAAGCACCCGCCAAGGCCCAACAACGCCCCAGCACCTCCAAGCGACTTTACCGAGAAACTGGGGTAGTCACTAACAATTCCTGACACGGCCGAAATGATGAGCACAACAGCGAACAGGGTCAGTATGGTAGATACCAACACGCGCTTCACTGAATCACTTTTGCAACTGGGAGCGTTTCTTTCATTCACCTTGTCACCCCCTCACCTTGTCATCCTGTCTCCCTGTCACCGCCTCACTCCGTCGACTCGCGCTCGGGCAGTGGGGGGACTTTGCCTTGCCAGGCGGGTTCGGGGTGGCGGAAGACGAGGAGGCTGACGGTGTGGCCGTGGACGAAGCTGTCTTCGCCGAGGGGGCCGATTTCGCCGGCGGCGAAGAAGCCGGCCATGGGGACTTCGCCGAGGGCGGCGTGGACGGCGGCGGCGTCGACGTTGGGTTCGTCGAAGAGGTTGCTGCCGCGCGAGGCGCAGGTGAACAGCAGCGCGCCTTCGCCGGGGCCGTAGAGGCGTTGGGCTTCGAGGAGCATGGCGAAGTCGTCGGCGGCGGTTTTTTGATCGCGGACGTGGAACTGGACGGTCTGGCCGACGCGGACCTGGGGGTCGCCGATGGCGATGTAGCCCTGCTTGGGGTCGACGCCGACGAGGCCGCGGATGAGGAAATCGCCGCGGCCGAAGTGGGACTTGTACTCGTTGACCACCCGGCCGACGAGCAGGCCGGCGGTCTCGATGAGTTCCTGATCGGTCGCGTCGAGTTCCTGGGCCATTTCCTGGACGACTTCGAGCGCGTTGCGGCCGGCGAGCTCCTGGACGACGTGGCGGCGGGCCTTGGTGATGACCAGGGGTTTGCCGACGGGGCGGCAGCCCTGGCTGACGGTGGTCTGCACGGCGATGTCGCCGGCGATGGCGACGCCGATGGCCCCTTCGTCGAGGACCGTGCCGTTGAGCAGGAGCCGGTTCTGCTTGGGGCGTTTGGCGCCGCTGGCCATGCCCCCGACGACGGGCACGCCGGGGAAGGCGTCGTTGAAGGCGGGCAGGAGCTTGACCAGGGGGGTGCTGAACGGATCGGCGAGGAGGATGATGGCCTTGGGGTCGGCGTCGGCCCCGGAGCCGGGGGACGTTTCATCGACATCGGCGAGGTTGAGCGACTGGCGGAGGGCGTCGGGGGAGGCGAGGGCCTTGGGCCAGTCGAGTTGCTCGTAGCTGAACGGTTCGAGGCGGGCGTTGGGAAGGCTGGCGGCGAGGACGGAGATGCCGGGGCCGGCTTCGAGTTCCTGGCTGTCGCCGACGACGCCGCCGCAGGTGCAGCCGAGGAGGATGCGGGGGCTGAAGACCTTCTGGAGCCGGGCGTAGAGGCTGGAGAGCCATTCGCGGTGGTCGGCGGTGAGGTAGACCATCATGAGGTCGACCTCGCCGACGAGGCGTTGGCCGAGCGCATCGACGATTTCGTCGCCGGCGGCGAAGGTGTCGGGGTTGCTGCTGATCGCGGAGGCGAAGCGCATGCCGGTATGGGACTGGGGGGTGGGCATTGGTGCGTTCTATGATAGCCGGGTGGGCGGGAGATGTAGAGGGGCGTGAGGCGTGGGGCGTGAGGCGTGGGGTGTGGGGAAGTTGTTTGGCGGACGCGCCGCACCACTGTTTAGCGGTGCGGCGAAGCCGCCCGTGACCGATGCCGTGTGTGGGCGGGGCGTGGGGCGTGGGGGAGTGGTTATTGCGGAGTGGGGAGGGGGTGCTTGAGGTCGGCGAGGAGGGTATCGGTCATCCAGGGGAGTTGTTCGAGGTGGCGGCGGAGGGCGGCGGGGAGAGGCTTGCCCTGCTGTTCGTGGCGGGGGCGGCTTTTCCAGCGGCGGTGCATCCAGAGGTATTGCTCGGGTTGCCGGCGGACCATGGTTTCGATGGCGCGGGTGTAGCGGGCGGTGACGTAGTAGAGGGCGTCGTCGCGGTGGGCCCAGTCGTCGGGCCGGATGACGTCGACGACACCGACCTCGAAGCGGAAGCCGGGGCCGATACGGTGGGCATAGCCGCAGACGATGGGGACCTGCTGGCGCATGGCGAGCAGGCCGATGGACTTGTAGGTGCTGGCGAGTCGGCCGAAGAAGGGGACGAACAGGCCCTTGTCGCCGGCGTTCTGGTCGGCGATGAAGCCGAGCGTGCCGCCGTGGTTGAGGACCTGGACCATGCGGTCGGCGGCGTCGAACTTGGTGATGATGCGCATGCCCTGTCGTTCGCGGATGCCCAGCAGCCAGTCGTTGATGCGGGGGTTGTCGATGGGTCGGGCGATGGCGTCGAGGGGGTAGCCGAGGGTGGCCAGGAGGTAGCCGAGCAGTTCCCAGTTGCCCAGGTGACCGGTGAGCAGGATCATCGGCTGGCGCGCGTTGAGCAGGTCGACGGCGGGGCCGAGGTTGTGGAAGCTGGTGCGTTCGTGCCAGGCGTCGCGATGGACGAGGCGGGGGGTGTGGAGCACTTCGACGGCGAGCTGGACGAAATGCTCGAACGAGCCGCGGGCGATGCGGTCGACCTCGGCGTCGGGCAGGTCGGGGAAGGCCATGGCGATGCTGGCCTTGGCGCGTCGGCGGTGGCGGGCGTCGAGGGCGTAGAGCGATCGGCCGAGGGCGGCGGCGGTGCGGAGGTTGCGCGTGACGTCGAAGATGGTCAGGCCCGTCGCGGCGAGGCGGGCGGCGAGGTACTGGGACCAGATGGTGAGCGGGCCTTGGTTGCGTGCCATCGTGGGGGCAGAGGTCGGAGGTCAGCGTTTCATGCATGAAGCCCATCGAGGGGATCGATGGGCTTCATGGGAGAAAACGGGTTGTCGGGCGGCGTGTCGGCTCAGCGCTGATAGTAGCCGATCAGCGTGAGGAAGCGGTTTTGATTAAGCACGGGAATGTTGAGTTCACGGGCCTCGACGATCAGTGCCTGGTAGTGCTCGTACGCCTCGGTGGCTTCGACGTGCTCGCGGATGCGGACGGGGTCGATCTCGCCATCGGGCAGCGGATCGGGCATGGGGGGCTGTCCGCCGAGCACGAGGTAGTCCACGCCATAGCTGAGTTCGTCCGCCAGTTGACCGTTCCACCGGCTGATGGTGTTTTCGAGGCTACGGCGGTCGCTGGCGCTGGGCTCGCCGGTGTTGTCGAGGTCGAACTCGCCGTAGACGAAGAAGCGGTAGCGGGTGCGGGCGTCGTAGACGAGGTTGACGAGCTGGTCGCCCTCGGCGAGCAACGTCCCGCGCGACTGGCGGACAAAGCGGACACGGGAGGAGGTGTCGCCGACGTTGATCACTTCGACAGTCGCCTTGCCGCGGTTGGTGGCTTCGGTCAGCGCCCCGACGCGGACGAGTTCGTTGGGGTCGTAGACTTCGAAGGTCAGCCCCAGCACCAGGCCGTCCGACCGGCCGAGGTTGATGAAGGCGGTGTTGGCCTGCTCCTGCACGGAGACGATTTCGCCGTCGGCCTCAACCGCATCCGGCGTGTCGAGCGGCTCGGCGCGGCGGTTGGCTTCACGCAACTGGCGACGCAGATCCTCGGTTTCCACGTTGAACGAATCAACCTGGGCCTCCAGCTCGGCGATGCGGTCCTGCCGGCTGCGCTGAGCGGCGTCGATCTGTTCACGCAAGTCGTTTTCCATCTCCGCGACACGCTGCTGGTAGGCCTCGAACTGGGCCGTCACCTCTTCAAGCTCGTCGCGCAAGTCCGTCACCTGCTGGTCGTACGTGGCGGTACGCTCATCGGCACGCTGGCGGGCCTCGGCCACCTGCTGCTGGGCCTGCTCCACCTGCCGGGCCGCCTCGTCACGCTGCTCACGCGCGTCTGCAAGCTCCTGGCTCAGGCGATCCACCCGGCGAAGCAGCGTGCCGTCCGGCACCGCCTCACGCACCCGGCTGGCCAGCGCGGCGGTGTCCAACTGCGGGTCGCCGATCAACGCCTTCAGACGCTCGTTCTGCGACAGCAACTGCTGCACCACCGGCCCCTGCTCGGCCTGCTGGTCCGCCAGCGACGTCACCACCGGCGCTAGCGCCAGCTCCCGGTTGACGTAGACGCCGAGGTCCGACCGGGCCTCCTGCGCTTCGGCTTTCAGCCCCTCCACCTGCGTGTAGAAGACGATCGCCAGCACCAGGCTGACGACGAAGCCGATGCCCAGAAAAACAATCAGCCATGCGGTTGCGGCCCCACCGCCACTGCTGCTGCGCGCTCGTGCCATGCGTTGAACTCCGACAGATGAACGGGGGAGTACCGGCGCCTGCGTCGTCCGTCGCGACCCGACCAACGCACACAGCGCCCCTGATGCCACTCAAGTGTCTTACGTCTGGAGGGTTTCGTCAAGTTGGGCGGGGTTCGGGATTCAGGGTTCGGGATTCGGAAAAACGCCCGCCCCTGAGGAGCGCAGCGACGAAGGGCGGGATCAGGGGGAGAGGAATTGCTGATTTGTGATTTATGATTGCTGATGTATCAATCGCCTTCAACAATCAGCAATTAGAGATCTTTTTCCCCTCATCCGGGGCTTCGCGGACTCAGCCCTCGGCCTGTACACTTCCTCCCGAACCCCGAATCCCGAACCCCCTACCGCTTCCCGGATCTTGCCATGCGACTTTACATCATCCGCCACGCCGACCCGGACTACGCCAACGACACCCTCACCGACCTCGGCCACGCCGAAGCCCGCGCCCTGGCCGACCGGCTGCGCGACGTGAAGCTCGACCACCTCTACAGTTCCCCCATGGGCCGGGCCCGCGCCACCGCCCGCTACACCGCCGAGGCCAAGGGCCAGACCCCCGAAATCCTCGACTGGACCGCCGAGTTGGGCCACTGGCAGATCGAGCAGCAGCACGACGGCGGCGAGCGCGTCTGCGCCTGGGACGTGCACGGCCACCGCGTCCGCGCCTGCGCTCCGTTGCCCAACGATCGCAACTGGCACACCCTCGCCCCGTTCGACAACCCCGTCCTCCGCGACGAATTCGACCAGCTCGCCCGCCACTCCGACGCCCTGTTCACCCGCCACGGCTACGTCCGCGACGACGGCGTCTACCGCATCGAACGCGCCAACCGCGACGCCCTGGCCGTCTTCTGCCACGGCGGGTTCGGCCTGACGTGGCTGGCGCACCTGCTGGCCATCCCCCTGCCGTTGATGTGGACCGGATTCTTCCTCGCCCCGACCTCGGTGACCACGATCCTGTTCGACGAACGCAACGACGAGGTGGCCGTGCCACGCTGCATCGGCCTCGCCGACCTCTCACACCTGCACGCCGCCAACCTGCACAAGGCCAAAGTCCCCGGCGGGATCAAGGCCAACTTCGAGTAGCAGCGCCCGGCACGGTATCCGCCAGCTTTCTTACAACGTATTCAAGAAGGCCTCACGGCGCAACAGAGCAGATTCAACTCAGATGTCGCGTTTACGGATCTTCGGATGGATCAATCGCTGCGCCGTGCGGAGGGGCATTTCCGTCCGAGCCGGCTTCTGTGAAGCCGGGCGAGGCTGCAGGCCTCGATCGCGGCGTACAGGTGACACGTGGCGCGCACGGGCTGCGGGCTGCGCCCGCAACCGGCTTCACAGAAGCCGGCTCGGACAAGACAGGCCATGATGCGCTTTCGCGTTCCGGGGATCAGTAGCCCGCCGCCTGCGGCGCGGCCGGCCACCGACGCCTTCTCCCCTGAGAGGAGAAGGCTGTTTTTAGAAGTTCTTACTGCTTCTCCGTCCGCTGCTTCGCCCGGCGGTTCAGCTCGGCTTCGATGAAGCCGTGGAGGTCGCCGTCGAGCACGCTTTGCGGGTTGCCCTGCTCGTGGCCGGTGCGGTGGTCTTTGACGCGGTTGTCGTAGAAGACGTAGCTGCGGATCTGCGAGCCCCAGCCCATCTCCACCTTGCCGCCGGAGGCTTCGAGCTGCTCGGCTTCACGCTTCTGCTCCTCGATCAGTTCGAGCCTGGCCCGGAGGATGCCCAGCGCGGTCGTGCGGTTCTGCTGCTGGCTCTTGTGGACGGAGGAGACCACCTGCAAGCCGGTCGGCTTGTGGACGACGCGGACGGCGGTGGCGACCTTGTTGACGTTCTGCCCGCCGGGGCCGGAGCTGCGGGCGAAGGCGGTGATGTCCAGTTCGTTTTCGTCCAGCTCCACCCGGCCGGTGTCTTCGAACTCGGGGATGACGTCGACGGTGGCGAAGCTGGTCTGCCGCTTGCCCTGGGCGTTGAAGGGCGAGACGCGGGCGAGGCGGTGCGTGCCGCGTTCGGCCGAGAGGTAGCCGTAGGCCAGCGGCCCCTTGACGTGCAGCGTGACGTCCTTCAGCCCCGCCTCTTCGCCGAAGCTCTTGTCGACCTCGCTGACGTCCCAGCCCATCTGCTCGCAGTAGTAGAGGTACATGCGCATGAGCATCTCGGTCCAGTCCTGGGCCTCGGTGCCGCCTTCGCGGGCGTAGATGCTCAAGTAGCAGTTGCGCGCGTCGTACTTGCCGGAGAGCAGCGAGACGGTCTCGATGCGGTCCAGCTCTTCCACCAGCTTGGGCGCCTGCTGCGCGACTTCACGGCGGGTGTCCTCGTCGTCGGCCTCCTCGGCCATCTCCCACAGCAACAGGGCGTCCTCGATCTTCTGCTCGGCTTTGCGCACCGGCTCGATCTGGGCCTTGATAGTTTTCAGTTCCTGGACGACGCGGTTGGCGCCATCGGGATTGTCCCAGAACGCCGACTGCTCCATCTGCCGTTCGAGCTCGGCCCGTCGGTTGGCCTTGTTGTCGTAGTCAAAGAGAGTCGCGGATGCTTACCACCCGCGCCTTGAGATCCTCGAGCAGGCTGGCGATGCCTTCCTGTGCGAGGGGCGAATTGTTCGGGGTGTCGGTCATGGTGGGATTCTTCAGAAGCTCACAAAGTTGCATCAACGCGGAAGCCCACGGATTGAATCCGTGGGCTTCGGAAGGGGAACACACCATTTTAGCGTAGTTTTGACAAATATTCTTCGATCCGGTCCAACCCTTTGTCGATCTGTTCGAGGCTGGTGGCGAAGCTGAGGCGGACGTGGTTCGGCGCGCCGAAGTCTTCACCGGGCACGACGGCGACCTTTGCGTGCTCCAGCAGCGACTCGGCGAAGTCGGCGGCGCTTTCGATCACCTTGCCCGCCGGGTCGGTCTTGCCGAACGCGGCTTCGGAGACGTCGGGGAAGACGTAGAACGCGCCGGTGGGCTTCGGGCAGCGGACGCCGGCGATCTGGCTCAGGCGTGCGTGCATGTGCGTGCCGCGCTGTTCGAACGCCTGCCGCATCTGTTCCACTTCGTCCTGCGGGCCGGTGAGGGCGGCCTCGATGGCGGCGTAGCAGAAGCTGGTGATGTTGGAGGTCATCTGCCCCTGCATGCCGGCCATGGCCTTGATCAGCGCGGCGGGCCCAAGCGTGAAGCCGATGCGCCAGCCGGTCATGGCGTAGGTCTTGCTCAGGCAGTTGAAGGTGACCGTGCGGTCGGCGACCTGTTCGTGGAGCCGGCCGAAGCTGGTGGCGGTCGTGTCGCCGTAGACCAGGCGTTCGTAGATCTCGTCGGAGAAGACGGTGACCTGCGGGTGGTCGGCGATGACGTCGGCCAGGGCTTTGAGCTCGGCCTCGGTGTAGGTCGTGCCCGTGGGGTTGGAGGGGCTGGTGATGACGAAGATGCGCGTGCGGTCGGTGATGGCGGCGGCGAGCTGGTCGGGCGTGATCTTGAAGTCGTTGCCGACCGAGGCGGGGATGGCATGGACCACGCCGCCGGCGAGCTGAACCTGCTCGGGATAGCTGACCCAGTAGGGTGCGGGGAGGATGACCTCGTCACCGGGGTTGAGCAGCGCCTGGAACGCGAGGTAGAGCGCGTGCTTGCCGCCGGCGGAGATCAGCACCTGCTCGGGGGTAAACTGGTAGCCGAAGCGGCGGTTCATGTAGTCGGCGACGGCCTTGCGGGCGGCGGGCGTGCCGGGCGTGGGCTGGTACTTGGTGACGCCGGCGTCGAGCGCCTTTTTGGCGGCGTCCTTGATGTGCTGCGGCGTGTCGAAGTCCGGCTCACCGGCGCCGAAGCCGACGACATCGATCCCCTCGGCCTTCATCGCCTTGCTGCGGGCGGTGACGGCCAGGGTGGCGGAGGGCTTGATGGCCTGCACACGCGACGACAATTGCATGGTGAACGTCCTTGGGGGGTGGGCGGAAATACCGGGGGCACAGCGTATCCGCCCGCCTGCCTGGCGGCAACGCGGCCTTTGATCGACCCGGCGGGCACTGGTATAACCGGCGCACCCACACCGGCCGTGGGCGCTTGCCATACGGCCGGCATGTCGGGACGTTTATCCGACGATCATCCCAGCACGGAGAGCAGTTGCCATGGATCAGGTCCGACTCGGCATCATCGGTTGCGGGGGCATGGCCCAGAGCCACATGGGCTATTTCGACAAGGTGCCCGGCCTGACGTTCACCGCCATCGCCGACCCCGACGCAAGTACGCTCGAACGTCTCGGCCCGCAATACGAGGTCAAGACCTACGCCGACGGGTACGACCTGATCAACTCCGGCGAAGTCGACGCCATCCTCATCGCCACCCCCCACTACTTCCACCCGCCCTACGCCATCGCCGCCTTTGAAAAAGGCCTCCACGTCCTGACCGAGAAGCCCGTCGCCGTCACCGCCAAGGCGGCGCAGGAAGCGATCGACGCGCACAAGAAGCACCCGGAACTGGTCTACTGCGGCATGTTCCAGCAGCGCGTCAGCCCGATCTGGCGCGAGGTGAAACGGCTGATGGATGCCGGCGAAGTCGGCGAGCTGATGCGCGTCAGTTGGACCATCCAGAGCTGGTTCCGCACGCAAAGCTACTACGACTCCGGCGGCTGGCGCGCCACCTGGTCGGGCGAAGGCGGCGGCGTGCTCATCAACCAGTGCCCGCACAACCTCGACCTCTTCTGCTGGTTCGTCGGCCAGCCCAAACGCGTCACCGCCGCGCAGGTGAGCCTGGGCAAGTATCACCACATCGAAGTCGAGGACGAGGTCAACGCCCTGCTGGAATTCGACAACGGCGCCACCGGCACGTTCGTCACCTCCACCGCCGAGGCGTCGGGCATCAACCGCCTGGAAATCGTCGGCGACAACGGCACGATCATCGCCGAGCCCGGCCAGCCCGTCCGCTTCCTCCGCAACGGCACGCCCGTCCGCGAGTTTCTCGCCACCAGCCCCCAGCGCTTCGGCACGCCGCCCAAGACGACCCTTGACATCAAACCCGGCGGCCAGGACCTCAACCATCGCGCCATCACCGAAAACTTCATCAACGCCATCCGCCACGGCGAAAAACTCATCGCCCCCGCCGCCGAGGGCATCCAAGGCCTGGAACTGGGCAACGCCATGCTCATGGCCGGCCTGAAGCAGCGGCCTGTCGACCTGCCCACCGATCGCGACGCCTTCGACGCTCTGATTCAGGACCTGGCGAAGAACTCGACGTTCAAGAAGCGCGACGTCAAGCAGGCCGGGCCCGTCGACCTCGCCGGCTCGTTCTGACGCGGGGGTAGCGGGACGGCGAGAGGTCGTCCAACCTGTGACGTTCTGCCTTTCTCCTTTCTTCAGTGGGGTAGGGCTCCTTTCTTCAGTGGGGCGGGCGTCTCGCCCGCCGGCAGGCCGTAGGCCTGTTCGAGCCCTTTCCGGCGTTCCGGCATGGCGGGCGAGACGCCCGCCCCACCTCTCCGACACCACCGTTCTGGACGCACCCGGCGGCGGGTGTGATTCGTGCGGGGGGGGCGGGTCATGCTATGATTCGCCGATGCGTTCGTTTGCCCGATCAAGTCGTCTGCGGTTTCGTGACTACAAGCGCCATCTTTCCGAGCGGAAGCCGGGGGAGCAGTCGCCGGAGTCGGACTCCCTGCCGCGCGACGTGCCGTTGGGCAAGATGAAGTCCAAGGAGCGGACACGCGGGTTCCTGGAGCTGTTCGTCAGCCTCATTCGGCTGGTGCGCGGGCACTGGACGATGTTGTGCGTGGTGCTGGCGCTTTTGACGGCGTCGACACTGTTCGGCCTGGCGCCGATCGCCGGCTTCGTGCCGGTGATCGACAACGTGCTGGGCCAGGAGGAGCTGCCCGACTGGGCGCCGGACTGGATGCCGGGGGCGGACAACCAGTTGGCGCTGCTGACGGTGGTGGCGGGGGCGATGATTTTCTTCGCACTGCTGTCAATGCTCATCAGCGTCTGGAGCCGGTGGCAGGCGACGCGCGTGTCGCACCGGGTACGGGTGAACGTGCGGCGCCAGGTGTTCGAGCATGCCGTCCGCCTGCCGTTGCACCGGGTGCAGGCGATCAAGTCCGGCGGCGTGTCGAGTATGCTGCGCGAAGATGCCGGCGCGGTGGGCGACCTGATCTTCTCCATGATCTACAACCCCTGGCGGGCGGTGGTGCAGCTCGTGGCGGCGTTGTGCGTGCTGGCGGTGATCGACTGGCGGCTGCTGATCGGGGCGGCGGCGGTGCTGCCGGTGATCTGGATGACGCATCGCACGTGGATCAGCCGGATCCGCCCGATGTTCCGGGACGTGCGGGCGACGCGGCGGATGATCGACGGCCGGGCGACCGAGGCGTTCGGCGGCATGCGCGTGGTGCGCACCTTCACCCGCGAACGCTCCGAGGCCGCCGCCTTCACCACCAGCAACCATTACATGACCCGGCAGGAACTGCGGGCGTGGTGGTGGATGCGCGGCGTGGACATGGTCTGGCAGATCCTCATCCCCCTCGCCTCGGCGACGGTGCTGTGGTACGGCGGCATGCGCATCCTCCAGGACCGCCAGCTCGTCGCCGCGGGCGAACTGGCGGCCAGTGAAGCGCTGACCACCGGCAAGCTGATCGCCTTCATCGGCTTCCTCGGCGCGCTGTTGGGGCCGATCCAGACGCTGGCCCACAGCGCCGCGAGCTTCCAGAACGCGCTGGCGGGGCTGGACCGCGTGCTGGACCTGTTCGAGGAGCCGGTCGAGATGCCCGAGCATGAGGGCACGAAGGTACTCGACCCCGCCGAGGTGCAGGGCGGGCTCACGGCCGAGCATGTCACGTTCTGCTACCCCGGCACGGACGTGCCCGCCGTGCAGGACATCAACTTCAACGTCCTGCCCGGGCAGACGGTCGCCTTCGTCGGCCCCTCCGGCGCGGGCAAGAGCACGATGTGCAACCTCATCGCCCGCTTCTACGATCCCGACGAAGGCTGCCTCAAGCTCGACGGCACGGACCTGCGCGACATCGCCGTCGACAGCTACCGCCGACTGCTGGGCATCGTCGAGCAGGATATCTTCCTCTTTGACGGCTCGGTCGCCGAGAACATCGGCTACGCCTACCGCGAAGCCACCCGCGAGCAGATCATCGAAGCCGCCAAGGCCGCCAACGCCCACGCCTTCATCGAAGCCTTGCCCGAAGGCTACGAAAGCTTCATCGGCGAGCGCGGCGTCAAGCTCTCCGGCGGCCAGCGCCAGCGCCTCGCCATCGCCCGCGCCCTGCTGGCCAACCCCAAAATCCTCATCCTCGACGAGGCCACCAGCAACCTCGACACGGAAAGCGAACGCCTCATCCAGGCCAGCCTCCAGAAGCTGATGGCCACCCGCACCAGTTTCGTCATCGCCCACCGCCTGAGCACGATCGTCCACGCGGACCAGATCCTGGTCATCGAAGGCGGCCGCGTCATCGAAGCCGGCCGACACGACGACCTCATGCAGCAGTCCGGCCGGTACCGCCAGATGATCCACCTCCAGCTCAGCGCCTCCGACGTCGCCGCCATGCACGAGGTTTGATTTGGTGATCTGGTGATGTGGTGAAGTGAAGACGTGGCCATCTGTCGCCGCCACGATGCGCCCGGCCCTCGCTTGCGCACTTCACCAAATCGCCACATCACCAGATCACCAAATGCCCCCCGCCTCTGGCTGAAAGCTAACGGCTTACGGCTAGTAGCTACAATACCCCCATGATCCGCCGTGCCCATATCGCCGACGTGCCCGCCATGGCACAGATCATCAACGACTGCGCCGAGTACGGCCTGATGCTGCCGCGCTCGCTGGCGTCGCTGTATGAAAACGTGCGCGACTTCCACGTCGCCATCGACGATGACGCCGGCGTGGTTGGCGTCTGCGGGCTGGCGGTCGTCTGGGCGAACCTGGCGGAGGTCTACGCCCTGGCCGTGTCGCCGACGTGCCGCGGACGCGGCCTCGGCCGGCAACTGGTGCTCACCTGCGTCGACGAGGCGGAAGAGCTGGGCGTCAAACGGCTGATGACGTTGACGTATGAACAGGCGTTTTTTCAAAAGCTGGGTTTCGCGGTGATCGACCGCCAGCAGTTGCCGCTGAAGGTCTGGAGCGAATGCGTGCGCTGTCCGAAGAACCAGGCGTGCGACGAGATCGCGATGGTGCGCGTGATCGAGGATGTGCCGGAGTTGAACGTCCCCCGGCCCGCCGCGCCCCCGGCGGACCAGTACATCGTGCCCACCGTCACCCGCCTGCGCGTCGGCATGCCGCCGGTGGAGGATGATTGAGAGGAATGACAAATGACAAAGCTCAAATGACAAATGTCGGAACCGGCCTGCCGTTGCTTTCATTTGCCATTTAAACTTTGTCATTTGTCATTGAACCCCTATGCCTGAACAGAGCCATCGATGGCTGGAGCAGATCATCGGCTCGGCGGCGCTGCGTGCGCTGAGCGAGCAGGTGGCCGCTGCGCGCCGGGTGGTCGTGGAAGGGTCGCGCGGGTCGAGCACGAACCTGCTCGCCGGGGCGATGGCGGCCACCGCCGGGCGGACGGTGCTGCTGGTGGTGGCGCACCTGGACGAAGCGGACGACGCGGTCGACGACCTTGAGCGCTTCGCGGGGTTGCAGGTCGAGCGGTTTGGCGCGCTGGAAGTGCTGCCGGGCGAGACGAACGTGAGCCTGGAGCTGCTGGCCGAGCGGTTGCAGGTCGTCGGCCGGCTGAACCGGGGGGAGAAGGTGGACGTGATCGTCGCGCCGGTGCAGGCGTTGATGCAGGCGGTGCCCGAGGCCGAGGCCGCCGCGTCGTTTTCCCGCACGCTCAGCGAAACCGAGGAGACTTCCCTGACCGCCTTGATGACCTGGCTCAGCGAGGCGGGCTACCAGCGGCAGGACGCGATCGAGCAGCCGGGCGACTTCGCTTTGCGCGGCGGCATCCTCGACATCTACCCGCCCGCCGGCAGCGTGTCGGGCAGCGGCGGCAGTCGCGACGCGGTGGGCCCGATCCGCCTTGACTTCTTCGGCGACGAGATCGAGTCGATCCACCTGATCGACCCGGACACGATGGGCTCGA
>JBBDPC010000131.1:0-14981 GCA_040876735.1 Phycisphaeraceae bacterium | reverse complement strand
CTCGGCGGCACGGGCGGCGGCATCGCCTACAACCGCGAAGAGTTCGACGACATCATCCGACGCGGACTCGACGCCTCCATGACCCACCAGGTGCTCATCGACCAGTCCGTGCTCGGCTGGAAGGAGTACGAACTGGAAGTCATGCGCGACCACGACGACAACGTCGTCATCATCTGCTCGATCGAAAACATCGACGCGATGGGCGTGCACACCGGCGACTCGATCACCGTCGCCCCCGCCCAGACGCTGACCGACAAAGAGTACCAGCGGATGCGCGACGCCTCGCAGGCGATCATCCGCGCCGTCGGCGTCGAGACCGGCGGGTGCAACATCCAGTTCGCCATCAACCCGGCCGACGGCGAAATGGTCGTCGTCGAAATGAACCCCCGCGTCTCCCGTAGCTCCGCCCTCGCTTCCAAGGCGACCGGCTTCGCCATCGCCAAGATCGCCGCCAAGCTGGCGGTGGGTTACACGCTCTGGGAGCTGCCCAACGACATCACCGGCAAGACGGTGGCCTGCTTTGAGCCGACCATCGACTACGTCGTCACCAAGCTGCCGCGCTGGACGTTCGAGAAGTTCCCCGAGGCGGACGAAACGCTCACGACGCAGATGAAGTCCGTGGGCGAAGCGATGTCCATCGGCCGCACGTTCAAGGAGTCGCTGCAGAAGGGCATCCGCTCGATGGAGGTCAAGCGGTTCGGCCTCGGGCTGGACGCCAACGACAAATGGCTCAACGCCAAGCGTGAGAAAAAGAACGCCGACGGGTCGCGCGTCGAATGGCCCATCGACCACGGCAAGCTTCGCCGGAAGCTCATCCAGCCGTCGCAGGGTCGGCTGTACTACGTGCGCTACGCCTTCAAGATGGGCTGGTCGATCGAACACGTTCACGACCACACGCACATCGACCCCTGGTTCCTGGACCAGATCAAGCAACTCGTCGACTTCGAGGACGTGCTCACGCAGTACGACAAGCTCGACGACGTGCCGCGCGACGTGATGTTCAGGGCCAAGCAGTTCGGCTACTCCGACATGCAGCTTGCCAACCTCTACCTCGGCGCGATCAACACGACCAACATCCTCAAGGTCCGCGCCCGCCGACTGGCGCTGGGCGTCAAGCCGGTCTACAAGCTCGTGGACACCTGCGCTGCCGAGTTCGAGGCGGCGACGCCCTACTACTACTCGACCTACGAGCATCCTTATGTCACCGCCGGTGGCGCGACCCCGGGCAAGCCCGGGGCTATACACGACGACGAAATCCGCATCACCGACAAGAAAAAAGTCATCATCCTCGGCGGCGGGCCCAACCGCATCGGCCAGGGCATCGAGTTTGACTACTGCTGCGTACAGGCCGCCTTCGCCGCCAACGAGCTTGGCTACGAGTCGGTGATGGTCAACTCCAACCCCGAGACCGTGTCGACCGACTACGACACGTCCGACCTGCTCTTCTTCGAGCCGTTGACACTGGAAGACGTGCTGAACATCTGCGACCGCCTCAACGGCGCGCCGCTGGGCACGCCCGGTGCGCTGCACGGGGTGATCGTGCAGTTCGGCGGGCAGACCCCGCTGAACCTCGCGCACGGCCTCGAACAGGCGGGCGTGCCGATCATCGGCACCAGCGTCGACTCGATCGACCTCGCCGAGGACCGCGAACGCTTCGGTACGCTCATCGGCAAGCTCGGCATCGAACAGCCCGAGCATGGCATCGCCTTCCACGCCGACGAAGCGGTGAAGGTGGCCGAGCAGATCGGCTATCCCGTGCTCGTGCGCCCCAGCTTCGTGCTCGGCGGGCGGGCGATGGAAACGGTGTTCGACGAAGACCAGCTTCGCCACTACATGCAGATCGCGCTGGGCGCGTCGGACCTGGAGAACCAGCCGATCCTGGTCGACGACTTTCTCGCCGACGCGATCGAGTGTGACGTGGACGTGGTCGCAGACTATGGGCGCGACGGCGACCACCGCGCCCTGATCGCCGGCGTGATGGAGCACATCGAGGAGGCGGGCATCCACTCGGGCGACTCCGCCTGCGCCATCCCCGCCCACTCGCTGCCGCCCGCCGTCGTCGAGCAGCTCAAGACCGAATCGCGCAAGCTCGCCGAGGCGCTCAAGGTGCACGGCCTGATGAACGTGCAGTGGGCGATCCGCAAGACCGACGGCCGACACGAAATCTTCGTCCTCGAAGTCAACCCCCGCGCCTCCCGCACCGTACCGTTCGTCTCCAAGGCCACCGGCGTCCCTTGGGCCCGCATCGCCGCCAAGGTGATGATCGCCAAACAACTCGGCGAACTGGG
Source organism: Phycisphaeraceae bacterium (assembly GCA_040876735.1). Lineage (GTDB taxonomy): Bacteria > Planctomycetota > Phycisphaerae > Phycisphaerales > Phycisphaeraceae > Natronomicrosphaera. The sequence continues at coordinate 12,693 of JBBDPC010000131.1, read as the reverse complement.
CGTCGACGAAGTCACGCCGAAACACACCTCGGTGAAAGAGTCCGTCTTCCCGTTCAGCAAGTTCCCCGGCGTCGACGTGATCCTCGGCCCGGAAATGCGCTCCACCGGCGAATGCATGGGCGCGGACCCGACGTTCCCGATCGCCTTCGCCAAAAGCCAGATGTCCGCCGGCGTGAAGCTGCCGCAAAAGGGCAAGGTCTTCCTCTCGGTCCGCAATGCCGACAAGCCCGCCATTTTGCCGGTGGCGAAGAAGCTGGTCGCCATGGGCTTCGATGTCCACACCACCGGCGGCACGCACCGGCTGCTCGCCGACCAGGGCATCATGACCACCCGCCTCCAGAAGATCAGCGAAGGCCGGCCCAACGCGGTCGACCTCATTAAGAACGGCGAGCTGGCCCTGATCATCAACACGCCCACCCGCAAGGGGCTCAAGACCGACGAGGGCAAGCTCCGCGCCACGGCCGTGCGATTCAACGTGCCGATGATCACCACCGTCACCGGCGCCGCCGCGGCGGTACAGGCCATCGAGGCGCTGCGGGCCGGGCAGTGGCAGGTCCGCGCCCTCCAGGATTACTTCCCTGAACTGGCCCGCCGCCCGCTCGAGCCCGCCGGCGCCCGGTCGAGCTGAGTTCCGACGCCCCTTCCTATACCTTGCGTCGTTGGTACAAAAGTCGGTTCAAGGCGGCCGGTGACCCCCTCCCCCTGCCCCTCCCGGGGGGAGGGGAGCACAGACGCCAAACGCCCCACACCCCGCGCCCCACCCTTGCCCCACTTCCCCCGTGCCGACCGCGCCCATTCTGCTACAATCACCCGTTTGTGATCCGCCGCATCCGTTCCCCAGGGAGATCGCATGAGCGAGCGTTCCGATGTCAGCGCCACCGCTCTGGCCAGTGACGGCCCCGTCCTCGCCAGACTCGGCCTCAATACCGGCCATACCGCCATTGTCGGCCTCCAGTGGGGCGACGAGGGCAAGGGCAAGATCGTCGACCTCATCGCCGGCGCCACCGCCGCCGACGGCCAACCCGGTTTCGACTTCATCGTCCGCTACAACGGCGGCGCCAACGCCGGCCACAGCCTCCAGGTCGGCGACCAGCGCTACGCCCTGCACCTGATCCCCTCCGGCATCCTCTACCCCGATAAGGTCAACGTGCTCGGCAACGGCGTCGTCATCGATCCCGCCCAGCTTGTCAAGGAGATCACCGCGCTCAAGGCGCGCGGCATCGCCGTCGCCGACAACCTGCGCATCTCCGACCGCGCCCACGTCGTCTTCGAGTACCACAAGGTGCAGGACGTGCTCTACGATCAGGCCGTCGCCCGCGCCTGGGGCACGGACAAGCCCATCGGCACCACCGGCCGCGGCATCGGCCCCTGCTATGCCGACAAGGCGCTGCGCTCCACCGCCATCCGCGTCGCCGACATGCTCGACACCCAGCGCCTCCGCGACATGCTCCCCCGCATCGTCCGCGTCAAGAACGGCATGCTCGAAGCCCTCGCCAAGCAGTGCGACCAACCCTTCGAGCCGCTCGATCCCAAGCCGCTGCTCGCCACCGCGCTCGAGCACGCCGAGGTGCTTCGCCCGCACGTCTGCGACACCGCCACGCTGCTGCACGACGCGATGAACGCCGGCCGCCGGCTGCTCTTTGAAGGCGCCAACGCCACGCTGCTGGACATCGACCACGGCACGTACCCCTACGTCACCTCCAGCAACTGCTCGTCGCTGGGCGTGCACACCGGCACGGGCGTGCCGGGCCACCGGGTGACCAACGTCGTCGGCATCGTCAAGGCGTACCAGACCCGCGTCGGCGGCGGGCCGATGCCCACGCAGCTTGACGACGAAACCGGCGACCGCATCCGCGAAAAGGGCAAGGAATATGGCACGACCACCGGCCGGCCCCGACGCTGCGGCTGGCTGGACCTCGTCGCCCTGAAGTACACCGCCGCGGTCAGCGGAGCCACCGGCATCTCGCTGATGCTGCTGGACGTGCTGGCGGGATTTGAAGAACTGAAGGTCTGCGTCGGCTATCGTCATGGTGGGCGGGTGCTGGAGAGCTTCCCCGCCGACGCCGACGTGCTCGCCGCGGTCGAGCCGGTCTACGAGACGCTGCCTGGCTTCCCGGCGTCGGTGGAAGATTGTCGCCGCTTCGACGATCTGCCCGATCAAGCCAAGGCGTACATCTGCCGCATCGAGCAGTACGTCGGCGTGCCGGTGGTCATGGCCAGCGTCGGCCCGCGACGCGATCAGAGCGTGTTCCGCTAAGACAGGGTTTTTCGTTTCTGGTTTCAAGTTTCTCGTTGGGGGCCTGTCAGACGCCCTGCCTTCACAGCCACCACACGAGAAACGAGAAACTCGAAACAAGAAACTGAAAACTGGACCTCCCATGCCTCCCTCAACCGCCAAACAGGATGCCTCCGCTTCGGCCCCCGGCACTTCAGGCCCGGACGAGACGCCGCGCCTCGACCTGCCGCGCGAGCTGCTGCCCCGCCACGTCGCCATCATCATGGACGGCAACGGCCGCTGGGCCCAGCAGCGCGGCGAAGACCGCACCTTCGGCCACCGCAAGGGCGCCGAGGCCGTCCGCGCCGTCGTCACCGAATCCGCCAAGCTCGGCCTCGATGTGCTCACGCTCTACAGCTTCTCCACCGAAAACTGGACCCGCTCGCCCGACGAAGTCCAGTTCCTCATGAACCTGTACGTCGAATACCTCGTCCGCGAGCGCCAGACGCTGATGGAGAACAACGTCCGCTTCGTCCAGCTCGGCCGACGCGAGGGGTTGCCCACGCCCGTCCTGCACGAACTGGACCAAGTCATCGACGCCACCGCCGACAACACCGGGCTCACGCTCGCGCTGGCGCTGAACTACGGCAGCCGCGCCGAGATCACCGATGCCGTCCGCGCGATCGCCCGCAAGGTCGCCGCCGGCGAACTGGCGCCCGACGCGGTCACCGATGCCGTCATCAGCGATCACCTCTACACCGTCGGCCTGCCCGACCCCGACCTGCTCATCCGCACCGCCGGCGAAATGCGCCTCTCCAACTACCTGCTCTGGCAGATCAGCTACGCCGAGTTCTACGTCGCCGACGTCTGCTGGCCCGACTTCAAGGTCGAGCAGTACCACACCGCCCTCCGCGCCTATGCCAAGCGCCAGCGCAAGTTCGGCGCGGTGCGCTGACCCGCCACGCGTGACACGGCCACACACCCCCTCCCCCCTTGGCCTCGCTTCAACGCTAACCATCGTATGTAAAACAGCTTACGCCCTGACACGCCCGTGACAGGCCGCCACGGGCGCCGAAGCGGTTTGCGATGGCTTATCCACTTGCCAAAGAGCAGGTTACGGCATCCAACCCCGCCTACGTGCGTGACAGGGGGTGTCGCTTGACGCCACGACAGGCAGGGAAAGGCAGAATCACGAAGAACACGAAGGGCACAAAGATCACGAAGGAGAAAGAAGCATGAGGTAAAGCAAAGCGCCGAGCAGAGAGCGTGAGGCGATTGGATTTACGCTCTCTTCTTCATCACATGCTTCCTTCTTCTTCGTGCTCTTCGCGCCTTCGTGTTCTTCGTGATTTGTCTTGTCTCTTCCCAGCGCGAGCCCATGTCCATCATGGGGCGTTCCGACGGGACCGTGCGCGCGGGGGCGGACGGGATCATGGGGCCGCGCGGGTTATGGCGGTGGCACGGTGTCTTGAATCGGGCATGGCGTGCGCGCAAACGTGACGGCGGGTCAGGGGTTGGACAGCGTGTCGCCGAGCACGTCGATCAGCGCTTCGAGTTCCGCGTCGCTCGGACGGTCGGACGACTCCGACGTCGCTTCGGCATCCTGTGGCGTGTCGGGCGTGACCGGCTCGGAGCCGGTGCGGGCGAGCACCGCCCGGTCCTGCTCGCGGAGCAGGCGGACCATGGCGGGGGTGACGTCGCGCTGGTGGAGGTTGACGATCTGCTCGGCGGAGAGGGGCTCGAAGCCGTCCTGCAGCAGGGAGATGGTGAAGCCGGTCGGCACGTCGCGCCAGGCGAGGGTGACCAGTTCGTTGAGGCTGAAGTCATAGCCGACTTCGCGCAGCAGGAGCACATCGTCGGCCGAGACGTGGTGCTCGTGCATGCGGATGATCTGGCCGACGCTGGGCTGGTAGCCGGCCTTTTGAAAGGCGGCGAGGGCTTCGGGGTCGACGCCCACCTGCGCGAGCTGGCGAAGCTGGGCGTGGGTGAGCGAGGGGATGAGCTGGCGCAGGCGGGCGGCATAGGCGGGTGAGATGTCGTCGGCGTGCAGTTGGAGCAGGTGGCGGGCGTCGTGGCCGAAGCCGGCGGTTTTCATGGCCACGGCATAGGCGGGCGTGAGGCCGGCGTTGGTGAGTCGGGTGAGGTCTTCGACGTTGAGCTGGAATCCGCCGCGTCGGAAGGCGGCCGCCTCGCTGACGGTCACGCCGCCGGCGCGCATCGCCAGCAGTTGGGGCGGGATCAGGCGGTAGCCGACCTCTTCGAGCAGTTGCACGTCGCTGGCGGTGATCTGCTGCTGCGCCAGTTCGATGGCGTCGCCAAGCGTCAGCGTCACGTGGGCGGCGGCGTAGCGGCGCAGGTCGGCCGGGTCGAGGCCCAGCAGCGCGGCGCGCATGAGGTCGAGCACGGTGACCGATCCTTCCAGGCTTGACGCCGCGGCTTGGAAACCGGGGTGGAAGCGGACGACGACCGGCCCGCCATAGACGGTGCGGTCGTTCTGCTCGCCGACGTTGCCGCCGCTGAAGACGAACGAGCCGCCGGGGCGGTCGACGCGCACGGTGATCGGCCGGGGCTGCGCGTCATCGAGATCGAACGTGAACTGGGAGCCGTCCAGCGGCAGCACGTGCTCGTGACTCGGCTGTTCGGGGTCACTGCCCTCGCGGCGCAGGCGGATGTGCAGTTCCACCGGCGAACGGGCCTGCGCGGCCGGCTGCCCCGGGGGGACCAGCCAGGTGCTGACCCAGGATCGCTTGAGCGCGGCGGCGGGCGCGGCGCGATGGTCGTTTTCGTCGAGTTGGATGAGCAGGACGGCGACGTGCGGGTCGTCAGGCTCCGACCTGTTCAACCCGGCACAGCCGCCGATGGCGAGCGTCAGCCACAGCATGGCGATGAGCGGGCCGAGGGTCAGACGATGGGACATGGCGTGGCTCCTACGTGCGACGAGGCGATCCCCTTTTCTCCGCAAGGTCGGGTTGGGTTGGATGGTAGGCGGATGCGGGAGCCGGGAGTCAAGGGAGCAGAGAGATTGCGTGCGCCGGACGCCCACGGCGTGACGCCGAGGGCTTCGGGGGGCGTGGGGCGTGCGTCTCGCCCGCCAAAGAGGGAAGGCGGGCTTTGGCGCCCGCCCCACGGGGAAAGCAATGTAGACCACTGCCGCTTCGGGGGAATGAAAAAGCCCACGAATGGAATCCGTGGGCTTCGGGGGCGGTGGGTTTGGGCTGGGGGCGCGGGTTACGCTTCGTCGTTGGTGTCGGGCGTCGCCTGGAAGGCCGGGGCGTCGGCGGTCTCGGTCCAGTCCTCGGCGGTGGTGAGGGTGAGGTCCATCGGCTGGGTCTTGCGGTAGCCGAGCTTGCGGATGACTTCGAGCACCTCGGTCCAGGTGGGGTAGGGGCGGTTGTTGACCCGCTTGTAGGCGTCGATGGCCTTGAGGAAGAGGAACTGTTCCGGGCTCATTTCGCCTTCGTCGGCGGCCTTGACGAAGTCATTGCGTCGCCGGCCGGGGCCGCGTCGGCGTTCCAGGCCGGTGTAGGCTGCGCTGCGCGTGTCAAGCACGGAGCGCCGACGGTCACCGCCGTGGCGCTGTCCCTGGGCGTCGGCGGCGGGGGACGGCGTCGGATCGGGGCTGGCAGCGGATGAATCGGGCATGGCGGGCTCCTCCTGGGGCGAACGGATCGGGCTATCGGGCCGAGCCGTCGTCACGGGCGCCGCTCAGCCGTTACTCAAGGTCTTCGTCGTCGAGGTCTTCGTCGTCGTCGAGGTCCTCGTCGTCATCGTCGAAGATGTCTTCGTCTTCGTCGTCGAGGAACTCGTCGTCCTCGTCTTCGAAGTCGTCATCTTCTTCATCGTCAAAAAGCTCGTCGTCCTCCACCTCGTCTTCGTCCTCATCTTCGGTCAATCGCAGCGGCAGCCGGGCGCCGAAGCGATTGTCCTCACGAGGCAGCGCCCGCGTGTCCGGGTGATGCCGAATAACCAACCGTTCCAGCATCTGTTCGACCATGGTCTTCCACCTTCTTCGATGGTTTTAGGGAATGTGTGGGAAGGTTCCCGCCCTGCTCGTCCGCCAACCCCGGCCACGCGCCGATGCATTGGCCCGGTCCAGACTGGCGGTTACACTATCGACCGGCGTGGGTTTGTCAATGGACGCCCCCGGATCCCCCCGGATCCCCCGGATCCCCCGGATACCCCGACCGCCCGCCGACAGAATCCGCCGCATCGCTACAGATCCTACACACCGCGTACGACAACGCCACCAGGAACGTTCGCTTGGCTCAACCCACCCACGCTCAACCCGCCGATCGTTGGAACTTCACCGCCGCCGTCGCCGCCTGGGTCTTCCCCGGCCTCGGGCATCTGCTGCTGGGCCAGCGCGACCGCGCCACCATCCTCGCCGTCACCATCGCCAGTCTCTGGCTCATCGGACTGCTGATCGGCGGCGTCGGCGTGATCGACCGCAGTGCGCATCCCGCCTGGTTCCTGGCGCAGATGCTCACCGCCCCCTCGCTCACCGTCGACCTGTTCACCGGCTACGCCGTCACCACTTCGGACGCGGCGCAGTCCGTCGACGAACAAACCGCCGACGCTCAGCCTCGCCGCAGACCGACCTACAGCCAGAGCTTCGGCCGGGCCAACGAACAGGGCGTGCTCTTCACCGCCATGGCGGGGCTGTTGAACCTGCTGGCGGTCATCGACGTGCTCTACCGCGACCCGGCCGACCCGCGCCACGGCCAGCCCGGCCCCGGCCCCGGCGCGGATGACGATGACGCCCGCACCTCGGACGGAGGCTCGCCATGACCACCCTGCTCGCCACCTGGGCCAACCTGATCGCCTGGCGGCCGCTGCTGGACCCGGTGCCCGTCGACGGCGTCTGGCCGATGCTGCTGCTGCCGCTGGCGGTGGCGATCGCCATTGTCTACAAGACGATCAAGCTCGACGATCTCGCCCGCCTGCCCCGCCAGGCGGCCTTGCTCAGCGCCCAGATCATCGTGTTCATGGCCGCCGCCGCCGCGATCATCTGGGTCGTGGTCGAACTGGCGTCCAGGAATGGGTGATCGATGATCGATCTCCTATAATCGAAAACAGCGCTACGCCGGCGTCACACCTCAAACATCAACCATCATCGACTATCGTTTAAAGATCCTCATGAAACATCTGCTCGCTCAACTCGTCGCTGGCAACCCGCTGACCCCCGACCAGGCGGTCGAAGCGTTTGAGCTGATCATGACCGGCCAGTCCACGCCGGCCCAGACCGGGGCGCTGCTGGCGATGATCGAACAGCGCGGCGCGACCGTCGACGAACTGGCCGGCGCGGCGACGGTGATGCGGCAGAAGGTCCGGTGCGTCGACGTGCCCGCCGGCCTGCGCGTGATCGACACCTGCGGCACGGGCGGCGACCATGCCGGCACGTTCAACATCTCCACCGCCGCCGCCCTCGTCGCCGCCGGCGCGGGCCTGCCCCACGGTGTCGCCGTCGCCAAGCATGGCAACCGCTCGGTCACCTCCAACTCCGGCTCCAGCCAGGTGCTCGAAGCGCTCGGCGTCAAGCTCCAGGTCACGCCCGACACGCTCGGCCGCTGCCTCGAAGAAGCGGGCCTCTGCTTCTGCTTCGCCCCCGCCCATCACCCGGCCATGAAGCATGCCGCCCCCATCCGCGCCGAACTCGGCTTCCGCACTATGTTCAACGTGCTCGGCCCGCTCACCAATCCCGCCGGCGCGACCCGGCAGCTCATCGGCGTCTTCACCACCGACATGACCAAGCCCATCGCCGCCGTCCTCCAGCGCCTCGGCGCCGAGCACGCCATGGTCGTCCACGGCCAGATCCCCGACGACGACGGCCAACACGTCGACGGCCTCGACGAACTGTCCACCTGCGGGCCCAGCCAGATCAGCGAAGTCCGCGACGGCAAGGTCAAAACCTACGAAATCGACCCCGACGACCTGGGCCTGAGCTACTCGCATCCCAAGGCCCTCAAGGCCGACTCCCCCGACGCCAGCGCCGCCCTCATCCGCAAGCTGCTCGCCGGCGAGCCCGGCCCGCCGCGCGACATCGTCATCCTCAATGCCGCCGCCGCCCTCGTCGTCGCCGACCTCGCCGCGGACCTCGCCGAGGGCCTGGAACAGGCCGTGGAGTCAATCGACACCGGCGCGGCGAAGCAGGCCCTGGACCACCTCGTCGAAATCACCACCGCCGACCCCACGCCCGTCGGCTGAAACACCGGGCCGGTAACCTGAAGGGGCTCACCATGACCGACGCCACATCCTCGCGCAACGCTCCCGCGATCCCCTGGCTCCCCATTGCCGCCGCCGTCGGCGTGGCGGTGCTCGGGCCGTTGCTGGTCGCCGGCTGCTATCTCTGGTTCGGGTTCGACCGCATTGCCGCCCTGCTCATCGGACTCGGGATCGGCGCGGCCATCCGGTTCACCGACCGCTCGGGCGACGTGCGTCTCGCCTGGCTGGCTGTGGGGCTCACGATCCTCTCCGCCGGGGCCGGCATGGTCTGGGTCGACCAGGCGTTCATCACCTGGCTATTGAACGGCCAACCCGTCCAGCCGACGCTCGGCGACACCTTCGGCCGGCTGACGCGCGACCTCGCGTCATCCTCTTCACCGCGCTGGGCGGCTACTTCGCCTACATCGTCGCCCGCCGGCCGACGTGACTGCGATGCCACGGCCGTCCCGGCCGTGGACCGTTCACCTGCAACCGGGTAATGGGTCAGTTTGAATCAAGTGGGGCGGGCGTCCCGCCCGCCATTGGCCCGAAGGGCCAACCACATCACGTCTTCGGTCTTCGACCGAACGGCGGGCGGGACGCCCGCCCCACTGAAGAATCAGAAGATTCAGACTGACCCACTGCCTACAACCGCGCCACCGCCATCCGCCGGGCATGACACGTCGCAATGGCGATCGCGTCCGCCACGTCCGGCGGGCTCGGCGGCTCGGCGAGACGGTACTGGCTCTGCACGGCCCGTTGGACCTGCTGCTTGGACGCGTGGCCGTGGCCGGTGATCGCTTTCTTCACCGCCGTCGCCGGCAGGTGGGCGATCTGCAATGCCCGCATCTTCGCCGCCAGCAGGATCACGCCGCGGGCGTGGGCCATGACGATCGCGGTGCGCGGGTGCTTGTAGTGGGCGTAGAGCTTTTCGATGGCGAGCGTGGCGGGCTGGTGCTCGTCGATCAGTGCCAGCAGCTCGCGATGGAGTTCGACCAGGCGATGTTCGACGCTCGTGCCCGCCTTGAGCCGGATGACCCCGGCTTCAACCAGCCGCGGCTCCGCCAGGCCCGGGCCGCCGTCGAGCGCGACCACGCCATAACCGGTCAGCAGCAGGCCGGGGTCGATGCCGAGGATGCGTGTCGCGTCGCTCATGGAGTAAGGATAATCAAGTCGGGTGACCGATGATGGCAATGCCGTGGGAAAATCAAGCCGAGGGCTGAGTCCGCGAAGCCCCGGATGAGGGGAAAAAGATTGCTGATTGCTGATTGTTCAAATCAGAAATCAAAAATCAGCAATTAGAAATCTCTTCCCCCCTCATCTCGCCCTTCGCTCGCGGACTCGCTCAGGGGCGGGCGCGGGGGGCGTTTGGATGGCCATGATGTTTGGATTTTGTTTGCATTCGGGCGTACAATGTTTTCTTCGCAACGGCCGCAGGATTTGTCCACAGGGGCGGCAAGATGCTAGATTCGCCGGTCTGCGGGCGCTGCCATGGGAGGGCGGCCCCCTGATTTCCCAGCAACGCCAGGGAAGGTGATGCGCTTTGGCTCAACGACGCAGCAGTAAAAACCGAATGGCCGACGACCATGACGCCGGCGAAAGCCTCTTCGACACCCCCGCCAACGGCGACGGTCAGGCCATCGACGCCCGCGAGGCCGCCCTCGGCGTCGAAGACCGCATCCCCCTGCGCGAGGCCGCCCAGGCCCGCTACCTCAACTACGCCCTCTCCGTCATCACCAGCCGGGCGCTGCCCGACGTCCGCGACGGCCTCAAGCCCGTCCAGCGACGCATCCTCTACACCATGTGGATCGACGGCATGCGCGCCGACGCCAAGCACCGCAAGTGCGCCAACGTCGTCGGCCAGGTCATGGGCCGCTTCCATCCCCACGGCGACTCGGCCATCTACGAAGCCCTCGTCCGCATGGCCCAGCCGTTCATGCTCCGCATGCCCCTCGTCGACGGCTCGGGCAACTTCGGCTCGCTCGACGGCGACCCCCCCGCCGCCATGCGCTACACCGAGTGCCGGCTCCAGCCCGTCGCCGCCGAGCTGCTCAGCGAGATCAACCAGCAGACCGTCCACTTCCGCCCCAACTACGACGGCACCAAAGAAGAGCCCGTCGTCCTCCCCGCCCGGCTGCCCAACCTGCTCATCAATGGCAGTGCCGGCATCGCGGTGGGCATGGCGACCAACATCCCCCCGCACAACCCCGACGAGCTCTGCCAGGCCCTGCTCCGCCTGATCGACAACCCCGAACTGACCAGCGCCCAACTTGCGATCACGGTGAAGGGCCCCGACTTCCCCACGGGCGGCCAGATCATCACCCCCGCCAGCGACGTCCGCGACATCTACAAGACCGGCCAGGGCTCGATCAAAATCCGCGGCACATGGGAAAAAGGGCCAAGCTCGCGCGGCGGCAAGACGATCTTCATCACCAGCATTCCCTACGGCGTCAACAAGAGCCAGCTCGTCGAACGCATCGCCGACGTCGTGCTCTCCCGCAAGCTCCCCCTGCTGCTCGACGTCAAGGACGTCTCCACCGACGACGTCCGCATCGAACTGACCCTGAAGAAGGACGCCGACGAACAGATCGTCATGGCCTACCTCTTCAAGAACACGCCGATGCAGACCAACTTCGGCGCCAACCTCACCTGCCTGCTGCCGACCGAAAACCCCGAGGTCGGCCGGCCCGAGCGGTGCGACCTGCGCGAAATCCTTCACAGCTTCCTCCAGTTCCGCCTCGACGTCGTCACCCGCCGGCTCGAACACGAACTGGCGCAGTTGGAAAAACGCATCCACCTGCTCGAAGGCCTCGCCTTCGCCTTCGACGTCCTCGACGACATCATCGCCATCATCCGCAAAAGCGACGGCAAGTCCGACGCCGCCCAGAAGATCTTCAAAAAGTATGGCGTCTCCCAAGGCCGAGCGGCTTCAGCCGCTCGGGGAACTTCCGGGGGCCTCGACGAAGACCAGATCGACGCCATCCTCGAGCTGAAGCTCTACCGCCTCGCCCGCCTCGAGATCAACGTCATCCTCGAAGAGCTCAAGGAGAAGCAGAAACGCGCCAAGGCGATCCGCAAGCTGCTCGCCGAGTCCGACGCCGCCGGCCGCTGGCAGATCATCCGCGACGAGATCGAACAGCTCCGCAAGGACTACACCAAGGCCGACAAGCGCCGCACGCTGATCGAAAGCGTCGACGACGAGCCGGAGTTCAGCGCGGAAGACTTCATCGTCGCCGAGGACAACCACGTGCTCGTCACCGTCGACGGCTGGGTGAAGCGGCAGAAGGAAATCGCCGACCCGAGCAAGACCCGCCTCCGCGAAGGCGACCGCGTGCTCACCTGCCAGCCCGGCTCGACCCGCGCGACCATGGCTTTCTTCTCCAACAAGGGCACCGCCTACACCGCCCGCATCATCGACATCCCCGCCACCACCGGCTACGGCGAACCAATCCAGAAACTCTTCAAACTCAAGGACGGCGAACGCATCGTCGCCGCTTATTCGCTCGACCCCCGCGTCATCGGCAACATCAAGGAAGACCCCAAGCACCCCGACTACGCCCCGGAAGTGCACGGCCTCGCCGTCGCCACCGACGGCTACGCCCTCCGCTTCGGCCTGGCCAACTTCCTCGAACCAAGCACCAAGGCCGGCCGCCGCTTCGCACGACCCGCCAAGGGCGCAGAGATCATGTTCGTCGGCGTGATCGACGGCAGCGAAACCGTCATCGCCGTCTCCCGCGAAGCCCGCTGCCTGCTCACCACCGCCGAGGAGATCAACTACCTCTCCGGCGCCGGCAAGGGCGTCCTGCTCGTCAAGCTCGCCAAGGCCGACAAGCTGCTCGGCGTCAAGACCGCCGTGGACGACCGCGACACCATCATCGCCCGCACCAGCCTCGGCGGCGAACAGCGCATCAACACCGCCAAGTACAAACTCGTCTCCCGCGGCGGCAAGGGCCACGAAGTCATCAAGCGCGGCCGACTGGTCGAGATTGTGCCCGAAGACCCCACGCCACCGCTGCCGTTGGACGACCTCTCCTGAGCCGCTTGCGGCTTAGCGCGGCCGATGTGAAGCACTGCCGACTCCTCGACCCCCAACCCCGAATCCCAAACTATGACCGCCACCTACACCGCCAAAGACATCCAGGTCCTCGAAGGCCTCGAACCCGTCCGCAAACGCCCCGGCATGTACATCGGCGGCGTCTCGTCGGCCGGGCTGCATCACCTGGTCTGGGAAGTGCTCGACAACTCGGTCGACGAGGCCATGAACGGCTACGCCACCG
>JBBDPC010000130.1:0-15117 GCA_040876735.1 Phycisphaeraceae bacterium | reverse complement strand
GTCACCCCCGCCTTCAGCCCCGACGGCCAGCGCATCGCCTTCGCCAGCGACCGCTCCGGGCAGTTCGACATCTACATCATGGACGCACGCGGCGGCCAGCCGGTGCAGATCACCCATGACGCCACGCACGACATCCATCCCACCTTCTCGCCCGACGGCGACAAGCTGGTCTACTCCCGCTTCGGCGGCCCGAGCGGACAGTGGGAGATGGTCGTCATCGACCTGGACAACCCCGGCACGCAACGGATCATCGGCACCGGCCTGTTCCCGCAGTGGTCACCCGTGGACGACCGCATCGTCTTCCAGCGCCCCCGCCAACGCGGCACGCGCTGGTTCAGCGTCTGGACGGTCGAGCTGAACGAGAGTGGTGAAGTCAGTTCACCCACGGAGATCGCCGCCAGCGACAACGCGGCGGTCATCACCCCGCGGTGGAGCCCGGACGGTGAGCACATTGTTTTTTGCACCGTCGTCGACCCCCCGGCCGATAACGCAGAAAGACCCGCCCGGGCGGACATCTGGGTGGTCAGCGCCGACGGCCGCGGCCGGGCGCGGCTGACGAATGGGCAGTTCGCCAACCTTCAGCCGACCTGGGCCGCCGACGGGACGATCTACTTCGTCTCCAACCGGGCCGGCGAAGCGCTGGAAAACATCTGGGCCGTGCGGCCCGACCGGGCGCTGCACCTGGCCCGGCCGGGCGAGGAAGGCCCGGGCGACCCGTCGGCGAGTGTGCCGGTGGAGTAAAGCGTTTCGCGTTTCGCGTTTCGAGTTGTTCCTTCAACCAGAGACGAGAAACCAGAAACGAAAAACCCCTTCGCGGAGGCGGAGGGTGAAGCCAAGGCAGGATGCCATGACAAGTAAACAGGTCATGTGGAGCGCGACCATCATGTTGGTGGCCGCGGCGCTGGGGTTGACGCTGGTCGGCTGTGCCCATCGGGGTGCGGGCCGGACAGCCGAGCCGTTGAACGCGCCGTACGAACAGCGACAGGTCTGGGCCGTCGCGCCGCTGATGAACGAGTCCGGCTCGCGGCATGCCGACGGTGTGCGGCTGGCGGACCATCTGGCGCGGCAGCTTGAGACGGCGACGCCGTTGAGCGTGATCGCAGTCAACCGTGTGTTGGACGCGATGGATGGGCTGGAGATGGGGGCGGTGACGAGCCCGGCGGAGGCGGAGCTGTTGCGCCGAACGCTGGGGGTGGACGCGCTGGTGGTGGGGACGATCACGGCCTACGAGCCGTACGACCCGCCGAAGCTGGGGTTGGCGATCGAGTTGTACGCCGACCGGACGCCGGGCCGTGACAGCGGCCTGGACCTGCGCGAGCTGAGCCGGGCGGCGACGGACGAGATGAGCCGGCCGGAGCTGACGCAACTGGGCGTGGGCCCGGTGAGCATGGTCAGCGGCTACTTCGACGCGGCCGACCCGCGGGTGCGTGAGCAGCTTCAGCGGTATGGCACGCAACGCGGGGGCGAATCGCACGGCGATCGCGACTGGCGTCTGTATCGCATCAGCATGGACCTGTACAGCGAGTTTGTCAGTTACCAGGTGAGCTGGCGGTTGCTGGAGGCGGAAGCCCGTCGCCTTCAACTGTCGGACGCCGAGCAAGAGCCCGCCTCTTAGCCTGCCCGCGCTTCGCCGGGTCGGCTGCGACCCGGGCAGGAGTGAGCGGATGTCAGGCGCTGAAGAACAATCGAATACCCCAGGCTCCGGCCGGCGGATGGTGGACGCCGAGCCCGCGCCGTCGCACGCGCGGGATCTCGTGCTGGTCAAGAAGAACCAGCGCTTCGTGTTCCGCTGCGAGGCGGGGCAGGAGGCGTCGCTGCTGGCACGGCTGCGCGATCTGGTGGACGACCCCGACGTGAACCTGAACTGGTTCGACGCGGCGGTGCTGTCGCACCAGGTCGGCGAGCAGATGGCCAAACGACTGAAGCGGATGCCGCCGGGCGACAGCGATGCGTAGCGGCGGATTGAAGATCCGCAAGCGGTTTCCGGAATGATCCAACGTGTGATGGAACAGTATGAAGGACTGCGGCGCTCCAGGACGTCGCCCAGGGAAGGAATGACGATGGCCGGGCAAATCCCACTGATCGAAGAGTTTGTCGAATACCTGCGCTCCGAGCGCCACTTCAGCCCCTACACCGCCCGCTGCTACGGCGCGGACCTGCGGCAGTACGGCGAATATCTCGCGGATGGCGAACCGCTCGCCGAGGCCGATGCGGCGCTGATCGCCCGCGTTGAAGAGCGCGTGCGTACCGCCGACGCCATGGTCATCCGCGCCTTCCTCAGCCACCTCGACGCCTTCGGCTACTCGCCCGCCACCACGGCCCGCAAGATCGCCACGCTCCGCAGCTTCTACAAGTGGGCCCAGGCACGCGAACGCTGCGAGACCAACCCCATGCTGCTGATCCGCACGCCCAAGCAGGCCAAACGGCTGCCCAAGGCCATTGACGTCGAACAGGTCGAAAAGCTGCTCAGCGCCCCGGACCCGCACGAGACGCTCGGCGCCCGCGACCGTGCGATCCTCGAAACGCTCTACTCCACCGGCGTCCGCGTCAGCGAACTGGCGGACCTCAACCGCAGCGACCTGGAACTGGAGACGCAGACGCTCCACGTCCGCGGCAAGGGCAAAAAAGAACGCATCGTCCCGCTCGGCTCGCACGCGCTGGCGGCGATCAAGCATTACCTCACGCTGCTCGAACCCGACCCGCGCTTCCGCGCCCTGCGCGAGCGGTCGATGGTCGAGACCACGACCCCGCTGTTCGTGAACAAGAACGGCAGCCGGCTGAGCAGCCGAAGCGTCCGCCGCAAGCTGGACAAGTACCTCAAGCAGGTGGGCCTGGACGCCGCGATCAGCCCGCACACGCTCCGCCACAGCTTCGCGACGCATCTGCTGGACAACGGCGCCGACCTGCGCAGCGTGCAGGAACTGCTCGGCCATCAGTCGCTGTCGACCACGCAGATCTACACGCACCTCTCGTCGATCCGCCTGCGAACCGCCTACGACCAGGCCCACCCCCGCGCCGTGTAGCGCCGGGGGGAAGAGGTCAGAAGTCAGAAGTCAGAAAAACGCCCGCTTCTGAGGAGCATTGCGACGAAGAGCGGGATCACTCCTCGAATCAACGCCATCCCCATGAGCCGAGGCAAGGACATCGTGGACATCGCCGGCCTCACGCCGCCGGCCCAGCAGACGCCCGCGGGGCCGTCGCTGCGTGGTCGGCCGTGGCTGGCGGTCATGTTCAAGTGCTGCCACGTTTACAGCCGGGTCTACCGCAGCCGGCGGGACGAGGTATACGAAGGGCGCTGCCCGAAGTGTCAGCGTGCGCTGCGCGTGCCGATCGGCCCCGGTGGCACGAGCAACCGCTTCTTTGAAGCCGAGTAAGCAGAAAAAAAGCACGACTGGAACATCACGCCGAGTGACAGTTCCAGTCGTGCTCCTTCGGTCCGACAGCGACAGGCTTCGCAGGCGAACCGACGGTCAACCCCACTATCTGCCATGATCGCTGTTTTGGGCCGGCGGCGGCAGCGGGAAGGTCCCGGTTGGGCTATCGGGAGGTTCCCGACGGCTCATGCTCTTCGATGGCGACGGCCATGCGGACGAGTTCCGCCAGTGAGCCGGCCTCCATTTTCTCCATGACGTGGGCGCGGTGGACTTCCACGGTCTTCGGGCTCAGGTCCAGCGAGGCGGCGACCTGCTTGTTCAGCCGGCCCTGCACGACCATGTCCATCACCTGGCGCTCGCGCGGCGTCAAGCGGTTGAGCCGGCTCTCGAGCACCGCCCGGCTGGCGGCGGCGAGGCGCTGTCGGCGGTTGTGGTCCAGGGCGTCGTTGATGCGGTTGATCAATGCCTGATCGCTGAACGGCTTTTCAATGAAGTCGACCGCCCCCGCCTTCATCGCCCGCACCGCCAGCGGCACGTCGCCGTGGCCGGAGATCACCACGAACGGCAGGTCGATCTGCAACTCCACCAGCCGGTCCTGAAGATCCAGCCCGCTCATGCCCGGCAACCGGACGTCGGCGACGACACAGCCCGGCGGCAGCGTGTCCGCCGACTCCAATCGCTCCAGCAACGCGTTTGCCGTGGCGAACGTCTCCACCTTCACACCCATCGATTCGATCAGCCAGGCGAGCGAGTCGCGCACCGCCTTGTCATCGTCGACCACGTAAATGGTGGATTGCCTTTTCATGGTGCCATTGCTCCTTCAAACGAACAGGCGGAAACGAACCAGAAAGGCTCAAGCACGTCACGCAGAGCAACGGACGCATCCGCACAACGGAAACCATTGTCACAGAAAGATGATGCCCCACTTATCCATTTACAGTCTAGCCGATCGCCCTCTTTCACCAATGATTATTTCGGCCGATTTCCCTGATTTGTCGTTTTCTGTCCCCTCGCGTCCTCCGTAATCCGGCAGTGGCGGGGACGGGGCCCCGGTGCTGCACGAGCGCGGAGGGACACGATTGATCGCCCGGCGGGTGGTCTGCCCAAGGGGTGGCGCTACCATTGGCCGCGTGAAGCAGGGTGTGGGCGTGAGCGCGAAGAAGCAGGGGGCCGAGCCGCGGATTTTGCTTGACGCGCGGGGCTTTCGGCGTCCTCTGAGAGGGAGATCGCATGGCTTTGGTGCAGCCACGGATTGAGGCGGACGCGGTGGGGCGGCGGTACAAGCCCGGATCAGCCCGCCGGGTGCTCTGCGTGTTTCCACGCTACGCCCACTCGTTCGGCACGTTCCAGTATGCCTACCCGCTGCTGGGGGTCCGCGCCTTCATGCCGCCGCAGGGGCTGCTGCTGATCGCCGCCTGTCTGCCGGCGGCGTGGGAGGTGCGCGTCATCGACGAGAACCAGCGCCCCGCCAGCGACGCCGACTACCGCTGGGCCGACGTCGTCTTCATCTCCGGCATGCACGTGCAGCGCCCGCGCATCAACGCCATCAACCAGCAGGCCCACGCCCACCACACCCTCACCGTCCTCGGCGGCCCCTCCGTCTCCGCCTGCCCCGCCTACTACCGCGACGTCGACCTGCTGCACGTCGGCGAACTCGGCGACGCCACCGACGCGCTGATCCAGCACATCGACCGCACCGTCGAGCGCCCATCGCAGCAGCGCATCTTCGAAACCACCGACCGCCTGCCGATGAGCGACTTCCCCTTGCCCGCCTACCACATGCTCGACCTCCGGCAATACTTCCTCGGCTCGATCCAGTTCTCCTCCGGCTGTCCATTCATGTGCGAGTTCTGCGACATCCCCGCCCTCTACGGCCGCAACCCGCGCCTCAAGTCGCCCGAGCGCATCTGCGAGGAGCTCGACGCCATGCACGCCGCCGGCCTGCGCGGCGCGGTCTACTTCGTCGACGACAACTTCGTCGCCAACCCCCACGCCACCCGCGACCTCATGCCCGCACTCATCGACTGGCAAAAACGCCACGGCTACCCCTACCGCTTCAACTGCGAAGCCACGCTCAACCTCGCGAAGATGGACGACACGCTCGCCATGATGCGCGACGCGGGCTTCATCACAATCTTCTGCGGCATCGAAACTCCCGAGCCGGCGGCGCTCGAAGCGATGCGAAAAAAACAGAACATGCGCCAGCCCATCCTCGACGCGGTGCAGGCGCTGAACAACTACGGCATGGAAGTCGTCTCCGGCATCATCCTCGGCCTGGACACCGACACGCCCGACACTGCCGACCGCATCATCGAATTCATCGACCGCTCCCACATCCCGCTGCTGACGATCAACCTGCTCTACGCGCTGCCGCGCACGCCGCTGTACGACCGCCTCGAACGCGAAGGCCGGCTGATCGACGATCCGCAACGCGCCTCCAACGTCGTCTACAAGATGGACCACGACCAGGTGCTGGCGATGTGGCACAAGTGCATCGACCGCGCCTACGAGCCCGCGCGCCTGCTCGAACGCTTCGCCTGGCAGGCGGCGCACGTCTTCCCTAACCGTCTCGCCCCGCGACGGAAGGTGACGGTCGGCGACATCGCCTACGGCCTGGGCGTGATCCGGCGCGTGCTGTGGCAGGCGGGTTGGAAAAGCGACCACCGCAGGCAGTTCTGGAAAGTCGCCTGGCCGTTGCTCAAGCAAGGGCGCATCGAAGACGTGATCCACATCGGCGTGGTGAGCCATCACCTGATCCGCTTCACGCAGGACACCCGCCGCGGCAGGGGGGAGGCGAGCTTCTACGCCGACCCCGGCCGGGCGGAAGCGTTTCGCGCCAAGGCCGCCAAGAGCGCGGAGACGAGTAATGCGGTTGAAACCACGGATGCACACGGATGAACACGGATCGGACTTTAGCCCCGCAGCGCAGCGGAGGGTGGGGAACCATGCATCATCGGCGGCCGCCCCTCCGCATGCGCTGCGGGGCTAACGGCGTGACGGCCTGCGCTATCCGCGTTCATCAGCGTTGATCTGCTGTTCCATCTTCTTTCTCTGCGCTCTCCGCGCTCTTGGCGGCCTTGGCGCGAAACTCCGCCCGAGAGTCAGATCGTTCGGTACGATACGCCCCATGGATGCGCCTGCGACATGGGGTTTGTGGTTTGCCGTTGCCTACCTGGCGGGATCGCTGCCGTTCGGGTTGCTGATCGGGCGGTGGCAGGGGGTGGACCTGCGTGCGGCGGGCAGCGGGAACCTGGGGGCGACGAACGTCGGCCGGGTGCTGGGGCGCAAGTGGGGGCTGGTCTGTTTCGCACTGGACGCCGCCAAAGGGTTGGGGCCGGTGCTGGGCTACGGCCTGGCCAGCGGCATGGTCGGCGGCGAGGCGGACGGCGCGCTGCGGGCGCTGGCGTGGCTGAGCGTGGCGGCGGCGGCGATGGTGGGGCATGTGTTTCCCGTCTGGTTGAAGTTCAAGGGGGGCAAAGGCGTCGCCACGGGACTCGGCGCGTTGCTGGGTGTCTGGCCGACGCTGACCCTGCCGGCGGCGGTGGCGGCCCTGGTCTGGCTGGGGACGGTGCGACGGACAGGCTACGTGAGCCTGGCGAGCATGCTGGCGGCGGTGTCGCTGCCGGTGCTGGCGGTGTTGAGCGGGCTGATGTTCGACCGCCCGGCGGGCGAGGTGGCGGTCTACGCGGCGGTGACGGCGGCGCTGGCGGGCCTGGTCGTGCTCCGCCACCGTTCGAACATCGCCCGGCTGCGTGCGGGGACGGAAACGAAAGTCAGATGGATGAGCAAGTGATGTGGAAGCAAGCGCAGCCGGTCGCCGTGTTTTGACGGGATAACCGGATCGGCCGGATTGACGGGATGCGCCGGGGAGACCCGGGAAATCACAAAGCACACGAAGGACACGAAGAGCACGAAGAAGAGAAAAGCATTTTTTATTGAGCTTTGAGCCGTTCGCTTTAAGCGATTAGCCAGCGATAAGCCGAACGGAGGGGGCATTCTGGCTGAAGGCTTAAAGCTAACGGCTCAAAGCTCAATATTGTTTTCTACGACTTCTTCTCTTTCTTCGCCTTCTTTGTGTTCTTCGTGTCCTTCGTGTGCTTTGTGATGAACTACCGTCCCGTGCGGCGTCAGATCTCCTCAAGCCCATCCTCCCCATCCCGCCGATCCTGTTATCCGGTCAAAACCAGTAGCCGGCGGCGCGACGCGTTACATTTCATCGACGTAGCTGGCGACGAGGGCGAGAGCGAAGACGGAGAGCAGGACCGTGGCAATGGCGGCGGCGCGGAGGCCGTCGAGGCCGGCGAGCAGGGTGACCAGGCCGGCGCAGGTCAGCAGCAGCAGGCCGGTCACCCCCAGCACGATGGTGCGCAGGTGTCGATCGGTCCACCGGCCCAGCCGGACCAGCGGCGTCGCGGTGTCGTCGACGCCTTCTCGCGAGTGCTGGTCGAAATACTGGCCGCACTCCGGGCACCGGCCGCGCGTGCCGAGGCCGGTCAGTTCGTAGCCGCACTGGGTGCAGATGTGGGTGTTGTCAGGCACGGGGCCTCCGAGGTTCATGGGGAAACGCGGGCGCTTCAGGGGAATATGCTACCGTCTGTTTCGCCGAAGGCGGGCGAATGTTCTACAATCGGCGTTTCACCCCGAGATGAACGAAAAGCCCGTAATTTGAGGGAAAGTCATGGCTGCGCGTCCCAAACCGCTGGTGCTCATCGTCCGTGACGGCTGGGGCCGAAACCCCCACGCCGCGCATGACAAGTTCAACGCCATCAAGCTCGCCGCCACCCCCGTCGGCGACGCCCTGCTGCGCGACTACCCCTGGACGCTGATCCACACCTCCGGCGAAGACGTCGGCCTGCCCGACGAGACGATGGGCAACTCCGAGGTCGGCCATCAGAACCTCGGCGCCGGCCGGGTGGTCGACCAGGAGTCGGTCCGCATCACCAAGGCCATCCGCGAAGGCGCCTTCTTCAACAACGAAGCCCTCGTCGACGCCGTCCAACGCGCCAAGGCCAACGACCGCACTGTCCACCTGTTCGGCATCGCCTCCGACGCGGGCGTGCACGGCCTGCTCGACCACCTCTACGCCTGCCTCGAACTGTGCAAACGCCACGGCCAGACGAAAGTTGCTCTCCACCTCTTCACCGACGGCCGCGACACCGGCCCCTACTCCGGCAAGGGCTTCATCGAACGCATCGAAGCCAAGTGCAAGGAAATCGGCGTCGGCCAGATCGCCTCCATCGTCGGCCGCTACTACGCCATGGACCGCGACAACCGCTGGGAACGCGTCAAGCAGGCGTACGACCTGCTCACCGGCCGCAGCCCCGCCATCAACGTCGCCTCCGCCAGCGCCGCCGTGCAGGACTACTACGACCACCCGACCAACAACTCGCAGAACGGCGACGAGTTCATCACCCCGCGCACCGTCTCGCCCACCAACGACGCCCGCGAGACGCGCGTCAAAGACGGCGACAGCGTCATCTTCTACAACTACCGCGGCGACCGCCCACGCGAACTCACCCGCGCCTTCATGCAGCCGGACTTCTACGGCCAGGTCACCCCCAGCCCCGACACCGGCGAAAAGGGCTTCGACCGTGGCGACAAGCTCGACCTCCGCTACGTCTGCATGACTGCCTACGAAGCCAGTTTCACCGACTTCCCCGGCCTGAAGGTCGCCTACCCCAAGCCGCCGAAGATGACCGACATTGCCGGCGAGTTCCTCAGTCAGCAGGGGCTCACGCAGTTCCGCTGCGCCGAGACGGAGAAGTTTCCGCACGTCACCTTTTTCTTCAACGACTACCGCGATGAGCCGTTCCCCGGCGAGCGCCGCGAGATGGCGCAGTCGCCGAAGGTGGCGACGTATGACCTTCAACCGGAGATGAGCGCGCCGCAGATCAAGCAGCTCGTGCTCGACCGCATCGCCGCCGAGGATGGCGAAGACTTCATCCTCGTGAACTTCGCCAATGGCGACATGGTGGGTCACACCGGCAAGCTCGACGCGGCCGTTAAAGCCGTTGAAACGGTGGACGCCTGCGTGGGCGCGATCGTGGAGGCGACCTTGCAGCGCGGCGGCAAGCTGATCGTCACCGCCGACCACGGCAACGCCGAGCAGATGTTCGACCCCGACACCGGCGAAGCCCACACCGCCCACACCACCTATCCCGTCGAGTGCATCCTCGTCGACCCCGACCGCACCGCCGACGCCACCGGCGACCCGGACACGCCATCGCCCGCCTTGCGCGAAGGCGGCAAGCTGGCTGACGTGCTGCCGACCTGCCTGGCGCTGATGGGTCTGGAGCAGCCGGTGGCGATGACCGGGCAGTCGCTGCTCGCGTAGCGGTGCGGGTTCGGGCTGTCGCGCGTTGTTTTATTGAGCCTTGAGCCGTTCGCTTGAAGCCTTCAGCCAGAATGCCCCCTCCGTTCGGCTTATCGCTGGCTGATCGCTTCAAGCGAACGGCTCAAGGCTCAATAAAGCGAACGGCTCAAGGCTCAATAAATAGGACCGTCGGGTTTGAGGCCCGGCATGGTCGGGGCTACCGTCAATCAATGGCTGGCGGGATCGCCGTCGGCTGTTGCCTGGTGTGGGGCGGTGCTGCCGCCGCAGGGAAACGGCGGGCATTGCGTGCGTGACTTCTATGGAAGGAGCCTGAATATGATCATGGCCACCAGTGCGACCCGTGTGCCGGACCACACCGCGGAGCGCGTGAACGAGCGGATTCATCACGCCACCAAAGCGAACATCGACCACTACGCCCGCCACCCGGAACAGATTGACCAGCGGTTGCAGCAGCTCGATGCCGAGTGGGACATCGAACGAACGCTGGAAACCAATGCCGCGGCGCTGGCGCTCACGGGTGTCCTGCTTGGCGCCTTTGTCAGCCGGCGGTGGCTGTTCCTGCCAGGCGTGGTGGCGGGGTTTTTGTTGCAGCACGGCCTTCAGGGGTGGTGCCCGCCGGTGCCGCTGTTCCGCCGCATGGGCGTCCGCACGCCGCGCGAGATCGAGGCGGAGCGATACGCGCTGAAGGCGATCCGGGGCGACTTCGGCACCGTCTCCCCCGACCCGGCCGGTGCGGCGATGGCGGCTCGGATCACGGACCGGCTGGATTGATGCACCTGCTGGAGCGCTGCTCGCTTAGGACGTCCGGCTCGCCTGCCGGTGGCGCAGAATGCGCAGGCCGTTGAGCACGACGATCACGGTCGAGCCTTCGTGAAAGAGCACGGCGATGGAGATGGGCGTGAACCCCAGCGCCGCCGCCGGGGCGAGCATCACGATCACGCCCAGGGCGAGCAACAGATTCTGCCGGATGATCCGCTGCGTGAACCGGGCGAGGTGGATCACCTGCGGCAGCTTCCGCAGATCGTCGGCGAGCAGCACCACGTCCGCCGTTTCCAACGCCACGTCACTGCCGGCCCCCGCCGCGCCGCCCACCGCAATGCCCACGGTCGCCGCCGCCAGCGCCGGGGCATCGTTGACGCCGTCGCCGACCATTGCGACACCGCCGAACTGGCGATCCAACTGACGGATGGTGTCCAGCTTCTGCTGCGGCAGCAGTTCCGCCTCGACGCGGTCGATGCCCGCCGCAGCCGCCACCACGCCGGCCGCATCGCGATGGTCGCCCGTGAGCATGATGGTCTGGCCGATCTTCATCGCGTGCAGCGCTGCCACCGCCTCGGCCGCCCCGGCCCGCAGCTCGTCCGCCAGCGCGATCAGGCCGACCAGTTCATCGTCCACGCCGATGCAGACCATGGTGTGGCCCGATCGCCGCAGTTCGGCGATCCGCTCGCGGGCTCCGGGTGTCAGTCGACCTTCAAAGGAAGCCGTGCTGCCGATCTCGACACGGTGGGGGCCGATTCGACCTTCCATGCCCTGGCCGGCGATGCGGCGACTGTGTGATGCGTCCGGCAGATCCAGCCCCCGCGCCTGCGCTTCGTCCACGATGGCGCGGGCCAGCGGGTGCGTCGTGGTCTGTTCGATGGCGGCGGTGAGGCTGAGCAGGCGGTCGGCGTCGAACGTCGACGTCAAGGTTTCGATGTGGGTGACCCGGGGCTTGCCGCGGGTGAGCGTGCCGGTCTTGTCGAACCCGATCGCGCGGAGGTTCGCCAGGTTCTCGAGGTGGACGCCGCCTTTGACCAGCACACCCAGCCGCGCCGCCTTGCCGATGCCGCTGAGGATCGCCGCCGGCGTCCCGATCGCCAGGGCGCAGGGTGACGCGGCCGTCAGAAACGCCATCGCCTGGTAGAACCAGCCCGCCCACAGCGCCCCGTCCTGCTGCCGCGGCGTGATCCCCAACAGCGGCGGCACGACCACCAGCACGCCCGTCGTCGCCAGCACCACCGGCACATACCAGCGCTCGAAACGCTCGGCCAGCCGCTGCGTGGGCGACTTGCTCGTCTGCGCTTCTTCCACGAGGCGAATAACTTTGCTCAGCGTATTCTCACTGGCCAGCTTCGTCACCACCGCCACCAGCGGGCCGCTGCCGTTGAACGTCCCGGCGAACAGCGGGTCACCCGGGCGCTTCTCCACCGGCACCGACTCGCCGGTGATCGGCGCCTGGTCCACCGCCGACTCGCCTTCAAGCACTTCCGCGTCGGCGGGAATCTGCTCGTCCGTGGCAATGCGAATCCGGTCCCCGACCGCCAGGTCTTCGACATGCACCAACTCATCCGCATCCTCGGCGATGCGCGTGGCGGTTTGTGGCGCAATCTTCGAGAGCGCCTCGATCGCCCGCCGCGCCCGGCCGATGGCCAGCCGTTCACCCGATTCGCCCAGCGAGAACAGCAGCAGCAGCAGCGCCCCTTCTTCAAAATGCCCCAGCAGCGCCGCGCCGATGGCGGCGGCGAACATGAGCACGTCGATGTCCACGCGGAACCGCGCCAACGTCTTCAACGTCTCCCATGCAATCATCCAGCCGCACAACCCATACGCCAGCCCCGCCAGCGCCAGGCGCAACGGCTCGGGGCCGCCGGCCAGGTAGACGGCCGTCCCGATCGCGAGCAGGACGCCGCCCGCGACCGCGGTGCTCAGTTGCAGTTGTTCCCCGGCCAGCGTCCACGCCCGGCGCAGCCAGGTGATGTGGAAGGTGGCCGGCGGCTCGGCGGGACCGCGCAGGCTGACTCCTTCGCGCTCCAGTTCCCGCACGATCCGGGCCATCGGGCACCCCCAGCGATCAAACTCGACGCGGATCGTCTGCGCCGCGAACGAGGCCGACGCACTGACGCCGGGCAGGCGGTTCAGCCGCGCCTCGATGACGCCTTCCTTGCGCGGCGAGAGTATGCCCGTCACCGGCAGCGTCATCTGCGTGACCATCGACGCAAAGCCCGCCCCCTCCTCGTCCACCTGTCGGCGCAACTCGGCCAGGCTCAGCACGGTCGGGTCGTAGGTGAGGTCAAGCACCGCCGAGCCGTTCACTGTTTCCGGCGCTGTGGCCACTCGGGCCTGCCGAATCCCCCGGTAGCCCGCAAGCTGCCGTTCCACACGCTGCACGAACTGCTCGCGATGCCGCAGGTCGGCGGGTAAGTCTAATGGAAGCTGGATGGTGCGGGTGGAGGCGATCGTTGCTCTGCACTTTCCTGCGGACGGGAACCGTCGATGCACGCACAGATGGCGATTGTATTCAAGCCAGCCGTCTGCAGGTGGCAGGCGACGTGATTTCGCTGAATTGCGACATGATCGCATGTCGCCTCGATCCAGAAGGGGAAGCGTATGCTACGATCCCCCCATGGGACTTTTCGACGGCACACCGCTCGAACGGCCGGTCACCTGCGCTACCTGCCACCAGCCGAAGGAGCAATGCACCTGCCCGCGCGGCGCGGCGGGCGAGGTGACGTTGCCACGCGATCAGCCGGTGCGCGTTCAGCGTGAGAAGCGGCGGGGCAAGTGGACCACCGTCGTCAGCGGCCTCGACCCCGCCGCCTCCGACCTGCCCGCCATGCTCAAGCGATTCAAGCAGCGCTGCTCGGCGGGCGGCGGCCTGCGCGACGACGGCTTTGAAGTGCAGGGCGACCATCGCGATCGCCTGGTCGACGAACTGAAGCAGATGGGCTATCCCGCCAAGCCAGCAGGCGGGTAGTTTATTGAGCTTTGAGCCGTTCGCTTGAAGCGATTAGCCAGCGATCAGCCGAACGGAGGGGGCATTCTGGCTGAAGGCTTAAAGCTATCGGCTCAAAGCTCAATAGTCCCCGCGCCCACGCGGGGGCGTTCCCTGGTGGCCCCTCACCCCTCCGGCTCGGCGTTGTGCTGCTCGCCGGTCATGAACATCACCATCAGCACCCACATGCACATCACCACGTTCTGCACCGGCAGTTGCAGCACGGTCGGCAGCATGTAGATCAACATCACCGCCGGCACCCAGACCAGCCAGTTGGGGATCACCACCGGCAGCACCAGCCGGCGGTACCAGCCCGGCCGCAGGTGGTGGCGCAGCCGGCGCAGCGAGAACCCGCCGTACGCCAGCAGCATGCCGAGCACCATGGTCGGCCCGGCCCACAGCGACACGTAGACGAACTGGTCGATGCAGGTCTTGGTCACCAGCGTGCCCACGTCGCGCCCTTCGCCGAACAGCCAGGCCTGCCCGCGGTAGAGCAGGTCGAATTCGACGCCCTTGATCGCCCAGAACAGCAGCATGTAGCCGAGGTAGACCGGCGACCACCGCTTCGCCCCGCCGCGCTGAAGAGCCTGCATGAGATACGGAATCAGGCCCGCGAAAAAGGCGGTGAAGATCGCCGCGTACCACAGCCCCAGCGACCCCTTCCACCCGGCCACCGTGTCGAACGCCGGCCGCGCCGCGGGCCAGAGGTAGTACGCCGCGACGACGGCCGTGCCGAACAGCCACAGCAGCACCGCCGGCAGCGCATTGGCCCGGGCGGCGGCGAAGCCCAGCGCCAGCGGGTGTTGGCGGGGCGGGGTGACAGTGACGGGAACTTCATTCATGAGCGGTCCGGCAAGGGGGAGGAAAGCGGCATTATAGGCGGATGCGTACGGATCGGCGTTTAGCCCCGCAGCGCAGCGGAGGGTGCCGGAACCATGCGTCACCGGCGGCCGCCCCTCCGCATGCGCTGCGGGGTTAACGGCATGACGGCCTGCACTATCCGCATCCCAGGCTCGCTTTGTGCAGCGTGTGCAGTTTCTTCTATCATGGCTGCGAGGCCGGGCGGGGGTGTTTTCGAATCATTCAGACAGGTAAAGGTGAACCATGCCAAGACGAGCGAAGATTGCGATCATCGGTGGCGGCAACGTCGGCGCGAGCTGCGCCCTCTGGGCCGCGAGCAAGGAACTCGGCGACATCGTCGTGCTCGACATCCCGCAGCAGGAGGACGCGGTCAAGGGCAAGATGCTCGACCTGCTCGAATGCTCGCCCATCGAACGATTCGACTGCAAGATCACCGGCACCAGCGACTACAAGGACATCGCCGACAGCGACGTGGTGGTCGTCACCGCCGGCATCCCGCGCAAGCCGGGCATGAGCCGGGACGACCTGATCGCCACGAACGTGAAGATCGTCAAGAGCGTCTCCGAGCAGATCAAGCAGCACGCGCCCAAGGCCGTCGTCATCGTCGTGAGCAACCCGCTGGACGCGATGGTCTACACCGCTTGGAAGGTCACCGGCTTCCCGACCAACCAGATCGTCGGCCAGGCCGGCGCGCTCGACGTCGCCCGCTATCGCACGTTCATCGCCTTGGAACTTGGCGTCAGCGTCGAAGACATCCAGGCCCTGCTGCTCGGCGGCCACGGCGACGACATGGTCCC
>JBBDPC010000129.1:62423-73276 GCA_040876735.1 Phycisphaeraceae bacterium | reverse complement strand
GGTGAAGACCCAGTAGCCGAACTCGCCGCGGACGGAGAGGATCTTGCCGAAGAAGTTCTGCTGCTGGAGCGCCTTGAGCTTTCGCAGGCCCGGCAGCCAGAGCTTGTCCTGCACGACGCCGTTCTTGATGCTTACTTCTTCGCAGACGCTGGCGAGGCGCAGCGCTTCGTCGGTGGTGGTGGCCGTGGGCTTTTCGCAGTAGATCGCCTTGCCCGCGGCGGCGGCCTTCTCGATGAACTTGGCCCGCAGCAGCGTGCTCGAAGCGTCGAAAAAGATCGGGTACTGCTCATCCTTGATCACCGCGTCCACATCGGTCGAGTACTTCAACGGCTTGCCAATCACGTCCGGCCCGTACTTCTCCGCCAGCGCCTTGAGCTTGTTGGCATTGCGGCCGGTGAGGATCGGGTCGGGCATGAGCGTGAGGTCGTCGGAGACCTTGACGCCGCCCTGCTGGATGATGGCGAGAATGGAGCGAACCAGGTGCTGGTTGGTGCCCATGCGTCCGGTGACGCCGTTGAGGATGATGCCGAGCCTGCGGATTTCCATGTCTCACCTCGTGGATGGGGGAGTGGTCGGTTCAGTTGTGATCAGCGTAAAGCCCGGCAGCCGATCTGTCGTTGGACGAAGCGGACAAAGCGGTTTGCGGATCAGGACATGACGGCAGTCGGGCTTAAACACGCGGTTGTGGTGCCCTTCGCCTTTCTGGTGGGGCGGGGGGGGCGGCCCCCCCCCCCCACTTTAAAACATTCCACGATCGAACACATCACGCCTTGCCCAGCGCTTCGAGCAGTTGCGACTCGTCCCACGTTTCAACACCCAGGTCGCGGGCCTTGTCGAGCTTGCTGCCGGGCGATTCGCCGGCGATCACCAAGTCCGTATTCTTCGACACGCTGCCGGTGACCTTGGCGCCCAGCGCTTCAAGCTGTTCGGCCAGCGTCTTGCGATCGAAGTGTTCCAGACTGCCGGTGAGCACGATCGTCTTGCCCGCGAACGGCGAGTCGGCCGCTTGCGGCTTAGCGCTGCGCTGCGAGCGCAGGTCGACGCCCGCGGCGCGCAGATCTTCGATGACGTGTCGGCCCGCGTCGCTGTGCAGAAAGTCGTGAACCGACTGCGCGGCAATGCCCGGCTGATACTTCTCCTTCGCCTGCTCTTTCTTCTTCGTCTCCAGATCGCCCGTGCTCAACGCCAGGTCGATCTCCGCCGGCGTGGCGGCGAGCAGCGCATCGACATCGTCAAACGCCTCGGCCAGCAGTTGCGCGGTGCGCGACCCGAGGTGGCGCACGCCCAGCCCGGCGAGCACGCGCTGCAAACCGCGCGACTTGCTCTGCTCGATACCGGCCAGCAGGTTGTCCGCCTTCTTCTCGCCCATCCGTTCGAGTTCCAGCAGCTTCTCGCGATGCTCGTGCAGGGCGTAGACGTCGCCGAAACTGTGGACCAGGTCGGCGTCGAGCAGTTGGTCGACCATCTTTTCGCCCAGGCCTTCGATGTCCATCTGGCCCCGGGCGGCGAACCAGATGAGCTTTTCGCGAAACTGGGCCGGGCACTCGGGGTTGATGCAGCGGTGAGCGACCTCGTCCTCCAGCCGTTCGACCGGCTCGCCGCAGCTCGGGCACCTGGCGGGCACGGTGATGCGTTCCGCGTTCTTCGGCCGTTTGTCGAGCACGACCTTTTTCACCTGCGGGATGATCTCGCCCGCCTTTTCGATGATGACCGCGTCGCCGAGGCGCAGGTCGAGGCGTTCGATTTCATCGGCGTTGTGCAGCGTGGCGTGCTTGACCGTTGTGCCGGCGACGAAGACGGGCTCCATGGTCGCGCGGGGAGTAAGCTTGCCGGTCTTGCCGACCTGCCAGTCGACCTTGAGCAGGGTCGTCTCGGCCTGCTCGGCGGCGTACTTGTAGGCGATGCACCAGCGCGGCGCCTTGGCGGTGTAGCCGAGCTGGTCCTGGTGGTCGTAGCGGTTGACTTTGACGACCATGCCGTCCGTGCCGTAGCCGAGGTCGGCGCGTTTGTCTTCGAAGGCCTGGATGGCTTTCCAGATTTCATCGAAGCTTTTAGCGCGCGTGGTGTAGGGGTTGACGGGGATGCCCCAGTCGGCGACGGCTTCGAGCAGATCGCTGTGGGTGTGGAAGCGGTCGGGGGCGATCTCGCCTCGGCCGTGGGCGTAGAAGCGGAGGCGGCGCTCGGCGACGGCGCGCGGGTCGAGCTGCTTGAGCGTGCCGGCGGTGGCGTTGCGCGGGTTGGCGAACGGTTCGAGCCCGGCCTCGCGGCGGCGGTCGTTGATGCGCTTGAACTCGTCATGCGCCATGTAGATTTCGCCACGCACTTCCAGCACCCCCGGAACATCCTCATCCGTGCGATCCGTCAGGTTCAACGGCACCGCCCGGATGGTGCGGGCGTTGGAGGTGATGTCGTCGCCTTGCCGACCATCGCCCCGGCTGGCGGCGAGCGTAAGCTTGCCCTGCTCGTAGCGCAGGCTCACGGCGACGCCGTCGATCTTCGGTTCGAGGATGAACTCGACGTGTTCGTTCACCTCTTCATCGTCATGCGTGAACAGGCTGCCAAGCTCCGGATCGCGGTCTTCGTCCACGGCCTGCTTCTTGCCCAGGCCCTTGGTGACGCGGGTGAACCAGGCGCGCAGCTCGGCTTCGTCATAGGTGTTGTCGATGCTCATCATCGGCCGGGCATGCTCGACGGTGCGGAAGCCTTCGATCGGCTCGCCGCCGACGCGCTGCGTGGGCGAGTCGGGCGTGACGAGGTCGGGGTGCTCGGCCTCAAGCTGCTGGAGCTGTTTCAGTAGCGCGTCGTACTCGCGGTCGGAGATGGCGGGCTGGGCGTCGACGTGGTACAGCCGGTTGTGGTGTTCGATCTCACGGCGGAGGTCGGCGACGCGTTGGGCGGGGTCAGGCATGGTGGGATTTTAGTGTTTTGCGAGCACACGGGAACTGGACGGGTCACTGAAGTGACCCGTCCGCGCGGGGGTGAGCGGGTATGATCGGGGGCCGGAAACTGGAACCTGAACGTGAGAGGAGCGTGCGCGATGGCGGAAGCGGAACTGAAGGTGGCGATCATCACGGGCGCGAGCAGCGGCGTGGGGGCGGAGACGGCGGTGCTGCTGGCGGAGGCGGGGTATAGCGTGGCACTGCTGGCGCGGCGGGCGGAGCGGTTGGACCAGGTGTTGGCGCGGATCGCCGAGGAGGTGCCCGACGCGCCGGGCGGGGCGATGGCGGTGCCGACGGACGTGACCGACCCCGAGGCGATCCGGCAGGCGGGCGAGGCGGTGCTGGCGCGGTTCGGGCGGGTGGATGCGCTGGTGAACTGCGCGGGCAATGCGCCGTTGATGCCGATCGAAAAGATCACGCCGGGGGTCTACCGCGAATGCATGGACGCGAACGTCGGCGCCGTGGTGCTGCTGACGGCGGCGGTGTGGCCGACGTTCAAGAAGCAGAAGCGCGGCGTGGTGGTGAATGTGTCGTCGATGTCGAGCATCGATCCGTTCCCCGGGTTTTCGCTGTATGCGGCGGCGAAGATCGGAGTGAACATGTTTACGAAGTGCACGGCCGACGAAGGGGCGCGATTTGGCGTGCGGGCGGTGGCGGTGGCGCCGGGCGCGGTAGAGACGCCGATGTTGCGTCAGAACTTTTCGGAGAAGGTGCTGCCGCGGGAGAAGACGCTGGACCCGGTGGAGGTGGCGGAGGTGATCCGCGATTGCGTGACCGGGGCGCGGGCGTTCGAGGCGGGGGAGGTGATTGTGGTGGAGAGTCCGTGAGGAGCCCACGGATGAAACCCGTGGGCTTCGAAATCAGAGGGTGACGGCGGCGAGGGGGACGATCTGCATGACCAGGTCGTCGCGGGTGTAGGTCTTGGCGAGGTTGATCGGCAGCGCGACGCCGTGCTCATGGTCGGAGTTGAGCACGAGCATGGTGTCGCCTTCGACTTCGTAGCCCATGTCGGCGGGCTGATGGCCCATAACGAACACCTTGGCGTTCCACGCCTCGGCCAGTTCGTCGGCGACCTTCTGCGTGTGGTGCCGGCCCCAGACCATGAGGTAACCCGGGCCGTCGATGGCGAGGTCTTCATCGGTCGGCACCCGGTCGAGCACGCTCTTGTCGAATGTCTCGATCTTGCGTGGCGAGGGGAGGCTGTGCGAGCAGAAGACGCCGTTGGCGCAACGGATCGCCAGCGGCATGGAGCGGACGTACTGGTTCATGGCCTCGCGGACGGCGTCGGCGTCATCGCCGTAGAGAAAGTCGACGCCCTGGTCGAACGCTTCGACGACGCTGACGCCGGCCTTGAGGATGCCTTCGCCGCCGAGTTGGGCGAGATCATGGTTGGCCAGCAGCGGGATGACCTGTTGGGGGTGGTCGAGTTGGCCGGCGACGGCGCGGGCGAGGGTGCGGATGGAGAGATCGCGGCCGTTGATGCGTCCCGGGCCGTGGATGAGTTCGTGGAGCACGAGGTAGTGCTGCGGATCGCGATGGAGGCGGGCGAGCTTCCAGATGCGCTGGAAGTTCAGGCCGTTGTCGTGCAGGTCGCCGGTCATCAGCAGTCGGCCAACGTCGGGCAGGTTGACGACCGCGCCCTTTCGGCCGGGGTGTTCGAGATTGGTCTGAGCGGCGCGCTCGAAGAGGTCGATGAGGACCTTGGCGTCCTGGAGGTTCAGGTCGCTGCCGGGCGGCGCGGGTTGGCTGGCGGGCGTGCCGGTGTCGGAGGTCATAGGCGTCAGTATCGCGGATGGGTGAGGGGAAAGCCAGTGGAAGCGTGCGGAGGCGTGAACGGCTTTACGGCTTGGGATAGTCGGCGGGATCCCAGCGGAAGTCGATGTCTTTGTCCTTGTGATAGGTCTTGGCGGCGAGGCGGACGCAGTCCCAGCAGATGGCGGCTTCGCGGTTGCGGCCGGGCAGGTCCTGCGGCGCGGGATGCATCCACCACCGCTTGCCGGGCTCGCGCTCTTGCAGGCACATCGTGCAGTTGAACGATTCGTCGGCGGGCTCGCTCTGATCGAGCGCGAGCTTGAGGCAGTCGAGGCAGAGCACGGAGCCTTGATGGCCTTCGACCATGGCACGCTCTTCGTCCCAGTCGACGCCGCAGAAGTCGCAGGAAATCACAATGCCGCCGTCTTCTTTTCGTTGCATGGGAGGTTACGCCAGGGAGGTAAATCGTTCGGTCGAGTCAATTGGTACGACAGGTTGGCCTGTTGTGTTTGGAGATCGCTAAGCCGCGAGCGGCGGTTCCAGGATCAATGGAAACGATACGGGATGTCTTTCACCAGGTGCGGGTCGGCTGTCTGCAGGGCTTCGCCTTCGGCGCGCCAGCGGTAGAGGCTGGTGAGGATCGCGCCGTCCCAGTCGGCGGCGCCGGTGCTGCGGAGCAGTTCGGCGCGGTCGACTTCGCCGTCGGCGTTGAAGTAGAGGCGGACGATGGTATCGCGGGGGGCGGCGGTCCGCATGGTTGGCCGAGTGTGCGGCCGCGCGGTCTGGATTTTCAGCCCCGGGCCGACGAGCACGCCGCCGGGCTGCATCTCCCATTCACGCGGGTCGATCTGCGTCGGGTCGGCCTCGGCGTCGTCGCGCGGCGCGGCGGTCGGGCGGGCGTCGGGCGATTCGGGGGCGGGCGCATCGGATTGCTCGGCGTCGGCGGTCTGCGCGGGCAGGCGATCGGGCTGCGGGGCCTGCTCCTCGGCCACGGGTTCGGGCGCGGGGCGCGGCAGTGGGCCGGGGGTGTCGAACTCGGGCAACTCCAGCGGCGGCGGGTCGACTTCGCGCTCCATCGCCAGCGGCGGTTCCTCCAGTCGCGCCACCGCGTCGGCCTGCGGCGCAGCCTGCTCGGCGGGCGCGGGCATGGGCACGGGCGGCGTCGGGTCCAGTTCCAGCGGAGCTTCATCGGCCGGGTCGACGTCCTGCTGAATGGCGGGCTGCTCGGTGTCGGCTTGCGGGGCGACGAGTTGGCGGAAGTCGTCGTGCGAGATCCAGGCCATGCTCGCGGTGCGCGACGCGGGGTCGCCGAGGTCCGGCTCGCGCTGCGGCAACTCGCGGTCGACCGCCGGTTCGCGCGTCGGCTTCTTCGCGTTACCAACAGGCTCGATCACCACCAGCAACACCGGCCACACCAGCACTGCCACATGCACCGCCACGGCGATCACCCCGCAAACGGCCAGCACCACGACGCTCTCGCGATCGTTCACGGCCCGCCTCCCCCGGTTCCCCCGGTTCCCCCGCCGCCATCCGACGGCTGGCCCACGATGACGAAGTCGTACAGCCCCGCTCCCTGCACGCGCTGAATCAACTCGATCAACAGCGGCCCACGGTCGACCGCCGTCCCCGGCCCCGCCGCCTCGCCCGCGTGCGTCGTTTCCATCGCCAGGAACAGGCGAGGCGGCTCGTCCATGGCCGCCAGCGCCGCCAGCCGGGCGTCCAGGGCGTCGTCGGCGACCGGCTCGCGGTTGAGGTAGACCTGCCCGGCCCGGTCGATGGTGATCGCCTCCACCGTCCCCGCCTCCGCCGCTTCACCCGTGCCCACCGGCACAAGCTGCACGGGCAGAATCTCGGCCCGCACCATCACCAGCAGGCTGTAAATAAAAAACGTCAGCAGCAGGAAGATGACGTCCAGCATCGGCAGCATCTCCACGCGCGGGGCGAGATCGTGGCGGCGCAGGCGGAGGGTGCTTCGCATCACGCCCCCATGGTAGCCGGCCCGGGCGGAATGTTGCAGGGCGGCCGCGCAATCGGTCGAAAGACGGCATCAGCGGCGTCCTGCTTGACGTCCCGGCCAATCGCCCGACAATTGTGCCTGTCAGACGACGCCGAGGGGGCTTCGTCGGCCGCACCTTTCACCCACACGAGCAACCTTCCGCTTGAAAGATTGGGGAGACACACCATGACCGACCAGCCAAACGATCCGCAGACGCCCGAAACGCCGGAGCCGGACGCCGCCGTCCCGCCGAGCAAAGACGAGCGCAACATGGCGATGATCGCCCACCTGCTGGGGATCGTGCTGTGCATCATTGGCCCGCTGATTATCTAGGTCATCAAGAAGGACGAGTCGAAGTTCGTCGACGATCAGGGCAAGGAGGCGATGAACTTTCAGATTGTGATCCTGATCGGCTACGTCGTCGCGTTCGCGTTAACGCCGGTCTGCATCGGCTTCCTCATATTGCCCATCGTCTGGCTGCTTGCGGTGATCTTCGGCATTCTCGCCGGCATGAAGGCCAACGAAGGCGTGTACTACCGCTATCCGTTCGCCCTGCGGCTGATCAAGTAACCCTCGCCCCGGCGGCGCATGCCGTACCCCGGCGAGCGACGAACCCGAGCCCGGGGGCCCAGTGTCCCCGGGTTTTTCGCGCGCCGTTGATCCATGGCTTGCCCTCAAAGCCGGTCGATTCGGAACTCGTCCGCCGAGGCTGCTATCCTGTCGGACCTATGAGCATGACTGCCCAAGAATTGGCCGACCGCATCGGCGCCACGGTCCAGGGCGACGGCGGGGTCGAGGTGACCGGTTGCGCGACGCTCGAAGCGGCCGGGCCTGACGACGTGACGTTCCTGGTCAACCGCAAGTATGCCCGGCTGCTGCAAAGCACGCAGGCGGGGGCGGTGGTCCTGTCGGCCGATGACGCGAAGGTGGCCGGCGAGCGGACGGTGCTGGTCGCGGACGATCCGTATTACGCCTTTCGGCAGGCGATGGTGGCGTTGGTGGGCTTTCGTCAGCAGCCTGAGCCGGGCGTGTCGGAACTGGCGTCGGTGGCGGGGTCGGCAACAGTGGGCGAGGGGTGTTACATCGGGCCGTTCGTGGCGATCGACGAAGGGGCGGTGGTCGGCGACCGCTGCGTGCTCTACCCGCACACCTACGTCGGCCGGGACGCGAAGGTCGGCGACGGCTGCATCCTTCACCCGGGGGTGACGGTCTACGACAAGTGCGTGCTGGGCAACCGCGTCACCCTCCATGCCGGCTGCTCGATCGGCCAGGACGGCTTCGGCTACGCGACGCACGGCCAGACCGGCGAGCCGCCGGTGCATCACAAGATTCCGCCGGCGGGCAACGCGGTGGTCGAAGACGACGTCGAACTCGGCGCCCACTGCTCGGTCGACCGGGCGACGATGGGCTCGACCGTCATCGGCCGGGGGAGCAAGTTCTCCAACAGCGTCACCATCGGACATGGCGCGAAAGTCGGCCCGCACAACCTGCTGGTCGCCCAGGTCGGGATCGCCGGCTCGGCGACCACCGGCGCCTACGTCGCCATTGGCGGTCAGGTCGGCGTGGCGGGACATCTACACATCGGCGACCAGTCGCAGATCGCCGCCAAGGCGGGCGTCATCCACGACCTGCCGGGCAACAACCAGTACGGCGGCGCCCCCGCCCAGGTCTTCGCCGACACCAAGCGCCAGGTGCTCGCCCTAGCGAAACTGCCTGACATGGTCACCGAGTTCCGCAAGCTGCGCAAGCGCGTCGCCGAGCTGGAAGCGAAGCTCGCCGGGCAAAGCGACGAGAAGCCGGCCTCGTCGGATTAAGGCCTGCCTGATGAATCCAGATCCGGGGCCACACAGCATCGCGCAGCGTGCTGTGTGCCGAATACGCTTGGATCACCGGCACACAGCAGCCTGCGGCTTGCTGTGTGGCGCCCGCTATGGTTGGAATAAAACGGCTCTAACCCGCGCGGAGCCGCCCCGCTTTGTTGCAAAGGCTTCGTGACCGTTCTATCCTGTCCGCTTCACGGCGTGGCACGCGAGTGTCGGCCTGTTCCGTCATTGCGACTACCGGACCCAAGGCGTCATGCACACGCCATTAGCGATCTATCTTGCCTCCATCGTCGGCGCCATCGGGCTGCTGTTGATCATGCCCAAGCGGCAGTTCAACCTCCGCCCGCTCGGCGCAGTCGTGGGCGGCGCGGCGGTGGGCGGCCTCTGGCTGTTCCTCTACACCCGGCTGCCCGAGCAACTGGCGGGCTTCACCTGGGACGCGTTCGTCTATTACTACGTCTTCTCCGCCATCGCCATCGTCGGCGCGGTGCGCGTCATCACGCACACCCGGCCGGTCTACTCGGCGCTCTGGTTCGTGATGGTCGTGCTGTCGACGGCGGGGATGCTGCTGGTGCTGGCGGCGGAGTTCATGGCGTTTGCGATGGTGATCATTTACGCCGGGGCGATTCTGGTGACGTACATGTTCGTCATCATGCTCGCGACGCAGTCGTCGCCTTCGGCGGCGGAGGGTGCGGGCGCGGATGAGCCGGACGCCTCGCTGGAGTATGACCGCCTGGCCCGCGAGCCGGTGGGGGCGATCGTGGCGGGGTTTCTGCTGCTGGCGGTGCTGGTGACCGTGGTGGTGGACCCGGGCGTGGAGCGGAACGAGCTGGCGGCGATGGAGTCGGACGAAGCGATTGCGGCGCAGGTGCTCACGCATCGGCCGGCGGCGCGGCTGGAGGCGATGCTCGCGGCGGACGTGGCGGGCAGCGCAGCGGCACCGGTGGTCGCCGACGGCGGCCCGCTGCGGATCTCCAACACGGAGCGCGTGGGCCTGGACCTGTTCCGCAGCCATCCGCTGGGGCTGGAGCTGGCGGGCGTGATCCTGCTAGTGGCGTTGATCGGTGCGGTGGTGATCGCCAAGACACGCGTGGAAGAGGAAGAGAAGCCCACGCCGCCGGTGCCGGACGAAACGGGGGCGACGGCGCACCCCGGCGACGAACCGGGCCCGCACGCCACGGAGGCGCGTGGGATGAGCGGCGGCCGGATGGGAACCTGAGGAATCTGCAATGGGGAATGTGGGATGTCGGATGTTTCAAGCCGGGCGACCTGCCCCGACTGATCCGACGTGCGACATTTTCCATTCGACATTCGACATTGACCTATGCCTGACCCCATTGACAGCCTGGTGCTTTCGCACTTTCTGATCACCGGCGCGATTCTGTTTTCGCTCGGGCTGATCGGTTTCATTGCGCGGCGGAACCTGATCATCATGTTTCTGTGCACGGAGCTGATGTTCCAGGGCGTGGTCGTGACGCTGGTGGCGTTCAGCCGGTTCCATCTGAACGTGACGGGGCAGACGTTCGTGATTTTCGTGCTCACGATTGCCGCGGCGGAAGCGGCGCTGGCGCTGGGCCTGGTGGTGCTGCTGTTCCGCCGGCGACGCACGCTGGACGCGCAGGCCTGGGCGACGATGCAGGGGTGATGTGTGATCGGTGATCGATGATCGATGATCGATCATCTACCAGGCCGGGAGATCACACATAATCGATCGATTAGATCACAGATAACGAGCGAAGCGAGTTATGAACCTCGACCTGATCAAATTCCTGCCCTGGATTCCGCTGCTCGGCGCGGTGCTCTGCCTGGTCTGCTGCCTCAAGCCGCAGTGGCGCAAGTTTGCCGGGGCGATCTGCGTCGCGTCGATTGCGATCCCGTTCGTGATGGCGATTCTCGTCTACGGCCAGGTGCGCGGGCTGGACGCGGGCGAGACGGTCACCTTCTTCCGCTGGATTCACGTCGGCAACTTCACCGCCGACTTCGCCTACTACATGGACACGCTGACGATGGTCATGCTGTTCGTGGTCACCGGCATCGGCTCGCTGGTGGCGCTGTATGCCACCGGGTACATGGCGGGCGACCGCGGCTATGCCCGCTTCTTCGCGGCGGTGGCGCTGTTCATCTTCGCGATGACCTCCATGGTCATGGGCTCGAACCTGGTCATGCTCTACCTCGGCTGGGAGATGGTGGGCCTGGCCAGCTACCTGCTGATCGGCTACTACTTCCAGAAACCCTCGGCGGTCGAGGCGGCGAAGAAGGCGTTCATCGTCAACCGCGTGGGCGACCTCGGCTTCGCGATGGGCATCCTCACGGTCTACATGACCTTCGGGTCGATCCACTATG
>JBBDPC010000129.1:0-62323 GCA_040876735.1 Phycisphaeraceae bacterium | reverse complement strand
GGCTTCGCGATGGGCATCCTCACGGTCTACATGACCTTCGGGTCGATCCACTATGCCGACATCCTCCCCGCCGCGCAGGCGCTGATCGGTGAGGTCGACGCGGCCACGCTCAGCGAGTCGGCCCGCGCCGCGTACGAACAAGCGAGTCATCCGGACAACGTCAACTGGGTCATGGCCGCGCCCCTGCTGCTACTGCTGGGCGCCTTGGGCAAGTCGGCGCAGATCCCCTTCTACGTCTGGCTGCCCGACGCCATGGAAGGCCCGTCGCCCGTCTCCGCCCTCATTCACGCGGCGACCATGGTCACCTCCGGCATCTACATGATCGCCCGCCTGCTGCCGCTGTTCGAGTACAGCCCCTACGCTCTGCCCGTCGTCGCCACCATCGGCGGCGTCACCGCCATCTTCGCCGCGACGATCGCCCTGTGTCAGAACGACATCAAGAAGATCTTCGCCTACTCGACCGTCAGCCAGCTCGGCTACATGTTCCTCGGCGTCGGCGTGCTCGCGCCGGTGGCGGGCATGTGGCACCTGATCTCCCACGCCTTCTTCAAGGGCCTGCTCTTCCTCACCGCCGGCTCGGTCATGCACGCCATGGCGGGCCAGCTCGACATCCGCAAGATGTCCGGCCTCCGGCACAAGATGCCCGTCACCTGCTGGCTGATGTTCGCCGCCTGCCTCGCGCTTGCCGGGTTCCCGTTCACCAGCGGGTTCTTCTCCAAGGACACGATCATCGCCTACACGCTCGACTGGGGCATCGGCGACGAGCACCATGCCGGGCAGACGCTCTACCTCGTGCTGGGCATCCTCGCGCTGGTTACCGCCTTCATCACCGCCAGCTACGGCTTCCGCGCCTGGTTCCGCGTCTTCTGGGGGCCGGAAAAGTGGGAAATGGGCGATGAGCATCACGAAGCCCACGAGGAAGACGTCGAACGCGACGCCGCCGCCGACCCGCATGCCGCCCCGGCCCACGCCGCGTCACCCCATGACGATGCCCATCATCACCACGAGCCGCACGAAATGCCGTGGTGGCCCATGAACGCCCCGCTGCTCGTGCTCGCCATCGGGTCGCTGTTCGGCGGGCTCCTCGGCTTCGGCTTCACCGGCGATCACAGCTACGGCTGGATCGGCGAGATGGTCTACGGCTCCACCGCCCACCCCAGCCAGTCGCCGCCGCACGCGGAACTGTGGGGCTTCAACCTGCACACCGCCCTCTACTTCATCAGCGGCGCAATTGCCATCACGGCCATCCTGCTCGCCTGGTACCTGCACGTGGTCAACCGCGACGCCGTGACGAAGCTCGCCGCCAGCACCCGGCCGGTCGTGACGCTGCTGGCCAACAAGTATTACGTCGACGAAATCTACGACCTGCTCATCCGCCGGCCGCTGCGGTTCCTGGGCTACGTCTTCTACCTGTTCGACCAGTTGTGCATCAACGCCATCGTGTATGGCGTCGCGTGGTCGCCGCGCCTGCTGGGCCTGGGCCTGCGGCCGACGCAAAGCGGCAAGCTCCAGGGCTACGGGCTGGGCATGGCGGCGGGCATCGCGGTCATCACCGCCCTCGTGTTCTGGGCGATGCTGTGAGCAAAGCGGTCAGAGATCAGAAGTCAGAGGTCAGTAAAACTGCCTCCGACCGCTGAGCCCTGACTTCCGACCTCTGACTTCCGACCTCTGACCTCTGACGCTACCCATGCAAACTCCTTCGCTACTGCCGCTGCTCCTGCTCGTGCCGCTCATCACGGCCCTGGCGATGCTTCTGCCCATGCCCTGGTTCGATGACCGCCGCAATGCCTGGCTCTGGGCGCTGGGGTCGTCGGTCCTCACCTTCGCGCTGTCGCTGGGGGTCGCCTTCCAGTTCAACTGGGGCGAGGCGGGCATTCAAATGACCAGCGACATCCAGTGGATTCCCGCGTGGGGCCTGAGCTTCGGGTTCGGCATCGACACCATCGCCCTCTGGCTGGTGCTGCTGACCACGTTCCTGATGCCCATCACGATCCTCGGCTCGCTCACCGCCGTCGCCGACCGCGCCCGCGAGTTCTACTTCTGGCTCCTCGTCCTCCAGGCCGCCATGACCGGCGTGTTCCTGGCCACCGACATCATCTTCTTCTACATCTGCTTCGAGTTCACGCTCATCCCGCTTTACTTCCTCATCGGCGTGTTCGGCTCACGGCAACGCCTCGCCGCGGCGAAGATGTTCTTCCTCTACACCTTCACCGGCTCGATGCTCACGCTCGCCGGCCTGCTCTACGTCGCATGGATCAACGCATCGCTAACCTTGGAACAGGTTAGTGCAATTGTTGATCCAGCCGCGGCTGCTGCTGGTGTAGCCGCTCAAGACCTGCCGAGCGCCTATCACGCACTTGGGCAGTGGTCGTTCAACATAGAGACGCTCTACCTCACCGCCCGTGAAGCGATGAGCTTTCCGCAGCAGGCCTGGGTCCTCGCCGCCATGCTCGCCGGCTTTGCGGTGAAGGTGCCGCTGTGGCCGGTGCACACATGGCTGCCGCTGGCCCACACCGAGGCCCCCACCGCCGGCTCCGTCGTACTGGCGGGTGTGCTGCTGAAGCTGGGCACCTACGCCCTGCTGCGTTTCGCCCTGCCCATGACGCCCGAAGCGGTGGTCGCCTTCGCCCCGTTCATCGGCGTGCTCGCGGTCATCGGCATCCTCTACACCGCCCTGGTCTGCTGGGTGCAGAAGGACATCAAGAAACTCATCGCCTACTCGTCGGTCAGCCACCTCGGTTTCTGCGTGCTGGGCCTGTTCGCGCTCGACACCGACGACATCGGCGCGGTCGGCGCGGTGATGTACATGATCAACCACGGCCTCTCCACCGGCGCGCTGTTCCTCTGCGTCGGCATGATCTACGAACGCTTCCACACCCGCGAAATGGCCCTGATGTCCGGCCTCGCCCGGGTTATGCCCGTCTGGGCCACCTTCATGGGCTTCTTCGTCATGGCCAGCGTTGGCCTGCCGGGGCTCAACGGCTTCGTCAGCGAGTTTCTCACCCTCGCCGGCACGTTCCTCTCGCCGGCGGGCGTGCTCGGCGTGCCCTACGCCTTCGTCGCCGGGGCGGGCATGATCCTCGCCGCCATCTACCTGCTTTACATGATGGGCAAGGTCGTCTTCGGCCCCACCCGCATCCCCGCACACGACGACCACGGAACGGGGCACCACGCGGTCCGCGACCTCAACGTCCGCGAGATCGCCACCCTCGCCCCGCTCGCCGTCGCCTGCCTCGTCTTCGGTCTGCTGCCCTACCCGATCCTGCAATCGCTCGAACCCTCGGTCGCCAACATGACGCAGGCCGCCCGCGCCGAGGTCCAGGTCATGCACGAAGCCGAACTGGCCGAAGCCGAAGCTGAACTGACAGAAGACCTGACCGCCGACGAGCGCGTCACGCTTCGCCTCGAAACCGACTGAACCGACCTCTGCCCCGAAGCCCACGGCTTCCAGCCGTGGGCCCGCCGACGCTCAAGAGTGACACGCCCATGGAATCCATGCTCGCCAAGTTCGCCTCGCTCTGGCCGGAGATCGCCCTGCTCGTGGGCGCCTGCCTCTGCCTCGTCACGGGTCTGCACGCCAGCGGGGCCGTCCGCCGGGCCACGCCGTGGGTCGCCGCCGCCGCGCTCGTCGCCGCCGGCATCCTCATCCCCATCACCGGCATGCCCTACAGCGAACTGGGTTTCGGCGCGATGGCGGTCTATATCAAGTATGCCGCCGTGGCCGTGGGCCTGCTGCTGCTGATGGTCGCCGCCGGCGTGCCCGAGCAGCTCAAGCAGAACCGCCTCGCCGAGTCCGCCAAAGTGTTCGACGCCGGCCGCACCACGCGCGGCGAATTCTACGCCTTCTTCCTGCTCTCGATCGTCGGCGTCATGATCACCGCCGGGGCCGACGACCTCGTCTGGCTCTTCCTCGCCCTCGAACTGACCAGCCTGCCCACCTACGTCATGGTCGCCACCGCCCGCGACCGCATCGCCGCGCAAGAGTCGGCCGTGAAGTATTTCTTCCTCGGCGCGATGTCCGCCGCCGTCTTCCTCTACGGCTTCACGCTCATCTACGGCGCGACCGGCTTTACCAGCTTTGTCGTGGTTGACCCTGATACCGGTGAAATGGTCGGCGGCATCTATCATGTCGCCCAGGAACAGATCGCCGCCGGCCGACTGAGTCCGCTGCTGACCGCCGGCCTCGTGCTGTCGATCCTCGGCATCTGCTTCAAGATCGCCGCCTTCCCCATGCACTTTTACGCGGCCGACGTCTACCAAGGCGCCACCACCGCCGTCACCACCCTCCTCGCCTTCGTGCCCAAGACCGCCGGCTTCGTCGCGCTGGTCTACCTCGTCGGCCTCGTCGGCTGGGAGCCGATGCCCCCCGTCATCGCCGGCCTGCTCTGGGGCCTCGCCGCCGTCACCATGACCGTCGGCAACGTGCTCGCCCTGCTGCAAACCAACGTCAAGCGCGTCCTGGCCTACAGTTCCATCGCGCACTCCGGCTACATGCTCGTCGGCCTGCTCGCCGGCCCGGCGGTCGCGGGCGGATCGTCGCTGAACAACGGCATCGCCGCCCTGCTGTTCTACCTCGTCGCCTACGGCCTCGCGACGCTCGCCGCCTTCGGCGTCCTCGGCTGCCTCCAGTCGCGCGGCGACGAAGCGGAAACCTATGACGACATCGCCGGCCTCCGCCACCGCTCGCCCATGCTCGCCGCCATCCTCGTGCTCTCGATGATCTCCCTGCTCGGCCTGCCCCCGCTCGTCGGCTTCCTCGGCAAGCTCTACCTCATCGGCGCGGCCTACTCCGCCGACTTCGCGGGCAATATCGCCCTGATCGTCCTTCTCGTGCTCAACTCCGCCATCTCCGCCGCGTATTACATCGGCATCGCCTCCGTCGCCTTCTTCGGCAAGCCCTCGCCCCAGGTCACCATGCCCCACCTGCCCGCCCGCGGCCTCGCCGCCGGCCTCGCCGCCATCTTCGCCCTCATCCTCGGCCTCGCCGGCACGCAACTGGTCGACTACGCCCACGACGCCACCGCCGCCACGCCCCCGGCCGTCATCGACGCCGACGCCACCGCCGCCGCCGAGTAGGACAGGGGCAAGCCCTGCCGACGGCACTGCCTCATCGAGGTCGTTGGCATTCCGCACGCCCTGCGAGGCCGTAGCAGCCCGCAACTCGTCGGAGTACGATGATCGACATGCCCTCATGCAGGCACACGATCGTCACCTTGTGGTTCTGGGGCTTACGACTGGGCCTCATCGCCGTGGCTTTAGCGGCGTGCGCTATCGCCGCTATCCCGTTGCTTGATCCGGGCGGTGGTGCGAGTGGCCCCGAAGCGAGAGCAAGTGTAACGCTTGCCGATCGTTTGCTAATGGCAGCATGCCCCGCCGCCTTTGCGATGTTCTGTGTTGCGCTCGCTTGGGCTGTAGGACGCCGACCGGCATCCAGCAATGCCGTTGACCAGCATTGTTCGCCATGATACCCACGCTAGGCTCCCCCCCCGACGCACGGTTTGGCCGCCCGGCTACAATGCGCGGATGCGCTCGCGTTCGTACAATCTGGCCATCGAAACCGCC
Source organism: Phycisphaeraceae bacterium (assembly GCA_040876735.1). Lineage (GTDB taxonomy): Bacteria > Planctomycetota > Phycisphaerae > Phycisphaerales > Phycisphaeraceae > Natronomicrosphaera. The sequence continues at coordinate 56,761 of JBBDPC010000129.1, read as the reverse complement.
AGCCGGCATGGGTCGCTTGCGCTTGGGCGCGGGGACGAACTGCTGGCGATGGTGGCGTTGCCTGTACAGCGGCGGCATCGGGTGGGGCTGTTGCCGGGCATTGCGGCGATCTGCGCTGAGCATGATGTGACGGCCGGCGACCTGGGCGAGTTGTACGTCTCGCTCGGGCCGGGCTCGTTTACAGGGCTGCGGGTGGCGATGGCCAGCGCGGCGACGCTGAGCCTGGCACAGCCGGTGAAGATCGTCGGCGTGCCGACGCTGGAGGCGCTGGCCCGCAACACGCCGACGGAACATGAGCGAGTGGCGGTCTGCCTCAACGTCAAGCGCGGCACGGCATGGTCGGCGGTCTACGAACGCGAGGGGGATGGATGGCGGATCATCGTCGAGCCGGCGTTGCGGTCGCTGGGTGAACTGCTGGAGTTGGCCGCGCGGCCGACGGCGCTGCTGGGCGATCCGCTGCCGACGCCCCCGGAAGTGCCCGAGCCGTGGCCCGCTGGCGTTACCGTGCTGAACGGTGAACTGGCCCGGCCGCGCGCGGAGGCGGTGTGGCGGATCGGCCGCGAGCGTGCCCGCCAGCAGATGTTCATCCCCCCTGCCGACCTTCGGCCGATCTATGCCCGCGAACCCGAAGCGGTCACCTTGTGGAACCAGCGCCACGCCCCAGCGGCCGCGCCTTCCCCGAATCCGAAACTCGAAATCCGAAACTAGAAACAAGAAACCAACGCCCATGCTGCCTCGCATCGTTATCGTCGGCCGACCCAACGTCGGCAAGTCCAGCCTGCTGAACATGCTCGCCGGCCGTCGCGTGAGCATCGTCGACCCCACCGCCGGGGTGACGCGCGACCGCATCAGCACCGTCATCGAAATCCCCCCCGCCAGGGCGCACCAGCCGCCGCACTATGCGGAGCTGATGGACACCGGCGGCTACGGCATCAAGGACGCGCAGAACCTCACCGCCGACGTCGAACGCCAGATCGCCCGCGGCCTGGCCGACGCGGACCTGGTGATGTTCGTGGTCGACGCACAGGCGGGCCTGACGCCGTTGGACCAGACGGTGGCGAAGCTGCTGCGCACGGGGGCGGGCGGCGGCGACAATGGCAAGCCGGTGATGCTGGTGGCGAACAAGGTGGACGCCGAGAAGCATGAGGCGGACGCGTTCGAGACGGCCCGGCTGGGCTTCGGCGAGCCGGTGATGGTCTCGGCCAGCACGGGGCATAACAAGCACGAACTGTACGAGCGTATCCGTGCGATGATCGACTTCGACAAGTACGCCGCAGCGGACACCGCGGCCGGGGGCGCCGGCGGGCAGCCGGACGAGACGGGCGTGCTGCTGGCGATGGTGGGCAAGCGCAACGCGGGCAAGAGCACGCTGGTCAACGCCTTGGCGGGCGACGAGCGCGTCATCGTGTCGGAGCAGGAGGGGACGACGCGCGACTCGGTCGACGTGCGCATCGAGATGGACGGGCAGGTGTTCACCGCCATCGACACCGCCGGCGTGCGGAAGCGCAAGAGCCTGGCCGACGACATCGAGTTTTACTCGTACCACCGTTCGCTGCGTTCGATTCGACGGGCGGACGTCTGCCTGCTGCTGATCGACGCGGCGGTGCGGGTGAGTCAGGTGGATCAGCAGTTGGCCACGGAGATTTTGCGCCACCATCGGCCGACGGTGATTGTGGTGAACAAGTGGGACCTGGCCGAGGAAGAGTACACGCAGGAGCAGTATGCCGAGTATCTCGACACGGCGTTGAAGGTGCTGCATTACGCGCCGATCGTCTTCATCAGCGCGAAGGAGCGAGAAGGCGTGCGCGAGATGCTGGCGATGGCGATGAACCTGCACGAACAGGCGAGCCACCGCGTCGGCACAGGCGAGCTGAACCAGGCGATCGAGCAGGTGATGACCGAGCGCGGCCCGAGCAGCAAGGGCGGCAAACGGGCGAAGATTTACTACGGCACACAGACCGATGTGCAGCCGCCGACGATCACGCTGTTCGTCAACGATCCGGAGCTGTTCGACAACAACTACCAGCGCTTCCTGCTCAACCGTTTTCGCGACATGCTGCCGTTCAGCGAAGTGCCGATCCACCTGCAGATTCGCGGGCGGGAGCGGGAGAAGAAGTAGCGCGTGGCCCATGCTCGGAGAGCGTGGGCTTCGTGCGCGATGGGGGGGTCAGTTCTGGAGGTTGCCGCGATCGGGGGCGATGCGCATCATCGTGGGCAGCAGGTAGTTGGCGCCGTGGTATGACTGCACCTGGCCGGAGACGACGAAGACCACCTGGTCGCCGCGCTGCTGGACGACGTCCTCCATGGCGCGCAGCAACTGGCAGGACTGCACGATCATCGGCGGCTCGGGCGAGTCGCGGTCGTCGGCGGCGAAGGTGAACAGCACGTGCGCCCCGTCGCGCGAGCGCGTCAGCCGACCGCGGCGCTGGACGATCAAGGCGCCTTCGTCACGCACTGCCATGGACGCGACGTTGGGCGCGGTGCCGCGCACGGCGGCGGGGGCCGCGCGGTTGGGCGCGTTGGCCGGGCCGGCATCGGGCGCGGAGGGCTGCGCGGCGGCGGGAGTGGGCGCGGCCTGGCGGGACTGCATCAGGTCGGCGATCACGGGGTCGTCATCGTCGGCGTCGACGTCGGTCGTGGCTTCGCCGGCATCCTCGGCGGCATCCGGGGCATCCGGGGCGTCCAGGGGATCGGGCTCGTTCGCCTGGGGACGGGCCTGGGTGAGCAGCAGGTAGTTCACGCCGCGGTAGCTGTGCACCCGGCCGGAGACCTCGAACGTACTTTCGTCCTCCCGTTCCTGCATGAACGTCTCGATCATCTCCAGCCGAGCCGACGGCTGAATGACCATCGGCGGCAGGTTGTCGTCCGCGTCGCTTTCGGGCGACGGCTGAAAAATCCAATCGCTGGACTCCTCCGGCCGAACCACCCGGCCGAGGCGGTTGACGATGAACTCCCCCTCGCGGCGCAGCCGGGGCATGGGCTCGCCCGGGGCGACGCCGAGCACCGCCGGGTCGACATCCACGCGCGGCGCCGGGGCGCCGACGCGTTCGGGCACTTGCTCCCGGCCAGGCTCACGCGTGGGTTCCACGGCCGGCGACTCCCGGCGTTGCAGCAGGTCTTCCATCACCGCCGCGCCGTTGTCGTCGTCCTGAGCCTGGGCGAGTGCGGGGGCGATGCCGAGCGTGGCCAGCGTCAACGCAAGCGTGATCAGGCCGGCGGGCGATTGGTTGGGTGTGCGATCCATGGCGAACTCCTGCAAACGAGCGTGCGGCTTCTTTGGTGCGGAGGCCTTGATCGTATCATCGTCCGGGGGAGAAGGCGCGGTTGAGGTCGATTTCCACGACAACACGTTTGCCTCCCCGCCCCCGGGGGGGCTGGGGGAGGGGATCGCCGACCGCCCTGAATGTACGTCTGCGCAGACGACGCAAGACCACGGCACCTGACGTCACGATTGCCGGTAACCCAAGGCATCTGAAGGCACCCTCCCCCAACCCCTCCCAGAGGGAGGGGAGTCGGAAACTGCCTCGCGGGGGTTACTGGCCGAGCAGGCGTTCGACGAAGTTGATGTCGATGTCGGACTTGAGGAAGCTGCCGTTGCGCATCAGGTCGGCGTGGAGGGCGATCGTGGTCTTGATCGGCGCGATCTCGAACTCACTCAACGCCCGGCGGAGCGTGGCGATCGCCTCGTCGCGGGTGGGCTTGTGGACGATGAGCTTGGCGATCATCGAGTCGTAGTTGGGCGGGATGCGGTAGCCGGTGTAGCAGTGGGTGTCGAGGCGGACACCGAGGCCGCCGGGGGGCTCGAAGCGTTCGAGGACGCCGGGGCTGGGCATGAACTTGTTGGCGGGGTCCTCGGCGTTGATGCGGACTTCAATGGCGTGGCCGTTGCGTTTGATCTGCTTCTGGGTGAAGGGAAGTTTTTCGCCGGCGGCGACGCGGATCTGCGTCTGGACGATGTCGACGCCGGTGATCATTTCGGTGACGGGGTGTTCGACCTGGACGCGGGTGTTCACTTCCATGAGGTAGAAGTGTTTCTTGTCGTCCATGAGAAACTCGACCGTGCCGGCGGAGTAGTAGCCGGCGGCCTTGCAGAGGCGGGCGGCGGCTTTGCAGAGGTTTTCGCGTTCATCTTCCTTGAGCACGGGGCAGGGCGCTTCTTCGATCAGCTTCTGCTTGCGGCGCTGCATGGTGCAGTCGCGTTCCCAGAGGTGGACGACGTTGCCGTGCTGGTCGCCGATGACCTGAACTTCGACGTGGCGTGCCTTTTCGATGAACTTCTCGACGTAGACGCCGCCGTCGCCGAAGGCGGCCTCGGCCTCGGTCATGGCGCCCTTGAGGCCGGAGCGGAGCGCCATGTCGTTATGGGCGACGCGCATGCCGCGCCCGCCGCCGCCGGCGGAGGCCTTGATGATGACCGGGTAGCCGATCTCGCGGGCGACCTTCAGCGCCTGTTCCTCGTCGTCGATCCGGCCCTTGGAGCCGGGCGAGGTGGGGACTTTGGTGCGGATGGCGAGTTGCTTGCATTGCACCTTGTCGCCGAGCGTGTGCATGGCTTCGACGCTGGGGCCGATGAACTCGATGTTGCACGACCGGCAGACCTCGGCGAAGTGGGAGTTTTCGGCGAGGAAGCCGTATCCGGGGTGGATGGCGTCGACGTTGGCGACCTCGGCGGCGGCGATGATGCGCGAGATATTGAGGTAGCTTTCGCTGGCCTTGGCCGGGCCGATGCAGATGGCGCGGTCGGCGAGCTTGACGTGGCGCGAGTCGCGGTCGGCCTCGGAGTAGACGGCGACCGACTCGATGCCCATCTCGCGTGCGGCGCGGATGATCCGCACGGCGATCTCACCACGGTTGGCTATGAGGATGCGTGAAAACATAGGATTGGGGTTCGGGGTTCGGGGATCGGGTACAAGGCAGGCAGGCGATCGCACCACTGGGGCCGATCCCTGATCCCCGTACCCTGTACCCCATCGGGCTCAGTCCGGTTTGATTTCGAACAATGGCTGGTCGAACTCGACCGCCTGACCGTTCTCGACGAGGATGCGCGTCACGGTGCCGCTGGTCTCGGCCTTGATCTCGTTGAAGACTTTCATCGCTTCGATGAGGCAGACCACCGTGTCCGGCTCAACCTTGTCGCCCACCTGAAGGTAAGGCTTCGCGTCGGGGCTGGCGGACGAATAGTACGTGCCGACCATCGGGCTCTTGATCGCCACACCGTCCGACGCCGGCGGCGCGGCGGGGGCCGGCTCACCCCCGGCCGGGGCGGGACCCGGGGCCGGCGCGGGCGGCGCAGCGCCGGCGGGCGCGGCCGGCGGCGGCGGCATGTAGTGCACCTCCGGCGTCTCGCTGCCACGGCGCAGCCGAACCTTGTCCTGGTCACCCTCGATGTCCAACTCGGTCAGGTCGTTGTCGGTCATCAACTTGACGAGCTGTTTCAGCGTCTTCAGGTCGATCATGATGCATTGTGTCCGATTAATGTCGGGCTGGTCACTTGCGTCACCAGTCCCCCCGCACCAGTCTGGGTTGTGAACGCTAGATGATCGCGGATTCGAGAGATTTGGGCAAGTCGCTGAGCACGGTCGCCCCCCGGGCCGTCACCAGCACGTCGTCCTCGATCCGCACGCCCCCCACGCCCGGCAGGTAGATGCCCGGCTCCACCGTGACCACCTGCCCCGGCTCCAGCACGCCTTCGCTGCGCGGCGAGAGCGTGGGCTGCTCGTGAATGTCCAGTCCGATGCCGTGCCCGAGCGAGTGGCCGAAGCGGTCGCCGTAGCCCGCGTCGGTGATGACCTTGCGAGCCACGGCGTCGATGGCCTTCAGCGGCTTGCCGGGCGCGATCGCGTCGATGGCCGCGAGCTGCGCGTCGAGCACGATCTGATAGATCGCCTGCACCTTGGCCGACATCCGCTCCAGTGCCACCACGCGCGTCAGGTCCGAGCAGTAACCGTTCCATTTGGCGCCCCAGTCGATGAGCACGGTGCCGTTGCGGCGCAGCTTCTTCGACCCCGGTACGGCATGGGGCAGACTGGCGTTGGCGTCGGCGGCGACGATGGTGGGGAAGCTCACGCCATCGGCCCCGAGCACGCGCATGCGGTATTCCAGATACGCGGCCACCTCCTGCTCGCTCTGGCCCGGCTCCATGAACGCGCACGTCTCGCGGAACGCCTGCTGCTGAATGCGCAGCGCCTTGCGGATCGCCTTGACCTCGTCGGCGCTCTTGACGGCTCGCTGTTCCAGCAGCTTGTCGTCGAACGCCACGACGCGCTTCGCCCCCAGCTTCTTCACGATCGCCTTGCGCATGGCGAGCGTGACATGGCCCGGCTGCAACCCGATGCGATCAGCCTTCGTTCGGTCCAGCAGCGCGGCCAGCTCATCGGTGAGCGACTTCTTACGCAGGATCACTTTTGCGTGCGGCGCTTCGCGGGCGATCTGCTCGTCGAAGCGGAAGTCGCTGAGGATGGTGGCCTGGCTGGAGCGCTGGGAGATGAGCGCCCAGGAGTCGTCGCCGACGAAGCAGGTGAGGTAGCGGATGTCGCGCGGGTTGGTGACGAGCAAGGCGTCAACGTCGGCGTCGCGCAGGCGTTTGCGCAGTACGGCGATACGGTCGCGCAGGTGGGCTGGGGTGGGGTGTTTCTTCGGCATGAGGCAGAGGATAAGGGGAAATGGGTGGGGGTTGAAATCAAGCGTGTAAACGAAGAGTTTTTTTACCGCATGGGCCGAGCTATCGAGTCCCCCATTTCAGGATGGTGACGAGTATCGGTAGTACGGCCGCCAGCGCCGTCCACTGCCATGCTGGGTCGAGGCGCGCTTCGCCCCCAATGCCGCCGCCCCAGAAGAACCACCACAGGCCATACGCAATGAGAATCTGCAGTCCGCAAAGGAGAATCGCCACGACCAGCCAGCGCCGAGGGATCAGCCCGATCGCCAGCGAAATCCAGACCGGCGAGCCGAGTATCCCGCCGACCAGCAACAAGCCGATTGTCGCACGCATGGATGGGATCCGTTCTCACTTGCCTGTGAAGAACTTCTTGATCGAATGCACCGTGGTTTGCCGGCCGATATGGGCGATGGCCTCGGTGATCGGGACTTCCTTGGGGCAGACTTTGACGCAGTTCTGGGCGTTGCCGCAGTCGGTGATGCCGCCGGGGCCCATCATGACGTCGAGGCGGTCGGGGGCGGCCTTCTTGCCGGTCTCGTGCAGGTTGAACAGCAGCGACTGGGCGATGGCGGCGGGGCCGACGAAGTTGTTGTCTTTGGTGTACTGCGGGCAGGCTTCGACGCAGCAGCCGCAGGTCATGCAGCGGGAGAGCGCGTAGCGCATGCTCTGCTGGTCGGGCGACTCCATCGGGCCCGGGCCGATGTGGTGCGTGCCGTCGATGGGGACCCAGGCTTTGATCTTTTTGAGCGTGTCGAACATCCGCTGGCGGTCGACGGCGAGATCGCGGACGACGGGGAACTTGGTCATCGGTTCGAGGGTGACGGTGTTGTCGTCGCCGAGCACATCGTCGAGCAGGCAGGAGCAGCTCTGGCGGACGTGGCCGTTGATGAGCATGGTGCAGGCGCCGCAGACTTCTTCGAGGCAGTTGGCTTCCCAGACGGGCGGGCGGGCCTGCTCGCCGGCGGTGGTGACGGGGTTGGCGACGATTTCCTGGAGCACGCTGATGATGTTCAGGTTCGGGCGGTACGGCACGTCGAAGCTGTGCCAGTAGGCGGGGGTATCCGGGCCGTCCTGCCGCTTGATGCGGACGCGAAAGGTTTTGCCCGCGTGCGCAGCAGACTCGCTGGCGGCGGTATTGGAGGCAGATGCGGCGGCGGGGCTGGTGGTGGTTGCGGTCATGGTGTTGCGCGGGGTTGGGGGGTGAACGTGATGTTGATGGAGCGCGCGAAGTCGTGAGGGTCAGTCGTTGGAAGCGCTGGCGTCCTTGCCGTTCACTTCGCTGCCGTAGACGGGCGAGGCGTCGGTAGGGCGCTGGCTGTAGCCTTCGCCGCCGGGCTTGTTTTCAAGGTCAGCCTGTTTCTCGGCGGTGGCTTCGACCTTGCCATAGGTGCGGGCGCGCGGGGGCACCAGCGGGGTGGGCACGTCTTCCCATTCGATGACCGGCTTGTCGCTCGCCGCGTCATACTTGGCGATGCAGGTCTTGTGGAACTTCTCGTCGTTGCGCTCGGGGTAGTCGGGGCGGTAGTGGCTGCCGCGCGACTCCTTGCGTTCGATCGAGCCGAGCAGGATGGCCTCGGCATAGCGGATCATGTCGCCGAGGGCGCGGGCGAAGCCGAGGTTCTGGTTCGTCCAGTCGCCGGTGTCGGAGAGGCGGATGTCTTCGTACTGCTGCTTGATGTCGCGCAGCGCGTCGTAGGCCTTGTTCATCCGCTGCTCGGTCTTGACGACGGTGCAGGCGGCGGTCATCTCCTCGCCCATGCGCTGATGGAGCCTGTAGGGGTTGTGCTCGCCGCGGGCCTCGGTGAGGTGCTTGACCTTGGCGTGTTCCTGCTCGACGTACTTGTTGTAGAGCGCGTCGGGCAGGTCGGCGGCGGGGGTGTCCATGGTGGTGGCGCGGTTGTGGGCGCCGAGGCCGCAGTAGAGGCCGTCGAAGATGCACGAAAGCAGCGCGTTGGCGCCGAGACGGGTGGCGCCGTGGTACTGGTAGTTGACTTCCCCGAAGGCATAGAGGCCGGGGATGTTGGTCTGCATGTTGGTCGGGTCGCCGAACTTCATGCCGATGGCCGGGCCTTCGTCGCCGTCGACGGGCTTCTTTTCTTCGGTGCTGTAGATGGTGTACATGCCGCCCATGGAGTAGTGGACAGCGGGGAAGATTTTCATCGGGACTTTGCGCGGGTTGTCGCCGACGAACTTTTCGTAGATTTCGAGGATGCCGTCGAGCTTGTGCTTGGTTTCCTCGGGCAGGTGGGAGACGTCGAGGTAGACCATGTTTCCGCCGCCGACGCCGTAGCCGTCCTGACAGACGTTGAAGATTTCGCGGGTGGCGATGTCGCGCGGGACGAGGTTGCCGTAGGCGGGGTAGCGTTCTTCGAGGAAGTACCACCGCTCGGCGTCGGGGATCGACTGCGGCGGGCGGGTGTCGCCTTGTTTGCGTGGGACCCACACCCGGCCGCCTTCACCGCGGGCGGACTCGGACATCAGCCGGCACTTGTCTTCGCCGGGGATGGCGGTCGGGTGGACCTGGATCATCTCCGGGTTGCCCAGCCAGGCGCCGGCGCGGTAGCAGCGGGCGGCGGCTGCGCCGGTGCAGATGACGCTCATGGTGGACTTACCGTAGATCGCGCCGCAGCCGCCGGTGGCCATGATGACGGCATCGGCGCGGAACGGGCGGATCTCCATGGTCCGCATGTCCTGGGCGATGATGCCCCGGCACTGGCCCTCGTCGTCGATGACCGGCCAGAGGAACTCCCAGAACTCGTACTTGGTGACGTGGCCCTCGGCTTCGTGGCGGCGGGTCTGCTCGTCGAGGGCGTAGAGGAGCTGCTGACCGGTGGTCGCGCCGGAGAAGTGGGTGCGTTTGAACAGCGAGCCGCCGAACTTGCGCAGGTCGCGCCGGCCTTCGGGCGTGCGGTTGAACGGGACGCCCGAGCGGTCGAGCAGGTCGATGATGCGCGGCGCCCAGTGGGTCATGTCATAGACCGGCGGCTGGTGATTGAGGAAGTCGCCGCCGTAGAGCGTCTCGTCCATGTGCATCCACTCGGAGTAGCCCTGCTGCCGGGCGACTTCGTTGGCGGCGTTGATCCCGCCCTGGGCGCAGACGCTGTGCGAGCGGCGGACGGGCACCATGGAGAACAGGTCCACCGGGCTGCCCGCTTCGGCGATGCGCACCGACGCCGCCAGCCCCGCCAGCCCGCCCCCCACCACGATCACTCTCGGTTGCTTTGTTGCCATGATTCACTTCAACCTTCAACGCGTCGGGCAGAGTTGCCCTGCCATCTTCGGCCCTGGAAACGCACGGCCATGGGCGCCCTGCCGTTCCCTCCCGGCCGGGTACGACCTACCGCAATGCCAGCGCGCTGCCGTCCATCTGGGCCAGGATCCCCAGCACGCCCAGCAGCATCAGCACGAAAAACGCCAGCGACGCCAGCTTCACATACGACTCCAGCACCGTCGGCCGCCAGAGCGCCACGAAACACCCGATCGCCACCGCACCGGTCGCCATCGCCACCACCGCCGGCTGCGCGTCGCCGGCGAACCGCTCCAGCCCCGCGAACGGCAGCGCCGCCGCGACACAAGCCAACGCCACACCAGGGACGAGAATCACCAACTTGCGAATCATCATCTGAATTCGATCCCGATCGCCCCGCTGTCATGGACGGCCCGCCTGGTCGGCTCCGTCCCCCTCGGCCGTGTATATCGATCGTGCAATTCATCCCACCACGCCGCCGCTTCGGCCGCAGACGGTCAAGGCGCCGCGTCCGCATCTTCGAGCACTTCTTCCGCGTCCTGGTCGAGCGCCTGCTGGAAGATCTGCCGTTCTTCCTCGGTCACCTCCGTGGTCACCGCACCGTAGATCGCCGCGGCGAGGAAGAGCGTGAGCACCACGCCCATGGCCGCGCAGACGTAGCCCCACCGCCGCTGGGCCGCGACGCTGAGCGTCAGGCCCCAGGTGATCGCGGCGGTCCACAGCCCGTTGGACCAGTGGTAGATCACGCTCAGCGAGCCGACGATGTACAGCAGCACGACCCACGGGTTCTCCAGGGCCATCGCAACTGTGGCCTGGGCGAGCGGGGTGCCGCTGGCTTCGTCGTTGACCATGAACGGCGTATACCAGCCGGCGAGGTCCCACTGCCAGCGCAGCGTGGCGACGTGCAGGAAGATGAAGATCAACGCGATGATGCCCGTCACGCGTTGGAAGAAGTAGCGCCAGTTGCCGCCGTAGCGGTACCGGGCGACGTTGGGCTGGTTGCCGACGAACGTGTAGACCAGGCCCAGCCCGGCGTGGAAGGCGATCGCCAGCCAGAGCGAGATTTCGACGATCAGCAGGGCCGGCACCGTGCCGTAGAGCCAGTCCACTTCGTGCTGGTAGGTGCCCGTGGCGAGCTGCGCGTTGGCGAACAGGTGGAAGATCACGAACACGCCGACCGGCACGATGCCCGACAGCGAGTGCAGCCGGCGGAGCAGGAAGTGGTGCCGACCCATGAAACCCGGTTCGCTGGTGGAGCGCTCAGCCACGGTGTCCGATTCCTTTCGCGTCTGCTTCTGGATCCCCCTTGCGGGGAAACGGCTTGTGGGTCGGTAAACGAGCGTGGGCGGTCACCCTTGCCCTTCGCCGCCGCCGGTGCGTGCCGCCGAGGCGAGTTGCACGTAGCGCGTGCGCAGCTCGTAGACGGTGCTGGCGAGGGTGGTTTCCTCTTCTTCGCTGAGGTTGCCCTTGGTCTTGTCTTCGAGCACGCCGAGCATGTCGATGTGATGCCGGGCGAGGTCGAGGTTCTGGAACCGCTGGCCGGTGCGCGGATCGGCTATTGCGCCCATGGCGAACAGCGCCTGCGTCGCCAGCGTGCTCATCAACGTCTCGAAGTTGGCGGGCGGCATGCCCTGCCCCGCCGCGCCGCCGGCCGCGGACTGGCCTTCGCCACCGCCCTCGGCCCCGCCGGCTGCGGCCTGCTGTTTCGCTTTGGACTTCTCCGCCAGCTTCTGCTTCTCGGCCTGCGCCTGGGCCTTCCAGTCACTGTCGATATGCAGCTTCGGTTGTTCTTTTTCTTCGGCCATGACGTCAGATTCCTTCCGTCGGATCGGGGCTTTCAAGGTTAGAAAAGAGAGTATAAGACTTCGTCGTCGCGAATGCGAACAGCCGACGTTAACCCTCGAATTGCGATATGTTTGTCCAATTCAGACAACCCCGCCGACCGGTTCGGCAAACCCGTCGGCCACGCCCCGGCGGTATAATCCACCCCTTGATCTTCAGCGCGGGCAGTGCCCCTTCCCGCCGCCGCGCGCTACCACGGAGAGACGCCATGAGCGACACCGCACGTGAAACATCCACCACGCTCGACATCAAGTTCAACGACCAGGGCCTCGTCCCCGCCATCGTCCAGAACGTTGACACCGGCGAAATCCTCATGATGGGCTGGATGAACGACGCCGCCCTCCAGCAAACCCTCAAAACCCGCAAAGCCACCTTCTACTCACGCTCGCGAAACAAAATGTGGGTCAAGGGCGAGTCCTCCGGCCACACCCAGGAAGTCGTCGACGCTCGCGTCGACTGCGACCAGGACGTCATCCTCCTCAAATGTAAAAGCCACGGCCCCGCCTGCCACGTCGGCTACCACACCTGCTTCTACCGCCGCGCCGATGCAAACGGCAACCTCGACGTCGTCGAAGAAAAAACCTTCGACCCCGACGCCGTCTATCACAAGTAACCTGACGCCCACGGATTCAATCCGTGGGCGTCTTTTCAACCCCCACCCAAGCCCCACCCATGCAGATCGACACCCAACTCGAACCCGCCGACCTTCGCCCCGCCATCGACCGCGTCTTCGCCCTCGCCAGCGACAAGGTGCGCCTGCTCGAACGTGAATGGGACACAAGTAAGGGCACGCCCGTCTTCACCGTCAACGGCAAGTACACCACCCGCGGCTGGACCGAGTGGACCCAGGGCTTCCAGTACGGCTGCGCCATCTTCGCCTACGACGCCACCGACGATACCCAACTGCTCGAACTCGGCAAACAGCACACCCTCCGCGACATGGCCCCGCACGTCACGCACGTCGGCGTCCACGACCACGGCTTCAACAACCTCTCGACCTACGGCAACCTCCGCCGACTCATGCACGAAGGCCGGCTGCCCCACAACGAATGGGAAAACCACTTCTACGAACTGGCCATCAAAGCCTCCGGCGCCGTCCAGGCCGCACGCTGGACCGAACTGCCGATACAGAGCTGGTCCGGTCGCGAACGCGACAACGTCCTGCACGACCTCGGCCTAGCGATGGGTTACATCCGCTCCTTCAACGGACCGCACTCGCTGTTTATCGACACCATGCGAAGCCTGCGCAGCCTTGGGCTGGCGCATCAGCTCGGCCATGTCCTCATGGGCGAAGGTGATTCCCGCATCAGTCTGCTGGAACGCGCGATTCTGCACGCCCTTACCACCGCCAACTACATCATCTTCTTCGGCGACTCCGGCCACACCTACGACGTCCGCGGCCGCACCGCCCATGAGGGCGTGTTCAACCTCACCGATGGTCGGTTCCGCTGCCGGAGCACCCAGCAGGGCTACTCTCCCTTCTCCACCTGGACCCGCGGCCTTGCCTGGGCCATGCTCGGATATGCCGAGCAACTCGAATTCCTCAAGACGTGCAAGCCGAACGAGTTCAGCCGCATGGGGCTGGTCAAGAAGCACGTTCTCCAGCGCTTCGAACAAGCCGCCCGCGACACCTGCGACCACTATATCGACGACGTCTCCACCACCGACGGCATCACCTACTGGGACGACGGCGCGCCCAACCTCCACAAGCTCGGCGACTGGCGCAACGCCCCCGCCGACCCCTACAACGATCACGAACCCGTCGACGCCAGCGCGTCCGCCATCGCCGCGCAGGGCCTGATCCGCTTCGGCAACTACCTCAACTCCGGGGGTGGGAAGACCAAGGGCAAGCGTTACCTGCAAGCCGGCCTGAGCGTCGCCCGCACGCTGTTCGACGAGCCCTACCTGTCGACGAAGAAGACGCACCAGGGCCTGTTGCTGCATTCGATCTACCACTGGCCCAACGGCTGGGACCACGTCCCCCGCAGCCGCAAGGTCGCCTGCGACGAATCGAGCATGTGGGGCGACTACCACCTGCTGGAACTGGCCAACACGATCAAGCGCATGGGCGACGGCGGGCCGTACCCGACCTTCTTCGACAACGCGTGACCCGATGGCGTGTCACGGGTGGCACCGACTTGGAGCATCCCTCATGGCAGGAATCCCCCCCCGCACTGCGATCGTCACCGGCGGCAGCCGCGGCATCGGCCGGGGCATTGCCGAGGCGCTCGGCGGCGCCGGGCACAACGTCGTGATCAACTACAACGCCAACGCCGACGCCGCGCAGGACGCCGCCGACGCGGTGCAGCAGGCCGGCGGCGAAGCCCACATCGTGCAGGCGGACATCGGCCGCGCCGACGATCGGCAGCGCCTCGTCGACGCGGCGGTCGGCCGGTTCGGCCGCATCGACCTGCTGGTGAACAACGCCGGCGTCGCTCCCAAGGTGCGCGCCGACCTGCTTCAGATGGGCGAGGAAAGCTGGGACTTCGTGCTCGACGTCAACCTCAAGGGCCCGTTCTTCCTCACTCAGCTTGTCGCGAGTCGCATGCTCGAATCCCAGCGGCAGGGTCACGTCAGTGACCCGGCTCCGGCGATCGTCAACATCGGCTCGATCAGCGCCTACACCGCTAGCATCAACCGCGGCGAATACTGCATCGCCAAGGCGGGCATGGGCATGATGACCGCCCTCTTCGCCGACCGCCTCGCGCCGCACGGCATCAACGTCTACGAAGTCCGCCCCGGCATCATCGCCACCGACATGACCGCCGGCGTCAAAGCCAAGTACGACAAGCTCATCCACGAGGACGGCCTGACGCCCATCCGCCGCTGGGGCCAGCCCGATGACATCGCCCGGGCCGTGCTCGCGCTGGCGCAGGGCATGTTCCCCTACTCCACCGGCGAAGTGATCAACGTCGACGGCGGCTTCCATATGAAGCGCCTGTAGTTTCAATTTAGCCGCGCAGCGCAGCGGAGCACGCTCCGCTGCGCTGCGCGGCTAACTTTGCGTCGTTTCGTTAAACTTTCGCCATGACCGACACTGACGCCCCATGGTTGAACGCGCTCCGCGGCCGGTTCGTCGTCTTCGACGGGCCCGACGGCAGCGGCAAGAGCACGCAGTTTCGACGCTTCGCCAGTTTCGTCGAGCAAGGCGGCATCGCCGTCTGCCACGTCCGCGAGCCCGGCGGCACGGCCATCGGCGAACAGATCCGCAAGCTGCTGCTGGAATACCGCGACGACCAGCACGGCCAGATGGACGTGCATTGCGAAATGCTGCTGTTCATGGCCAGCCGTGCCCAACTCGTCGCCGAGCGCATCGGCCCGGCGCGCCAGCGAGGTGAGCTGGTGCTCGCCGACCGGTTCATCAGCTCCACGCTGGCGTACCAGGGCGCGGCGGGCGGCATGTCGCTCGACGCGATCCGCCGGGTGGGCGAGGTCGCGCTCGGCGAGCACTGGCCGGACCTCGTCGTCGTGTTCGACGTCGACGAACAGACCGCCGCCACCCGCCTCTCCCCCCTGCTCGACCGCATGGAGCAAAAAGGCGCGGACTACCACGCGAAGGTCCGGCAGGGCTATCTTGAACAGGCGAAGGCCGACCCGGCCCGTCACCTGGTCATCGACGCGCGGGCGGATGAAGACGCGGTGTTTGAGCGATTATTATCCGGCTTGCGCGAGCGGTTGACTGTTTAACGCACGAAGCCCACGGCGTGACGCCATGGGCTTCGGCAGGGTCATGTTTCAGTCAAACGCCTCATGCGTCGGCGAGGCTCTTGGCGCGGCGGGTGTCGCGGCGGCGGTCGGCTTCCTTGAGCATCTTCTTGCGCATGCGGATCGACTCGGGCGTGATCTCGACCAGTTCGTCCTCGTCGATGTATTCCAGCGACGCTTCGAGCGACATCTTGCGGGCCGGGCGAACCTGGGCCGCGTCGTCCTTGCCCGAGGCGCGGACGTTGGAGAGCTTCTTGCCTTTGACGACGTTGACCATCAGGTCGTTTTCGCGGTTGTGCTCGCCGACGACCTGGCCTTCGTAGACCTGTTCGCCGGGGCTGACGAAAAAGAAGCCGCGGTCGTAGAGGGCGTCCAGCGCGTAGGCGGTGACCTGGCCCGGCTCGGAGGCGATGAGCACGCCCTGCGACCGCTCGGCACCGGCGATGTCGCCGCGCAACGGCTCGTAACGCAGCAGCACGTGGTGCATGATCGCCCGGCCCTGCGTGGCGGTGAGCATCCGGCTGCGCAGGCCCATCAACCCACGCGCGGGGATCGTGAACTCCAGGTGCACGAACCCGCTCGTACCCGCCTTCGCGTCCATCTTCAGCAGCTCGGCCCGGCGGTCGCCCACCAGCGCCATCACGCTGCTCTGGCAGTCGGTCGGGCAGTCGACGACGAGCAGCTCGACCGGCTCGTGCGTCTGCCCGTCCACTTCCTTGTTGATGACGCGCGGCTTGCCGACGGAAAGCTCGAAGCCTTCGCGGCGCATGTTTTCGATGACCACGCCGATGTGCATCAGCCCCCGGCCGGAGACGCGGAACTGCTCGGGCGTCTCGCCGGTCTCGACGCGAAGGGCGACGTTGGAACGCAGCTCTTTCTGCAAGCGGTCGCTGATCTGCCGGCTGGTGACGTACGTGCCCTCGCGGCCGGCGAAAGGCGAGTCGTTGATGCGAAAGGTCATGTGCAGCGTCGGCTCGTCGATCTTGATCGTCGGCAGCGCGACGGGCGACTCGTGGCAGGCGATGGTGTTGCCGATGTCGATCGGGTCGAGCCCGACGACGGCGCAGATGTCGCCCGCCTCGACCGAGTCGACTTCCCGCCGGCCGAGGCCGTCGAACTGAAGCGTCTTGAGGATGCGCTGCTGCGAGTGCTTGCCCGCGCGGTCGATCACGGTCACAGGCATGCCGGGCCGCAGCGTGCCGGCGAAGACCCGGCCGATGGCGATGCGGCCGACGTAGTCGCTGTAGTCGAGGCTGGTGACGAGCATCTGCGGCGGCGCGTTGACGTCCGACTCGTCGGGCGAGGGCGCGGGCACCTGGCTGACGATCGTGTCAAAGAGCACCTTCATGTTCTCGCCGCGCTTCTCAGCGTCGCGCGACGCCCAGCCCTGCTTGGCGGAGCTGTAGATGATCGGGAAGTCGAGCGACTCGTCGTCCGCGTCGAGCTCGACGAGCAGGTCGAACACTTCGTTGACCACGTCGTCCGGCCGGGCGTCGGGGCGGTCGATCTTGTTGACCACGACCACCGGCTTGAGCTTATGCTCCAGCGCCTTGCCGAGCACGAAGCGCGTCTGCGGCATCGGACCCTCGAACGCGTCGACGACCAGCAGCACGCCGTCGGCCATCTTGAGCACGCGCTCCACCTCGCCGCCGAAGTCGGCGTGGCCCGGCGTGTCGATGAGGTTGATCTTGTACGTCTCGCCGTCCGGCGTGGTGTAGTGCACCGCACAGTTCTTGGCGAGGATGGTGATGCCACGCTCACGCTCGAGGTCGTTCGAGTCCATGATCAGCCCGTGCTGGCCGCCGGCGAGCTTGTCCAGATCCTCGTTGCGGAACATGCCCGACTGGTAGAGAAGCTGGTCGACAAGGGTGGTTTTCCCATGGTCGACGTGGGCGATGATGGCAACGTTACGCAGATGGTCGGCGGGCATACGGAGGTCTCACGGCCGGCGCGGAGGCCGGTCTGGTTGAAGGTCGCAAACGGCAACGGGGGGAGGCCGCAATGGGCAAGAGGACCATTATAGCATGGGAATCGGAGTTTCGAGTTTCAATATGCAAGTGCACTCAAACTCCCCTCCCCCCGGGAGGGGTTGGGGGAGGGGATCACCAGCCGCCCTGGCGCTGCGTTTGTGCCGGTGACGCAAGGCATCCGGAGACTCCCTCCCCCAGCCCCTTCCGGGGGGAGGGGAGTCGAAGATGGTTCACATCCGAAACCGCCCGCGCAGCCCCGGCGGCATCATCGGGCACGCGTCCGCCGGCGACGCGAACAGCCGCCGCCGCACCGCCGCCACGCCGTCATACGCCGCATCCCGCACCCCCGCCGGCACCCCCTGGCCGATCCACCCCGCCACCCGCCACAGCCCGCCGAGGCGGTCGAGAATGTGCAGCACCGCCGCCGACCGCGTCAGCAGTTCGCCGTCCGCCCGCCGCACGACGACCGAGTCCGGCAGCCGGTCACGCACGCTCGCCGGCACGCTCTGGCGGAAGTGGTCGCTGTCCAACGGTGCAAGAACGAACAGGTCGCCCGCGCGATCCTCCGCCAGCACGAACCGCACCCAGCGATGGCACAGCCCGCAGTGGCCGTCGAAAAACAGCGTCTCCGATTGCGCGGGTTGTCGCCGTTCGCGCATCCGGCGGGCCGGGAGCCAGGCGGGGTCGAACGCCAGCAGATGCGCCACCGCCAGCCCCGCCGCCAGCGCCCCCTGTCCGGCCAGTGGCAGCACGAGCAGGTTCACGCCCAGCGTCAGCGTCCACGCCAGTTGCCGCGTCCGCCGTGCCAGCGCCAGCGGCGCGAACGCCAGCCACGTCCCCAGCAGCAGCCACGTCAGCCCCCGCCCCAGCCAGGCCGGCATCGTGCCCACCCACGGCAGCACCGCCCACTGCCCGCCGGCGTAAAACAACGCCTCCGCCAACCGCCACGACTCGTCGCGCAGCAGCACGACGCCCATGTAAAGATAGAACCCGCCAAGCAGCAGCCAGACCACGGCGAACAGCCGCGGCGGAAACCGCCACCCGCCGTCCGGATCGACCCGCCCCACCGCATCCAGCGAGCCATACGGCGCGACGCCCGCCTGTCTCAACAGCAGAAAATGCACCACGACCAGCAAAGGCGGAATGCCTCCGGCCGGTCCTTCCACGTCAGACGACACGAACACCACGCAGGCCAGAAGCAACCCCATCGCCGCCCACCGATCCCGCCACCCCAGCATCACCGGCACGCACAACATCGCACCCACCACTGCGATGCCCTGCACCGCAAGCTGCTCGCTCCGCCACACGACGCTCAGCAGCATCGCCGCCGCGTAAACGCCCAGCAGCACGCGGAACACGCTGTACTGTCCGCCGGTCCAGCCGTTGGACATGATGCACCTTCTCCGAGCGTGCCGGCCAACGCTGGCCGGGGGGCGTTCGTGCAAGCCGTGCCGGTCACCGCCACTCGCACGGCCGACCGGCTTCCGGAGGAAGTCTCACCGAAGTCTATAGCGCAAGTCTGCTTCCGGGAGCCGCATGGGGCGAATTGCTGAAAACACCCCCCATTGTCGGATCAGCGCCTGCATCCATTCATGTCATGTCAGACAGCGCGGCCCCTTGAGACATGCGCCGCCGTTCACTCGCCCGCCGCCGGCTCGACCTGGATCAACAGCACGCTCTGCATCCGGCCACCCGCGCGCCGGCCGGCAAACAACGTCCGCCCCAGGTGCCGTGGCAGTTCCGGCGCGGCGTCCTCATCCACCGTCCACAACCGGAGCGGCCCCTCCTCCTCCGGCTCGAACCGCTGCTCGATGCGCTCGCGGCCGTCCTCCTCCTCTTCTTCTTCGCCCTCTTCTTCCTCGTCATCCGCCTCGTCCGCGTCCGTCGACCACGGCCAGTGCAGCCCCACCACCAGCACGTCGTTGCGGTTGAGGTCAAACGCCACCGCCAGTTCGTCGAACACCCGGCCGTCCAGTTCCTTCTCCAGCGGATCACGCGGGATCAGCGACGACCCGGGCAACTGGTGATGCGGCGTCAGCTCCACCGTCACCCCCCCCACCGGGTTCGCCTCCATCCGGATCAGCAGCCGCACCCGGCCGCGGTCCAGTTCCACCACCTGCTCCTGACCATCGCCCGCCACGCCGGCGAGATCCACCTGCACCGGCTCACGCAACGCCGGCGACGTCCGCACCGACGACGGATGCCGCCCGCCCACGATCCGCGTCCGATGCACGCCCAGCACGTAAGGCAAGGGCTCGAAAAACGGGTCCACCTCGTCCATCGCCAGCAACCCCATCCGGATGCCGTTGCCGTTCCACACCTGCCGGGCCCGCTGCGTCAGCACACGCTCGTTGGCCAGGTCCCAGCTTTCGTCGAGGTCGGTCTGCAACGGCAGGTCGATCTGCTGGATCGTCGCGATCCCGCGCCGCCGCTCGGCCGGGCGGTCCGTCTCCGGCGGCTCCGACGGCGTGACCCGCGACTCGATCTCCGACAACGTCGGCAGCGGCGGCGCGGCCCGGTGGCCCGTGCTCTGGCAACCCGCCACGCCCACCAGCCCCGCCAGCGCAAACGCCGCCGGCGCCACTTGCCACGTCGACTGACGCCGCAAACGCGAAACGCGAAACCTGAAATGTGAAACCCGTTCGATCATCCGCGTAACACTTCCTCCAGCAGGAACAGCCCGCGGTCCAGTTCGTCATCCGTGATCGTCAACGCCGGGGCCAGGCGCAGCACGTTCTCCTGTGCCGCGTTGATCAGCAGGCGTTGCTGGACGCACTTGTTGACGACGTCGCGGGCATTGTCGAACCAGGCGCCGGGGGCGATCGGGTCCAGTTCGATGCCGATGAACAGCCCCTCGCCGCGCACCTGCGTGACCATCGGGTGCCGGCGGGCAAACTGCTCCAGCCGGTGCGTCGCCCGCTCGCCCAGCGCGGCCGCCCGTTTGAGCAGGTGGTCGCGCTCGATCACGTCGAAGATCGTCGCCGCCACCGCCATCGACAGCAGGTTGCCGCCGAGCGTGGTCGCGTGGGCCACCCCGCCATGCTTGCGGTGGTCGAACATCTCGGCGACCTTCTCCGCCATGCACGTCACGCCCACCGGCAGCCCGCCGCCGACGCCCTTGGCCAGCGTCATCACGTCCGGCGTCACGTCCCAATGCTGGTAGCCGAACCACTTGCCCGTCCGCCCGCAGCCGGTCCACACTTCGTCGGCGATCAGCAGCAGGTCATGCTTGTCGCACAGCTTCCGCAGGCCCGGCCAGTAGTCGGCATCCGGCACGTTGATGCCGCCTTCGCCCTGGATCGGTTCGAGCATGACCGCAACCGTGTGATCGTCGATCGCCTGTTCGATCGCGGCCAGATCGTTGTACGGCACATGGGTGAAGCCAGGCACGAGCGGGGTGAACCGCTTCCAGACGCGGTCCTGCCCGGTAGCGGACATCGCGCCGAACGTGCGGCCGTGGAAGCTGCGCTGGGCGGTGATGACTTTGAACCGCGGGCCGCTGGGGCCGGGCTGGGCTTGGCCGTACAGCCGGGCGGCCTTGATGGCGGCCTCGTTGGCGTCCGCGCCGCTGTGGCAGAAGTAGGATCGGCCGCCGAAGCCATGCTTGGCGATCCGCTCCGCCAGCAGGGTCTGCGGCTCGGTGTGCAGCAGGTTGCCGACGAACCAGAGCTTGTTCGCCTGCTCCGTCACCGCCCGCACGAGATCGGGATGGCAATGCCCCAGCAGCGTGCCGCCGAAGCCGGCGAACAGGTCGAGGTACTCATTGCCGTCCGCATCCCAGAGGTGCGTGCCTTCGCCGCGCACCATGGCGATGGGCCAGCGCCCGGTGTTGATCGACATGTACCGGTCATGGCGGGCGATGATGTCTTGGGTGGTGTTCATGAAGGCGCGGATTGTACCAAAAAGCCACCACCATCCATGCCCCAACCCTGCACCGACGTCCGCTCTTGCAATGAAAAAGCCCCTGGCTTCGGAGCCGCCAGGGGCCTTGCCTTCGACCGGAATGTGTGAGTCGTGAGCGCGTGTCGGCCGAGAACGTGCACCGGCGACGACACGAGCAGGATCGGATCCGTCCGATCCCGGCGGACGCAGCCGAGCCACAGGCCCGGACCACGCCCGAAGCGAATCAGATCATTTCCTTGAGGTTCTTCAGCGGACGAACCTTGACGACCTTCCGCGCCGGCTTGGCGGCGAACATCATCGGCTCACCCGTCGCCGGGTTCCGGCCTTCGCGGGCCTTCGTCGCCGGCCGCTTGTTCACCACGATCTTCATCAGACCAGGCACGGTGAACGCCTGCGGGCCACGCGGCTTGAGGTTCTTGGAGATCATGCTCTCCAACTCTTCGAACACCGCCGCGACGTCCTTCTTCGCCAGTCCCGTCTTGTCGGCGATCTCGCCGTGGATCTGGCTCTTCGTCGGCGGCTTGGCAGTCTTGGTAGCAGTCTTCGCCATGGTGCGATTCTCCTTTGGTGGGTCGATCCGAATCGAAGGCTTGGATACGAGCGGACACGGTGTTTTACCGGCCGCAAACGACGCTTGTGCATCGTCTATCGCAATAATGGCGTTATTTACTGCAATTTTCAACGTCATCCCCCTTTCACCCCTTGTTTCACGCACTTTTCCACACCTCCGCGCGCATCCTTCCCACCCACCGAAGCGAGCACGCCCCCAACTCGAAACCCGAAACCAGAAACTTCCCCCGCCCCCCACCGGCCAATTTGGCAGGCCAACCCCGCCTCAGCCGCCCTGTGGCAGCCTGATGGGCCTCTACCGCCCCGGGATGGGCCGTTTCCCGTGGCACCGCATTTGCAAAAACAGGGTCAGGAACCCGCCGGTTTTCGCGGCCGGCCCCGCGCCGGACGCTTGACCTCAAAGTCGAAGCAACCCACAACCCAGCAGACCAAGGAAGCGAGGACGCCATCATGGCCAAAACCATCGGCATCGACCTGGGCACCACCAACTCCGTGGTCGCCGTCATGGAAGCGGGTCAGCCCAAAGTGCTGATCAACGCCTCCGGCAACCGCGTCACCCCCTCCATCGTCGCCTTCACCGACAAGGGCGAACGCCTCGTCGGGCAGCCGGCGAAGCACCAGCAGGTGACCAACCCCAAGAACACCATCTTCTCCATCAAGCGCTTCATGGGCCGACGCCACAAGGAAGTGCAGTCCGAAGAGAAGATCGTCCCCTACGAAGTCACCGGCGGCCCGGAAGAGCTGGTCCGCGTGAAGGTGCGCGACAAGGACTACACGCCCCAGGAAGTCAGCGCGATGATCCTGGGCGACCTCAAGAAGACCGCTGAGGAATACCTCGGCGAAAAGGTCGACAAGGCCGTCATCACCGTCCCCGCCTACTTCAACGACTCGCAGCGGCAGGCGACCAAGGAAGCCGGCGAGATCGCGGGCCTGAAGGTCGAACGCATCATCAACGAGCCCACCGCCGCCTCGCTGGCCTACGGCCTGGACAAGAAGGTCAACGAAAACGTTGCCGTGTTCGATCTCGGCGGCGGCACGTTCGACATCTCGATTCTCAACCTCGCTGAGGACTCCATTGAAGTGCTTGCGTCGAGCGGCGATGGACACCTCGGTGGCGACGACTGGGACCAGCGCCTGATCGACTTCCTCGCCGACGAGTTCAAGAAGCAGGAAGGCATCGACCTGCGCAAGGACGCGATGGCACTGCAACGCCTCAAGGAAGCGGCCGAGAAGGCCAAGTGCGAGCTGTCCACCACCCAGGAAACCACCGTCAACCTGCCATTCATCACCGCCACCAACGAAGGCCCGAAGCACCTTCAGATCAGCATCACGCGCGCAAAGTTTCAGAGCCTCTGCGAGGACTTGTTCAGCCGGCTGCGCGAGCCCTGCGAAGGTGCTCTTCGCGACGCGTACTTCCGCAACCACTCGAAAGAGAAGGGCGAGTATGAGCGTGGCGAGCTCTCGGCGAAGAACGCACTTCAGAAAGCCCAATCGTCGCTGCAGATCGCAGAAGTCGTGCTCGTCGGCGGCTCTACTCGCATGCCGAAGGTCCAAGCCATGGCTAAGGAGATCTTCGAAAAAGAGCCGAACAAGAGCATCAACCCCGACGAGGTGGTTGCGCTCGGTGCGGCGATCCAGGGCGGCGTCCTCGAAGGCGACGTCAAGGACGTGGTGCTGCTGGACGTCACCCCGCTGTCGCTGGGCATCGAAACGCTCGGCGGCGTGATGACCAAGCTCATCGAACGCAACACCACGATTCCGACGGAGAAAAGCGAAATCTTCTCCACCGCCGCGGACAACCAGAGCGAGGTGACCATCCACGTGCTCCAGGGCGAGCGCGACATGGCCGAGGGCAACCGCACGCTCGGCCGGTTCAACCTCGCCGGCATCGCCCCGGCCCCGCGCGGCATGCCGCAGATCGAAGTGAAGTTCAAGATCGACGCCAACGGCATTCTCCACGTCTCGGCCACCGACAAGGCGACCGGCAAGGAGCAGTCGATCGAGATCAAGGGCTCCACCGGCCTCGACGAGTCGGAAGTCGAGCGGATGAAGAAAGACGCCGAGGCCCACGCCGAGGAAGACAAGCAGCGCCGCGAACTGGTCGACACCCGCAACCAGGCGGAGAACCTGGTCTACCAGCTTCGCAAGCAGCTTGAAGAGCATGGCGAGAAGGTCGACGCCGACGTGCGCGGCCGCATCGAGTCCGCCCTCTCCAACGTCGAAGACAAGGTCAAGGGCGACGACGTCGACGCCATGAAGAAGGCGCTCGAAGAGCTGAACCACGAAGCCCAGGAACTGGGCAAGGCCGTCTACGAAAAATCCGCCGGCCAGCCCGGGGCCGAAGGCGCCCAGCCCGGTGCGGGCGAAGGCGGCGAGAAGTCGGCCGACGAAGATGTCATCGACGCCGAGTACGAGGTCAAGGACAAGGAATGACCCACCCCGCCTGACCGCACGCCACACAACCCAGGCCCCTCGCGCCCCGCGGCGCGAGGGGCTTTTTCATGCTTCCCACACCCATACCCCACACCCACAAGGCCGTGCGACTTAAGTCGCACGGCCTCACGCCTCACGCTCACCTCACCCCCGCCGATCCGCTACAATCACCGGCTCCCCGCAGCACGGAGCCATCACCATGACCACCACCGACGCCACCACCCCGCCCGCCGCCAAACGCCAGCTCAACAAGTACTCCGCACGCATCACCCAGCCCAAAAGCCAGGGCGCGTCGCAGGCGATGCTCTACGCCACCGGCCTCGCACCCGAGGACATGAACAAGGCCCAGGTCGGCATCGCCGCCATGTGGTACGAGGGCAACTCGTGCAACATGCACCTCAACGAACTCGCCAGCGACATCAAGCGCGGCGTCACCGACGCGGGCCTCGTCGGCATGCGCTTCAACACCATCGGCGTCTCCGACGGCATCTCCATGGGCACCGAGGGCATGAGCTACTCGCTCCAGTCACGCGACCTCATCGCCGACTCGATCGAAACCGTCGTGGCGGCCCAGTGGTACGACGGCCTCATCACCGTCCCCGGCTGCGACAAGAACATGCCCGGCTGCCTCATCGCCATGGGCCGGCTCAACCGCCCCGCCATCATGGTCTACGGCGGCAGCATCAAGCCTGGCTGCACGCTGCTCAAAGGCAAGCAGCAGCCGCGCGACATCGTCTCCGCCTTCCAGAGCTACGGCGAATACCTCGCCGGCACGATCGACGAGGAAGAACGCGAGCAGATCGTCCGCAAATCCTGCCCCGGCGCCGGCGCCTGCGGCGGCATGTACACCGCCAACACCATGGCCAGCGCCATCGAAGCCATGGGCATGAGCCTGCCCTACTCCAGCAGCGCCCCGGCCGAGAGCGCCGAGAAGATCGACGAATGCAAGAAGGCCGGCGAAGCGATCCACAAGCTGCTGGAAGAAGACATCAAGCCGCGCGACATCATGACCCGTGCCGCGTTTGAAAACGCCATGGTCATCGTGATGGCCCTCGGCGGGTCGACCAATGCCGTGCTGCACCTGATCGCGATGGCGCGGGCGGTGGAAGTGGATCTGACGATCGACGACTTCAAGGCGGTGGCCGACCGCGTGCCGTTCCTGGCGGACCTCAAGCCGTCGGGCAAGTACGTGATGGAAGACCTGCACCACGTCGGCGGCACGCCCGCGGTGATGAAGGCGCTGCTCGATGCCGGCTACATCAACGGCGACCTGCCCACCGTCACCGGCAAGACCATCGCCGAGAACCTCGCCCACCTGCCCGGCCTGAAAAAGGGGCAGGACGTCTTCCACTCGCTGGACAACCCGATCAAGAAGACCGGCCACATCGCCATCCTCAAAGGCAACCTCGCTCCCGAAGGCGCGGTCGCCAAGATCACCGGCAAGGAAGGCCTCGCTTTCACCGGCACCGCCCGCGTGTTCGACTGCGAAGAAGACATGCTCCGCGGCGTCGAAGAGGGCAAAATCGTCAAGGGCGATGTCGTCATCATCCGCTACGAAGGCCCCAAGGGCGGCCCCGGCATGCCCGAGATGCTCACGCCCACCAGCGTCATCATGGGCGCGGGCCTGGGCAAGGACGTCGCCCTGCTCACCGACGGCCGGTTCTCCGGCGGCAGCCACGGCTTCATCGTCGGCCACATCACGCCCGAAGCCCAGGAAGGCGGCCCCCTCGCCCTCGTGCGCGACGGCGATACCATCACCATCGACGCGGAGAAAAACCGCATCGACGTCGACCTCACCGACGATGAACTGGCCCAGCGCAAGGCCGAGTGGCAGATGCCCCCCTACAAAGCCAAGCGCGGCACCCTGTTCAAGTACATCAAAAACGTCAAAAGCGCCAGCGAAGGCTGCGTGACGGACGAGTGACGGGCTCGCTCATGCCAGTCGCGCCGGCGACCTTCGTGTAGCACGAGACCTGATGATTCCACTGCGAGAATTGACCAACCTTGCCCATCGGCACCGGCGCAGCCTCAGCAATCTTTACTGCCTTGTGCTCGCGGGAATGTTGGCCTGGGCATTTGCACCGCTGGTTGGGCTCGGTCAAGACGCCGGCCTGGCGACGCTGCACGGTCAACTCCTACCCACGGTCACGGGCGACCCGATGGTGTGGCGTGCTGGATTCGTCACACTCGTCGCTGGCAGCGCATTGGTCCTGCTGGACCGATGTGAGGTGCGGGACGTCACTTGGCCCACGGGCGATCGTCCGCTCCACTGCGTCGCGATGGTTACGATCTACATGGGCATGTTGATCGCCGCCGTGGTGGAAGGCACGCAAAATGTGGGACAGGCCGCGGCACACCTGTGGGCCTGGCTGACCTTGACAGCCATTAGCCCACAGGGCATTGCGCAGCCGTCATGGGAAACGTATGCAACGCTCGGCTGGATCAACTGGTGCAGCTTCCTCGTGCTCGGCCTCCTACCGATGGTCATCTCCCTCTGGCTGGGGCGAAAGGCGACGATGTACGCCTGGCTCGCCGGCACAATTGCGGCGCTGATGGTCACGGCCGCCCTGGTCATCGCCATACAGGGTGCGTCGCTCCTGATCCTGTCTTACACCGTCGACCTTTCCCCGCTGAAGCAGCCGCCGATTCACAGCGCGCTGGTGCTCAGCACGATCGTCTTGCTGTGGTCGGCCGGCGTCGGACTCGCGCTGTTGAACTGGCGCGCCACCTACTACCGCCGACTCCGGCGCTGCGCGTCGTGTGGCTATGACCTGCGACACAGCACCCGTACCGCCTGCCCCGAATGCGGTGAACCACACGATCTGCAGGCGACAGACTGAACTGACGCGAGCAGGTACTGCCCCCCTGCCAGAGCCGGCACGCTGTTCAAGCGTAGGGATCCGGATCCACACGCCGTCCGATTTCGAGGTAAGTTCCACGCTACCGCGTGGGCTTATTGTCTTGTGACTTGCCTGATCCCCAATCCCCAATCCCCGCACCCCGCCCCTACACCCGGTCCTTCGGCGTGATCGGGCGGCGGACCTTGAACGCGCGGTTGCCTTTGAACTGGCCGAGGTGGCCGATGAACTTGCGGCGGTCGCCGATGGTCAGTGTCAGCGGCGCACTGGCCGGCTTCTCGGTGAGGATGAGGTCGCCCACCTGGAGGTGCATCAGGTCGTTGAGCTTGATCGTCGTGTCGGCGAGCACGGCCGTGACCGGCAGCCGGGCGGCGTCCAGCCGGCTGGCGACGCGGCGGCGCAGCGTCTGGTCGCGGCGGTTGCGCTTGTAGGCGGCCCAGCTCTGGCTGGAGAGCTTCTCCATCACCGGCTCAATCACGTTGTAGGGGATGCACAGGTTCATCGTCCCCGCACGCCCGCCCATCTTCAGTTCGAACCCCACCAGCACCACCACCTCGTTCGGCGGCACGATCTGCACCAGCACCGGGTTGCTCTCCGTGTCCTCAAGCTTGAAGTCCACCGGCATGACGTTTTCCCACGCCTCCGCCAGCGCCTTCTCCGCCCGGTCGATAATTTTGCTCACCAGCCGCTGCTCGATCGCTGTCAACGGCCGCTGGGGGATGAACAGGTCCGCGTTGGACCCGCCCAGCAGGCGGTCGATCACCGGGTAGATGATCAACGGCGAAATCTCCAGGCACATGTTGCCTTCCAACGGCGACGCGGAGAGCAGGTTGAAGCAGGTGGGGTTGGGCAGCGAGTGGGTGAACTCGGAGAAGGTCATCTGCTCGATGCTGGAGACTTTGACCTCCATGATCGTGCGGAGGAAGCCGGAGAGGGCGACGCCGAAGTTGCGGGCGAAGCCTTCGTGGAGGTTCTGGAGCGCCCGCATCTGGTCTTTGGAGACGCGTTCGGGGCGTTTGAAGTCGTAGGCGCGGACCTCGACGTCCGCCTCGCCCGCCCGGCGGTTGCGGGAGAAGACGCGGGTCGGGCCGGCGTTGCCGTCTTCGCCCTCGATGTCGCCGCTGTCAACGGCGGCGAGCAGGGCGTCGACTTCATTCTGGTCCAGAACTTCTGACATGGGCGCGGAATTATCCTGTAGGTTCGCTCGTTCTTCTTATCGGGCAACCGGCCGGCCCGGCTCCAGAACGGGCCGGCGGTGCGTATCTGAACTCCCCTCCCTCCGGCAGGGGTTGGGGGAGGGGGTCAACGGTCGCCCTGACGTCGCCTGCGTGCCGGTGCCATAAAACACCCGGCGACACCCTCCCCCAGCCCCTCCCAGAGGGAGGGGAGTTAGAAGTGAAGTGATTTGACCTGCGTGGCTTGATATCGAATGCTCCTGGTTTGTGGATATGATGAGTGCTCATGCTGACATCGCCTTCCCCTGTACGGTGGTTGTTTCCCCTGTTCCTGCTGTTCGCGCTTGCTGCGCCGGGGGTGCCGGGGCTGGCCTGGGCGCAGGGGCTGAGTACGTCGGCGGACAAGGTGGCGGTGCGCGTCATGCCGCAGCGCGAGGCGGTGGTGGCCGGGGGCGATCTGCCGGTGGCGGTGGTGTTCGACCATGAAGAACGCTGGCACATCCACACGCACGCGCCCGAGGTGCCGGAGGAACTGGGCAACCCGGAGAACTACATCGCCACCGCCATCGCCGTCGAGACGCCTGAGGGCAGCCCGCTCCAGCCCCGGCCGACGTTCATCCAGTTGCCCGAGCCCAAGGCGGTCGAGGTCGCTTTCCTCGCCGAGCCGGTGATGTACGAGGTGTACGAAGGCGAAGCGGTCGCTTACCTGCCTGTCACCATCGACGCCGACGCCGAGCCGGGCGAATACACGTTCGACGTGCTCGTGACCTACCAGGCCTGCGACGATGTGAGCTGCCTGCGCCCGGTGGAGGGCGAACGGCACAACGTCGCGGTCACCGTCGTCACCGCGGACCAGGCCGCGGCGATGAGCACGACCGACGACGATGCCGCCACCGCCCTCTTCGCCGGCTTCGACGTCTCCGTCTGGGAGCGCCTCCACGGCGGCGAGCTGCCCCCGGAAGTCGTCGCGTTCGACCTGTTCGGCCTCACGTTCTCGCTGGACATCAACACCGCCTCGGGCCTGCTGCTGATTGTGCTCATGGCCGGCGTCGGCGGCTTCCTGCTCAACCTCACGCCCTGCGTACTGCCGGTGATCCCGCTCAAGATCATGGGCCTGGCGCAGATGGCGGGCAGCCGCGGGCGCTGCTTCGCGCTCGGCGCGGTCATGGCGGCGGGCATCGTCAGCTTCTGGCTGGCGATCGGGTTGGCGGTCGCGTTCGTCTCCGGCTTCCTCGCCACCAACCAGCTTTTCCAGTACCCCGCGTTCACCATCGGCGTCGGGGCGTTCATCGCGTTCATGGCCATCGGCATGTGCGGGCTGTTCGCCGTTCGGCTGCCGCGCTTCGTCTACATGATCGAGCCGCGGCATGACTCGTTCCCCGGCTCGTTCGTGTTCGGCGTCATGGCGGCCGTGCTTTCTACGCCCTGCACCGCACCGTTCATGGGCGCCGCCGCCGCCGGGGCCGTGACGCAACGGCCCGACGTGGCGTTGATCGTCTTCCTCGCCATCGGGACGGGCATGGCGGTGCCCTACCTGGTGCTCGC
Organism: Phycisphaeraceae bacterium; assembly: GCA_040876735.1. Taxonomy (GTDB): domain Bacteria; phylum Planctomycetota; class Phycisphaerae; order Phycisphaerales; family Phycisphaeraceae; genus Natronomicrosphaera. Next base: position 26,855 of record JBBDPC010000129.1, on the reverse strand, counting down.
CGCGTCGCCGAAGCTGGTGGACAAGATGCCCCGCACCGGGCCCGCCAGCGAGTTGATCAAGCAGGTGATGGGCCTGCTCATGCTCGCCGCCGCCGCCTACTTCCTGGGCACGGGGATCACCGGCCTGTTCGCCGTGGCGGGCGAGCCGCCGAGCGACGTCTACTGGTGGGCCGTGGGCGGCTTCGCCATCGCCGCCGGGGCGTGGCTGGCGTACAAGACGGTGCGTATCACGCCGTCGACCGGCCGCCGTGCCGTGTTCGGCGCGCTCGGCGTCGCGCTCGTGCTCGCCGGCAGCCATGTCGCCTACCACTTCACCCGCCCCGGGCCGATCGAGTGGGTCTACTACACGCCCGACCGCTTCGAAAGCGCGCTTGAACGCGGCGACGTGGTCATGATGGAGTTCACCGCCAACTGGTGCCTGAACTGCAAAGCCCTGGAAGAGACCGTCCTCTACACCGACCGGGTCTCCGAAGCCCTCCGCCAGCCGGGCGTCGTGCCGATGAAGGTCGACCTCACCGGCAACAACGACGCGGGCAACCAGATGCTCGCCAGCGTCAACCGCCTCACCATCCCCCTGCTCGTGGTCTTCAGCCCCGACGGCCGCGAAGTGTTCAAGGGCGACTTCTACACCGCCGACCAGATCCTCACCGCACTCGACCAGGCGAAGACGAACGATGTCGCGCAACGCTGAGCGAAGCGCTGGCGGGACCGCACCGGTTCACAGCGCCTTCGCCCGCTCCAGCAGCCAGCCGGCGAAGGCCGACTTGGTCATCCGCCCCGGCGCCGCCCGCTCGCCGTCGGCGGTGAGCCAGAGCGGCGTAATGCTGGCCGACTCCATGGTGCCCAGCGGATTGGCGACGATCGCGTCCACGCCCTTGCGTTTCATTTTCGCCGCGGCCCGTGATTCCAGTTGATCCTGTTGCTCGAGCGCGAAGGCGACGACCCGCTGGTTCGCCCGCTTGCCTGAAGCCGTCAGCGCCACCAGGTCCGGCGTCGGCTGGAGTTCGAGGGTCAACTTCGCCTTGCCCTCCCCCTCGCGCGGAAGCTTGCCCTCGTGGACGCAGATCGGCCGGTAGTCCGCCACCGCCGCCGCCATGATCAGCAACTGGCAATCGCGGAAGTGCGCTTCGAGCAGTTGCTTCAGTTCCGCCGACGAGTTGAACCGGTACGTCCGCGCCGCCTCCGTCACCGCCGGGGGGGCATCGACCGGCCCGAGCAGCAGCGTCACCTCGTCTCCCGCCGCCAACGCCGCCTCGGCCAGCGCCAGCCCGAGCCTGCCGCTGGAGCGGTTGGAGATGAACCGCACCGCATCGATCGGCTCACGCGTGGGACCGGCTGTGATGAGAATGCGCATCGGTGTGATTTCTATTAAGCCTTGAGCAGTTAGCTCTAAGCTTTCAGCCAGAATGTCCCGTCCGTTCGGCCTGTCGCTGGCTCATGGCTTAACGCTAATGGCTCATGGCTCAATCATTGCTGACTGTCGATTGCTCAATCAACCATGTTCAACGCCTGCGAACCCAACGTCACCACCGTCATCGTGCCGGGCTTGTGCTCGCGCACGAACGCGTTGAGCTTTGCCAGCGTGACGCCGTCGACCTGGCGGGCCAGTTCTTCGAGCGTGCGGGGTCGGCCAAGGTTGTACTGGTCGAGCGCGATGGCATTGGCGCGCGCCCCGGTCGATTCGCCCTGCATCACCAGCCGTGACTTGAGGCCGACGATCGCCCGCTGAAACTCGCTGGCGTCCACGCCGTCGCTCAGTCGGCGGTGCTCGGCCACCATCACGTCCAACGTCTCCTGCGCCCGTGGCGTGGTCGTGCCGGCATAGCCCAGGATCGAGCCGTGATCGCGATGCCCGGAATAGCTGGCCATCACGGCATAGCACAGCCCGCGCTTCTCGCGTACCTCGGTAAACAGCCGGCCGGACATGCCGCCGCTGAGCACGCTGGTCGCCGCACGCTGGAGCAGGCTCGTGTCGCCGTCTTCCGGCACCGCGTCATACGCCAAGCCGATGTGCACCTGCGCCGTCTCGGCTGACAGATGCTCGTAATCCCGCCGCGGCGTGGGGGCGGGCGTCGGCTCGTCAAGCCCTCCCTGCCAGTCACCGGTCAACGCCGCCACCCGCTTCCGCAGCGCCGGCCAGTCGAGCTTGCCCGCGAAGGCGAGAATCGTGCCGCCCGGCACGGCCGTACGTTGCCAGAACGCGCGCAACTGCTCGAGCGTGATCGCCTCGAGGTGTGCCCGTTCACCCAACGGGGAGCGGTTCATCGGCGCGGGGTAGAAGCGGCGTTTGAGTTCCAGCATCACGCGCTGCTGCGGCTCGTCCGCGAGAGCGTCGAGTTCCTGCAGCGCCAGCAGGCGGGTCGGCTCCAGCGAGGCCGGGTCGAACCGCGGTCGGCGGATCATGTCCAGCAGCAGGGGCAAGGCCTGGTCGATCTTGTCGCCCACCATGGTCGCGCTCAAGCGCAGGTGGCGGGTTTCCGCGCTGGTGCTGCGGTGCACGCCCAGGCGTTCCAGCGCTTCGCTGTGCTGCCGAGCGTCGAGGTCGCCCGCGCCGCGGCAGATGATTTCCGACAACATCGTCGCCACGCCGAGCTGGTCGGCGGGTTCGTGCATCAGGCCGCCGGGCGTGAGCATGGTCATCGACAGCGACTCGGCCGAGGCGATGGGTTCGGCGAGCAGGTAGAGTCCGTTGGGAAGTTTTTCGCAATGAATCTCAGGCATGCCGGGCATTGTAGAGCATTGCCCGGCGCGGCGGGAAACGGGCGCTGCGTTCAATCGCCGTGAGGCCGTGTCAACAGCGTGCGCCGGGGCGGGTCGGGCGTCTCGCGGCGTGGCGGCTCCGCATCACGCCGGGGGGCCTGGCGGTGTGGACTGGACCACGTTGGCGTGTCGTCGCGCACCGGCACGACGCGCGAGGCCGGCTCGGGCGGGTCGTGGGGCGTGGCCCGGCGGGTGGCGTCCACCGTCTGCGGCAGGGCGCTGAGGGTGGTGCCGTTGAGTTCGTTGTAAAGGCGCAACGTGGCGCCCTGGCTGAGCTGTTCGGGGACGCGGGCGCGAAAGATGCCGCGGTTGGGGTTGTACCACAGGCCCGCCTGGGCGGGGTGGGTGAGCACCGGGTCGGGCGGATGGTCGCCATGGTCACCGGGCGGGGCGACATCCATCCATGGATGACTGGCCGGGGCCATGGTGTTGCGTGGCAGTTCGCGGTCGAACCATGCGGCGTCGATGGTCAACGGAAAGCCCACGTCGCTGCGCTCGACCTGCTCCAGCGTCTTGCGGTAGAGCACCTGCTCGTGCAGTTGCGCCAACGAACGATGGACGGTGACGCGGACCTGCTCCTGCTCGTGCTGGTAGCGGTGATGCCAGATCACGCCGGCGAGCAAGGCGACGAGCATGAGGGCGATAAGCGTGTCGATCACCAGGCGCATGGTAAGGCTCCGCGGCATTCGTGGTTCGATTGCCTGTCGCTCATCTTCGACGCGCCACGGCTGGCAGTTGAGTCAGCGCATGGGAAATATCGGAAGTCCTGGTCAGCGCGTGCGGCCGTGCGGTTCCTGTCGATCGTATCGGCTGTTGCGGTCGCATCATGCACGGCCGCCTCGGCTTGCAATTGCTGACGTTTCCTCGCCCCCGGCCGTGCATCCGGCAAGGCGGAGTGGCCGATACAAGCACGGTCCGCTGTATCGGGTAGACGCCGCATCTTTCTTTGCAGGGATCACGCGATGGCCATCAAGGTTCCACCGTCCCACGACAACATTCACACGCGACGGGACCAGACCTTGAAACAGATCGGCTTCGTGCCGGTCAACCCCGGCCCGCTGCTGGCCGTGCTCAACGCCTCGCCCGCCGATCCCGATGCCGTCGCCAAGGCGATCACGCGCTGCCCCAGTCTCGCCGCTCGATTGCTGAGCGTGACAAACTCGGCGGCGTTCGGCCTGCGGCAACCGATCGACACCGTCCGCCGGGCGGTGCTTCACCTCGGCGGCGGCCGGGCGCGCTCGCTGGCGCTCGCCTTCGGGCTGCGTGCGGTGCATGAGGGCATCGGCCTGGACGAGCCGTGGCTGAGCCAGCTTTGGATCGCCTCGCTGTGCAAAGCCTGTGCGGCGCAGCTTGCCGGAGAACTGATTGATCCGGCCCATGCGGAAAAGGCCTTCTGCCTCGGCCTGGTCCAGGACGTGGCCCTGCCCCTGCTGGTCAACCTTGATCCGCATTTCTACCAGCGCGACGTGGTGCCCGCCGGCCAGGGCGCGTGGTGCCAACTCGAGCGTGAGCGGTTCGGCATCGACCACATCGAGCTGAGCATGCGCCTGCTGCGCTCGTGGGATGCGGACGTGGATCTCCGCCAGGCGGTCCATCGCCACCACCAGCCGCCGGACCTGCCCGCCGAGCGGGACGGTGACGACGAGCCGGCCGCCGGCGCGAACGCCCGGGTGCTGATGAGCGTGCCGTTGTACCTCGCGAGCCTCGTGCCGCACTTTGACGAAGAGTTGTCCAGCTCGCAGCGCGAGTGGCTGGTCGCCCTCCATGGAAGCTTTCTCGCGCCGGCGTATGCTTCGCCCGATGCGTTTTACCAGGCGACGAGCGAGCGGGCCGCGCCGCTGCATGCCGACCGGCCCGATCCCATGCCGCCGCGCGAACAGCTCACCGCCGCGCTCGGCCAGCAACGCGAAGACCTGAACAATCTCCGGTGCCAGGCCTTCACCGATCCGCTGACCAAGCTGCTGAACCGCCGCGGCTTCACGCACCTCGCCGAGCGGAGGCTGGAGATCGCCGCGTCGCACGGGCTCAGCGCCTGCCTGCTCGCCATGGACCTGGATCACTTCAAGCCGGTCAATGATGCGTTCGGCCACGAGGCGGGGGACCGGATGTTGCGCGGCGTCGCCAAGCTGCTGCGCCGCAGCATCGACCGCAACGACCTGATCGCCCGCATCGGCGGCGACGAGTTCGTGATCCTGCTGTGCAGCCTCAACGAGAAGCAGGCGCGCGAGGTGGTCGAACGCGTCACCATGGCCTGCCTTGACCGTCGGATCAAGGTCACGGATGCCGACGACGTACGCCTGCGATTCAGCATCGGCGCGGTCTACGTGAACAAGGTGGAAGAGAACCTTGGCCTCGAAGACCTGATGCACGCCGCCGACGAAGCGATGTATCAGCGCAAGCGCGAAGGGCGCGGCGGCCTGGTGTTCCACAACCTCTCGTGCAACGAGGCCACCGACGCAACCACACCCACCGCACCGGGCTCCTGCCCGCTGGACGCCGCGTAAATCCCCTCATTCAGCCGTGGTACTTGCACCGCGCTCTTCAGTAGCCGCAGCGCGGGCCAAGACCCGCGGCTAAATGTTCATAAGTCCCGGTCCGCGTTGTCGTGTGAAGCTCATCGCGCGGCTGCGTCAGACGTTGAAGTACTTCGCCTCCGGATGGTGCACGATGATGGCGCTGGTCGACTGCTCGGGGTCGATCTGCCAGTTTTCGGTCAGCACGCAGCCGATCCGGCCGGGTTCGAGCAGACGCCAGAGCTTGTCCTGGTCGCTCATCTCCGGGCAGGCGGGATAGCCAAAGCTGTACCGGCTGCCGCGGTAGTGCTGCGTGAACAGCTTGCGGACTTCGTCGGCGTCCTGATCGTCGATGCCCAGTTCCTGCCGCATGACGCGGTGCCAGTATTCTGCGAGCCCTTCCGCCGATTCGACGCCCATGCCGTGCATGTAGAGATACTCGGCATAGTTGTTGTCCTCGAACAGCTTCGCAGTGATCTCGCTGACTTTCTTGCCCATCGTGACGCAGCTCATCGCCAGCACATCCTTCTCGCCGCTGTCGGTCGAGCGGAAGAAGTCGCTGATGCAGTAGTGCTTCTTGCCGTTCTGGCGGGGGAAGCTGAAGCGTTCCACTTCCTTCTCGTGATCGTCGGCGTCGAACACGATCAGGTCATTGCCCTCGCTCTGCACGGGGAAGTAGCCGTAGACGACCTTGGGCTGAAGGATGCCTTCAGCCTTGCACTGCTTCTTCAGACGGTCGAAGATCGGCTCGACCTCGTTCGTCAGCAGCTTCTCGTAGTCTTCCTTGCTGAGCTTGCCCTTCTTAAACTGCCACTGGCCGCGGAAGAGCGCGATCGTGTTGATGTGCTCGAAGACCTTGTCGAGTTCGATATCCTCGACGATCTTCGTGCCGTAGAACGGCGGGGTGGGTACGTCGATGTCGGCGGCGACGTCGGAACGGGTCTTCTCCGCCACGGCCGTGCCGCCTTCGCCCGCGCTGGCCTCCTTGCGTGCGGCGTCGCGCTTGGCGATCGTCTCTTCCACGGCCGCACGCTTGGTGAGCCGTTCGTCGATCTCGGTGTTCAGTTCATCGGTTTCGCCCGCCATGATGCGGTCCATGATGCGCAGGCCCTCGAACGCGTCGAGGCCGTAGAAGACGTGGCCTTCGTACTGGGCGCGGAGGTTGTGCTCGCAGTGGTGCCGGCTGAGCGCGGCGCCGCCGAGGATGACGGGGGCGGTGATGCCCTGGGCGTTCATCTCCTTGAGGTTTTCCTCCATCACCTGCACGCTCTTGACCAGCAGGCCGGAGAGACCGATGGCGTCGGACTTCTTGGCGGTGTAGTTTTCGATGATGGCGGAGATCGGCTGCTTGATGCCGATGTTGTGCACGGTGTAGCCGTTGTTGGAGAGGATGATGTCCACGAGGTTCTTGCCGATGTCGTGAACGTCGCCCTTCACCGTCGCCAGCGTGATCGTGCCCTTGGTGTCGCCTTCCTTTTTCTCCATGTGCGGCTCGAGATGGGCGACCGCCATCTTCATCACCTCGGCGCTTTGCAGCACGAACGGCAACTGCATCTGTCCGCTGCCGAACAGTTCACCGACGACCTTCATACCGCCGAGCAGGTGGTCGTTGATGATGGCCAACGGCTCGTACTTCTTCATCGCCTCTTCGAGCGTCTCGGTGATGCCCTTCTTTTCGCCGTCGATGATGTGCCGCTGCAGCCGTTCTTCCAACGGCAGGTCGGCGATGTCTTCCTTGGTGGTCACCGCTTCGGCGCCGTGGAACAGGTCGATGAAGATCTGAAGCGGGTCCTCGGTGAGCGTACCGTCTTCAAGCTTGACCTTCTCGGCTGGCTTGCGGTCGTAGATCACGTTCAGCGCGGCGTCCCACTGCTTGTCCTCGATCTTGTTGCGCGGCAGGATCTTGGAGACGTGCACGATGGCGCTGGTCATGCCCGCCTCGGTCAGTTCGTGCAGCATGACGCTGTTGAGCACCTGGCGCGCCGCGGGATTGAGGCCGAAGCTGACGTTGGAGAGGCCACAGGTGATCTGGACCTTGGGGAACTCCTTGGCGATACGCTTCGTGCCTTCGATCAGCTCGAGCGCGCTGCGCCGGTCCTTCTCCATGCCGGTGGAGATGGGCAGTACGAGCGGGTCGAACATGATGTCTTCCGGCTTCATGCCGTACTTCTCGGTGGCGAGCTTGTACATACGGCTCGCGATCTCAACCTTACGGTCGGCGGTGCGGGCCATGGCCTCCTCTTCGTCCTCGTCGATGGTGCCCATGACCAGGCCGGCGCCGTAGCGCATGGCCAGGTGGCACATCTGGGCGAATTTTTCTTCGCCTTCTTCGAGGTTGGCGGAATTGATGATGCACTTGCCGCCGGCGTTCTTCAGGCCCGCCTCGATGGTGGCGGTCTGGGTCGAGTCCAGCATCAGCGGCGCGTTCACCTGGCGGACGAAGCGGTGGACGATCTCGGCCATATCGGCGGCGTTGTCGCGGCCGGCGTAGTCGACGTTGACGTCGATCACGTGCGAGCCTTCCTTGGTCTGCTCCCGGGCGAGGCTGACCATCTCGTCCCAGTCCTCGGCCTCCAGCAGCCGCTTGAACCGGCGCGAGCCGGAGGCGTTGGTGCGCTCGCCGACGTTGAGCAGGCTGTTGTCCTGGCGGTAGTCGACGGTGCTGTACAGCGACGTGCAGCCGGGCTCGATCGGCTTGAGCTCGCGCGGCTTGGGAGCGCGTTCGCCGACGGCCTTGACCAGTTCACCGATGTGCTCGGGCGTCGTGCCGCAGCAGCCGCCGACGATGTTGATGCCGAAGCGGTCGACGAAGTCGGCCACCTTCTTGGCGAACGGCTTGGGGTCGAGCGGGTAGACCGTCTTGCCGTCCTGCAACGTCGGCAGTCCCGCGTTGGGCAGCAGGCTGATGCGGTGCGGCCAGTACTCGGAGAGCCACTGCACGTGCTCGGCCATCTCGTCCGGCCCGGTGGCGCAGTTCATGCCCAGCGACGCGATGGGGAACTCCTGCAGCGCCATTGCCGCCGCGGCGATCTCCGTGCCCACCAGCATCGTGCCGGTCGTCTCGATGGTGACCTGCACCATGATCGGGATGTCGTCAACGGTCTTGCCCTTCTCCTTGAGCGCGTCGATGCAGGCGTTGACCGCGCACTTGACCTGGAGAATGTCCTGGCAGGTTTCGATGAGGAACACGTCGATGCCGCCGTCGATCAGGCCCCGGCACTGCTCGGTGTAGCTGTCGAGCATGAGGTCCCACGTCGTGTGGCCCAGCGTCAGCAGCTTCGTGCCCGGGCCCATCGAGCCGACGACGAACCGCGGCTTGTCGGGCGTCGCGTGGTTGTCGCAGGCCTTGCGGGCGACCTCGGCCGCCAGCTTGTTCAGTTCGTAGGTCTCCTCGACGAGGTCGAACTCGGCGAAGACCAGCTTGTTGGCGCCGAACGTGTCGGTTTCGACGCCGTCGGCCCCGACTTCGAGGAACGATTCGTGGATCTGCTGGATCACCTCCGGCCGGGTCTTCACCAGCACTTCCGTGCAGTTTTCCTTGCCCAGGTAATCGCGGTCGAGGTCCAGGTCCGCCACTTCGTGAATCGACGTGCCCATGGCACCGTCGAAGAACAGCACGCGCTTGTCGAGCTGCTTGAGAAACTCACTACTCATAATGATTCGCCACCCTTGTTGTCGTTACGCCACCCTCTCCGACCGACGACACGCCGGGCGGGCAAGGGCTATCCATTCATCCGGATTGACAGATGATAGCCGATTTGCCCATGGAAGCCAAGCCCCGGCAAGCCGGGGCGGCAATTTGGGCGTGAAGAAGGTGACCGATGAAGGTCCGCGGCCATCGGGCAGATCGGGCTCAGCCCGCCTGGGCCAGACGCTGGCGCTCGGCGAAGCGGACGGCGAGGTACTGCCGGGGCTCATGCCGCAGGCTGCGCACCACCGTCGCCTCCACCATCTGGCTGGAGCGGAGCAGCGCCTGCCGCGGCGACACGGCCAGGCCCACCTGTACCCGGTCGCCAGCCTGAAACGTCATGCCCGCCGCCAGTTCGATCAACGCCCCGCCGGCCGAGACGTCCCGGCTCCAGCCGGCGAGGTAGCGGCTGCCCGTGCGGTCGGACCGCAGTTTCACCGGGCGGGCGGTGCGGAGGCGTGGATGTTCGCGTCGCTCGTTGTCAGCCATGACAGACATCTCCCACAATGTTGCGTCCTGCAAGCCTGAGGCGGATATTGTTTGTATCGGTTACGCTGACGGTAACGCTTAACCTGGACCACGCAGCAGGACCTCACGCCCGCACTGAGGAGCCTTGCGACAAAGAGCGGGACCTCCGACCACCAACACCACCATGCCCCCCACCAACGCCATCATCACGGTGACGCTCAACACCGCCATCGACCGCGTGCTGGAGGTCGATGACTTCCACGTCGGCGAGCACGTCAAGGCCCGGGAGGCCTTGCGCTATCCCGCGGGCAAGGGCATCAACGTCTCGCGGGCGCTGGCCCGCATCGGCCGGGACAACGTCGCTACCGGCTTTGTCGGGCAGGCGGAGATGCTGGAGTTCGAGCATCTGCTCGCCGAGGCCCGGCCCGGTCGGTCGCTGTGCCAACTGCTCGCCGCGCGCGGCCCGACGCGCGAAAACATCACCATCCTCGACCCGAAAAACCACACCGACACCCACGTCCGCACCACCGGGTTCGAAATCACCCGCCACGACCTCCAGCGCCTGGTGAGCAAGCTGGGCCTGCTCGCCCGGCCCGGGGCGCTGGTGCTGTTCGCCGGATCGCTGCCGCAGGGCATGGACATGGCCGACTTCGACACGCTGATGTATGTCGCCATCGGCGGCGGCGCGAAGGTTGTGCTGGACGTCGGCGGCCGGCTGCTGGCGGAGTCGACCAGCCTGGAGATGGCCAGCCTCGCCGACGCCGAGCCCGAGCCGGTCGGCGGCAGCGGCGGGTCGAAGATGCTCTGGATGATCAAGCCCAACCGCCGGGAGTTGGCGGAGGCCCTGGGCCAGGCGCCCGACGCGCTCACGGACGAAGCGGCGATCATCGACGCCGGCCGGCGCATCGCCCGCCGGGTCGCCTGGGTTGTCGTCACGCTCGGCCCCGCCGGCGCTTTGCTGTTCCACCAGGGCCGGGTGTGGCGCGGCCGGTGCGACGTCCCCGCCAACGAGGTGATCAACACCGTCGGCTGCGGCGACTGCCTGCTCGCCGGCCTGCTCGACGCCCACGCCGCCGGCCGTGCGCCCGAAGACGTGCTCCGCTGGGGCATCGCCACCGCCAGCGCCAACGCCCTGCTCGCAGGTGTCGCCGGCTTCGACCGCGACCGCGTGACCGAACTCGCCGAACGATGTACCATCGTCGACGCCCTTTCCGACACCGCCTGACATCCACGGCCGCCACGCCGACCCGCTCGATGGAGACCCCATGCAAGACGACCAAGCCCCCGGCCTTGACGCCAACCTCGACCGCCTCCGCGCCAATCACCGCCTGCTGCTGCTCTTCGCCCCCTACCGCGACAACGGCCCGCTCCAGTGGCAGCAACAGACCCTCGCCGCCAGCCAGGGCGCGCTTAACCAGCGCCATGTCAAACTCCTCACCATCATCGGGCACGACGAAGGCTACCTCGACGGCCAACCGCTCAACCACGACACCATCATCCGTCTGCGCGAGGAGATGGAAGCCGACGCCGGCAAGTTCACCCTCATCCTGCTCGACCGCGACGGCCAGCAGATGCTCTACAGCCACAAACCGGTGAGGCTGCACGATCTGTTCGCCCAACTCGACGCGCTGCCGAAGGTTCATCCGGCAGAACGTTGAGACGCCGAGCGCCGGCAGCCGCACGATCATCCCCTTTCCCTTCGCAACGAGGCGGGCAGATGGACAAAGCGACGATCCTTCAGCACATCAGCCGGGGGCGGACCGACCGGGTGTTCGACCTGATCCGTCTGCCCGAATGGCGAGACGTCCTTCACGAAGGGGCGATCAAGGTGATGCAGTGGTTCGTGTATTACAACGACGTCACAGCCCTGAAGGCGGTGCTGGAGGCCGGGGGCGACCTGAGCAGCCTGAACGTCGATGAGGAACTGGGCCACGCCGCATTTTTCGGGCACTGGAAAGTGTGCGATTTTCTGATCCAGCATGGGGCGAACGTCAACGCCACCGTGGCCGACACCGGCGAGACGCCGCTGCACAACGCGCTGGCCAAAGCCGGACGCCCCTACTACCTCTACGTCATCCGCCTGCTGGTCGAGCACGGCGCCGACGTGAACGCCCGGACCCTTCCCGGCAAGGAGACGGGGGCCTTCATGCGCGACGTGCGGACGAAAGGCGAAACCCCGTTGCATCGCGCGGCCGCCTATGCCGACGAAGCGATCATCGCTTACCTGCTCGAACAGGGCGGCGACCGTGCGGCGCGCGACGCGCACGGCGATTCCCCCCTGACCTGGGCCAGCGAGCACCTGCGCCCGGGATCGATCCTGGCCCTGCTGAGCTTCGGCCCGCACAAGATCAGCGAGCAGTCCCGCCAGAGCATCACCAGCGACCATGGCGCCGGCTGGGGCAATGGCATGGAGCGCAAGTTCGTCGGCGATTTCATGCCCGAAAGCCTGCCCAACGCTGAATGGTGAAGCGAAACCACGGATACGCGCGGATCGGAAAACGCCAAGTCGCCAAGCTGCCAAGACGCCAAGCAGAGACAAGATCAGTCACGAAGAACACGAAGGCGGAGAAGAATGAGGCAGGAGTGAAGAAAAGAGCGCAAGCCCAATAGCCCCACGCGAAAGCGTGGGGTTTTCGGTCGCCGGACGCCATCAACCCCATGCTTCCGCATGGGGCTATTGGACTTACGCTCTCTGCTTCACTCCCTGTTCCTTCTTCTTCGTGTTCTTTGTGCTCTTCGTGGTACTGCCTTTCTCGCTTTCCCAGCCGTGTGCATCCGTGGTTTGAGCTTCTACGCGGCGGCGGGATCTCCAGCGGCCATGGTCGTCCAAGGGGAGGGGAATCACGAGGCCGGGCACGCCCGAGGCGACTCGAACACAGCCCGAACGTTTCGACGTAAACTGCTGGTGTGAGTTTCGACCCCGCCACCATCCTCTCGCCCACCGGGCCAGTCGCCCGCCGGCTGGGCGATCGCTTCGAGCAGCGGCCCGAGCAGTCGGCCATGATTGACGCGGTCCGCCGTACGCTTGCGGCCGGCGACAAGCTGCTGGTCGAGGCGGGCACGGGCGTCGGCAAGTCGTTCGCCTACCTGCTGCCCGCCATCGAGCGGATCGTCGCCAACCGCGAAGCAGGCAAGCGGAAGCAGCGGGTGGTCATTTCCACGCATACCATCGCGCTCCAGGAGCAGATCGTCGAGCGCGACGTGCCGCTGCTGCAGGCGGTACTGGGCGAGGAGTTCTCCGCCGTGCTGGTCAAGGGCCGGGGCAACTATGTGTCGCTGCGCCGGCTGGCGAACGCGTCCAAACGGCAGGTCGACCTGTTCGCCGATGCGGAGCTGGTGCGGACGCTGCACGCGGTGGAGGACTGGGCGTACGAGACGACGGACGGGTCGCTGGCGTCGCTGCCGCAACTCGGGCGGACGTTGCCGGGCGTGTGGGAGAAGGTGCGGTCGGACGCGGGCAACTGCATGGGCCGGCGGTGCCCGACGTACAACAAGTGCTTCTACCAGCAGGCCCGTCGGCGGATGGAGAACGCGGACTTGCTGATCGTGAACCACGCGCTGTTCTTCTCCGACCTGGCGTTGCGGAAAGATGGGGTGGGGTTTCTGCCGCCTTACGACCATGTGATTCTCGACGAAGCGCACATGGTCGAGGACGTGGCGAGCGACCACTTCGGGCTGTCGGTGACCGAGTCGCAGGTACGGTTCCTGCTCAACGCCTTGTTTAACGAGCGGACGGGCCGGGGCTTTCTGGCGAGCTTGAAGAAGCCGGAGCCGACGCTGCTGCAACGGGCGATCGAGCAGGTGAGCCGGGCGGACATGGCGAGCCACGCGCAGTTCGACGACCTGGTGATGTGGCAGGCGAACCACGGCCGCACGAACGGCCGGATTGACGACGCGAACGTGGTGGCGAACACGCTGGGCCAGCCGATGGAGGACCTGAGCCTGCTGCTGAGCCGGCTGCGCGAGAAGGTGGAGGAGGAGGCGGACCGGTATGAGTTGGCCGGCTACATGTCGCGCTGCCGGGACGTGGTGGCGAGCCTCAAGGCGCTGCTGGAGCAGAGCGAGGAAGACTGCGTCTACTGGCTGGAGGCGACGCGGGGCGAGCGGTTTCGGCGGGTGGAGCTGGCCTGTTCACCGGTGGATGTCGGACCGCGATTGCGGGAGCATCTGTTCGAGGCGACGGGCCCGGAGGGCGAGCCGATGGGCGTGGTGCTGACGTCGGCGACGCTGGCGACGCGCCATGAACAGAAGCAGGCGAGCGGCAAGGAGGCGGATGCATTTGCGCATGCGCGGTCGCGGTTGGGGTGTGACATGGCAGAGGCGTTGATGCTCGGTTCGCCGTTTGATTACCAGACGCAGGCGGAGCTGGTGATCGACCGCACGCTGCCCGAGCCAAGCGATCCGCAGCATCAGGCGCAGCTCGGGCCCGCCATTCTGCGCCAGCTCGACCACAGCGACGGCGGCGCGTTCGTGCTGTTCACCAGTTACCAGATGCTGCGCAAGCTCGCGGACTGGCTGCGGCCGCACCTGGCGCAGCGCGGCATGCCGCTGCTGGTGCAGGGTGACGGCGTGCAGCGCACCCCGTTGCTCGAGCAGTTCCGCAACGACCGCCGCAGCGTGCTGCTGGGCACGGACAGCTTCTGGCAGGGCGTGGACGTGCAGGGCGATGCGCTGCGGAACGTGATTATCACGAAGCTGCCGTTCGTCGTGCCCGATCGGCCGTTGGTCGAAGCGCGGATGGAGCGCATCCGCCAGCGCGGCGGCAACCCATTTATGGATTACTCGCTGCCCGAGGCGATCCTGAAATTCAAGCAGGGCTTCGGCCGGCTGATCCGCTCCCGGCAGGACCGCGGCAGCGTGGTCGTGCTCGACCCGCGGGTGGCGACGAAGCGGTACGGCAAGCAGTTCATCGAAGCGCTGCCGAAGCTGCCCGTGCGGCATGTGGAGGCGGCGGCGGAAAGGGGGAATTGACGCATGTCTTACCTCAGTTATGGATCGCGCTCTACCGGCCTGCTCGCCTTGGTGCTGATGCTTGCCTGTGTTGCGGGATGTGGTCGGGAGGAGCGGGTGATTACGCCGCCATATGGGCCGGTAAGGTCGTTCGTTGTTCCCCGCGACATGCCGGAATCGACGGTCGAGGAGGAGCCCGGCTTCGTTTACATGTCTTATGGCGGTGGCGAAGAAGCGGTTGCCGTGACGATCGAACTCGACGGCGAAACCATAAGCCCGATGCGACAATGGTTGACGCAGGTTAATGATCCAATGCTGCGTGATGTTGAAGTGAAGGGGCGGGTGTGGCAATCGATTGGTGGTGATGATCCGGTGGCGGCGATGCTGGACGAAGAGAGGTTTGCCGTGTTTGTGATGGCCTCGCCACCCTTGCTCTGGGATGTCGTGGCGTCCGTGGAGATTCAAGATTATGAGGCAACAGGCATCGACGGGCAGCGTGACGAAACACCTGATGCCCATGCAAAGGACCAGCCGTGACAACAGATCGTGACAAGCGCATCGTGGTCGGCGTCAGCGGCGCCAGCGGGGCGGCGTATGCGCGGCGGACGGTGCAGTTGCTGCTGGCGGCGGAGGTGGAGACGCATGTGGTCGTGTCGCCCCTGGGCCAACGGCTGCTGCATGACGAGTTGGGGATGGAGGGGGTGGACCCGGCGGCGCTGGCGGGTGGCGAGGCGGGCGGGCCGACGCCGGCGGGGTTGGTGCTGCACAGCTACCGCGACGTCGGCGCGGCGATCGCGTCGGGCTCGTTTCGGCATGACGGCATGATCGTCGTGCCCTGTTCGAGCAACAGCCTCTCCGCCATCGCGACCGGCTCGGCGCAGAACCTGCTGCACCGTGCGGCGCACGTGACGCTGAAGGAGCGCCGCCGACTAGTGCTGGTGCATCGCGAGACGCCGTTGAGCCTGGTCGACATCCGCAACATGGCGGCGGTCACCGAAGCGGGGGCGATTGTCTGCCCGGCCAGCCCGGGGTTTTACATGATGCCGCGCACGATCGAGGACCTGGTGGACTTCGTGGTCGCGCGGGGGCTGGACCTGTTGGGGGTGGCGCATGGGTTGGATGTGCGGTGGAAGGACGCTGGACGGGTCACTTAAGTGACCCGTCCGCGGGGGAATCGCATTTGGCTCTTCCCCCGGTGGGGCAGGCGTCTCGCCCGCCGATAGGCCGAAGGCCTGTTCTTGAAACATAGTCGCTACTTCAGCGACCGGGGAAGGCGGGCGAGACGCCCGCCCCACCCTAATCCAAATGCGCTTACCCTGTGACCCGTCCGCGGGGGATCGCTAAACTGGTTCGTTTTCGGACTGATTGATCCATGACTACTGCAACGCCGTTACCGCATCGCGTGGCGATTCTCGCGCGTGACATCAAGCTCAGCCACAGTGTCTTTGCGCTGCCGTTCGCCTTGCTGGCGACGTTTCTCGCGGCCGGGACGGCGGGGCGGTTGCCGTACGTCGGCGAGTTCGTGCTGATCGTGGTCTGCATGGTACTGGCGCGGACGCTGGCGATGGCGGTGAACCGGTGGGCGGACGCGGGCTTTGATGCGGACAACCCGCGTACGGCCGGGCGGGCGATTCCCAGCGGGGCGATCAGTCGGCCGTTCGTGCTGGGCGCGGCGGTGGTGTGCGCGGCGGGGTTCGTCGCGGCGGCGGCGGGGTTCTGGGTGTTGTACGGCAACCCGTGGCCGGTCGTCCTGTCGCCGGCGGTGGCGGCGTACCTGGCGGGGTACAGCTTTACCAAGCGGTTCACCTGGCTGTGTCACATCGTGCTGGGGGT
Source organism: Phycisphaeraceae bacterium (assembly GCA_040876735.1). GTDB lineage: Bacteria > Planctomycetota > Phycisphaerae > Phycisphaerales > Phycisphaeraceae > Natronomicrosphaera. Next base: position 10,643 of record JBBDPC010000129.1, on the reverse strand, counting down.
AGCGTTGGCGCTGAGTCCGTTGGCGGCGGCGATTGCGATTGAGCCAGGATATCTCGGGTCGGCTGGGCCGTGGCTGCTGGCGTTGCTGGTGACGTGCTGGGTGGCGGGGTTTGATGTGATCTACGCGTTGCAGGACGTGGGGGTGGATCGGGAGCAGGGACTCTTTTCGATGCCGTCACGGCTGGGCGTGCGGCCGGCGTTGTGGGTGAGCCGGGGGCTGCATGGAGTCACGGCGGCTGCACTGGTGGCGATGGCAATGGTGAGCCCGCAGCTTGGCGTCGTGTTCGCGGTGGCGGCAGCGCTGACGCTGGGCCTGCTCGTGCTGGAGCATGTGCTGGTGGCGGGGTCGAAGACGCATCGCATTCCGCTGGTGTTTCTCACCGTCAACGGGGTGATCAGCGTCGCGCTGGGCGCGGCGGGGGTGGTGGACGTTGTGGTGAATGTGGTTGTGAACTGATCGCTTCACGGTCCCCCAAGGCCGTGCGACTTAAGTCGCACGGCCTCGAAAGACACGGAGTCGTTGGAAGAGCGTGAACGCGCCCTTATGCGTGCACGGCCACCGGCGCGGCGCAGGTGCGATCCACCGCCTCGGCCACGCGGCGCACCGTCGCGATGATCTGCGCCAGCACCGCCGGCGTCACCGACTGCGCCCCGTCCGTCAGCGCATGCTCCGGGTCCGGGTGCACCTCGATCGCCAGGCCGTCGCAGCCCGCCGCCACCGCCGCCCGCGTCATGTCCGGCACCAGCCGCGCGTGCCCCGTGCCATGCGACGGATCGACCACCACCGGCAAATGCGTGCGATGGTGCAATTCCGGCACGGCCGACAGGCTCAGCGTGTTACGCGTGTGGTCTTCGAACGTGCGGATGCCGCGCTCGCAGAGGATCACGTTCGAGTTGCCCGCCGCGAGGATGTACTCGCTCGCCTGGAGGTACTCGTCGATCGTCATCGACATGCCGCGCTTGTAAAGCACCGGCTTGTCCTGCTTGCCCACCGCTTCGAGCAGCTTGTAGTTCTGCGCATTACGCGTGCCGATCTGCAGGCAGTCGGCGTACGCGGCGACAAGGTCCACGTCCTCGGGCGTGACTACTTCCGTCACCACGGCCAGCCCCGTTTCCGCCCGCGCCGCCGCCAGCAGCTTCAGGCCTTCTTCGCCCATGCCCTGGAAGGCATAAGGATTGGTGCGCGGCTTGAACGCGCCGCCACGCAGGGCATGCGCCCCGGCATCCTTGACCATGCGGGCGGTCTGCATGATCTGCTCCTCGCTTTCCACGCTGCACGGACCGGCGATGACGGCGATCGACTGGCCGCCGAAGCTGCACGACTCGCTGAGGTGGATGACGCTGCGCTCCTTCTTCGTCTCGCGGGCCGCCAGCTTGTAGGGCGCGAGCACGCGCATCACGCGGTCGACGCCCGGGGCCTGCTCCAGCCGCCCCTGGTCCTTGCGGCGGTCTTCGCCGATCACCGCCACGACGGTCAATTCCGTGCCGCGGATGACGTGGTCGGTGAGCCCCATCTCGCGCACCAGTTGACAGACGTGTTCCACCTGTTGCTCCGTCGATTCGGATTGCATGACGACGATCATGAAAGGGACTCCTGGGACTGAGGCGTAGCGGGATGCCAGTGTTTGAGCATTGAGCCGTCAGCTTTAAGGCGTCAGCCAGCGTGCGCCTCTGTGCGGCCTGTCTGTTGCTGGCTAATCGCTGAAAGCTGACGGCTTACTGCTCCGGATATAAAAAAACCCTGACGCGACGCCGCGTCAGGGTGTGGGGTGTTTCGATTCGGCCGAGGCTCGGCTACCACACAGGCCCTGTCGCGGGTGGCGTCAGGTCAAACCAGAAGGTGCCGAAAAAGAAGCGGGGCTTGCGTGTCATCTCGTAAGAATTATGCCACAGATCGGGCGGGTGTCAATTGAAATTTCCCGGCGACCGCGATCCGGAGGCGATGCAGGGCGAACCGAGCGATTTTACTGTCCCGCGGCGTGGTTCGGCCGATATGATTCAACGGGCCTGTCGATGGTGGTTGATCGTACTTACGCAGGAGGATGTGACATGCGAACACCTTTGCGGTTTGGTTCCATTCGGCCGTTGGTGCGGTATGTCGACGCGGAGCAGGCGGTGATCGACGCCCAGTTTCTTGCGGCCGGCCGGTTCCCGCATGATGCCACGCCCTGGCTGAACCGCCGCGTCGAAGTCTGCGTCGGGATTCACGGCTCGGACGGCTTCGAAGACGAAACCCGCCAGGCCGTCAAGCTCGAACAGGGGCTGGGCAGCGTCCGCCTGGACTTGGTGCATCCGCAGCGCTGGTGGCCGGCGGGGATGGGCGATCAGGCGTTGTACGACCTGGCGATGAGCCTGATTGTGGATGACGAGATCGTCGATCGACGGACGGTGATGCTCGGGCTGACGTCGGTGCGTGAAGATCCGGACACGGCCGGCGAACCGGAGCCGAGGCTGCTGGTCAACGGGCAGATCTGTGCGATCCGCAGCGTGCTGATGGTCGACCGCGTGGACGAAAGCCAGCTTCTCCCGGCCGGCGGCGACTCGCTGCTGCTGGTCCGCGATCATTACGGGAACGACCTGCTCTACCAGGCGGCGGACCGGGCGGGTATTTTGCTCGTGCAGTGCGTGCCAGTGCATCCATCCGGTCGGCCGGAGGTGGACGTGGCGGCGCAGGTGGAACGGCTGGGGATGCACCCCTCGCTCGCCGGCTGGTTCGTGGGGCACCTGGGGCGGATCAGCGACCAGGTCGCCCACCGGCTTGAAGCCCTCGACCCGACGCGCAGCGTCTTTCGCCAGTTCCCGCTCGACACGGCGGCGTAAGCGGGGCGGATTTCGGGGAACCGGCCGGGCGTGCGCCGCGTCTTTATACTTGAAGGTCGACCACGCTCCCGCGTCCCCCCAATCGTCTGCGAGTCTCTATGAACCATCCGCTGCCGCTTACCGTGTTGTTGATCGCTGCCTTTGCTGCGCTGGCCGCTTGCACAGCGGACGCCGGGACGGGGCACTTAAGTGACCCGTCCGGAGCGGAGGGGGACGAAGAAGTCGTTGAAGTTGAAGAAGGCGACGCCCCCGCCGAGGCCGGGCAGTGGCTCGATCGCATCGAAGCCCGCGCTGCGGAGATCGACACGCTCACCGCCCGCGTCCGCTACGAGCGCATCCAGATGCTGCTGGGCGACAAGCAGACCCGCTTCGGTCAACTCACCTATGACGCCGGCCCCCCTGCCCGCTTCCACGTCCACTTCGACCGGCTGGCCGTGCACGACGAACTTCAGCCCGACCGTCACGTCCGTTACATCTTCGACGGTCGGTGGCTGGCGGAGCGTCGCGACAACGAACGTGTCTTTATCCGTCGTGAGCTGGTGGCCGAGGACGAAGTGGGACAGGACCTGCTGCGTCTGGGCGAAGGGCCGTTCGCATTGCCGCTGGACCTTGAGAAGCAGACGGTGCTTGAGCGTTTCACGGTCGAACTGGTGGAGGAAGATGAGCCGGCGGTGGAGAATACGGTGATGCTCCGGCTCACCCCCCTGCCGAACGTGGAGATCGACGAGACGCTGATCGAAATGTGGTACGACCGCGACACGCTGCTGCCGGCCCAGGTGCGGTCGGTGGACGAGCGGGATCAGACGGAGTCGGTCATTCGGCTAGGGAATGTGGAAACGGGGGTGGAGGTGGAAGAGGACGTGTTCGACACGCAGCCGCCGGGGGAGGCGGGCTGGCAGGTTGAGGTGCATGGGTTGGAGTAACCCGGAGGCAGAGCGACTTCAGTAGCTCTGCCTTGAGGCGTTTCAGGGGAGCGCGTCGACGAGGCGGTCGATCTGTTCGGGTCGGTTGTAGAAGTGCGGGCTGGCGCGCAGCCGACCTTCGCGGAGGGCGACCACGATGCCCTGCTTGTGCAGTTGCGCCACGATCTGCGTCAGCGGCGGCTTGTCGTCATCAGCGGGCTCGAAGATGACGATGCCGCTGCGTTCGTCGACATGCTGGCGAGGGCTGAACACGCGGTAGTCTTTCTCGGGCAGGCGATCGCAGAGGCGGGTGGTGAGCATGTCGATGCGCGACCAGACAGTGTCGATGCCGACCTTCAGCAGCAGGTCGAGGCTGGCGCCGAGGGCGAGGATGCCGGGGATGTTGTAGCTGCCGGGCTCGAAGCGGCGGGCGTCGGGGAGCAACTCGAAGCGGTAGTCGCCGAAGTTCTGGGCGTCGACCATGCCCATCCAGCCGACGATGGCGGGGTGCAGCAGCGGGCAGAGGTCTTCGTGGCAGTAGAAGATGCCGCAGCCTTCGGGGCCGAGCATCCACTTGTGGCCGTCGGCGGCGAGGAAGTCGATGCCCATGGCCTGCACGTCGACGGGCATGACGCCGACGCTCTGGATCGCGTCGACGCAGAGGTAGCCGCCGCCTCGTGGAAGCTGGTGGAGCGTGTCGCTGATGGGCTTGAGGTCGATGCGATGGCCGGAGGCGTACTGGACGTGGGAGAGCGAGACGACGCGGGTGCGGTCGGTGATGGCGTCGAGCACGTCGTCGACGTCGATGCGGCCGTCGGGCTGCTGGGCGACCTCGATCATGTCGACCCCGCGACGTTTGAGGTCTTGCCACGGATAGCGGTTGGCGGGGTATTCGACGTTGGTGATGATGACGTTGTCGCCGGGCTGCCAGTCGAGGCCGTTGGCGACGAGGCCGAGGCCGGTGGTGGTGTTGGGGACGAAGGCAATTTCGTGCTCGCCGCGTGCGTTGATCAGGGAGGCGGCGGCGCGTTTGACTTCGCGGATGCGTTTGTACCAGCCGGAGTCGACGTAGGCGTGACTGGCGGCGCGGTCGGCGAACCAGTGCAGGGCCTCCGCCGCGGGTCCGGAGATGGGGGCGACCCCGGCATGATTGAAAAAGTCCAGCCGATCGAGGATGGGGAACGCCTCGGGGCCGGGCACGGCAACGGATTGGGATTCATCGTGGCTCATCTTGGCCTCCGATCCTAAACTAAACGCGGCAGGGACACTTACTCCGGAGAGGCGGAAAGAAGCATATGGCTTGGACACGGGATTGGCGCTGGATGGTGACGGGTTTCTTGCTCACGGCCTGCCTGGCGTGGCCGGCGTGGGGACACCCGCAGGGGCAGGCGACCGTGGAAGCCGAGCCGCCCGACCTACCGGACGAAGAAGAGATTCACCTGCCGGGCGATCTCGCGACCGACCGTGAAAGCCCGCCGTCGCTGGCCGAGCAGATCGAGCCCGCGCCGCTGGTGAGCCGGCTGATCGACGACCCGCTGACCTCCAGCGCCGAGCGGACCCGGCTGCGCATCTTCCACGGCCGATGGGACGATCTGCCTGACGAGGACGAGCTTTCACCGCAGCATCGGGCGCTGCTCGCGCTGCACCGCTTCGAGCTGGACCACCCGTCGCTGATGCGGGACGACGTGGACCCGCTGGTGCGATCGCGGGCGGCGCTGCATCGCGGTGAGCCGGAGACGGTGCTGGAACTGTTGACGCAGGCGGAGGGGGCGCAGGCGGCGGTGCTGCGGGCGCGGGCGTACGAGCAGCTCGGGCAGTTGAACCGTGCGACGAACGTGCTGCGGCAGTGGCAGGAGGATGCGCCGCGGCAGTTCGACGATGCGGCGGAGCAGACGGCGGCGGCACGGGCGGCGGTGATGCTGGCGCAGTTGGAGGGCCGGCCGGCACGTGATTACCAGCTTGCGATGAACCAGCTTGCCGACGCCCGGCAACGGCTGGACCCACTCTACTGGCCCGCCCACCTCACCGAGGCCGAGCTGCTGATGGAGAAGGACAACCTCACCGACGCGGTGGCGGCGTTGCAGGAGGCGCTGGCGCTGAACCCGCACAGCGGCGAAGCGTGGTACCGGCTTGGCCGGCTGTCGGCCCGCAGCTTCAACTTCGACAACGCCAACGAAGCGATCGACGCCCTGCGCGAAGTCAACGATACGCACCTGCTCGCCGACCTGGTGGACGTGCACATGCGGATGGTGCAGCGCGACCCGGAGACGGGCCGGGCGGCGATGGCGGCTATGCTGGAGCGCCACCCGCAGCAGCGCGAGGCCAATGCGCTGGCGGTGTCGGTCGAAGCGATGTCACACGATGAAGCGGCGACGGCCGAAGCACTCGCCCGCTTCGACGCACTCGCCCCGGGCTCGCCCGAGGCGCACGTGCTGGCCGGGCAATACCTGTCACTCGCACGGCAGTACGATCTGGCCGAGCGGATGCTGCGCGAGGCGATCGAACGGCAATCCAACGCGACCGCGCCGCGCATGGAGCTGGGGCTGATGCTGATGCAGGCGGGGGACCTGGAAGGGGCACGGCGTGAGCTGTCGCTGGTCACCCGGCTGGACCCGTTCAACCGCCGGGCGAACAACAGCCTCAAGCTGGCCGAGGACCTGCTCGACTACGAGACCATCGAGACGGAGCACTTCATCATCCGCTACCGCTCGGGCATCGACGCGGTGCTCGCCCGGGATATGCCCGAGACGCTGGAGCGCATCCACGCCGACCTCGCCCGCGCCTATGGCCACGAGCCGGAGCGCAAGACGCAGATTGACATCATGCCCGACGAAGAGGCGTTCGGGGTGCGCATCACCGGCATGCCGGAGATCTGGACCATCGGCGCCGCGACGGGACCGGTGATTTCCATCACGCCGCCGCGCGAAGGCGCCCGGCAGCGCGGCACGTTCGACTGGGCCAACGTGCTGCGTCACGAGTACGTTCACACGATCACCTTGTCACAGACGCGCAACCGTGTGCCGCACTGGTTCACCGAGGCGTGTGCCGTGTCGCAGGAGCATGTCGACCGCAGCTACGCCACCGCTCAACTGCTCGCCTGGGCGATGCACGAGGACGAGCTGTTCACGCTGGAGACGATCAACTGGGGCTTCATCCGGCCGCGCACGCCGCGCGACCGACCGCTCGCCTACGCGCAGGCGCACTGGATGCACGAGTTCATCGTGCACCGGTTCGGCCACGATGCGGTGGTGGCGATGCTTGAGCTGCACCATGCGGGGGTGGACGACGTGCGGGCTTTGCGGCAGGTGACGCGGATGGAGCCGGACGGCTTCATGAGTGCGTTTCGCGACTGGGCCCGCAACGAGGTGCAGCGGTGGGGCCTGGCGCCGCGCGAGGCGAGCGAGCGGCTGCAGGCGATCCTGGCTGGCGAGGCGCGGCCGGCGGATGACGCGGAACTCGAATCGCTGCTGGCGGAGCATCCCGGCCACCCGGACCTGCTTCGCCTGATCGCCGAGCGTGCCATCGCTTCGGGCGACGCCGAGGCGGCCCGGCGGGCGGTGATCCGCTATGCCCAGGCCCGGCCGGTTGATCCATGGCCGCAGCGGGTGCTGGTGGAACTGTCAACCGAACTTGGCCGGGACGCGGAGGCGGTCGGTGCACTCGAACACCTTGACCGGCAGGAACTCCAGCACGGCCGGTGGGCGCATCAACTGGCGCAAGTGCATCGCCGCATGGACAACCTGGATGCGGCGGCGGCGGCGGCGGAGCGAGCCTTGCGGCGCGAGCCTTACAACGGCACGTACCGTGAACTGGCGGCGACGATCCACATGCAGCGCGACGACATGACGCGGGCGATGCACCACCTCGAAGGGCTCGCCCTGCTCGAGCCGACACGAGCGACGCACCAGGTTCGCCTCGCGGCGTTGCACACGCGCCTCGGCGATACGGACGCGGCACGCCGGGCGGCGGAACAGGCTCGCGAAATCGACCCGGCGGCACCGGTCGATCGATTCCTGGAATGATGCCGTCGCCGCCTGCGAACGCTCAGATCGCGTTTCAGATGGATGGATGGTCCATCCTTGTCCGGGGATGTGAGGGTGGCGGATGCCACTGGTGGCTTCGGACGTAAGGCGGGTAGCGAAGTCAGAGGCCGTGCGACTTAAGCCGCACGGCCTGAGGCGTGGGCGCTGACCTACGATCTCTGACCTCTTTTAAGCACGTTCTCAGGCGCGCATCTGCACTGGTAGACAGCCACCAGTGGCGTCCCCCGGGCCCCGGCCTGTAACGCACGAGGGGAACCAGGCAACCATGCGTCGAATCAGTTGGCCGTCGTCGCCGGCTGGGCGGCGGACTTGCTGCGACCATGGTCGGCCTGATTCGCGACAGGCTTCGTGTCTTTGCCGGGCCAGAGCATCAGGATCGGCGCGGCAATGGCGATCGAGCTGTACGTGCCGATGCCCACGCCGACGAGCACCATGAACGCGAAGCCGTGCACGCCCGGGCCGCCGAAGACGTAAAGCACCGCCACCGCCAGCAGCGTCGTGCCGGAGGTGATGACCGTTCGGCTGATCGTCTGGTTGATCGACTCGTTGATGATGCCCGGCGTCTCGCGCGACAGCCGGCCGCGGTTTTCGCGGATGCGGTCGAATACGACGATCGTGTCGTTCAGCGAGTAGCCCACGATGGTGAGGATCGCCGCGACGATGGCCAGGTCGATCATGAACGGATCGATCATCAGCCAGCGGGCGATCGGGTTGACGTCGCCGTGGAAGAAGCCGGTCAGCGCCATGATGCCCAGGGCGATGGTGATGTCGTGCACAAGCGCGACGATCGCCGCGACGCCGTAACGGATGCTGCCGAAGCGGAACCAGATGTAGGCCACCACCGCCAGCAGCGCCAGCACCATGGCGGAGATCGCCTGCTGGGCCATGGTCGTCGAGACCTGGCTGGAGAAGTTGCTGACGCTGGCGAGGCTGGTGCCGCGCTGCATCGCTTCACGGGCGAGCTGCCACTCGGTGTCGGCCAGGCCGCCGGTCTCGCCGAAGGCGTCGGGCATATCGACGTAGTTGGTGTCGGCGTCACGGGCGACGATCACGACCGACTGGTAGCGCTGCGGCTCGCCCTCGGGCGTGTCGGCAGTGTCGAGCCCGATCACGTCGAACTCGCGGAAGCCCAGGCCCTCGAACATCGGGTCCATGCGCATGCGGTTCATGCGCCGCTCGACTTCGCCGCGCGCGACGGTGGGGTCGAGATCCTGCAGCACAATGGCGACGCCGCCGAGGTAGTCCTGCACGTCGTGGGCGGTCAGGTCGGGCCGGTTGATCGTATCGCCGAGGTCGCGGTCGGTGATGGCGAAGATGTGCCCCTGGGCCGAGGCACGCTCGACGTCGTCGAGCTCCTGCCCGCGGAAGGTGACCGAGCGGGTGAGGTTCGGGTCGAGCACATCCTCGAAGGCGGCGGTCACGATATCGCTGACCACATGCGAGTCGGTGACGAGCGTGGCGATGCTGAAGCCGCCGGCCATCATGCCTTCGTCCGTCCGCTCGGTCTCGCCGACGGTGATGACGCGGGCCTGATTGAGCAGGCTGAAGTCGACGGGGTCTTCGACCACGTCGCCGCTGGCCTGCGCCTCGGCGCGGCGGGCGTCGGCAGCTTCCTTGATGTCCTGCAATTCTTCGTAGACCTGGCGATGCTCGTCGCTGGCGAGCGTGGCGGGGTCAAGCGTCTGGCCGGCCTGCTGGGCTTCCTGCATGGCCTGGCCCACCTCGCCGTAGACCGCCAGGCGGCGGCGGGCCTCGGCGATGGGCAGTTGCTCGTCCTCGGCCAGGTCGAAGGCGACCTGCGTGCCGGCGCGGAACTCGATGTCGAGCATGTCTTCGCCGCGCGACGTGATCGCCAGCAGCCCGCCGACGATCAGGACGCCGCTGATGGCGAAGAAGATGAACCGCTTGCCGATCCAGTCGACGTTGGGCGTGAGCAGCCGGCCGATGGCGGGCACGAGCGTCGGAAGCTGGTGCATCGCCTTGGCCTTGCCGAACTTGATGTACGCTTCCAGGATCACGCGCGTCAGGAACAGGGCGGTGAAGAGCGTGGCCACGATGCCGATGCCGAGTGTGACGGCGAAGCCCTTGACCTCGGCGGTAGCGGTGTAGCCGAGCACGATGCAGGTGATCAGCGTGGTGATGTTGGCGTCGAGAATGGTCGACAGCGCTTTCTCATAGCCGAGGCGGACGGCGGTGGCGAGGTCGGCCTTGCGGTCGATCTCTTCACGGATGCGCTCGAAGATGAGCACGTTGGCGTCGACCGCCATGCCGATGGTCAGCACGATGCCGGCAATGCCGGGCAAGGTGAACGTCGCCTGAAGCAGCGCCATCACGCCCAGGATGATGATCATGTTGGCGATCAGCGCGACGTTGGCCACCGCGCCAGCGAAGAGGTAGTAGACGAGCATGAACGCGCCGACCGCGATCAGCGAGATGACCGCCGCGCGGACGCCGGCCTGAAGGTTGTCCTGGCCCAGTTGCGGGCCGGTGGTGTTCTCGCTGATCGGCTCTTCGCTGAGTTCCGCACTGGTCGAGCCGGCGCGGAGCGTGCGCAGGAGGTAGTTGACCTCGGCCTCGGAGAAGCTGCCGGTGATCTGACCCTGATCGCGGATCTGGTCGTTCAGCGTCGGCGCGGAGATGACGGCGTTGTCCAGCAGAATGGCCATCGGCTCGCCGACATGCGCGCCGGTGAGCCGGCCCATCAGGCTGCCGCCGACGGCGTTGAGGCCGAAGCCCACCGCCGGCCGGCCCTGCTGGTCGCTGGTCATCTGGGCGCTGGTCAGTTCCCAGTTGGGCTGCTCGCGGGTGATGGCGCGGTCGCGCGTGTCGGCCAGCAGGAGGTAGTACTGGTCGCCGTAGCGGTCGCCCACCAGACCGG